>NZ_DATEQZ010000088.1:0-8343 GCF_035272065.1 Binatus sp. (SeqCode)
CAGACCGGTTCGGCGGCGGCGGCGCGAGCGCCAAGAGTGGCGGCGTCGTGTATGCGGGCGGCGGCACGCGATTTCAAAAGACCGCCGGCTACGACGACTCGCCCGAAGCGATGTACGAATATCTGTGCAAGGAAGTCGGCGATGCAGTTGACCGCGCGACGCTGCGCGATTTCTGCGATCGCAGCGTCGAGATGATCGAATGGCTCGAGGCGCATGGCGTCGAGTTCGATTCCACCGTGCCGCCGTGCAAGACCTCGTACCCGGCCGACGGCTACTACCTTTATTTCTCCGGCAACGAAACCGTTAAGGAGTATGCGGGCAAACATGCGCCCGCCCCGCGCGGCCATCGCGTCAAAGGCGCGGGCCTGTCAGGCGCGATGCTATTCCGGGCATTGCGCAAGAGCGTGCACGCCGCCGGCGCCCGCGTGATGACCCAATCCTCGGTGCGGCGCCTGGTCCTCGACAACAAAAGTGGCGCTGTCCTCGGCGCAGAGATCTGGCAATTCGAAAAAGACAGCCGCGCTGCTAAGCGCCATCGACGACTAAGCCGCTGGGCCGAGCGAATGTACTACCCCGCCCCGGGAATCTCGGACATGCTGCGCCGCCGCGCGCTCGGAGTAGAACTCGCTGAAGCTCGGCGGTTGATGGTCCGCGCGCGCGCAGGAGTCGTGCTTAGCACCGGCGGCTTCATCTTCAACCGCGAAATGGTAGCGCGCCACGCCCCGAAGTACTTGCGCAACTTCCGCCTCGGCACATCAGGATGCGACGGCAGCGGTATCCGTCTCGGCCAATCGGTCGGTGGAGAATCCGCGCGGCTGGAGCGCGTGTCTGCGTGGCGCTTCATCAATCCTCCGCTCGCGTGGGCCCGCGGCATGATTGTCGATGCCAGCGGCGCGCGCTTCTGCAACGAGGAAGTTTACGGCGCGAAGCTCGGCTACGAAATGTGCGAGAGTCACGGCGGCAAGGCGTGGCTGGTGATTGATTCGACGATCCGCCGCGACGCCGTCAAGGAAGCGCTATCCGGCAAGCTGTGGGGATTTCAGAGCGTGCCCGCGCTCGTCCTCACTTATGCCGGCGCGAAGCGTGCCAACTCGATCGAGGATCTCGCGCATCGCATCGGCGCCGACGCTACCGCGATGCGTCAAAGCTGGGACACCTACAACCGAGCCGCGCACAGCGGCGACGATCCGATGGGCAAGTCGCGCGACTTGCTGCACCCACTCGAAGCGCCGCCGCTATACGCACTCGACATCTCGATCGACAAGCGCGTATTTCCCTGCGCCGCACTCACGCTCGGCGGCCTGCTGGTTGACGAGACCGATGGGGCAGTAAGAACCGCGGGCGGCGGCACGGTGTCCGGCCTCTACGCCGCTGGCCGGACAGCGGTCGGGATCGCATCGAATCATTACGTCAGCGGGCTCGCGCTCGCGGATTGCATCTGGTCGGGAAGGCGCGCCGGCCGCTCCGCCGCGTCGATAATACGAAGCGCACAGAAAGTTAAAGCGATGGTCTAGAGTCCGCGACAGAAAGCAAAAGCATGGGACGCGTTAATGGAAAAGTTGTAATCGTCACAGGCGGCGCCAGCGGTATCGGCAAGCAGGATGCGCTCTTGCTCGCCGGCGAGGGCGCTCGCGTTGTAGTCACCGACCTCGATGAGGATGGCGGCCGCTCACTCGCGCGAGAGATCGGCGACGCTGCGATGTTCGTGCGCCACGACATCTCGAGCGAGGACAACTGGAAGGCCGTGATGGCTGCGACGCACGAGCGATTTGGCCGGCTCGACGGGCTCGTCAACAATGCCGGCGTCCTCGTCATGGGATCGATCGAAGACGCGACGCTCGAGCAATGGCAGAGGCTCCACCGTGTCAACGCCGACGGCTATTTTCTCGGCTGCAAGTACGGCGTCGCCGCGATGAAGTCGAGCGGCGGCGGCTCGATCGTCAACATGTCGTCGGTCGCGGCGGAAGGCCTGCCGTTCGCGGTGTCGTACAGCGGCTCGAAGGGCTCGGTGGCGGCGCTCACCCACAGCGTCGCCGTACACTGCAGGAGCTGCGGCTACCGGATTCGCTGCAATTCGATCCATCCCGACGGCGTGCTGACGCCTATGACGTTGCCGCTGCTGGGCAATCCCAATCCAGCACGCGTCGGCTACGACGCCGATCCGGCGTCGCGCTTCTGCGATCCCAAAGACGTGGCGAACCTGGTGCTGTTTCTGATTTCCGACGAGTCGCGCTTCATCAGCGGTGCGCAGCTGCGGATCACCAACGCGCATTGAGACTTATGTCTTACCACTCGCTGCGCGTCCTCGAGGTGATCGACGAAACCGCAGACGCGAAGTCCATCGTTTTCGAAATTCCGGCGGAGTGCGCGGATGCGTTCCGCTATCGGCCGGGCCAGTTCCTAACTCTGCGTATCGCACATGACGGGCGGCATCTGCTGCGATGCTATTCGCTCGCGAGCTGCCCACTGGTCGATGAGCCGCCGCGCGTCACGGTCAAGCGCGTCGCGCAAGGCCGCGCGTCCAACTGGCTATGCGATCGAATCCAGGCGGGCGACGCGATCGAAGTTAAGCCGCCAGCCGGCCACTTTACGCCGCACTCGCTCGACGACGACTTTCTGTTCTTCGCTGGCGGCAGCGGTATCACGCCGATCTTCTCGATCATTAAGTCCGCGCTGATCGCGGGCCGCGGCCGCCTTCACCTTATATATGCGAACCGCGACGAGGATTCGGTGATTTATCGCGACCAACTGGACGCGCTGCAAAATCAGCATCCGGCTCGGCTCCAGGTGATTCACTTGCTTGACACGGTTCACGGTTTGCCGACGATCGCGCGGCTCGCGGAACTCTCGCAACTCTGGATCCCCGCGGACTGTTACGTATGCGGTCCCGAGGCGTTCATGGACTGTGCGCTCGAAGCGTTGCGCGGGCTCAATGCCGCGCCGTCGCGAATTCATGTCGAGCGTTTCGTCTCGCTGCCCGACGAGGAAGACGCGGCGCCCATCGTGGAGCAGGGTGCCACTGGAAAAATTCAGCTCGAAGTCGAGCTCGACGGGGTGCATCACGAGCTGAGCTGCTCGCGCGGCGAACCGATCCTCGAGGCGATGCTGCGCGCCGGATTGAAGGCGCCGCATTCATGTCAGAGCGGCGCGTGCGGCTCTTGCATGTGCACGCTCGAAGCGGGCGAGGTCCATCTGCGCCACAACCAGGTGTTGGACAAGAACGACCTGAAGCAAAGATGGATACTGGCGTGCCAGGCGATAGCCGACAGCACAATTGTCCGGGTGCGGTTTCCAGACTGAAGCGACAAGGCTTAACCGACAGCCTAAAAAGGCTCCGCACTATTGTCTGCCTCGCTCAGACTTACTTAAGACAAATCTACATCCATTAGCATCTAATAGCCTAATATTCGCTGCTAGAATTATCGTTACTCTTAGAAACGTTTCTTATTATGTCTAATCTCTCATTTTAATGTTAAAACCTCTGGTCAATGACGTATAAAAATGCTACATTTTGACATACAGGAGGGCTGCTATGGCAGAGATTAGCACCTTTCAGAGCACCAGTGGTTCCTCGAGGCCATCCAGACGCGAGATGTGGCGTCTATTCTGCGAGGAGAAATCGCTACGAGAGGACCACCAAATCACCGATCACGAGATGGCATTGCTCGCACGCACCGCGCTCCTCGGAGAATTCCACTCCGTGCAGGACCTGCTTTTTGTGCTCAACGCCATCCGTGGCGAGGCTTCCTCTGATACTCCGGCGCCCCGCTCAGCGAGTAGACGGGACAATCGCATCTAGTGGGCCAAGGGCTAGCCGTTGCGGAGGAAGTCCAGGCAGGTGCGATTGAACAGCTCGCGGTGCTCGACCATCACCCAGTGACCGCATCGATTCAGCATCACGAAGCGCGCCTGTTGGCATCGCTCGAGGATCTTCATCGCGCCGCCGACGGGATTGAAACGATCGTTGATCCCCCAGAAGCCCAGCACTGGGCAGCGGATTTCACCGAGCCGTTCGGCCAGGTTGGGCACGCGCATCGTCGATAGCACTGTGCGAGGTTGCGTCGCGCATACGCCAACGCGTTCGGCGAGCAGCTCCGCCGTGATGTGCGAAGGGTCGTGCAGTTGCAGAGTCAGCAAACGGCGCATCGACTCGGTGTCCATCGGGCCCGCCGAGAAGACTTCGATCATTTTCCGAATGCCTTCCATCTGCAGATAGGCGGGAAGCTCTTCGAGTCCACCGGGCGCCATCAGAATCAGCCTGCTAACAATGTTCGGATGATCGAGTGTGTACTTGAGTGCGATCGCGCCGCCCAACGAGTTGCCGAGCAGCGTGCATCGCTCTAGGCCCAGCTTGCTGACCAGCCCATGCGCGGCTTCGACGAAGAAATCCAGCACGTAGTTGGTGTCCGGCTTTGAGGACAGACCAAAGCCGGGCAGATCCGGCACGATCGCGCGATAGCCACTCGCCGCGAATACAGGATAGTTACCCTTGAAGTTGCTATAGCCGCTTGCGCCGGGCCCGCTGCCGTGAAGGAACACGATCGGCTCGCCGCTTCCGGCTTCGTGATAGTGGATCGACAGCCCGCCGTCTGTCACGGCGTACTTGCCTTCGGGAATTGGAGTGGCGCCAGCGGTCATCGAATCCTCGGCGCGAATCGTCGCGACCCGGCGGCGGTCATGCAACGTCCGATCAGACTAGCTACCGCTCAAGCCGAGGCTCGCGATGGCTCTTCCAGATAATTGCCGGCCTTGAATGCGATCAGAGCGTCGCGCTCGTCGAAAAATACTCCCGCCGGATTGCCACCGTCCTTGACCATCTCGATCTGCTTGCGAAAAAAATGCCGCAACATAGCTATGCCGCGATCCGACGAGGCCAGGTGTTCCTCCGAATGGAAGGTGATCGGTCCCTGTCCCACCTGCGCTTCCCAATCGCCGGGCGCACGCTGGCGCTCTTCGTCGGTCATGTCCTGCCATCGCCGGTTCGAACTCCGAAAACCTTTCGGTGGGTAGTACAGAGGTCCGGATTCCGACGCGCGGCCCGCGGTAAAGATTCGGTAGTGCGTGTCATCGATGGGAGGTCCAGCCAATGGATTCGACTGGGCGATTGAACTCGGGCGCCCACGGATTCGGAACCACCCGCAGCGTCGGCATGGCCACTTCGGTGACGCGGCGGAAAACTTTCCCGTCAATGAGTCTGACCTGTGTGCTGGTGATGCCAAGGGCGGAGTGCTCGAAGGAGACTTCGGGCATCACCGCCATCTCCGGAACAAATTGGATTCCGCTGAACGCCGAATGAAGGATCGCGACGTGATAGGGGTCCATCACGTTCTCCCAATGCTGAAACCAGTTGCATGGAGCGATCACGTCGCCGCCCGATCCCAGACTCCTGCCGTCAGCCTCGATCCATTCGCCGGGCTGAAGAACTTCGAGCGCCTCGTATCGCGCTAAAATCGGTTTGCGATTCGTCGGCCCCATGTAAGCGAAGACCAGTCCGTAACGTTCCTGGACCGGGTACCACGGCTGCCGATAGTAATCGCGCTTGTCGCCACCGTTAGGCTCGCACGGCTGATCGAGGCACTTGCCATCGATGCCGAACAAACCATCCGTGATAGCAACATCGGATGCCGCGGTCTTCGATCTTGCCGTTGTACAAGGTGGTGCCGCGATGACAGCATCGTGGATAGACGAGGCCGAACTCGCCGCGCGGTGTTTTGAACAGGATCAAATCCTCACCGAGCACGCGCACTGACACTGGTACATCCTTGACCTCATTGACTACCGCTATTGGATGCCAGTAGCGTCGCAGCAACTCACCGCCGCGCGTGCCTTTGCCGACAGCGACCAGATCAAGGTCTGCTTCCGGCGTTGCCAGGTCGTATGCGGAACCTGAGTGATCTTCCGACGTTGCGCGACTCATGTAGGTTTTCTCCCCAACTCTGGTTTGGCCTTGACTCCATCAGACGAACCTGACGCTGACCGCGCCCAACGGTCCGAACCGCGCCGTGATTAAATCGCCGGCAGCCACGTCAATTGCGCGGCACAACGCGCCCGGCATGACGATACTGCCGGCGGCCACGGTTTGTCCAAACTCCGCGAGCTTGTTGGCGAGCCATGCGACCGGTTCCGCCGGATGCCCCAGCACGGCGGCGCCGACGCCTTGCTCGACTTGGGTTCCGTTCTTTTCGAGCGTCATCGTAACGCTCGCGAGGTAGTAGGCCGTCGGTGATGTTTTCTCCTTGCCGAGCACGACTCGAGCCGACGAGGCGTTGTCGGCGATCGTATCCGCAAGCGTGATGTTCCAATCGCGAATGCGCGTATCGATTATCTCGATGGCTGGCGTCACATAGCCAGTCGCCGCGATCACATCGTCGCGCCTGATGCCCGGGCCGCGAAGTTCGCGCGACAGGACGAATGCGATCTCCGGCTCGACGCGCGGCAGCAAAAGCGAACTGCGCTCGCACTTATCGTCGCTCGCCAGGATCATGTCGTCGAACAGATGGCCAAAGTCGGGTTCGGTGACGCCCAGCATTTTCTGCATCGCGAGACTTGTCAGACCCACCTTGCGGCCGACGACCCGGCGTCCCGCGGCGACGCTGCGCTCGACGTTGATCATCTGTATTCGATACGCGTCGACGGCAGAGAGGTTTGCCTCCGCCGCCGGCGGAGCGATTCCTCTGCGGGTCTGCGCCGCGCTCATCAGGCGATCGGCAATTTCCTTGAGGCGTCCGTCATCCATCTCGTTGGCCCCTTCGCGAAGGTGACGAAGAACCAGTTGATGCTCGCAACAATAAGCGTTATTGCGTCAGTCGAAACCGGCAAGCGAGTTCACGCCAAGGGAGTATCACGATGGAACTGGTCGAGAAAGCCAAACTGCTGGCGCCGCAATTTACTGAGGCCGCAACCGGAGACGACCAGCTAAGGAGGCTCAGCGACTCCACGTGGAACCACCTGCTCGACGTCGGCTTCCTGCGATGCTTGCAGCCCGCGCGATGGGGCGGCGGCGAAGTCAATATGGTCGAGTACATCGACGCGACGATCGAGATCTCGCGCGCGTCACCGTCGGCCGGATGGGTCGCGGGTGTCATAGGCGTCCACCCGTGGCAACTCGCACTGTTCAGCGAGAGGGCTCAGCGCGAGATGTGGGGCGAGGATCCTGCGACGATGCATTCGTCGTCTTTCAATCCTACCGGCAAAGCCGAGAAGGTCGCAGGCGGCTATAAGGTCTCTGGACGATGGTCGTTCTCGTCGGGCTGCGATCACTGCAAAGGAGTGAACCTTGGCGCTGTCGCCGGCGTCGAGGATATCGGCGGCGCAAAGGTACCCGACTTCCGATCATTCCTTCTAATGCGTGAGCAGTATCGCATCGACGATAACTGGCACGTTGCGGGCCTTAAAGGCACTGGTAGCAAAGACATCGTGGTCGAAGATACCTTCGTTCCTGACTATCGAACCCAGTCTCACCTCGACTACGCGATGAACCGTCCGCTACCGGGGCAGGGACTCAACGACGGGCCTTTGTACCGCTTGCCCTGGTCGGTCGTGTTCAACATGGCGCTCGCCGCGTCGGTTTTGGGCTCGGCCCGCGGCTTCGTCGATACATGGATCGATCTGACAAAAGACCGCAAGCTTGGGTTCGGCCTCAAAGCCGCGGACGACTCGCTCAGTCAGCGCCGTCTCGCGGAAGCTATCTGGGCGATCGATGTGACGATCGCAAAGATGCGCGCCGACGCGACCGAGCTGTGGCAGATGGCCGAGGCACGCGAGGCTGCCTCGATGAGCCAGCGCGCCCAAATCCGCTGGAACATGAATCGCGGTTGCGAGATTGTCGCTGAGACTATCGGCGATCTCTTCCGTGCCGCGACGGGCCGCGCGATCTTCCTCGATCATCCACTGCAGCGCCGCTTTCAGGACGTGCAGGGTGCCATGGCGCACGCGTACCTGGTTCCCGACCCGCTTGCTCGAGCAGTGGGCGGAGTCCTGCTCGGCACGACCAAGCCGGAGGTGGTGCTATGATCCAATCTTTCAGCTACATACGATTCACTTCGCCAAACTCGGACGGGTGGCTGTAGTTCGGACCAACTATCTTTGGAACAGAGCTAGCGCCGCGCGGACAAGATGGCGCGCCAGACACCTTCCGCCTCGCTTGCCGGGCACTTCGATGGGCGGATCGTTAGCCTGCCGGAAATATACGTCGCTTTGGTTATACTAGTGGCCTGTAACGGTGACATTGGTATCGGATTCTTGTATCATGAGGCATGCTTGCAGGAGAGTTTTGCTTGACGCCGAGTGAGCGCAGGGAGCTGCGGGATAGGCTGCGCTCGCGCACGCTGCCGGCCGAGGATG
>NZ_DATEQZ010000089.1:0-6380 GCF_035272065.1 Binatus sp. (SeqCode)
CGTCAGCATCGTGCTCTGTGCCCGATCGTATCCTCGCATCTTCCGCTTCCTCCTCAACCCAACTGGCCTCGTTCCACTATACCGATGCAAAACCTTCCGTCGATCCCATCGAAGAGGCGTTTCTCAACACCCTGCTAGGACTCGTTCACATAGCCTTGGCGATCACGGGAGTCCTTATCGCGATGCGTGCGGCAAACCTTACACGCCGCCTGGACGCGCTGGTCTTTGCCGGCGCGTCGATTATCGCCGCGTTGTTAGCCACCGATTTGTCATGGACGATTTGGGAGCACGTCGCCACGCTTCAATACCTGGCTTATCCGTAGCGCACGCTTTGCGTTCCTGCCCTGTTCATGCCGCTGTTGGCGCTCTACGCCTTCGAGCGCATAGGCCCCCGGCTGGCATCGGTAGCGATTGTAGTCCTGGTACTACTCAACATCGCGCATACCCAACCCAAGGGAATTCAGACCTATGATGAAGCGTATTACGGTGCAGATTCGATCGCTCACCTGGGGATAAACACGACGACTCGCGAAGAATATGAGCCGCGGACGGTGCTTTACCGTCCTTACTTCGAAAATGTCCTGCTCAAAGGTGTGCGATCCGCGCCCGTGGTATCTCAACTCGCCGTCAGCTCGAATCGCCAGTCGTTCAAGGTCGATGCGAGCGAGGCCGCTCTCATGGAGGATTCGCTCTTCGACTATCCGGGATGGACAGTGCTGGTTGACGATCGGGAAGTTGCGACGTCACCCGCGCCTGAGAGTGGAGAGATAACCTTCAACGTCCCGGCCGGAACACACGATGTCACGATCGAGTTGCGTCCTACAGCTATTCGCCGATGGTCCTACTATATATCTCTAGCTACCACCGCTTTGATGGCTCTGATCATGATGTTCGCAATAGTCGCCGCCTGGAATCGCGCGGAGCCTGTCGAGAATGCTGGCCCCATACCTACAAAGACTCGTTCCAGGAAGAGATCTCGCCGCTAGGATGCGAATATCTCTTCGAAGAAATCAGCCATCGCCTTCCACGATCGCGCGTCCACGAGCTTGTTGTAGCCGATGCCCGGCATCCTGAGGCTGTCCGATTGCGGATTGGTGAAGCTGTGCTTCGCGCCTCCATAGGTGATGACCTGCCAGTCCGCGCCGGCTTTGATCATCTCGGCCTCGAAGGCATTGACCTGCTCGAACGGGATCATGGTGTCATCGGCGCCGGTGCAAACGAGGATCTTCGCCTTGACTTTGCCAGGCTCGGCGGGCCGCTGCGTCTGGAGGCCGCCGTGAAAGCTGACTATCCCTCTGAGTGGCGCGCCGTCGCGAGCAAGCTCGAGCGAAAACGTGCCGCCCATGCAGAATCCGATCGCGGCGAGTCGCCCGCCGTCGGTCTGAGGCATCGACGCGAGATGATCGAGCGCGGCTCGCCCGCGTTTGCGAAGTTTCGACGGGTCGGTAAACAACGGCGTCGCGAGCTTCATCGCCTCCGGCAGGCTTGAGACCTCGACTCCGTTTCCGTAAGGGTCGCCGGCGAAAGCGACGTAGCCCAGCTCTGCCAGCCGCTCAGCTCGCTTCTTCGCGTGGTCGCCCAGGCCGAACGCTTCCGGCATCACGAGAACGCCCGGGCGCTTGCCGGACTTCTTGTCGTCGAAAGCCAGATAGCCGCGAAGCGTTACGTCTCCGTCCTTGTATTCAACAGTCTCTGTCTTCATGCGAGTCTCCAATGGTTGTGAATCAGCGCCATCTTGCACGATTCGGCCATTTTCTGGAAGCGGCGGAATAGTTGTAAGTTAGCGCTTCGAGAGTCGGAGGAGACGCAAATGCTCGAGCTGTATCACGCACATATTTCGACGTGCAGTCAGAAGGCCCGGCTGTGCCTGGCAGAGAAAGGTCTGGCATGGACGAGTCATCCGATCGAGTTTGCGACCGGCGATCATCTGAAGCCCGCGTACCTCGCGCTCAATCCCAACGGCGTCGTGCCGACATTGGTGCATGACGGCCGGCCCGTCATCGACTCATCGGTGATTTGCGAATATCTCGAGGAGATCGCTCCAGCCGAAGGTACCGCGCTGATGCCTCGCGACGCCTACGGAAGGGCGAAGGTTCGCGCGTGGCTGCGGTACATCGAGGAGGTGCCGACGGCGGCGATTCGGGTGCCGTCGTTCAACGGGCTTTTCCTCAAGGGATGGCGCCAGATGAGCGACACGCAACGCGCGCGCTACATCGAAGCGACGCCGCTGCGCAAGGGTCACTACCGGCGCTTCGGCACCGACGGCTTCTCGAAAGATCAGGTGGACGAATCCACGGAGCGATTGCGCCAGACAGTCGAGCGAATCGACGGCGCAATCACGAAGGGAACTGAGTGGCTGGCCGGGAACTCGATTTCGCTCGCCGACCTGTGCGTCCTGCCGACGATCGTGCGCATGTCGGACATCGGCCTCGAAGATGTCTGGCGCGACTTGCCCAACATGACGGATTGGTACGCGCGGATAAGAGCCCGGCCATCATTCGAGAAGGCGTTCTATCCGGGCTCGCACGTGTCGGTTGATGATTAGAAGCTCGCCGCTGAATTCGCGGCGCGACGAGAGTTCTGCTAGGAACATGGTTTATGGCAGGTCCCGATTTCACTCAGTTCAAGCTGGTGCCGAAGGGCCATTCGTTCGAAGAATTCCGCGAAGGCCAGGTCTTCGAGCATCATTGGGGCCGCACGATAAACGCCGGCGACAATTCGCTCTTCACCACCGCGACGCTCGCGCATTGCCCGCTGTACTTCAACGCCGAGTATGCGCGCGTGCACGGTCATCCCGACGTGGTCGTTAATCCGATGCTGGTTGCGTGCACGGTGGTCGGCATTTCGGTCGAGGATTTGAGCGAAGCGGGCGGCCCATTTCTCGGCATCAACGGTTTGGAATTTCATCGCCCGGTTTATCCCGGCGATACACTTAGCGCGCGCAGCACGGTGGTCTCGACGCGCGAATCCGCAAGTCGCGGCAACTTCGGCATCGTCACCTGGCGCACCGAAGCCCGCAATCAACGCGACGAACTCGTCATCAGCTACGAGCGGACCAACCTCGTCGCCAAACGCAGAGGAGCGCCATTGTGAGTTACATGAACGACGAGCGGCGGATGATTCAGAATGCGGCGCGCGACTTCGCGATGAACGAAGTCCTGCCCATCGCGAACAAGCTCGACCCCGAGCAAGGCGACATCCCGATGGCGCTCCGCGACAAGCTCGCCGAGATGGGCTACTTCGGCGTCGTCATCCCGGAGGAATACGGCGGGCTCGGCCTGGGGGCGTTTGAGTACGCGCTGATCACCGAGGAACTCGCGCGCGCGTGGATGAGCGTCGCAAGCATAATCGCGCGCGGCAACGGACTAGGCGGCGGATTCACGGCGGAGCAGCGGCGCGAATACCTGCCGCGGATGGCGCGCGGAGAATTTCTCGGCGCGGCTGCGCTGTCGGAGCCCGACGCGGGCTCCGACCTCGCCAACGTCTCGTGCAAAGCGACGCGCGACGGCGACGGCTGGATGCTTAACGGCACCAAGACCTGGTGCACGTTTGCCGACGGCGCGGACTTCATCTCGGTGCTGGCGCGCACCAAACAGCCGTCCGATCCGCGCCGCCGTCACGAGGGCATCAGCCAGTTCCTGGTGCTCAAGGAGCGCGGCAAGTTTCCACCGGGACTGACGGGCTCGCCGATTCGTAAGATCGGCTACTTCGGGTGGAAGACGTGGGAGCTGCATTTCGACAATTTCAAGCTGCCGGCCGACGCCCTGCTGGGGCGCGAGCGCGAAGACCGCGGCGAGGGCAAAGGATTCTACGGCGCCGTGAGCGGGCTCGAGGTGGCGCGCGTGCATACCGCGGCGCGTGCGATCGGGCTTGCACGCGGCGGGCTGGAAGACTCACTTGCCTACGCGCAGAAGCGGGTCGCGTTCGGGCAGCCGATCGGAGAGTTCCAGGCGATTCGATTCAAGCTGGCCGAGATGGCGACCGAGATCGAAGCGGCGCGACAGCTTATGTACTTCGTCGCGACGGAAGTCGACAGCAAGCGGCGATGCGACAAAGAGGCTTCGATGGCGAAGCTGTTCGCCTCGGAAATGGCCGAGCGCGTCACCAGCCAGGCCCTGCAAATTCACGGCGGCTACGGCTACACCAAGGACTTTCCGCTCGAGCGCTACTGGCGCGACGCGCGTCTGACAAAAATTTTCGAGGGCACTTCCGAAATCCAGTTGCGGATTATCTCCGACCGCCTGCTGCCTAGGGTAAGAAAGTGAGCACGTTGATATCGAAGCTGACCGGGACGGGAAATTACTTCGAAGACTTCGAAGTCGGCGCGAAATTGCGTCACGCTCGCGGCACCACCATCGGCGAGATCGAAAATCAGATGCTCACGAAGCTCGTGCTTAACACCGCCGATGGCCACTATAACGAGCATCGCATGCGCTCGACGCAATTCGGCCAGCGGCTCGTCTTCGGGCTGGTGACCGGCTCAGTCTGTATCGGGCTGGCGACGCAGGACACCGGCGAAAATGCGCTCGCCGAACTCGGCCTCACGGGAATCAGGTTCACCTCGCCGGTCTTTCATGGCGACACGCTGTACGCATACAGCGAGGTGCTCGAAAAGCGCGACGCCGATCGCGACGACGCCGGCATCGTGCGCTTCAAGCACTGGGGCGCCAAGCACGACGGGACGATCGTCTTTGAGGGCGAGCGCACGGTGCTGATCAAGCGCCGCTCGCATTGGGGCAATCGATGACTGCGCGCACGGGACCGCTCTCGGACGTTCGTGTACTGGATCTCACGCAGGCGCTCGCTGGTCCGTACTGCACGATGCTGCTGGCGGACCTTGGCGCCGACGTTATCAAGGTCGAGCCGCCCGCCGGCGACATGAGCCGCAGCTTGGGGCCGCATCCTGCCGATCGAAAGGGATGCGACTACGGCGGTTACTTCGCGAGCGTCAATCGCAACAAACGCAGCATCGTGCTCGACATCAAGAGCGACGCGGACCGCGAGACGTTTTTCAAACTCGCAAAGACGGCGGACGCGGTCGTCGAGAATGCGAAGACCGGCGTGATGGATCGCGCGGGCATCAGCTACGAGCGCCTGCGCGAAATAAATCCCGCGCTCGTCTATGCCGCGATTCGCGGCTTCGGCGATCCGCGCACCGGCGCGAGTCCGTATGCGGAATGGCCGGCCTTCGACATCGTCGCGCAGAGCATGGGCGGGTTGGTTGCCGTCACGGGTCCGCGAGACGGCGGCGGTTACAAAGCCGGCCCCGCGGTCGGCGACATCTACCCCGGCACGCTCGCCGCGCTCGGAGTAGTGTCCGCGATTCACGCGGCGCGGCGGAGCGGGCAGGGGCAATTTCTCGACGTGGCGATGTACGACGCGATCCTCGCGCTGAGCGAGATGATCGTTTACAGCTACTCGGGCGCCGGCATCGTGCGGGAGCCGGGCGGTAACGGGACGCCGGTGCTGTGTCCGTTCGATATTTTTCCGACGCGCGATGGCGCCGTGGCTATTGCGGCGCCCGGGGAAAATCACTGGAAGGTTCTTTGCGATGCGATCGGCCGGCCTGCGCTCGCGACTGACAATCGCACCCGCAACGTTAACCGGCGCGTCGCGAACGCTGAATTCGTGCGCGGCATTCTCAGCGACTGGACGCAGGCGCATAGCACGCGCGAAATCGTCGATGCGATCGGCGGCAAAGTGCCGGTTGGCCCCGTGAATTCGGCCAAAGATATTTTCAAGGATCCCCATCCGCGGGCGCGCGGCATGCTGGTTGAGGTCGAACAGCCCGGCGACAATCCTCCGCTGACGCTCGCAGGATGTCCGATCAAGCTGACGGGCACACCGTCGGGAATTTACGCGCGCGCGCCGCGGCTGGGCGAGCATACCGAGCAGGTGCTGGCTGACGCGGGAATATCAATCGCGCACAAGGAGCAATCATGATGCTTCGACTAAGACGTTCGGAACTTTCGACGCCCGCTTCGAGTCCGAAAATGATCGAGAAAGCGATGGCGACCGCGGCCGACATGGTGTTTCTTGACCTCGAAGACGCTGTCGCGCCGGCGCAGAAAGAAGCGGCGCGCAAGAACGCCGTCAATGCCCTCCGCAATCTCGATTGGGGCAAAAAAGTTCGCGCGGTGCGGGTCAACGGCGCGGACACGCACTGGGCGCACGACGATGTGATCGAAGTCGTCGATGGCGCGGGCGACAAGCTCGACGTCATCATCGTGCCGAAGCCGAAGGCGCCGCGCGACATCTGGTTTTTCGACACGCTGCTGACGCAGCTCGAAACGAAGCTTCATCTGAAAAACAGGATTGGCCTCGAGGCGTTGATCGAGGAGAGTGCGGCGCTGGCGCGCGTCGAGGAAATTGCGGCAGCG
>NZ_DATEQZ010000090.1:0-21164 GCF_035272065.1 Binatus sp. (SeqCode)
GCGAGCGACGACTACGACCTGCGCTTTTTCGAATGCCAGGTGGCGAAGCAAAATCCCGGCGCGCAACAGTCGCTGATGACGCTGACCGAGGTCGGGCATCTGGCGGGCTACTCCGATATCGGACGCACTGAGGTCGAGCCGCTGCCGGCCGATCCGGATTTCAAGACCACCGGTATCTGGTCGCGCGCCGCGGCGTATCCGACTCTCGCGCCCGCCGAAGATCGGGGCAGCGGCGCAATCCTGTATCGCTACTGGGATTCGATGAAGGCCGACGACACTTGGGCATTCCTGGCCGGAACGCGGCGGGTGCGCCGAGTGAACGAAGTGCTTTTGAGTTCCTCGCCAGGCCTCTCGACCTGGGACGCGGATCACTCCGGCGGATTTGGCGCGAAGCCGCAGGAGTACTATTTCAAATATCTCGGCGACAAGAACATGCTCGCATGCGTACATGCGCAGAACTCGCCGGCGCATCCGTGCGCGACGGACGGCGGCGCGACCTCATGCACCGACGATTGGGAGATGCGCCATCTCTACGCGGTCGAAGTGACGCCGCGTCCCGAGAGAATCCAGGGCGTGCTGCAGTCGAAGACGATCGTGTACGTCGACGGCGAGGGCTGGTTCAATCCTTACGTCGATAGTTACGATCAGAAGGGCGAGTTGTGGAAGACGCAGATTTATCTGAATACGTATCGCGACCGCCCGGTGCCTGACGCCAAGATTGCCGTCTATCCGTTCAAGCGCGAGTTCATCGTCGCCGCCTCGAGCATCGACGTGCAATCCGGAGTTTCGACGACCTGCTACCTGCCCGGCCCCGACACGCCCGAGCGCGAATGCTGGTACATCAACATGGGAGCGGTGGACAAGAGTTTCTTCACCACCGAGGCGCTGACTAAAGCGGGCCACTGAAAAGCCACACTCTTGTGCGTTGCCTTCCGTGATTCTTCGCTGCGCTCTGAATGACAAGAGCGACCGCGCTGGTTTTTGTGTCATTCAGAGCGCAGCGAAGAATCCCGCGCGCGCAAGCGCGTCTGCCTCCGTTGACCTTAGCTGCTACTTGATCGCCAGCGCGTTCGGCGGCGAGCCTACTCCGCCCGGGATGTTGAGCGGCGCTGACGTCAGGAAAAAATCGAAATCTCCATCGGCGGCGCAATCTTCCGCGAGCGCCTCGAGATTCCACATCTCGCCTATCGGCATCCCAAAGAACGCGAGCATGTGGAAATGCAGAAACTCCATTTCGTGTCCGGCGGTTTTCGGCAACGCTTCGAGCGCCGGCGAATCCGACGCGACCGCCGCCAGGTGATTGTCCCACAGCCAGCGTGCAGTCCGCTCGCTGCCTTCGATTCCCGGCACGACGGTCTCCTTCGCCAGCTCCGCCTTAATCTCCGCGCTCGCCGACAGGTAAAACTTCGTCCATCCGATACGAATCAGCAGGATGTCGCCGGTCTGCAGCGCGACGCCCTCATCTTCGAGCGTAGCCTGCACGTCCGCGAGCGGAATCGATTCGGCCCTGGTGAAGTTGATCGACTTGCCGATGCGATCGTAGTACCGCGCCACGTCGGCCAGCACTCCGCGCCCCGCGATTCCGCGCCGCGCCAGGTTGTCGATCCCCAGCCTCATCCCGCCGCGCCCGGTGATCTCCTTGTCGGGAATCCCGTTGTACGCGCCGTACATCGGATGCTTCACGTGCGCGAGCGCGTCCCATTGCGACGACGCCTGCGGATAGAAGTTGTCCAGGAAGTCGTCGAGCACGAAATCGGCGCCCGGGAAAATCTTGACGGTGTGCGAATGCTTGCCGCGCGTGAACAGCGGCGGGTCGGGGATGTTGATCGGCAGATTCAGCGCGAACACTTTGCCCGAGCGAATCGACGACGCTGCCGCAACCACGCGCTCTGGAGTCAGCAGGTTGATCGTGCCGACTTCGTCGTCGTTGCCGAACACGCCCCAAGCCGCGCCCGCCGGCGCGCCTGCCCGCACCGGCAGCTCGTCGTAGCCGGGGAGCTTTGGCGAATGGGTCATGGCGTTCCTCACGGCGCGCGTCGCCCTGGCCGCAACCTCACCGACTTTTCGCACCGCTGCGCGCTCCATCCGCCCGGCCGCGCTCTCGATATCGACGGTTGCGCGGGTGGCGGCCGTCACGATCTCAGCAACCGTGTCTGCAATAGGCCTCGCGGGTTTCTTCGGCGCTGGCTTCGCAGCCTTGACCGCGACCGCGCGCTTGACGACCTTGGATGCGGCCTTTTTTCCCTTGACCGCTTTGGGAGCGACTTTGCGGGCCTTCGGCGCCGCTTTCATTGTTTTCTTTTTGGGCTTGGCCATGGACGGATCCTCCTGAATCGCTCGAGCGCGACCGCATCTTCTCTTAACAGACCGCCCGCCAATGGCAAGTCCGCCGTTTGCGACCCTCAAATTCCTTTGATTCAGCCTTGAGACCGCATACCCGCGATGGTACTGTAAGCGATTGCTCCTTGCTCCAACCTGGGGCTGAAATCCGTAAGGAGGACTTAGCAAGCGCATGCGGCGCTACGAAACTATCTTTATTCTCCGCCCTGATTCGGGCGACCCCCAAATCAAGGAAGCCATCAAACGCTACGAAGGGATCATCGCGGCCGGCGCCGGCGAGATGATCGAAACCGAGGAGTGGGGCCCGCGCGAGCTCGCCTACAAGATAAAGGGCGAGCGCCGCGGCTTCTACGTTCGTCTCGACTACGTTTCGCCGGGTCCCGTGATGAACGAGGTCGAGCGCAATTTGCGCATCTCCGACACTGTCCTGCGCTACCTGTCTGTCCTCGTGGACGACAACGCCGACGTGGCCAAGGCGCGCGAGGAACTCGAAGCGCGCAACCGCCGTATCGCGGAGGCCAAGGCAGCGCAGGAAGCGCGCGCAGCCGCTCTGATGGCCTCGCGCGAGGAACGCGTCGAGGAAGCGCCCGACGCTCCCGAAGAAATAATGGAAGCAGCGGTCGAGGAAATCGCCGGGCCCGAAGGTGACAGGGAACCGGATTGAGATCGACGGCCGGCTGCTCGGTCAGCCCCAAGTTCGCATCACTCCCGCCGGCACGCCCGTCCTCCGCTTCACCGTCGAATGCGGCACGCCCGGCGAGGAACTAAGACTTGGGATCGTGATGACGGGTGAAGCGGCGCTGACCGCAGAAAAGGTCCTGGAGCTGGGTCGGCAGGTTAAGGTGATCGGAAGAATGAGAGCATTGAAGGGCAGCTTTAAGACCGACGCCGGATTCGAAGTTGTCGCTGCGTCGATCGAGCCGACCGAACCGGAATAAATCGAATAGAACAACCGAAGAAAAAGGACTCTAAATGGCTGACGAGGAAAGATCGGAAAGAGGCGGCGACCGGCCGCGCGAGGGCGGCGGCGGACGCTACGGCGGCCCACGTCCCGAGGGCGGCGATCGCGGCGAAGGCCGCGGCGGTGAGGGTCGCGGCGGCGGAATGCGTCGCGGACGCCCGGGCGGGCGGCGCAAAGTGTGCCGCTTCTGCGCCGACAAGACGCTCAAGGTCGATTACAAAGACGTGCGCACGCTCGGCAGCTTCATCACCGAGGGCGGCAAGATAGTCCCGAGCCGAACCTCTGGCAATTGCGCCAAGCATCAGCGCCAACTTGCCGTCGCGATCAAGCGCGCGCGCGTGCTCGCGCTGCTGCCGTTCTCGACGCTCGGTGTATAGCCCGGCTTGATCCAGTGACGCGCAAAGCTGTTATTGGGATGGTTCGTGCGGCTGCGTTGGCGGGGGCATTCTTCCTCGCCGGCGGCGCGATACCATTGCTCGGCGGGATTCTGATGATGCTCGCGCCCGCGCCGATTATCGTCTATGCGGTCGGGCGTCCCAGTCCCAACCTCCGAGCGACTATCGCGGTCCTGCTCGCGACCGCATTCGTGACGATCCTCGCGGGAATGTACGGCGGCCTCGGCTACTTCGTGTCATTCGGCCTCGCGACCGCGATCGCATGCTATATGCTCGAGCGCCGCTTCTCCTTTGAAACGATCACTGCGGTCGGCGCGGGCGCGATGGTGGCGGCGTCGGTCGTCGCCGCGCTCGTCGTGATTGGCGGTCCCGACGCGCTCATCAAAACCGTCCACGACGAACTTGCGCTGGGGATGGCGCGCGGGCAGGACTTCTACAAGCTTCTCGGCATTCAACAGACGATTCCGGCCGACACGCAGGCGAGCGTCATCTCGCTCACGATGCGTTTGTCGCCGGCGTTCGCGATGCTGGTCGCCGCGAGCACGATGCTGCTCAACCTGCGCGTGTTCTGGCGATGGGCCGGGCCGCAGCGGCTGGCATACAACCTGTTTGGCGATCTTTCGCGATGGTCGGCGAAGGAATGGCTGGTGTGGTTGTTGCTCGCGAGCGGGTTCGGGCTGTTCATTCCGGTTCCGGCGGTAAGCGACATCGCGCTCAACGGCTTCATCTGTATTGCGGCCGTATATTTTTGCCAGGGACTTGCGATTGTCGGATTCTATTTCCAGTCGTTTTCGGTCCCGTCGATCGTACGCGGCATCATCTATTTTGTCGTATTCGCGCAACCGGTGGTGGCTGCGCTCGTGTGTATCGCGGGCGTCTTCGATATGTGGATCGACTTCCGGCGGCTCAAGCCCCCCAGCCCGGAAGCGAACAACCTGGGCGATTTCTTCTAGATGCGGGGCGGAAACACTTCGGTCAAGACAACGAGGCGGCAAAGACGATGAACGTGCAAGTCATACTCAACGAGGATCTTCCCAACTTGGGAAGGACCGGCGACGTGGTCAAGGTCCGCGCCGGCTACGCGCGCAACTACCTGTTGCCGCGCAAGCTCGCGGTCGAGGCGGATCAGAAAAATCTCCGCGCCTTCGAGCATCAGAAGCGCACCGCCGCGCGCCGGCGCGAGATCAAGCGGACAGACGCGCTCTCGGTCAAGGCGAAAATCGAAGCGCTCGCGCTGACGATCAACGCCCGCGCCGGCGAGGAAGGCAAACTCTTCGGCTCCGTCACCAACATCGATCTCGAGCGCGCGCTGCGCGAGAACGGTCTCGATATCGAACGGCGCAAAATTCACCTGCCCGAGCCAATCAAGCAGCTCGGAGATTTCACGGTGCCGGTCAAGCTCGATTCCGAGGTTGAGGCCAGCTTGAAGATTACCGTCGCGGCGCAAGCCGAATGAGGACTTGCCCGATATGATCAAACTCTACGACTTCGTTTCCTGCCCCTACGGCCAGAAGGTCCGCATCGTCCTGGCCGAGAAAGCCCTGACCTACGACCTGGTCCCGGTCGATTTGACCCAGCACGAAAATCGCAAACCCGAATTCCTGCGGCTGAATCCCTTCGGACGCGTGCCGGTGCTGGTCGACGACGACACGACGATTTACGACTCGACCATCATCAATGAGTATCTCGAGGACGAATATCCCGAGCCGCCGGTGCTGCCGCCGGTCGGCTCGAGTGCGATGCGCTCGCGGGCGCGGCTGTTCGAGGATTTCGCCGACACGTCGTTCACGCCGCCGGTCGGCCAGCTGATCGCCGAGGTCTCAAAGCCCGAGGGCGACCGCGACCAGGCTCGCGTTCAGCGCCTCCATCAGTCAGTCGAGCGCGTGCTCGACTACCTGAACCACGAATTGCAGGGCAACAATTTTCTCGCCGGCGAGTTCTCAGTCGCCGACATCGGCTTCGCGCCGCGGATGCTGATACTGAACGAAATAGGAATCGACGTGCTGGGCAACAACCGCAACAACATCGACGCCTGGATCAAGCGGATGATGGAGCGCCCGAGCATCCGCAACCTGCAAGGCATCGCCGCCGTGCCGGTAGCCGGCGGCTGATAGCTAATCCTCCTCAAATCTTGCTCAAAAAAACGCGCGCGCCGTCCAGTTTCCCGGACGGCGCGCGCGTAATGATAGGTCTGCGGATCTAGTGACGGACTGCCAAGCTTAGACGATCTGCAGCCGTGTTAATAGCGGGAGTCCGCTCCCTCGTCGTCTTCGCTGCGCGTCGGGCCCACCCCGGTCGGGCGGAACAGCAGCTTGGCCGCGAACAGCTTTTCGCTGATGCGTCCCTGCGATTTCAGTTGGCCACCGTGCCGCTTGCAGTGGGGACATGCCATCGAGCCGCTGAGCAGGCTCGCGTTTTCGGGCGTTATTCTAAGATCGAACTTGAACCCGCAGCCGGGATTCTGACAAATCGTGCGGTAAACTATTCCCTGGCTACCGGTCGTTCTGGATTCATGTCTGTTAGCCGCGGTTTGCATTTTTTCCATCCTCCTCCATCGCGAGAGGTTACTTGCGCCCATAAATATCGATCCTTAGCAACTTAGACGAAAGAACTTGAAAGAAGTTTCAAGCAAATCGCGTGCCTTGCGTAACATTTGGCTGCAAGATGCAAAATCGAGTAAAATCAAGCTAAATTCGCTGTGCCGGAGCCTCCCTCGTATGTCAGACTCTTGCCACTACCCGGAAATTCCTGCGGTATTTGCTACAATCCAGCGATATCACTAGTGAAAAAAGCCGCTTATCAGCGCCCGATCGACAGGCTTCCGATGATACCGCGAGACACCTATACTTGGCGGGCCGATTTTGCCGAGGCAAGCCGCATAATGACGATTCGAGTCCGTTTGCTCAAATGAGAACACTGGCGTTAGTGATGGCCGGAGGGCAGGGCACCCGGCTCCATCCGCTGACCCGAGATCGCGCCAAGCCGGCCGTTCCGTTCGGCGGAAAATACCGCATCATCGACTTCGTTCTCTCCAACCTCGTCAATTCGGGCATCTACGCGATTTACGTGCTGGTGCAATGGCGCTCGCAATCGCTCATCGAACATCTCAAGGACGGATGGCAATTCGGCGGGATGCTGCCCGACCACTTCGTCATCCCAGTGCCGGCCCAGATGCGGATGGGCGAGTTGTGGTACCAAGGGACCGCGGACGCGATTTTTCAGAATCTCAATCTCATCGACGACACCAAGCCGGACCTGGTCGCGGTCTTCGGCGCTGACCACATCTATCGGATGGACATCCAGCAGATGATCGAGTTTCACATCGAGCGCAAGGCGGCGGTCACGGTCGCGACGCTGCCGGTGCCCGTCGACGAGGCGAATCAGTTCGGGATTGTGCAGGTCGACTCGGGGCTGCGCGTCGCGGGCTTCGTCGAGAAGCCCGACAATCCGCCGCAGATGCCCGGCGCGCCGGGGCGCTCGCTGGCCTCGATGGGCAACTACCTGTTTAGTCCCGAAGTGCTGCGCGAGGCGGTGATCGAAGATTCGATTCGCGAAGACAGCAATCACGATTTCGGCCGCGATCTGATTCCGGCGTTGATCAACCGGGTGCCGGTTTACGCGTACAATTTCATGACCAATCGCATTCGCGGCGACTCCGAGGTCAATCTCAGCTACTGGCGCGACGTCGGGACGATCGATACGTACTACGAGGCCAACATGGACCTGCGCGACGCGCGCCCGCATCTGAACCTGTACAATGCGTACTGGCCGCTGCGCACCGCGTACTACGATCAGCCGCCGGCGAAATTTGTGTTCGACGAGAACGGGCGGCGAGGGCTGGCGCTGCATTCGGTGATCGGCGAGGGATGCATCGTGTCGGGCGGCGCGATTCGCAACTCGGTGCTCGGACGCTCGGTGTTCGTGCATTCGTACAGCCTGGTCGAGGATTCGGTCATCATGGACTACGTGGAAATCGGGCGGCACGCGAAAATTCGCCGCGCGATTATCGACAAGAATGTTTATGTTCCCGAGGGCGAAGAGATAGGATACGACCTCGAGCGCGATCGGCAGCGATTTTTCGTCACCGATTCGGGTTTGGTCGTGATTCCCAAAGGCCCCAAGCGCGAACGCTCGGTACTCTAAATGGCACTAGCTTCTCCGTCAGCAAGTCCCAAGCTCGCTCCCCGCGAATCGCAAGATTTGACCGGCGAGGTGTTGAGGCGCAGCGCCGCTCCGGCCGGCTCGGCTGACGGCGCGCCGGAGAAATCGGATTTTCCGCTCTCGCGTGGAGCCCCGAAAAGTACACGCCTGCAGCTCGGCCTCAAGGACTCGCTCATTTTCTGGATGCTGGCCGCCGCGCTGCACGCGCTCAGCCTCCTGCCCGACTTCATCCTCTACAAATTGGGAATCGCCTGCGGTTTGATCTTCCATCGCTTCGACTACCGTCACCGGCGAATCGGAATCCGCAATCTCGAAATCGCGTTCCCCGAAAAGAGCGCCGCGGAGCGGGAGCGCATCCTGCGCGCGTCATACATCAACCTCGGTCGCACCGGCGCCGAGTACGCTCGCCTGGGCGGATTCTTCTATCGCCGCCTGGCGCGCCGCATCACCTACAATCGGCTCGACGTCTGGAACAGTGTCACGCCGAAGTATCCCGGCAAGGGCGCGCTCGTCCTGACTGCGCACTTCGGCGGTTTCGAGTTGCTGCCCGCGGGCCACGCGCTGCACGGCTTCCAGATTGGTCTGGTCCATCACACCCAGCGCTTCCTTGCGGGCGACGACCTGGTGTCATTCATCCGCGAGCGTGCAGGCGTGCAGATAATTCGCAAGCACACCGCGGCGCGCGAGATGCTCCGCTCGCTCAAGCGCGGCGAGATCATCGGCATCCCGCTCGATCAGAATGCGAAGCGCTCCGAGGCCATCTGGGTGCCATTCTTCGGCGAACTGGCCGCAACGCCGAGCGGTTTCGATCGCCTCGCCATCATGGCCGGCGCGCCGGTCATCCCCGTCTTCATCGTGCGTCAGCCCGACGGCATCAGCCACGTGATAGAAATCTTCGAAGAAATCCCCCAACAGCGAACCGGCGACCGCAACGCCGACGCGCTGGTGAACACCGCCCGCTACCAGAAAGCTATCGAAGAGATGGTCCGGAAATACCCCGAGCAATGGCTCTGGACCCACCGCCGCTACCGCACCCGCCCAGTAAGAGGCACCCCGTCCCTGTACGACTAGGGAAGCTGTGCGTAACGATCGGGCGGTGTTGTGCGTAACCAACGCCTGGTGCGATTGAGGAGGGAAAGATATGGAGCAGTCGGTACAGCGAAGAAAGAATCTCGACGGAAGCTCCGGCGTTCGTCGTCGCCCGTGCTCGCTACGCGACGCGGCGCATTAGTTCGAGGATGTCGTAGCCGGTGATCTCGCGGCTCTTTGCGGACCAGTCGCGAAGCTCCGTGTCGGACACCATTCCCGCCTGCGCACCCTTTGCGAGATCCATCAGGCCGATTTTGATCGTCGCCTCGTCGATCATCTCGCCGGATTTAGGATCGGCCATCGAGCCGCCGCCCTTCTCGTGGTAGAGCTTGATAACGCGGCGCGCTTCCTCGACCTGATCGACGCTCGGCGTGTAGCACGAGTTGGCGATCTCCGCCTGCTGCGGATGTATGACCCAGGTGCCGTCCATTCCGAGGTTCGCGGCGCCGACGTTCTTCTCGCGCAGCCCGTCTTGCAGTTCCTTGACGCGCTCGGGCGAGTCGGTGTTGCGCCACAGGCGCAGATAGACGTTGTCGATCGCGTGGAGCCCGGCGGCCTTCGCCGCGACCACCACCGCCTGCTTCGAATAGTGAAAATTCTGGTTCTGATTCTCGACGATCTCGCGGATGCCTAGATTCGCGGCATAGTCTGCGATGCCGAACACCAGCCCGCACATCCGATCTGACGCGGTCGCGATTTCGTACGCCTTGATCAACGCATGCGGCGTCTCGATCAGCGACTCGATCTGAATCTTGTACTTCCACCCGCCGCGCTTTTCGAGATCATCGAGCAGCTTTGACACCTCTCGAATTTCCTCGGGGCCGCGCGTCTTCGGCAGCATGATCCCGTGGAAGCGATTTGGCGCGCCGAGCACGATCGCCTCCATGTCGCCCTTGAAAAACTTTGAATGGATATTGTTCGGTCGCACGGTGACGACCTTCTTGCCGAAGTCGAGCGTGTTGAGCGCCTCGACCATCACCTTGCGGCTCTTATCGCCCTTGAACTCGTATGGGCACGCGTCCTCAAAGTCCGCCATCACGTGATCGACCGGCGCCTTCACCGCGTCGGCCGCCGTGACGTGCAACTTCATGTTGTGACCGGGGTAGGTCATCTCGGTGCGCGGAATCACGAAGCGTGTGCCTTTGTCCAATACGTACATTGATGGATTTCTCCCGCTGATTTTTCTGAGTGGCGCGTCAGGCCGGCAGGTAATGAGTCTTGCGCTTGATCAAAACGGTGCGCTCGATTTCAACGATGACAGTACCGTCGGGTTTCTTGCCTATCAATTTGAACTTCACGAGTCCCGCGTCCGGCCGGTCGGCGTCGCGCTTTTCGAGCACGGTGGACTCGGCGTAAATCGTGTCGCCGTGAAAGACTGGGTTGGTATGCTTGCCGTTGTCCATCTCGACTTCGGCAATCGCGTTCTCGCTGGTGTCCTCAGACGCGAGCCCGACCGTGAACGCCAGCACGACGCCGCCGTACACCAGCAGCTTGCCGCCGACGTACGCGCCGGGATTCTTGTCGATCAAATCCTGGTTGAAGTGCAGCTCCGCCGTGTTCATCACCAGCGAAGTGAAGTTGTGATTGTCGGCCTCGGTGATCGTGCGGCCGCGCTGATGGACGAGCGTGTCGCCGACCGTGAAATCCTCGAAGTAGCTGCCGTCGCTGGTGATGCTCACGTCAGTCCTGCTCCATGATACGCCGGCCGATCACTTCGTACTGAATTTCACTGGTGCCCTCGAAGATTGACAGCACGCGCGCGTCGCGCCAGAAGCGCTGCGCCTCGAACTCCATCGAGTAGCCGTAGCCGCCATGCACTTGCATCGCCTCGCGCGTTACCCGCTCGGCCATCTCGGCGGCAAACGCCTTCGCAAGTCCGGCCTCGTAGTCGCAGCGCTTGCCGGTATCTTTCTCGGCGGCGGCGAAGTAGCAAAGCTGGCGCGCCGCTTCGATCTCGACGGCCATGTGCGCGAGCTTGTGCCTGATCACCTGGAAGTCGCCGATCGGCTGGCCGAACTGCTTGCGGTCCTTCGCGTACTTGACCGCACATTCGAACGCCGCCTGCGCCACACCGACTCCGCGCGCCGCCGTCTGGATTCGCGCCGCCTCGTAACTCGCCATCAACTGGTAAAAACCGCGCCCTTCCTGTCCGCCAATCAGGTTCGCCTTGGGCGCGAATGCGTCGTCGAACTGCAGCGCGTAACTACGCATCCCGTGGTAGCCGATGGTAGGAATCGGCGAGCCGGTCAACTGCGGCGGCATAAAGTCGTCGCCCGGCTTCTTCTCGAACAGGATCAGCGACAGCCCCTTGTGCTTCTTCGACATGTCGGGATCGGTGCGCGTCATGACGGTGAGCATGTGCGCGCGATTGGCGAACGTACACCACATCTTCGAGCCCTTGATCAGGTAGCCGTCGCCATCCTTCACCGCGTGCGTTTTGAACGACGCCGTGTCGCTGCCCGAATCGGGCTCGGTGAACGCCGCCGCGGTCAGAATCTCGCCGCGCGCGATCGGCGGCAGGAATTTCTTTTTCTGCTCGGGCGTGCCGTTGGCGCTGATCAGAGTGCCGGTGATGATGTTGCGCGTCATCACGGAGCCGACGCTGAGCCATCCGCGCGACAACTCCTCGGTGACAATCGCCATCGAGATGTAGTCGAGCCCCATGCCGCCTTCTTCGGCCGGAAAAATCACGCCGAAGTAGCCGAGATCGGCCATCTGCTTGAGGATGCGCTCGGGGATTTCCTTGTTCTGCCGATCGAGATCGTTGGCAATCGGCTTGACCTCGGCCTCGACAAATTCGCGGACCGAGCGCCGGATAAATTCATGCTCAGGCGTAACTAGCGGCATCGTGTGCTCCTAAGCGGGAGGATTGCGCTTGCGAATCAGGACCGGCCGCTCGTACTCGAGCACCTTTTCGCAGCGTTGATTGTAGCCGGTGGTGCGGAACTTGACGACGCCGCGATCGGGCCGCGAGGTGTCGCGCTTGGAGAGTACGAGCGACTCCGACGTGATCGTGTCGCCCGGATAGACCGTCTCGTGCCATTTCATTTTTTCGTAGCCGAGATGCGCGATCGCGCGTTCGCTGAGATCCTCGACCGAAAGCCCGAACACCACGTTCATCACCAGCATGTGATTGACGACGACGTTCTTGTAGCCGAGCGACTGCGCATACTCGCGATTGAAGTAGCTCGGGTTGAAGTTCATCGTGACGCTGGAGAAAAAGCTGTTGTCGCCTTCGGTGATCGTGCGACCCCAATGATGCTTGAAAAGATGGCCGACCTCGAAGTCCTCGAAGTAGTGGCCACGCTCGATTTTGCGCACCGCCATATGGGTCAGGCTGCCTTGCTTCCTATTTTCGTAGAATCGCGAAAAGTCCTGAGGCCGAATCCGTTTTTTATGGAATTAAGGGTTGCGCGTCAACCAAGTGCCGCCGCGCCGATCCCCCGTTCCCTAACGTCCAGTAGCTTAGTATTGTCAAATCGGCGGCAAACAGGTACCTAATTCCGGCGCGCAATGCCGCAGCTTGAAACCAGAACTGGAGCCAACCGGGACCGCTCGCCACAGAGCATCGCGCCGGTGGTAACCATATAAATGAGTCAAAAGGAAATTTACGAGATCGGACAGGTGCCTCCAATCGGGCACGTGCCGAAACAGATGTTCGCGCAGGTGATCCGTGCCGACCGGTTCGGCGAACCCAAGCACGCATTCAAGATTGAGAAAATCGCAGTTCCGGAAATTCGCGCCGACGAAGTACTCGTCTACGTGATGGCGGCGGGCGTCAATTTCAACAACGTGTGGGCTGCACTCGGCTTGCCGGTGGACGTGATCGGCGCGCGCCAGAAAGCGAAATACGATCATTCGGATTTTCATATCGGCGGCAGCGACGCGTCGGGAATCGTCTATGCGACCGGGCATGACGTGCACAACGTCAAGGTCGGCGACCGCGTCGTGATTCATTGTGGCGTATGGGATCGCAACTCGCCTGCGGTCCGCGCCGGCGACGATCCGATGTACGACCCGTCGTTCAAAATCTGGGGTTACGAAACCAACTGGGGCAGCTTCGCGCAGTTCGCGCGCGTGCAGGCGCATCAGTGCATGCCCAAGGCGTCGCACCTGACGTGGGAAGAGGCCGCGGGCCCCACGCTGGTGGGAGCGACTGCGTACCGGATGCTGATGGGATGGGCGCCGCACGTCGTGCGCCGTGGCGATGTCGTGCTGATTTGGGGCGCGTCAGGCGGCCTCGGATGCATGGCGATTCAGATCGTGAAGGCCGAAGGCGGAATTCCTGTCGGCATCGTCGGCGACGATCGCAAGATCGATTTCTGCATGAAGCTCGGCGCCAGGGGCTGCATCAACCGGAAAAAATATTTGCACTGGGGCATGATGCCTCATTGGAAGGAAACCGCGAGCTACAACAAGTGGGCCGCGGAATGCCGTGCGTTCGGCAAAGCGATTTGGGACATCGTCGGCGAGCGGAAAAATCCGCGCATCGTATTCGAGCATCCCGGCGAAGATACGATTCCCACTTCGGTGTTCGTCTGCGACACCGGCGGGATGGTCGTGATTTGCGCGGGCACCACGGGCTACAACGCGGTCGCGGACTTGCGCTACCTGTGGATGCGGCAGAAGCGCTTGCAGGGCTCGCACTTCGCCAACGACGAACAGGCGTACGCGTTCAATCAACTCGTACTCGACGGCAGGATCGATCCATGTCTCGCCAAGACTTTTAAGTTCGAAGAGATTCCAGAATGCCACCAGGCGATGCATGAAAATCGCGCTCCCGAAGGCAAGATGGTCGCGCTCGTCGGCGCGCCGAAGGCTGGATTGAAAGATCTACCGTTATAACTTCGGGCTCGCGCCCCAGCTACGCGACGATTCGGTACACCACGAACGCATACGCCGCCACCGTCGGATAGAACGTCGTGGCAAAGCCGAACGCGCGCGCGGGGCCCGAGCGATGGTACCCGACCCAGAACGTCACGCGTCCGATCACGAACAGCATCACCAGTACGGCGACGGCGCGGATCGACTGGGGCGCGACAATCGTGACGAGCGCCAGATGCGCCACAATCGCAAGCACCAATTGCTCCAGCGTGTTCTGCAGATAGCGTTGGTCGCTCTCGATTGACGGCGAGGGACCGCCGCCGATCGCGTCGGGAATGAAGAACCGCCGGTTTGCGATTTTCGCGACACCTGCGAGCAGACACAGCGCCGCAAACACCTCGCACTTGAGCGCATACGCCAGCCGCCACGACGTCTCGATACCGCTGGGCGGCGTCGGGCCAATGTCCGTCAGCCGGAAAACCACCTCGAAGAACGTCGCGCTGAACACGACGGCGGCGGCCATCCCGCTGAGCACTTTTTTCTGATCGTTCGACATATCGGCCTCCGCGGTTCATGCTGGATATTCGACTCAATTACAATCATTGTCGATCATGGCTTCGGTTGCAGCGCTCGAATCTCACCTGCGCAACATAGTCGAAGGCGAAGTGCGCTTCGACGTGGGCACTCGCGCGGCCTACGCCACCGACGCGTCGAACTATCGGCAAGTGCCGGTGGGCGTCGTGATTCCGCGGCACGAAGGCGACGTGATTGCGGCGCTTTCTATCGCGCGCGAGAACTCGATGCCGATTCTCGCGCGCGGCGGCGGCACCAGCCTCGCCGGCCAGGCGTGCAACGCAGCGCTCGTGCTCGACTTCTCGAAGTACATGAATCGAGTGCTCGCGATCGAGCCGGACGCGCGTGTCGCTCATGTCGAACCCGGCGTTGTCCAGAGCCATCTCAACTCTGCGCTCGCGCCGCACGGCCTGTTCTTCGCGCCGGATCCATCGACGAAAGATCGATGCACCGTCGGCGGGATGATCGGCAACAACTCATGCGGCGCGCATTCGGCGGCCTACGGCAAGACGGTCGATAACGTCGAGGCGCTGGAGGTCATCCTTTACGACGGAACGCAACTTTCGCTGATGGGCTCGATCGACGACGTCCAGCTTGGCGCGGCCATCGCGCGCGGCGGCCGCGAAGGCCAGCTCTACTCGCGGCTGCGCGAGCTGTGCGATCAGAGCGCAGATTCGGTGCGCGCTCATTTCCCGAAGCTCCCGCGGCGCGTCTCGGGATACAACCTCGACGAGCTGATGCCGGAGCGCGGCTTCAACGTTGCGCGCGCAATCGTCGGCTCGGAGGGCACGCTAGCCACAATTCTGCGCGTGACGATTCGAGCGGTGCCGCGCCCGAATGAACTGGCGCTCGCCGTGCTCGGATTCGACGATGTGTTTACCGCGGCGGATCAAACGCCGTGGCTGCTGGCGCATCGCCCGGAAGCGCTGGAGGGCTTCGACCAGGATCTCGCCGAGTTCGCGCGCATCAAGGAGATGCCGGGGGTGCGGTTTCTGCCCGCGGGGCGCGCTTTTCTGCTGGTCGAGCTGGGCGGCTCGTCGAGCGACGAAGCGCGCGAGCGTGCGGAACGCGTTATCGCCGAGGCGCGCGGACTCCGCGAATGCACCGGGACTGCGTATATCGAAGACGCGCGGGAGCAGGCCGCGGTCTGGCAGATTCGCGAGTCGGGACTGGGCTCGAGCGCGTTCATCCCGGGCCGCCCGCGCAGTTGGCCCGGCGCCGAAGATTTCGCCGTGCCGCCCGCGAATCTCGGCGCGTTTCTGCGCGGCTTCGATCGCATCCTCAGCAGCCGCAACCTCAAGGTCGCGACCTACTACGGGCATTTCGGCGAAGGATGCGTCCATGCGCGCGTCAATTTCGACCTGGCGAGCGCAGCCGGAATCCAGACGTTCCGCGCGGCGATGGTCGAGCTTGCCGAACTCGTCGCGAATCTGGGCGGCTCACTCTCGGGCGAGCATGGTGATGGGCTGGCGCGCTCCGAGCTGCTGCCGATGATGTTTCGGCCTGAGCTGATCGACGCATTCCGCGATTTCAAGCGGATCTTCGATCCCGATTCGATGATGAATCCCGGAGCGATCGTTGATCCGCATCCGCTGGACTCGCATCTGAAGCTGGGCGCGAACTATCGATCCCGCGAAATCGCAACGCACTTCAACTTCACAGCCGAAGGCGGACTCGCGGGCGCGGCGCTCAAGTGCGTCGGGATCGGAAAGTGCCGCAAGACCGAGGCGGGCACGATGTGCCCGTCGTACATGGCGACGCGCGAGGAGCTCCATTCGACGCGCGGGCGCGCGCGAATCCTGTTCGAGGCTTTGACCACCGACCTGCTGCCCGACGGTTTCGCTGATCCTGCCGTGCGCGACGCGCTGGATTTGTGCCTGTCGTGCAAAGGGTGCAAGAGCGAATGCCCATCGTCGGTGGATATGGCGGCATACTGCGCGGAATTTTTTGCGAACTACTATCGGAGTCATCGGCGTCCGCTATCGTCCGCGTTCTTCGGCAGATTGAAAGAAGTCGCGCGGCTAGCGTCGTACGCGCCGTCGCTCGCCAACGCGCTGTCGCACGCGCCGATTTTGGGCGATGTCGCGAAGAAGGCGCTGGCGATTCATCCGGACCGCGAATTGCCACGTTTCGCGCGGCGGACCTTTCGCTCTTGGTTCGAGCGCAGGACGGCTCCCGGAGCGAGCATGCGCGAAGTCGTGCTGTTTCCCGACACCTTCAACAACTTCCTCGAACCGCACGTCGCAATCGCCGCGGTCGAAGTGCTGGAACGGGCTGGATTTCGCGTGATCGTTCCACGCCACGAGCTGTGCTGCGGCCGTCCGCTCTATGATCAAGGCATGCTCGAACGCGCGAAGGCGCGGCTGCGCGACGTGATGGAAGAATTGGATCCTTTCGTCGCTGTCGGTATTCCGATCGTCGGGCTGGAGCCGAGCTGTATCCTGACTTTTCGCGACGAGTTGCCGTCGCTCTTTTCAGAAGATCCCCGCGCCAAAGCGCTCGCATCAAATTCGTTTCTGCTCGACGAGTTCCTCGTACGTGAAGCTCCCGACTTCGCGCCACCTGCGCTTGGCCGGCGAACGTTCGTGCAAGGGCACTGTCATCAGAAGGCTCTTGCGGGAATCGGCGGCGAGGTCGCGTTGCTATCGCGCGCCGCGGGCGCGGCGCTCGAAGTGCTCGACGCGGGATGTTGCGGGATGGCGGGCGCGTTCGGCTACGACCGCGAGCATTTCGAGGTGTCGAAGGCGATCGGCGCGCGCGTTTTGTTTCCGGCAATCGACAAGGCGCCGCCCGACGCGATCATTGTCGCGGACGGTTTCTCGTGCCGCTCGCAGATTCGGCATTTCTGTCCGTCGCACACGCCGATGCATCTGGCGGAAGTGCTGAACCTAGTGACGAGCGACCGGTAGGCGAAACGGCGGCGGCTGCGATAGTCTCGTCGGACTGAGGAGTTCAGAAAGATGCGACTTGGAATCACGATCCCGTTCGACCCGTTCAACGGCACTCATTTCCCCGAGCTGGTGCGCACCGCGGATCGATGCGGCTACACCGACGCGTGGTCGTACGAGTCGTTCTCGACCGACGCGTTTGCGCCGATCGCCGCGGCGGCGATGCTGAGCGAAAAGATGCGCTTCGGCTGCGCGATAATCCCGGTCTTCACGCGGCCAGCGGCGCTGATTGCGATGTCGGCGGTCACCGTCAACGAGCTCGCGGGCGGCCGGTTTATCTTAGGCCTGGGAATCTCGACGCCCAATATCGTCGAGAATTGGATGGGCGTGCCGTTTCACAAGCCGGTGACGCAGATGCGCGAGACGGTCGAAGCGTTGCGCGCAATTTTCCGCGGCGAGAAGGTCACGATGGCGGGCGCGAAGGTCAGGATAAACGGCTTCCGGCTCGACGCGCCGATTACGCATCCGCCGAAAATTTATATCGGTGCACAGGGCGCCAAGATGCTGCGGTTGGCGGGTGAGCTGGGCGACGGCGTGATCGTCAACTTCATCACGCCCGAGACGATGGCGCCGATGCTCGACAACACGCGTGACGGGATGCGCGCGGCGGGCAAGGAACCCGCCGATCTCGACGTCGTGTGCAGAATAATCTGCGCCGTGGACGAAGACGAAGACGTCGCGCGCACGCTGTTCCGCCGATCTCTGACGGCCTACGTGACGGTGCCGCAATACAACAAGTTCTTTCGCGAGATCGGCTACGACAAGGAGGCGACAACAGCGATCGACGCGTGGAATGCGGGCGATCGCAAGAAAGCGCTCGAGACGATTCCCGACGAGATGGTCGAGAAGATTTTCGTGTTCGGCACGGCGGAGAAATGCCGGCGGCGGCTGGACGATTACGCGCGCGCGGGGATTACGACCACGGCGCTGCAGTTTTCGTCGTTCGCGAGAACCCCGGAAGAACGCCGGGCGAAAGTGCTGAGAGCGATCGAGCGGCTGGCGGCTGTGTAAAAAAGAACGCGCCCCGCCGGGAGGGGACGGGGCGCGCTTTGCGACCAGCGAACGCGCGGGAGGAGCGCGTTCGCTGATTTGTTTTTACTGGTTACCGGATGAATTGCTGAAGCAGCGGAGCCAGCATCGAGGTTCCGCCGTAAGGCTGGCCGTATGCACCGTTGTAGCCGCCATTGTATCCGCCGTAGTTACTGTAGGCAGGCGCTCCACCGTATCCACCGAGTCCGCCGAGCAGTCCGCCTGCCACGGGCGCGCCAGTTGCGCAGCCGCTGCGGAAGGCCCACTGATTCTGACGGAGCAAGTCGTAGGCAGCCGCCGGATGGCCGGTGTTCCGGTCTTTATAGTAGTTGGTCACGACGCTCTGCGCTCGTCGGCAGGGATTTCCGCCACCATAACCCCCTCCATAACCTGAATACACAGGAGCCACGTATGCAGGAGCCACGTATGCCGGGGCCGCATAGACAGGAGCCCCGGAGTTACCGTAACCGTAGTTCCGGTAGGCGTTTGCGTTGGCCAACGCGCGCTCTTCACGCCAGTTGCGGCGGGCGTTCGGCGCCAGCCCTGTCATCCAGGTAGCCCTCGCGCCGTTGCTGAACTCGTGCCGGGTCACGGCCGCCGGCGCCACGTAATGCGTTGACGAAGCGACCCGCGCCGCATGCGAATTGTCGTAGCGGTTGTGATCCTTGGCGGCGGCAGTAAGCGGTGTCGCGACCATCGCGAGACCAACCAGCACCGCCATCAGATTTAGTTTGGATTTCATTGTTGGATACCTCTGCCTCAGTGAGAGAGCATTAAGGATGCCATCGAGTCGTTCGGAGAAATTTCTTCAGCGCACATGGTCTTCACAACCAATGATACGCAATCGAGGGCCGTTGGTTGCACCAATTTGAAAATAAAAAAACGAAAAACGTCAACGGAGAGAACAGGTTAACGCATATTCAGGTTTGGGCGGCATGGAATAAACGAACGTTCATACGGGAGCCGTCGGACCAAGGTCGAGCGGCTGGAAAATAAATAAACCTTCAGCAGCGAGCCAGTGAAAAAGTGAAACGTGAAAAGCGAGATCAGACAAAGGTGCGGCGCGCGAGATAGTACATAAGGGCGCCGACGATCGCGTAGGCGGCGATTCCCTCGAACAGCGTCTCGCCGCTGGTGACGACTGCGACGCCGACGACCAAGACGGTTCCAACCACGGCGACGACCTGCTCGATTCGTTTCTCGCGTGTGCGGACCCGCGCCACATGCTTATTGATGCGCGCGCCGCAGGTGGGGCACACGCCGCCGCGCTTGACGACGAGGTCGGCGACGCATTCGGGACATTCGATTTTGGTTCGCAGGGGCATCGCGGAATTTGGAATGACAGATGCAGTAAAAACGCTATGAGGTGCGGCCTCGGTTCGCAAGCCGCCGTCCGCCATGGAATAGAGAGCAACGCGACGAGCCGCGCGCGGTACCATCAGAGATGCTCGGGGAGATCGTGCGGGGGATCGCGCTGGGGCTGTCGGCGACGCGGGCGGAAGCGCGGGCGTAGCAGCGCCCTCAGTTATAGGTCAAAGAAAGCGGAGCGCGTGTCGAAGACACGTGCTCCGCTTTTGATTGTGCTCTTGTGGCTATGCGCGCGCTTTGCGCAGCTTGCGCGCGGACGCGCGCTTGGCGATGCGCACGCGCTCCGGGCGGCGCTTGACGCTCGCCGCCGCTTTGCCCGCGACCTTCGTCGCGGGCTTCTGAATCGCGGCCGCCGGCGCGGCCGCAACAGCAGGCGCTGCTACCGCAGCCGCTCCCGCAGGCTGTATCGCAGCCTCGGCCGCCGCGCGCTCGGCCTCGAGCACCAGCGTCGCGCGCCGCTGCGCGATCGCGTCGAGCCGCTTCTCCTTCCACCTGCGCAGCCCGCCCCGCATATACTCGGGATTGATGTCGAGCATGTCGCAGACGTTGTCGAACGAGAAGACCCAGCGCTTGTCTTCGTGCGCGATCCATTCGTCGGCCTCGCGGAACAATCGCTGGCCTTTGCTGGTCGACGCGTCGATGCATTTCATGAAGCATTCGATCGCGTCCTCGAGCACGCTCAGGATGAGCCGTTTTTCGCCCTCGAGCAGATGCTTCTTGCGCATCGCCTCGAAGTATTGAATGGGCAAAAGGGTGTCGGGCTCGAACAGCCCCGGCAATCTCTCGTCCAGTGTTTCCTTTTCCTGCATCTTCTCTCCGTTATCCGCCTTCAGTGTCGTGCTGCGTGCTTCTTCCACCGCCCCACCTCCCCGTAGTTTTTGACGTAGCCACCTCTACGCCTATTCAGAGTCGTCTTCGTTCTGTTCCTTGTATATTTCGTGCCATGCCATCTGGATGGCTTCTAATTTTGCTTCGGTTGAGCCTTCGCGGTTGTCGTCAAATTCGTCGAGATCGATTACCCATTGACGGAGATCAGTGAAGCGCGCGTCGAGCGGGTCCAGTCCCGGATGATTTTCCGCGAGTACTTCCGCGATCTCTTCGGCCTGATCCCACTTCAGTCCCATTGCTAAAGTACGTCCCCGCTCTGACTCCCGTTGCAGTTATCTTGCTAGGAAAGTTCCTCGACTGATTTCTTCTCGAGCGCCAGTTTTATGGCCGCGTCCATTATCCGCTCCGCAAACGGAGTGGTTACCTCGTTCAATTCTTCGACGAGTTTTGCGATTAGTTCTCGATCGGTTCCCGTTCGGGCCGCCTCCAGCCGCTCCACCACTTCATCCATGCGCGCGCGCTCGCCGGCAGTTACCAGCCGGCCGTATTCGCCGAGCTGCTTTCGAAGTGCGCCCAGGATTTGATCGGCGTCGTTTCGCGCCGAAATCAGCAGGCGCTCTTCGAGGTCCTGCTCCCCAAGGTCGATGG
>NZ_DATEQZ010000091.1:0-7481 GCF_035272065.1 Binatus sp. (SeqCode)
GCAGAACTGTAGCAGTTGATTTCCGCGTCCATCCGGATCTCGACGAACTCCGGCTTCTTCCAGTCACTCATATTTGAACTCCTGCAAACTCCCCGAAGAATTTTTACACTATGCGCTTTACCGGAGGCAACATGTCTCTACATTATGGAGACCCGCTGAACATCGGCGCCAGCGGAATCTTTATTCCCGCATACAGAGCCCGGCGCGGGCCATACGACGGCGAAAAAACCCCGATCCCGCTGCCGTTGCGAATCTGATACGTGTGATCGAAGACGTTGATCATGCTGAGCCGCCCCTCGACGTTGCCGATCCTCCGCAACCGGATGCTCCGCACTATTCCCGCGTTGAACTGGATTATCGGTGGCAGCTCGCCACTGTTCGCGAAACCGCGCCGATAACCGCTGCCCCAAATCCCGTCCGCCGTCAGCAGGAATCCCCATAGCTGGTATGACGCGCCGCCCGATCCGACGAACATCTGATCGTCGTCGAGCGTGACCCAATGGTTCGTGATGTAACTGATTTCAGCGGCGCTGTCGGCAAGGAACGCACCCGCGCTGATATATTTGGCTTGCAGCACCGCGTAGGAAAAATTGAGGTACGCTGACAGGCCGTAGCGCTCGTAGGTCAAGCTGAAGTCCGACCCCCATCCGCGGCTTTCGCGATAGTTAAGCGGCGCGGTCACGACAGTACCCGCAAGTTGCGCGAGATCGAGCTGGTCGTGGCCAATCTTGTAGAAGCCATCGACCCCAACGTTTAGGCCCTCGGCGACGCGCTGCCGGATGCCGGCGTCGAAGTAGTCGTCACGCTCCGCCTCGATCTTGTCGTTGCCGCTGTTGACCGGTGCCGCGTTGGTCGTGTTGGCGAATTTCTCGACCGTCTCGAGCGCGACCTGGTCGAACGGCGGCACCTTGAAGTAGCGCGCATAGCCCGCGTGTAGCGTGGTGGTGCGCGTCAGCGCGTATTCCAATGCGAGCCGCGGGCTCCACTGATTCTGCGTCACGAACGCGCTCATCCAGTCCCATCGCAGGCCGAAGTTAATCGTCAGCTTCGGGAGCGGACGCCATTCGTCCTGCGCATAGACTCCCAGCAGCCACGCGATTTGATTGTTGTCGTCGACGATCGAAATCGGCGTCGTGCCGCTCTGCACGCCGCTAGTCGCGGGAAACGTCTGCGCATGATCGTCAAGCTCGATCGCCTCGCCGCTCATGTAGAATCCCGCGCGCAGCGTGTGATGCGAATCGAGCTGGTAGCTGGTGTCTTCCTGCATTCCGTTGACGAACCCGGTGCGCAGAATCGTCGCCGCGACGCCGTTGTAGATGAGGTCGCCGATCGGATCCGGATTGAACTTCAGTTCGTAGTAGCGGCTGAATGCCGCCGCCTGGTAGTTGATGTTCCCGCCAACCGTGCCCTGCAGCGCAACGACGCCGTAGTAGTTCTGCTCGAGCTCGCTTTCCTTGACCTCCGACGAGGGATAATTCGGCACGCCCGCGAGCGTGAACTGCTGCGCGAGTCCCGGCTCGGGCGGAACCTCGAATGAGTTCACCGCGGTGCCCGTCATCATCGACAACCGCGTGTCGGAGTTCACGAGATAGGACAGGTATGCGAATCCCTGGCCCTGCTCGGTGTGATCGTGGTTGGGATCGGGGCTGTCGTCGGGCGCCTGAAGCCCTAGATTGTCGCGCAGGTAAAAGCCGCCCACATAATAGCTGAACCGCCCCCTGCATCCGCCGATCTCGAAACTCGGCTCGAGCGTGTCGCGCTGACCGCCGTAGATCTCGACATTGTCATTATCCGCGCCGCCATCGACGCATCCGTCCTTGGTGTGGATATCGACGATGCCCTCGTTGCGAAATCCGATTTCCGCAGGCAGCACGCCGGTCAGCAGCGTTAGGCTGCGCACGAAGCGCGGGCTGAAAATCTCGCCGAAGCTGGTCACCGCCTGCGGGATGAACACGTCGTTGATTCGGTACTGGATGCCGCCGCCGTTCTCGCCGTGTATGTGAATTTGATCCTGACCCTGGCCATAGGAGTCCTGGCTCACGCCCGGCGCCTGCTGCAGCACCTGCGCGAGCGGAGAGTTCTGTCCCTCCGGCAGCCGATGAATCGCCTGCTGATCGAAACGATAAGCGGTGCTGCCGATCTCGGTGGACAAATCGTTGCGCGCGCGATCAAGCCGCGCGGTCGCCACTTGCAGCGTTAGCGCCTCCTTCGCTTCCATCGTCATGACCAGCATCTCGCGCCGTTCTTTGGAACTCACCACGACGGTCTGAAGCGTTTGCTTGAACCCTTGCTTGCTAGCGATGACGGTGTAGCTCCCGGGCGCGACTGACTTGAAGCGAAACGCTCCCACCGAATCGGTGCGCGAGCGCGCAATCACTTGGCCTCCCTTTTCCAGCCGTACATCGGCGTCCGCGATCGGTCGCCCCAGTGCATCCTTGATCGCACCGCTCAATTCCGGCGGCCGCGCTGCGCCGCTACTGGCGTCGCTTGCAAAGCACTCCTTGACCGGAAAAAAAATCGCGAGCGCAACTAAAAATGAGGACGACACAGACGAAACCTCGAGGGGGTTCAATCGCCTCGCCCAGCGAATTAACACTTGCTCCCAAATTCAGCCTCACCTTCCCGCCAGGCAGACAACCTCCAGACTGCCCGGACCTGTGACACAGTTGAATACCGTGCGGGGTTTGGCAAACATTCAAGAGTACAGTCGCAGTTGAGCTCTCGGGTGTTGAGGAAGGAAACCTTGATGTCAGGCCTGTTTGAAGAGACAGATCGGCTCGTGAGAATTCCGATGCCAGATGGCGAAATGTACTACCTGAGTGATCTCGAACTCGGGTGCGATCCCGATTCAGCTTTGCGTCAGCTCATCGCCGACATACCTTGGCGACAAGACAATATTTTCGTTTGGGGCAAAATGTATTCGCAGCCGCGCTTGGTCGCCTGGTACGGAGATCCAGGCAGCGACTACACCTATTCCGGTATCAGACTAATCCCACTTCCCTGGACCGAGCTGTTGCTTGAGATCAGAAGGCGGGTCGAGACCGTGACGGCGGCGTCTTTCAACGGCGTGCTGCTGAACTACTACCGCGACAATCGAGATAGCATGGGATTCCATAGCGACGATGAACCAGAGCTAGGCGAGAGACCCATAATCGCATCGCTAAGTCTGGGTGAGGAGCGGACGTTCGTCCTGAAGCACAAAGCTAACAAGCTGGCCAAGCCTGTCCATCTGAGGCTTGCGTCCGGGAGCTTATTACTGATGAAAGGTGAGACGCAGCGATATTGGAAGCATGGGATCTTGAAGGAGACGCGTCCGTGCGGGCCGCGGGTGAACCTGACGTTTCGCCGCATCGCTTTATAGGAGAGCTTTACAAAGCAATTGCGTGGACCGCATCGCATACGATGCAAGCTAACCTAACTGCTGACGAACCTAGCGACTTAGTCCGGCGTTGGTCGGGGCCACTGATGCCGTCCCACAACATGCTGTTGCATACATCATACTTCATACTTCGGAACTTTATGAACCAGGAAGCTTCGCCTTCTGCTTGGCGCGGAACCCGCGGAATCTGCATACTTGGCAATTGCGCACGTGATCGGGGCATACTAGGGTTTTGAGAAATCGTGTCGCCGCGCAAGCGCGGACTCCAGGAGAGCAAAAAAATGGGACGGAAGGTATACGTCGTCGGCGTCGGGATGACCAAGTTCGAGAAGCCGGGTTCGCGGGCTTGGGACTATCCCGACATGGCGAAGGAGTCCGGGAGCAAGGCTCTGCAGGACGCCGGGATCGCCTACGAAAACGTCGAGCAGGCGGTGGTCGGCTACTGCTATGGAGAATCGACTTGCGGTGAGCGCGCGCTCTACGGACTCGGGATGACCGGTATCCCAATCTACAACGTCAACAACAACTGCTCGACCGGATCGACCGCGCTGTTCATGGCCAAGCAATTCATCGAGGGCGGCATCGCGGACTGCGTGATGGCGCTCGGCTTCGAGAAGATGGAGAAGGGCTCGCTCGGCGCCAAGTACACGGACCGCATCAATCCGATGGACAAGCACGTTCAGCTGATGGCCGACCTGCGCGGCTTTGCACCGGCGCCGCCGGCGGCGCAGATGTTTGGCAACGCCGGGCGCGAGCACATGGAGCGCTACGGCACGACTGCGTTGCAGTTCGCAAAAATCGGATGGAAGAACCACAAGCATTCCGTGAACAACCCGTACTCGCAGTTCCAGGATGAGTACTCACTCGAAGGAATTCTCAGCGCGCCGATGGTGTATGAGCCGCTCACCAAGCTTCAGTGCTGCCCGACCTCCGACGGCTCGGGTGCAGCAATTCTGGCGAGTGCCGACTTCGTCAAGAAGCCTGGCCTCGAGAACGGCCTGAGAACGTCGACGTGGTCGAACTCCACGACTGCTTCTCGTGCAACGAACTGATCACTTATGAGGCGCTGGGGCTATGTCCCGAGGGCAAGGGCGGTGAATTTGTCGACGCGGGCGCCAATACTTATGGTGGCAAGGTGGTCGTGAATCCATCGGGCGGGCTGATTTCGAAGGGCCATCCCCTAGGCGCAACAGGCCTGGCGCAGTGCGCAGAACTCAACTGGCAATTGCGGAGCGAAGCGGACAAGCGGCAGGTATTGGGCGCCAAGGTCGCCCTCCAGCACAATCTCGGGCTTGGGGGAGCCGCGGTCGTCACGATGTATCGTCGCGCAAATTTTGCCTGAGTTTCGCGGCCTGGGCTCAGCGCACATGGACAGATTCCTCAGTCGTGACGAGTTCACAGTCTTCATCTCCTTCGGCAAGCCAGAGCCTCCGCCGGCCTCTTGGCGTATCCCTCTCGTTGGACACGCTGACTCCTGCAGATTCGGTTTCCTGTCCGCGATCGATCCTTCGCGCGATACCTTCGACGGTGACGAGTGCGCGTGACGCTCGCGCCCAATCTATCGATCCTTCGAGACCGGCTGCGCGTGCTGCCGCATGCAGCGAGCGTATGTCGGGACGCCCCTGTTCATATGGATCGGAATCCGACTCCACGAAGATGCGGCCGTCGGCGAGTGCCGCAAGCGCCACCGGCTGGTAAACAATTTCGACCCGCTCCGAGCGCCCGACCATGCGAAACAATCTGTCTACTGAATCAGGAGCGAGCCGGATGCATCCATGCGAGCCGAAGTGGAAGATGCTCACGGGATGATTGGTGCCGTGAATCCCGATGCCCCCGTGATCCAGTCCAATCCAGTGTTTGCCGAGCGGATTGGCAGGCCCGGGCTTTACCTGCGCCGAAATGGGGAGCCCTTCGTCCTCCATTTCGGCGCGGATCGCGGGAGGAACATGCCAGGTCGGATTCAGCGAAAGCGAGGCGACACGGTAGCTGCCAAGCGGCGTCGGCCAATCGGGACGCCCGACCGTGATGGGCCAAGCCCCGGCGAGATGGCCTTCTCGGAACACGAACAGCATGCGCTGCGGGACGTTGATCACCACGCCTTGATCGATCGCCGCAGCCGCCACGTGGCGATTATCGATCGCGATCGTGTTGCCCGGTTCCGGTTCACTGCCGTCCGGGAACAGCGTCATCGCAGGTTCTCCAAAGCGCGCCGCGATGGACTCCGAGGTATCGTTCTCACTTACTTGATAGGCGAGGAGCGCGCCCGAGATCTCGTGACGCACGGGAATCAATTTCGGGTCGGGCGCGCCCTGCGCCCATGCGGCTCCGGCCCTCGCACCGAAAGCGACGAGTACGAGGACCAGCGCGGCTGCCCGGAGATTTTGCAAGCTCAAGAGCATCATCTGGCGGACAGCCGGCGTAAGTTGAATGCACTGCCGGAGTGCCGACGCACTTCCAAGCCTGATCCATTTCAGGAAGGACAGCTCGATGCGATTCGAGTTTCTGGCGGTTTTTTCGCGCTCCTCGTAGGTCTCTTGTTTGATGCGTTGGGTTGCCCTTTGACCTGCTCTACTTTCAAAAATGATCGCAGCACGTTCCCGAATCGCTCGAGCGACAGGGGCTTCGAAACGTAGTAGTGGGCGCCGGTGGTGCGCGCCCGTTTCTCGTTGCCGTCGCTTTGGTTGGCGGCGACGTATAGCAGAGACGGGCCGGGGAGGTGTTTGCGAATCTGCGCTAGCAGCCAGCCGCGATCATTTTCTTCGATCGCCTGATCGTCGAGTATAACGAGCCGCACGTTTGGCTGAGAGAACGCCTCGCGATTCATGAACCCGTTGGCGCCCTGCCGGACCAGCTTCCAGGGCCGCTTAACGATTCCGCGTACGAGATCTGCCAGCGCTTCGTCATCGGACAGCAGCAGTAAAGTCGGCGATAGGCGTATTTCTTCCAAAATCGATGTTCTCTTTTGTTTGATCATCGCGTTGGCTCGACTGGTACTGGAGGGCTGCCGCCGTCTTTCTCCACAATAAAGCAGCAATTGTGCCAAGCGATTCTGCTTTTGGAACAACACTAGGAGAGCGAAAGGATGCACTCCGCCTCTCAATGTCTCCATCGGACACAGGTGCGAAAGCGAAGACTCGCGCTCTAGTGCTCGATCAGCTCCAGACAACGCGGCCACAATCTGTAAAGCCAGTCCCAGAGCGAGGTGGCCGGCTTGTGCCGAGCGCCTTAGTGCGCTACTCCCGCAAATTGGTCAAGGAGATCTGCAATGAGCGAAACGAGCGAAGCGATGCGGAAGGAGACCCGCGAGTTCAAGACTATCAGGGTCGAGGTCGAGGGACCTCTCGGGAGACTCGTCCTGAACCGGCCCGAGCGGCTCAATGCGGTCAACGCGACGGTGCTTCAGGAGCTTGCCGAGGCGGCGCGATGGTTCGACGCGCATCGCGAGCTTCGAGTGGTGGTCGTAAGCGGCGCGGGGCGGGCGTTTTGCGCGGGCGCCGATCTGAAGGATTCGCCCGCGGGCGAGGGTTTCGCACGTTCGGGCAAGAGCTGGCTCTACCGGCGCGAGGTCGGGCAGTATGGGCTTCGCGCGGCGGATGCACTCGAGCAGATGCGCGCGGTCACAATCGCGCAGGTCCACGGCCACGCGGTCGGCGGCGGCCTCGTGCTGACCGCGGTGTGCGATCTGCGGGTCGCGGCCGAGGACACGGTCTTTTTCATTCCGGAGGTCGATATCGGGCTTCCGCTCGCGTGGGGCGGAATTCCCAGGCTGGTGCGCGAGATCGGCCCCGCGATGACCAAGGAGCTCGTCATGACGTGCAGGCGCTTCAGCGCCGCCGAAGCGAAGGCGATGGGATTCCTCAACCGCGTCGTTGCGCCCTCGCAGCTCGAGTCCGAGGTCAACCAGCTTGCCGCCGATCTGATTGCGAAGCCATCGGTTCCACTCGTCGTCACCAAGGATCACGCGCTGACGACGCTCTCCTGAAGCTCGAAGTTTGCGGAATCTGCGGCAGTGACTACGAGCAATACGAAGGCGGCATCGCAATCTCGTCACCGGTAATCCCCGGGCACGAACCGCTGGGCATCATCGAAAAGATTGGCGCGA
>NZ_DATEQZ010000092.1:0-3433 GCF_035272065.1 Binatus sp. (SeqCode)
GTCGGCATCCGCGAGCACTGAGGCAAAGCCGAACGGTCCGTAGTAATCCCACTGCACCTCGAGCGCTTCCTTGTAGCGTTTGAGTTCGCGTTCGCGATCATGGCCGGGAAGCACCATATGAATGTAGCGGCCGGTGAGAACGCCGCGTCGCTTTTCCGCGTCCCATCCGTACTTGAGCCGTCCGCGTCCCAGCCGATCCGGCCATCCAGCTTTCTCCGTTTCGCGATAGAAGGTTTCGACGTTCTTCTTGAGACGCGAGTTGGGTTCGACGATGAAATAGCCGTTGATTCCGCGCTCCGCGGCCCATTTGATAGATCGCTCGGTCGTGAGCGGCTCCCATATTTGCGGGTGCGGCCGCTGAATCGGCTGCGGAAAGACCTGCAGTTCCTTGAGCACGGTCGAGCTTTGCATCACGGGATTCGCCCCGCCGTAGGGGTCCGGTGCGCCGATGCTCAGCACCTCTTCGAGTTTGCGACCCGCCTTGCCGGATTCGAAGTACGCGATCGTCTGCTGATGGTTCCATCGCGTGAACACCGGCGGAATCGTGAAGAACTGCCCATGATGCGAGAACGACGGCTGCGTCCACGCCTTGATGATGATCTCGTAGGCTTCCTGATAGTAGGCGCGGTTGCGCTCCTGATCCTGAATGGTCGCGAATGGCCATCCGAAAACTTCGGCTTCGCGCGGTTGGTATCCGCGTCCGATTCCGAATTCGAGGCGCCCACCGCTGATGATGTCGAGCATCGCGGCTTGCTCGGCGATTCGAATCGGATGCCACCATGTGATGATGTTGGCGGCCTGCCCAAGTCGAATCTGACGTGTGCGCGCTGCGATTGCGGTCTCGGCCAGGAGCGGATTGGGGCTGAACTCCGCGCCTTCGGGCTGGAAGTGATGCTCGGTCATGAAGAAATAGTTGAAGCCGAGTTTGTCGGCCAATATTCCCTGCCGCACCTGGCTGACCAACCCGCGCTGGCTGGATTCGTGGACTTCGGCGAGGTTGCCGTCGTTGATCGCGACTCCCGACGACGTCCGCACCACCGAGAGATCGGACGCACCGTTGTGGAAAACGCCTATTTCGATCATATGCTCTCCGTCTGCCGACGCGGATCGTTTAGTGCTGTAGTTCGATGAGGGCGCGGCGCCGTTCGAGCAGCAACTCGACGTCAAACTTGAACATCTTCGCCGCGTTGAGCCCAAGGATTTTCGCGCGCGCGCGGTCGCTGAGACGACCCATCTCGCGCTCGATTGCTTCCGCCGAATGCGGCCAGGTTCCTTCGGCGTGCGGATAGTCATTCGCCCACATGAAGTTGTCGACAAGGTTCCATTTCTCCGCAAGCTCCAGTACCGCGCGATCTTCCTGAAATGTCGTAGCGCCGTTGCTGCGGAAATATTCGCTGGGCAAGCGCTTGAGCTTTGGATACGCCCATAGATGATGCTTGCGATACGCCTCGTCCATCGCATCTAGCGCCCACGGTACCCATCCGATACCACTCTCCACGGCAGCGAATTTGACCTTCGGAAATTTCTCAAGCACGCCCGAGGCGCAAAGGCTTGCGACCGGCTCGATGGTGGGCGAGAGCGAATGCGATACGTAGTTGATTACCGCACCCCCTTCTTTGCGCGCAACGCGTGGATCGCGTCCGGTCGAGACGTGAAACGTAATCGGGAGATCACAATCCTCGATCGCCGCCCACATCGGATCGTAGATTGTGAGATTATAATTGGGATCGCGCGAGTCGTGGCCTCCAAGACCGGCTTGCACGGCAGCGTCAGGAATCGGAAGCCGATTTTCGCGACCCGCCTGATTTCCTCGATCGCAAGCGCGACCTCGGACGTCATGATCGCCGCCGCCGGCAACATGAAGTCGTTGTACTCGCCGTATATCTCCCACGCGAAGTCGTTCCAGACGCGGCACTGAGCTATCCCGAACGCCGCATCCTTGGTGGCGAACATCATCAGGCCCTTGTTGGGGAAAATGATTTCCGCATCGATGCCGTCGCGGATCTGATCCTGAATTCGTTCCTTCGGATCGGCTCCCACCCGGCTGCGCAAGCGATCCTCGCTATTCTCGCGCGGCACGTTGCCGATCATGCGCGCCCGCACGCGCGATTTGCCGACACCCTCGGCCACGAACCATTTCTCGCCATTCGCATCGACTTCGACGTGCGGCAGACGGTCGCGATATTTGGCATCGAGGCGATCGCGCCAGAGATTGCCGGGCTCGTTGGCGTGGCAATCCGCCGAAATCATCAGGTACTTGTCTGGATCGTTGGGTCTCGCCGTGCGCGCCCATCCTTCATGGCCGGGAGTTTCTATACGATAGCGATTCTTCTCATCTACTTCGTTTTGGGTTTGCTCCATGATGACCTCACGAAAACTTTCAAGGGTTGGTTATCGATTCGCGTGTGACTACCAAAAACTCCGAGTGCGCCGAAAAGTCTGGAGTGATTCACCGACGCAATATCGCCGGCATGCTTAAGCTCGAGCGATCCATCATCTCGGTTGTTGCCCGCCGCTTTCGGAGTTTTTGGTAGGCACAACTCCGGACGATGGCTCGAAGCGATGTAAACCGCGATCGGCTAGCTCTTCGCCTGCGAGTTCTGCTGCACCATCATCGTCGTCAGTTGCCGCGCCATACGCATAAGGTCGTGCGGATACGGCAGGTGCGGTTCGCTGGCCGCATCGATCCGCTCAACGGTATCGTTGGGAAGCACAACCTCGAGCGCAGCTAGGTTCTCCTTCAGTTGCTGTTCAGATTTCGGCCCAATGATCGGCGAGACGATGCCTGGACGCGCCAAGTTCCACGCGAGCGCAAGTGCGATGGGCGACACATCGAGCTTGCGGGCTTCTTCGAGCACCACCGAAACGACGGCATGATTACGCTCATTGAGTGCGCGCGTGCGCCACACGCGCTGAAACGGTCCCGGCGCCGCGAACCGCGTACCCTGTTGCGGTTCTTCGCCGGCCTTGTACTTGCCAGTGAGCATGCCGCCGGCCAGCGGGCTCCACGGAATCACGCCGAGCCCGAACTTGCGGCAAGCAGGCAGGATCTCGATCTCAATATCGCGGCTCAGAATGCTGTACTGCGGCTGCAGGCTCACCAACGGCTCCCAACCCTTCGCAGCGATGATCGAGCAGGCCTCCACGATCTGCGACGCGGTCCAGTTCGACACGCCGATGTAACGCACTTTGCCCTGGCGGACCAGGTCATTCAGCGTACTGAGCGTCTCTTCGAGTGGAGTGGTCTCGTCGTATCGATGCATCTGATAAAGATCGATGTACTCTGTGTCGAGCCTGCGCAGACTGTCCTCGCATGCCTTCATGACGTGCTTGCGGCTTGACCCTGAATCGAACGGACCCGGTCCGAGCGGTGACGCCGCCTTCGTTGCGATGACAACCGCATCGCGCCGGTTCTTCACCGCCTTGCCCACGA
>NZ_DATEQZ010000093.1:0-35992 GCF_035272065.1 Binatus sp. (SeqCode)
CCTGCTGAATAATCGGCGCCGTGACCATAAAGATGACCAGCAGCACCAGCATCACGTCCACCAGCGGCGTGACGTTGATCTGGGAAACCATCTGCCCGCGCTGTCCTGAATCGAATGCCATTGAATCCGGCGCCTACGAAAGGAAATGACGCTCGGCGATGTTCAAAAATTCGGAGGTGAAATTATCCATCTCAGTCGCCAGCACTCGCACCCGCGCGATGAAGTAGTTGTAGAACATCTGCGCCGGGATCGCGGCGACCAGGCCGACCGCGGTCGTGATCAGCGCCTCGGCGATTCCGGGCGCGACCGCCTGGATGCTCGACGTATGCGATGCCGACAGGCCAAGGAACGCCGTCATTATTCCCCACACGGTGCCGAACAGCCCGATGAACGGGCAGGTCGAACCGGTGGTGGCGAGGAAGGTGATGCCGGACTCGAGCTTGGTCAGCTCGACGTTTTCCTGGCGCTTCATCGCGCGCATCACGTTGGCGATTCCGCCGAGATCGGTCGAGAAGCCGCTTTCCGCGCCCACCGCCTGGCGCTTGGCGCGGGTGAGTTGCAGGAGCTCCTGGTAGCCGGCGCGGAAAACCTGCGCGACCGGGCTGCGCTTGAGGCCGACGCTCGCGGTGTGAATCGCGGCGAGGTTCTTCGATTCCCAGAAGATCGCGATGAAGCGTTCGGACTGGCGCCGCGCTCGCGAAATCTCAATCAGTTTGTAAAGGATGATACCCCAACTGCCGACCGAAAAGGCCACCAGCAGCCACAACACGACTGCCACCACCGGGCCCGTGCCCAGCACCAGTTCCACCACACCCAACCCGCCTGCACCACTCACCTGATGGAGCATAAAACCGCCATTCGGCTGAATAATCGGTCTATTATAAGGGTATCAGCGCGCCCAAAACCAGCACGGTCATCCCGCCGCTCGCGCGCCCGCGGTTTATCCGGACTTCATGACCCGTGCTGAGTTAGAGCCCGTTCGGCCTGCGACTCGGCAATCGCCTGCTCGAACCTCTCGTCGCTGACCTGGGTCAGCGCTGCGGCCGAGTCCTTAAGTTCCGCATGCTCGACGGCGCGCGAAAGGGTCTCAGCCGGCGTGGGTCCGCGCGGCTTGCCGAGGAAGGGCTTGAGAATCAGGTAAACCACGTCGCGCATCGGCATGAAGCGCGTGAAACGGCGCAGCAGCCGCACGGTCTGCAGCGGATAATGAAGCAGCTTGTAGCGGAATATTCTGCGAAAACCCGCGCTGCGCTCGCGGTTGATCACCTCGCCCGGCAGGCAGGTCGGATCGATCTCGGAACACTTGAAATACTTGAACCAGTCGCGGGCCTCGTCGACCAGGTTGCGGCGGACATATTCCTGCCACAACGGGGTGCCGCGATAGACGCATAGGCGGTTGAAGTTGAACGTGTCGAGCGGCAGCCGTGCGGCAAAATCAAATGTCGCCCTCAGGTCGGCCACGGTCTCGTCGGGGTTGCCGACCGTGAAGAAGCCGTGCACGATTTCGATTCCCGCCCGCTTGGCGTTCGCGACCGCGGTCTCAACTTCCTTAAGCGTCTGCTCCTTCTTGAGCCGGTCCAGGACCTTCTGACTGCCGCTCTCGATCCCGAACATCAGAGTGCGGCAATTGGCCTTTGCCATCGCCGGAAACAGATGTTGGGCGACCGAATCGACCCTGCCCTCGCATCCCCAGTGGATGCTCGGACCGCTCTCGATTAGCCCTTTGCAGATGGCTTCGATCCGTTTGGGTTGCAGCAGGAAATGATCGTCGACAAAGTACACCGCGCCGTAGCCGTGTTCCTTCAGATGTTTGAATTCCGCGAGCACGTGCTCAGGGCTGCGCGAGCGCCACTTGCTCTGGTTGAAGATCGGAATGTCGCAGAAAACGCAGGGCCACGGGCATCCGCGCGACGTCTGCATCGTGGTGAAACGGTCCATTGACAGAACCGTGGGCACATCCAGCGGCATCGACTCGATGAAGTCCAGCGCGAGGCTTTCGCGGTCCGGAAAAGGCCACTGGTCGAGGTCGCGCTCGACCGCGCGGTCCGGATTGTTTACCACCTGGCCGTCTCGCGCCCAGGTCAGCCCGCCGACAGCCGCCGGATTGTCGAGCTGGTCAACCAGGTCGAGAATTAACTGCTCACCGTCACCGCGGCAGACAAAATCCACTTCGCTGCATTGCAGTTTCACCAGGGGCGCATTCAGCGTCGCGAACACGCCGCCGATGGCGACTTTGACCTTGGAATCGACGGCGCGGATCTGGCGGGCGAGAATCTTGGCGTAGGGATAACTGGTCGTGCTCAGAAAACTCAACCCGACCAGTTGCGGCCGCCGCTTGCGAATCTGCTCGACGATGACCTGGTTGGGAGTCTCGCTGTTGGCCTGGTCGAACATCACGCATTCATGGCCGGCACGCTTGAGCACCGCCGAGAGCGACATGATTCCGATCGGCGGGAACCCCATAATGCGCAGGTTGCCGTTTTTCGCGCGCCCGTCCGCCGGCACGGCGTAAAATTGCGGGTCCCGAACATGGATTAGAAATACCAGCATGGCCACCTCTGGTCGCTGCCAACGCTCCGAGCCCGTGCTATGCCCGCGTCGCCCCTCGCCGGCAGGTGAGCCTACTCGCCGGAATCATTCGGCTGGAGATTGACGAATTATAACGCTATCCGCGCGCCCAAAACCAGCACGGATTCTTCCCCGTGCCGCGCCTGCATCGCCTTCGCCCGCCGGTGAGCCTACTTGCCGGGATACGTGCTATAAGAGCGGTCGTGGTCAAGTTCGATCCCTTGAAATACGTGCCGCTTCAATGGGTTTGTTTTGCGCTTGCAGCGCTTGGACTAATCACACTCTTAGTTCAGGTTTTTTTCCCAAACGCTTATCTACCCCTGATGCGCCAATGGCCTTACGTTCTCGGGATCGTTCCATTAAGCCTGTTGACGGTTTTTTACTTTCTCATTGGAATCTCCGCGTGGCGATTTGCAAGGAGCCAATCTTCCCCACTGCCGCCGTCTCCGGACCGGCACAATTAAGGCCCTTAAACTGAACCAGTGCCCAACTCCGACCTGAACTCGCGCAATTGCCGGACTTCAGCAGGGTCGATCGCCACTCCCGATCCGGCGCGCCTGCCTCAAGCGAGGAGCCTCGCATGGCAGATTGTGCGCGATCTCGGCGGTGTTGCGATCCTCGCGATTGCGTCGCTGGCGGCTGGACTCGTGATCAACCGGTTTTCGCTCAGTCCGCTTCCTATCGTCTACAAAACGCCGGAGCAGCGGTTCGATGCTGAGCTGACGACGCTGGTTGCGGCGCCGCCGTTTAAGATCGCACCGGCGGCAACCGTCGGACTTGACGAATTCCGTTCAGCCGTCGCCAGCAAAAGCGCACTCATCCTTGATGCCCGGCCGTCCCTGTTTTTCGAACAGGGGCACGTACCGGGAGCGTTGAACCTCGCGCGCGACGACTTCGCGCAAGATTACCGGCAGCTATCTCTCCCGCTGAAGGCCGCCACTGACAAGCCGATCATCGTGTACTGTGCCGGCGGTGAATGCCATGACAGCCGGCTCGTCGCCAACGCGTTGCTGAGTCTCGGCTTCAGCAACGTCAGCGTCTTCACCGGCGGATGGGATGCGTGGTCGGCGGCAGGGATGCCTGCCTCGACAGGGAGCGTACGATGATGCCGCCCGGCAATTTGCGTCGCAACTATGCGGTGCTCGCAGTCAGCATAGCCGTGGCTGCCGTATTCATTTACGCGGGCATCGACAAGCTCCGCGACCCGCTGCAGTTCGCCGATAGCACTGCTGCGTTCGCGATCGTGCCGGCGGTGTTCATCAATCTGCTCGTGATGGGTCTGCCGCCATTCGAGATCGCATGCGGCGTCCTGCTGCTTGGGCCATGGACCAGGCGGATCGGAGCGCTCGCGGTCGCTGTTATATCTGTAGTGTTTTTCACGGCGTTGGCGTCCGCGCTGCTTCGAGGTCTCACGCTCGACTGCGGATGCTTCGGGGTCGGCGCGCCATCGCGATCGAGAATGTGGCTGGAGCTCGCGCTGGACGTGATGCTGTTCTCGGGAGCGATGTTCGTGTATTTGCGCTCGATTACCCGGCTGCCCGCGCCGGCGCCGTAAACACATCCGCAATCAAGCCGACAACCCCTCCTACCTGCCAAAATCATCCGCCTCCTCCCCTTTTACCTGTTCTAACAGGCCGTTAGGCCGCATCTTCTCTTATCATCGGGTGCAGGGGTCACCCCTGCACCCCACGGTGGGTTTCACATTCAATAAAGTGATTTCCCCTTCCCCGCGCTCTCTGCATTCGCGACGCGCCCCGGCGTACAATCTGTACATCGGACCCGGACTTATCTAAGGTTCGGGTTGTTGCTTTTGAGGATTTCACTTTTCACTTTTTCACTTTTCACTTTTTCACGGGCACGCAACGAACTCTCGGGAGGATTGATCGGTGGCGATAAAAGTCGGGATAAACGGATTCGGCCGGATCGGCAGAATGTTCCTGCGCGCCGCCCTGGCCAAAAAGGAACTCGAGATCGTAGCCGTCAACGATATCACCGATGCGCCCACCCTCGCGCATCTGCTCAAATACGATTCCATTCACGGTACGCTGCGTCATGAGGTCAAAGCCGAAGGCGGGATTATTTTCCTCGACGGCAAGCCGCTCCAGGTGCTGGCGGAACGCGATCCCGCCAAATTGCCGTGGAGCAAACTCGGCGTGCAGGTGGTCGTCGAATCCACCGGCCTGTTCACGGCGCGCGACAAGGCCGCGATGCATCTTTCTGCCGGCGCGAAGAAAGTCGTGATCAGCGCTCCCGCCGACGGCGCCGACGTCACGCTATGCCTGGGCGTCAATCAGAATGCTTACGACGCGAAAAAGCACGACGTGATATCCAACGCGTCATGCACGACCAACTGCCTCGCGCCGGTTGGCAAGGTCCTGCACGACAGTTTCGGAATCGTCCACGGCCTGATGACCACCGTGCATAGTTACACCTCGGATCAGAATCTGCAGGATGGGCCGCACAAGGATCTGCGGCGCGCGCGCTCCGCGGCGGTCTCGATGATCCCGACCTCGACCGGCGCCGCGAAAGCGATCGGCCTGGTGCTGCCCGCGCTCAAGGGCAAGCTCGACGGACTCGCGATCAGAGTGCCGACGGCGAACGTCTCGCTGGTTGACCTGACCGTGACGGTTGACAAGGACGCCGACGTAAAATCCGTCAACGCCGCGATGAAAGCGGCGGCGGACGGCCCGCTCAAGGGGATTCTCGCCTACAGCGAGGCGCCGATCGTCTCGGTCGATCTCAACGGCGATCCGCATTCGTCGATCTTCGACGCGCCGTTGACCAAGGTGATTGGAAACCGGCTGGTGAAAGTATTTTCGTGGTACGACAACGAATGGGGCTACTCGAACCGGCTCGCGGATGTCGCCGCGTTCGTCGCGGCAAAGCTTTAGCTGCGGCAACCGAACTGACCCGGGAGTGAGTGGCTGCGATGCCCGTTTTACCGATCACGCGCCTTGAGTTCAAAGACAAGAAGGTGCTGGTGCGATGCGATTTCAACGTGCCGATCCACGAGGGAAAGATCCAGGATCCGGCGCGAATCGACGCGAGCCTCGACACCATTCGCTACATCCTCGAGCATGGCGGAACGGCCGTGCTCTGCTCGCATTTGGGGCGTCCCAAAGAGCGCAGCGCCGAGCTCAGCCTCAAGCCGGTCGCCGAGTATCTATCGAACGCGCTCGGGCAGAAGGTCGCGCTCGCGCCCGACTGCATCGGCGATCACACCGGCAAGATGATCGAGGCGCTCAAGCCGGGCGAAGCGATTCTGCTCGAAAATCTGCGCTTCCACAGAGAAGAGGAAGCCAACGATCGCGACTTCTCGCATGAACTGGCGCGCCACAAACAGGTCTACGTGAACGACGGCTTCGGCTCCGCGCATCGCGCGCACGCCTCGACGGTCGGAGTCACCCGATTCATCGCGGAGCGCGCGGCCGGATTCCTGATGATGCGCGAGCTCGACGCGTTGCGCGCGGTTACCGAGAATCCGCAGCGCCCGTCGGTGGCGATCCTGGGCGGCGCAAAAGTCTCCGACAAGATTGGCCTCATCAGAAATCTGCTGACCAAGGTCAATGCGATCCTGATTGGCGGCGCGATGGCGTATACGTTTCTCAAGGCTCAGGGCGTCGCCGTCGGCCGCTCGCTCGTCGAAGACGACAAGCTCGAGCTCGCGGGCGAGTTGCTCGTCGAGGCCGCGCGGATAGGCGTCAAAATCGTCCTGCCGTCGGATCATATTGTCGCATCCGCTCCGGAAGCCGGCGCGGCGCCTCATACAGTCACCGATATTCCCTCCGAGATGATGGGGCTCGACATCGGACCGGATACCGCGGCGGCGTTTATCGCGGAAATCGCGCGTGCCAAAACCGTTATTTGGAACGGCCCGCTCGGATTTTTCGAGATCCCGGCGTTCGCCGACGGCACGATGCGGGTCGGTGAGGCGCTCGCCGATCGATCGGGCGTCATTTCGATAATCGGCGGTGGCGACACGGCTGCCGCCTTCGCGCATGCGCCCTGGGCGAACAAGTTCACGCATATCTCGACCGGTGGCGGAGCCACGCTCGAATTTCTGGAAGGCCGCGAGCTGCCTGGCGTGAAGGCGCTCGAAGTCTGACAGCGTACACACAGGAAGGACGCGCGTGCGCAGGAAACTAATCGCCGGGAACTGGAAGATGCATCTTGGGCCGCTCGAGGCCCGCGCGCTCATCGCCGCAATCCGCGCCGAGATCGATCGCGACGCCGCGGCGCTGGCGAAAGATCGCGACGTGATGGTCGCGCCGCCAGATATTCTCACCCCGGCCGTGGCGCAGGCGCTGGCGGGCTCGTCGATCCTGCTGGGCGCGCAAAATATGCACTACGAGGACAAAGGCGCGTTCACCGGCGAAATCTCGCCGCCGATGCTGAAGGCCTTTGGCGTGACCCACGTCATCGTTGGCCATTCGGAGCGCCGCCACATTTTTCATGAAACCGACGAACTGATTAACAAAAAGGTGCTCGCCGCGCTCAAGCACCGTATGGCGCCGATTCTGTGCGTCGGCGAGACCCAGGACGAACACGACAGTGGCCGTGCGCTGGAGGTCGTGCTGCACCAGCTCCGGTGCGGGCTCGAGAACGTCGGCGACGATCAGGTGACCGCAGTGGCGATTGCGTACGAGCCGGTGTGGGCGATCGGCACCGGGCGCACCGCGACGCCCGAGCAGGCGCAATCTGTCCACGGCGCGATCCGCGGCGCGATCCTCGAAGGCTACGGCGCCGAGCGCGCGTCGGCGGTGCGGATAATTTACGGCGGCAGCGTAAACGCCGACAATGTTGACTCGCTCGTCTCCAAGCCCGATATTGACGGGGCTCTGGTCGGCGGGGCAAGCTTAAAGGCTGACTCGTTCGCGCGCATCGTCAGGGCGCGGACTCGCTGAAGAAGACAAAATGGTTTCAATCGTTGTTTCGGTTCATGTGATCGTCTGCGTTGCCATGTGCATCATTATCCTGCTGCAGCAGGGCAAGGGTGCGGAGGTCGGCGCCGTTTTCGGCGGTTCGAGCCAGACCGTCTTTGGCGCCAGCGGAGCAGGCAACGCGCTGACCAAGGCGACCTGGGGGCTGGCGATTATTTTTTTCGCGAGCTCGATCTTCCTGGCGCTGGCTTCTGCGCGGCGCGTGACCGGCAGTATCTTCGATCGGCCGTTCTCGTCGGCGCCGTCGAGTGTGATGCCGGCGTCGAAGCAGGCGCCCAAGAACGCGCTTCCCGCGGCGCCGGCCCCAGCCGGTCAAAACCCCGCCGGACCCGCGACGCCGTCGTCGGCGAAGTAATAGAAGCAGTAGCTGTACTTTCGAATTCGCGCCGGAGCGCTCAGACCCTCAACCTCGCTCCGGCCGGTACGCACGATGCGCGGGTGGTGGAATGGCAGACACGCCAGTTTGAGGGGCTGGTGGTAGCAATACCGTGCGGGTTCAAGTCCCGCCCCGCGCACCAGCAGGGGTGACCCCTGCACCCGGTATTAAGAAAACAACGAGCTCTGGCGCGGTGGCTGCGGCGCGACGGGCGGCCGCACCATGCTGGGTTCGTGCTTGAGGGGGAAGCCGTAGCGCGCGCGGATGCGGTCGAAAATCACGCCCATCCGATCGTCATACGCACGCGGAACGTACTCGGCGCGCGCGTAAAACATATCGATACGCTCCGCCAGATGCGGGAATCGCTCCCTGACGAAAGGAATGAATCGGCGCGCCGCCGCCGGTTTCAGAAACAGCGAACGCCACCACACTCCCGATGCGCCCGCGCGATGCGCCCCGCGAATCACGCTCTCGATCGCCGCGGGATCGTCCGTCAGCCCCGGAATCATCGGCATCATCAGCACGTTGCATCGGATACCCGCCCGCGCCAGCTCGAACAGCGCGCGCAGCCGCAGGCCCGGGCGCGGCGCTCGCGGCTCAAGGATTCGTTGCAGTTTTCGATCGAGCGTTATCAGCGAGAAGTTCACCGACAGCTTCGAGCGCCGATTAATCTTTTTGAGCCACTCGAGGTCGCGAACGATCAAGCTGGATTTGGTCGTGATCGACAACTCCAGCCCCGACAGTTGCGCGAAAACTTCGAGCATCGAGCGCGTCAGCCCGTATTTCCGCTCGGCCGGCTGATACGGGTCGGTCGCCGTGCCGATTGCGATCGCGTCGGTGCCGATTGGCGTGCGCGAGAGCGTGCGCGCCAGGACCTCGGCCGCCATCCGCTTGACGAAAATCTTGCGCTCGAAGTCCATCGGGTCGTGCAGCTCGAGAAAATCGTGCGTGTAGCGCGCGTAGCAGTACACGCATCCGAACTCGCAGCCGCGATACGGGTTGATGGTCCATCGAAACGGCACGCGCGGGCTGTCGCATCGATTGAGAATCTGCCGCACCGGCATCTCGATAAAGTCGACGCCGCGCGTGGCGTCGAGGCCGTCGGGCGGCGGCGAATAGAATGGCAGTGAGGCGGCAGTGTTCATCTGACGGCACGGCTATCTTCGCTTTTTCTTCGTGATCCTGTCAAGCTGGCAAGTTCCCGCAAAACCAACAGCGAAAACGGGAAATACACCATTAGTTGTGGTTTCGGGAAGCGGTATACACCAAGGGTAGCTTCGTTCCGTCAAAATTGATTTTTGCAGCGAGCACGGTGGTCGCGTGATTCGATGCTGGGTTGCCGAAGAGGATTTTCGGGGATTGAGCGAACGTGGAGGATTGTGAGTGATGGTCCATAACTAAGGGTTAGCACGGCAGGTGCTGAGGCATAAGGCTGAATAGTTCATCCCTGAACTGTTGTGCCAGAACCCAAAATTCAGAACGAAAGGTCCCCCACCCGCCGCTCGCAGACGGGCGTCGGCCTCCCCCGACGAACGTGGGAGGCAAGATCTGGCGTTGGCTGTGTAGGTTATGGCGCCGGAGGGGGGAATTGAGTGCGAAGGAAGGCGTCGAAGGCGCGGTCGGGGAGGATGCGGCGCAGACCCATCAGGACGCGGGCGGCTAACGTTACTTTGTAGCGGGTTTTTGGACTTGCCGCGGTGATGGCTTTTGCGATCACATCGGCGACGGCGTCAGGCGGGGCGGCGAAGCGGGCCATCGGGCCGCCTTCGTAGGCTTCGCGGATCTGTTTTTCCAACACAACGTTGAATGCCGCGTAGGGGGAATCCTTGGGCATCGCGATGTTGCTGACGGCGGTGTCGCCGAAGCGCGTTTTGATTGGGCCGGGCTCGATGACGATCACGTTGATGCCGAAGCCTTTCACTTCGAACCGCAGCGCGTCGCTGAGCGCTTCGACTGCGTGCTTGGTCGCGTGATAGTAAGCGCCGCCGGGGAAAGTGAGCTTGCCGCCCATTGAGCTGAGGTTGACGACGCGGCCCCATCGCTGACGGCGCATCGCGGGCAGCACCAGCTTGGTCATCGCGATCAGGCCGAATACGTTGGTTTCGAACTGGTGGCGGATGTCGGTCATTGGCACTTCCTCGAACGCGCCTTCGAGGCCGTAGCCGGCATTGTTGATGAGCACGCCGACCGCGCCTTCGGCACGCTCTACAGTTTGCACCGCCGCGCGCATCGAGGCTTCGTCGCATACGTCGAGCGCGAGCGTTTTGCATCCGCGCGCCGCGAGGTCGGCGATCGACTCAGGTTTGCGCGCAGTCGCGTACACGTTCCATCCGCGGGTAGCGAGCCGCTCGGCGGTGGCGTGTGCTCCGGGTTTTCCGTTGCGGGATTGCGGCATCATAAGCTGCCAGATACTAGTCGGATAGCGCGACGCGTGAGTATAGGATGCACCCATCCAGAGCAGAGGCGGAATCTTGAATCGCGCGCCAAGCGCGCGCTGAATAAGGACCCTCACCTTCGATCCTCTCCCTTGCAGGGAGACGGGAAGAGAAGCGCGGTCACGGACAATTCTCGTGGAGGGAATCGCGATGGCAGACAATCGGCGCAAGTATCGTGAGAAGTACGGCGAGTGGGCTCTGGTGACGGGCGCGTCGGCGGGAATCGGGCTTGAGTTTGCCCGCGCGCTTGCGCGCGAGGGTATGTCGATAGTGCTGACGGCGCGGCGCGAGGATCGGCTGAACGCGCTGGCGGCGGAGCTCAAGGAGAAGCATCACGTCGATACGCGCGTGGTCGCCGTCGATCTCGCGGCGAACGACGGCGCTGATCGGCTGGCGGACGCGGTCGCGGATTTGCCGATCGCATTTCTCGTCAACAACGCCGGCTTTGGCTACGCGGGCCGTTTCGACAAGCTCGCGACGGACAGGCTGCGCTCGATGGTGGTGGTGAACTGCGTTGTGCCGGTGGTGCTGACCAGCCGCATCATCCCCGGCATGGTCAAGCGCGGACGCGGTGCGGTGATCGTCGTCGGCAGTGTGGCAGGACGCCAGCCGCTGCCGCTGCATGCGGTTTACAGCGCGACCAAGGGATTCGACTTGCTGTTTGGCGAAGGTTTATGGGGCGAGCTGCGCGGCACGGGCGTCGATGCGCTTGTGATCGAGCCGGGCCCGACGAAGACCGAGTTTCAGTCGGTGGCGGGAGAGAGCGTGGGCGCCGATCACGGCGAGCCCGCGGAGAACGTGGTGCGGGTCGCACTTGACGCGCTCGGGAAACAGCCGAGCGTCATCTCAGGATGGTTCAACTGGGTGCGCGCCAATGCGACGCGGCTGGTGCCGAGGTCGACGGCGGCGATAATCGCGAAGAAGGTGATCGAGGGGCAGACTCCGGTGGAGCTGAGGTAAGCCTTGAGTCTGCCGGAGGGCGTGCCTATGCTCGGTAGGAGCGGCCTTGAGTTGTCGCAAGGAATTCCATGCCGCGTCCACAGGCAAAGAGTCTTCGCAGTCCAGATCAGGTTCGGCGCTTTCCCAATGGCCGGATAGAGACCGTATCTCACAATGAGACCACGGTCGGTCGGTTCTTTTTGGAACCCGGCTGGCGCTGGTCGCGTGACGTCGGGCCGATCGCTCGCACGCGCTCTTGCCAAATTCACCATCAAGGCGTGGTTCTCAGCGGACGGCTACGGGTGGAAACCGACGCCGGCGAGGTGTGCGAAGTCGGAGTGGACGACGTCTATGACATTCCTTCCGGTCACGATGCCACGGTAGTCGGGGATGAGCCGTTCGAGGCGATCGAGTTCGCGAGCGCCCGGGTCTTCGCGGCGCCGGCCGACGGAGATCGCGTGCTCGCCGCGGTGCTGTGCACCGATATCGTGGACTCGACCGCGCATCTCAGGCGGCTTGGCGATTCGGCCTGGCGCGAGCTGCTCTTGGAGCATAACCATCAGGTGCGGCTGGAGCTGAACAGTTTTCGAGGGCGCGAGATACAGACGACAGGCGATGGATTCCTTGCGGTGTTCGACGGTCCCGCCCGTGCGGTTCGATGCGCGCGGTCGATTGGCCGATCGGTCTCCGGACTCGGCATCACGATTCGAGCTGGGGTTCATACCGGCGAGGTCGAGTTCGTGGGCGACAACGTACGAGGCCTGGCCGTCCATGAAACCGCACGCGTAGCAGCGGTTGCGGGGGCAGGCGAGGTCCTCGTTTCAGCCACCACGAAGCACTTGCTGGAAGGTTCAGGGATCGCGCTCGAATCAGCAGGAGTCCACGAACTCAAGGGCCTTGGTGAGGCGCGCGAGCTATTCAGAATTACGGAATCCGGGTGAGGCTCCTCCCGGAACGGACAGGGTGGAGATTAGGAAAGGCTCACGGGACGATTGCGAGGTCGTAGGCGGCCGGCAGTTTCTCGGCGATAGCCGCGAGCGACGAACCGTCGGTGCTTGCGCGCACGACGGTGCCGTCGTTGCATACCGCGAAGAAGCCGCCATTCTCCGGGTCGGCCTTCATCCGCATCACCATCCCGCGCCCAAAGCTCTGTTCGGTGGAAATCGGCGTGAAACTTTCGCCGCGATCGGCGCTGCGGAACAGCATCGCGTCCGCGCCCGTCGGTCCGACCCGCCAGGTGGGCGGCGGGCCCATCGCGGCCGCGGTGAAAACGTCGTCGCGGTCCGGCGAGCTCACGAGCAATGGAATCGTGTAGGTGCGATTGAGCCCGCGCGTTACATGCTCCCAGGATTTACCGGCGTTGTGCGACAGGTAGAAGCCCGCGCCGGTGGTGGCGTAGAGGCGGCGCGAATCGCGCGAGTCCACCGCGACGGTATGAATGTCCGCATAGATGCCGTCGTTGAGCGGCTCGAACGACGCGCCGTCGTTGCGCGAGCGGAAGACGCCGCCCTCCTCGACGCCAACGTACATCGTGGACGGCTCATGCGGATCGAACGCGATCGAGCGCACGTGCGGAATGTGCGGCGGCGGCGGAAACGTCCAGCGGTCGCGGCCGGGGATTTTCAGGAAGCCGTCGGACTCCTTGAAGATGCGCCCGCGATCATCGCTGCGGAACAATCGCGCGTGCGAGGTGCCGATGAACACACGATCCTTCACGGCGGGCGACGCGGCCAGAGACCAGACCTCTTCTTCGCGCGCGAGCGGGGGAGTGACGTCGGTCCAGGTGCGGCCGCCGTCGGTCGAGCGCGCGAGCGTGCCCTTGCCGCGGACGTGCTCGGTCGAGCCGGCATAGATGAGCGTGGGATCGACGGCGTCCTGCGCCATGCACCAGACGGCTGACGGATCGGCAAGTACCATCAGTGGCGTCGCACCGCGCGCGGGATCCAGAATCACAATGCCCTTGGCCGTCCCGATGCAGAGTCGCATCCCCGGTACACCTCTCAAAAACGCTACAAATCGTAGCGCATAGGACTGCGGCGGAATAGCGGGGACGGAGGGAAGGAGGACGGAATTTATTGCGCTACAGAAGAACAAAGATTCGACGAAATAAATTTCGTCCTACTATGATAAGCGATTTGCATGAAGTTCCACCCCTCCACCGCACTCGGGATCGTCGTTTGGTACCTGATGATTCCGCCGATTGGCGCCGACAACAAAGTTGATGCGCACGCGCCGTTGTCGTCGTGGAGGAAAGGCGTGAGCTTCAATTCCCAGAAGGAGTGTGATGAGTCGCTGAAGGACGCGATCGAAAATCCGATGACACCCGATGAGTATCAGGCAGCGGCGAAGGCCACGCGGAAGGCAAAGATGCATCCGCTGAGCAAATCGGAAATGACAAAACGAACGGCGGAATCGCTATGCGTCGCGGGAGATGATCCGCGGCTTAAGGGAAAATAGTTAGGTCTGCGTCTGGTTCCCTCACCCGCCGCTCGAGGACGAGCGTCGGCCTCTCCCGACAAACGGGCGAGGCAAGAATCCAGCAGCGTTTTCGCTTACGTCAGCTTTGTGCCGACTTTGAGATCGCCCGCGGCTGCTAGCTCGGCGGGTGCGACTTTCTTCGGATTCGGATCGATTCGCGCCCGCTTTACTGTAATCGAGCCGCCTGCGAGCGCGATTCTCATTCCATCGGAATCGATCGCGACGATTGTTCCCGGCGCTGCGTCCGAGCTGCTTGCTGAGAAGCTGGCTTCGTACATGCGCAGGCGTTCTTCGCCGATTGTTGCGAATGCGCCTGGCTGCGGGTCGCATCCGCGGATCAGGTTGAAGACTTCGCGCGCTGGTTTTGCGAAATCGATCTTTGCGTGCTCGTCGCGGCATGGCGGCTCGTAGGTCGCCTTGCTCTCGTCCTGCACTATCGCGGGAGCGTTGCCCGATTTGATCAGATTGACCGCGTCGACCATCGCGTCGATGCCCATCGGGAAGAGCGTGTTGAAGTAGATCGAGCCGACGGTGTCGGTCTCCGCGATCGGCACGCGCCTCTGCACGAGGATCGGGCCGGTGTCGATGCCTTTGTCGGGCCAGAACCACGTGACTCCCGTTTCCGCGTCGCCCTGGATGATTGCCCAGTTGATGCCGCTGGCGCCGCGATGGCGCGGGAGCAGGGATGGGTGAAAGCAGATCGATTTGAAGCGCGGCGCGTAGAGAATTCGCTCGGGAACTATCAACGTGACGAAGGCGAGAATGGCGAGGTCGGCGTCGAGCGTTTTGAAATGCTCGAAGGCGGCGTCGCTCTTGAATGACTTGGGCTGACTGAGGGGCAGGTTCATCCCGCGCGCCTTCACGGCGAGCGGATCCGGCTTGCCGGTGGGCGCATCGGGCGGAGCGAAGACGTGAACGATCTCGTGGCCGTGCTCGACGAGCGCCGCGAGCGCTCTTTCCGCGAATGCGGCCTGGCCGAGCAGTGCAATACGCAATGTGGCGATCCTCCCAATCTCTTGTACAGTTCTGCGGTCACGCTACCAAATCAAAAATCGAGTTGCACCTTGAAACTACTCGTCAGCCGCGGCGTACATTGAACTGGAGCTTCAGGGGGCTTGGGAGACGCTGAGCCATGCGCAGGTTTGCGATTTCGAGGTTCTCGCTCGCGGTCATGGCGGCGGCGATATTGACGACCGCGGTAGTTTCCGCGACGGCGGGTGCGCCCGCGAATCAGCCGGTGCCGGCGCCGGGGAATCACGACGAAGCGCTCGTGGTCGGCGCGGGCACCAACAAGATGACGCGCACCTTCATCGTGCACGTGCCGCCGCAATTCGATGGCAAATCGAAAGTGCCGGTAGTCTTCATGCTCCATGGCGGGGGCGGCAGCGGCGAGGGCGCGATTCCCGAGACGGGATGGGACGCGAAGTCCGATCGCGAGGGCTTCATCGCGGTTTTCCCCGACGGCACTCCGCCGCATCCCTTGTTGCCTGCGCGATTCCTGATGAATCCGCGGCTGTGGAACGACGGCTCCGGCCGCGGCGCGATTGGCGTGGATAAGGTGGACGACCTCGGCTTTGTCTCCGCGATGATCTACTTCCTCGAGGCGCGCTACGCCGCCGACCCGGACAGAATCTATTGCACCGGCTTTTCCAATGGCGCCTCGATGACGTTCAGCGTGGGGCTCAACCTATCGAATCGAATCGCGGCGATAGCGCCCGTCGCGGGCCATCTTTGGGAGCAGGAAAAACAGCTCGCGTATCCCGTTCCGCTGCTCTACATAATAGGCACCGCCGACCCGCTCAATCCGCTCGATGGCGGCAAGGTGAAACTGCCCTGGGGGAAAATTGAGGATCGCCCACCGGTCGAGGATTCGCTCAAAGAATGGGAACGGATGCTTGAGTGCGGTCCGGAAGTGCAGACTGCGCGCGGCAATGGCGTGCTGGAAATCACTTACGATGAGTGCGCCAAGGGCGGAGAGGTCGAGTATTACAGGGTCAGAGGATTGGGGCACATCTGGCCGGGCGGCAAGAATCGGCTGCCGGAAAAATGGGTGGGCGAGCCGAGCGACAGCCTGAACGCGACCGACGCCATCTGGGAATTTTTCAAGGCGCATCCGCGGACGCCGGCGGTCAAACCGATCACGAAGAGCGATTGACACGGTCGCTTGCGGGCCGCTTTGATGACCGATCGAATGTTCAGTCGACGGTTGTCCGAAATTCTCGCGCTCCTGCTCGTGTTCATCGCCGCGCCGACTCGCGCACAAGATTCCACTGCTGCACATCGCGGGCGCGGCCGTATCGTGGTGCTGATGGTGTGGGACGGGCTGCGCCCCGACTTCGTCACGCAGCGCGATACGCCGAATCTTTTTCGGCTGGCGCGCGAGGGCGTGCGCTTCGACAAGCATCACTCGATCTTCCCGACGCTCACGATGGTGAACGCGACCGCGCTCGCCACCGGAGCGCCGCCCGGCGTCAACGGACTCGTGGGCAACAACTTTTACGTGGCGCCCTCGGCAAATAGGTCCAAGGGTCAGATCGTCGGGGCCGAGGGCGCCATGGCGATCCTGAACTTGAACAAGACCGACGAATTCAAGGGACGGCTGATCGGGCTCGACACGATCGCGCAGGAAGTCGCGCGCGAAGGCGGCTACGTCGGCGTGATTGGCAAGCAGGGGCCGACCTCGGTGATCGACAACCGCGTTGCGACGATCGTCGACGGCAAGGACATTGTCGGCGAGCCGCACAAGGACTACCTGTTCGCGTCGGAAGACTTCGTTGGGCCCGCATCGGAGAGTCAGAAGATCACGGTACCGTCCGATTCGAAAACTACGGTGGCCGACGGGCCGCGCGATTTGTACTACGCCCGGCTGGCGGTGGAAGACGCTCTGCCGGCGGCCAAGCGCGCGGCGGACGCGGGGAAGCCGGCGCTCGTCGTCTTCTGGCAGCATAATCCCGATCTCACGCAGCACGTGGCAGGGTTGGGCACGATCCCCGCGATGGAGGCGCTCAGCCTTTGCGACAACAACCTGATGCGAGTGCGCGCGGCGATCGACGCGTTGGGAATCGCGGACAAGACCGACCTGATCGTCGTTTCAGATCACGGCTTCGCGACGATCAAGTTCCGCATCGTGCTGTCGGAGATGCTGGTGTCAGCCGGCATCAAGAAATCGCGCGACAGCACCGACATGATCGTCGTCCCCAACGGCGGCGCGGACCTGGTGTACCTCTCGCCCACCGATTTCCCCACGCCGGAGTCGCGCCGCGCGGTGTTGCAGAAGATCGTCAACTTCGCCGAGGCGCAGGAATGGTGCGGGCCGATCTTCTCGCGCGACCCGGCGACTGCGCCTGATGAGTCGACCCGCCGCGGACGGCGTCAGCGCGTGCCGAAGCCGTACCTCGGATGGATCGACGGCACCTTCAGCCAGCGCGTCGTGGGACTGTACAATGCCGCGCGCTCGCCGGACCTGGTGATTTCATTTCGCGAGGAGCCCGACGCCGACAACAAGGGCCTCACGGGCTCCGGCAATCCCGCGTTTCTGATAGGCCAGATCGGACAAGTCTCGACGCCGAACAAATCGGCCGCGCTGGTGCATCCGGTGAAGGGAGTCGTGTACGCCGACACCGGGACCAGCCAGACGTTCACGACCGGCATGGGGATGCATGGCGCAGCGGGCGAGCGCGAGATTCACAATTTTTGTGCGGCGGCGGGCCCGGACTTCCGGCGCGGGTTTGTCGATTTCAATCCGACCGCGAACACCGACGTCGCGCCGACGATCACGGAAATACTCGGCACGCTGCCAAATATCGGACCCGACGGTGTGGCTCCAGCCGGACGCGCGATGGCCGAGGCGCTGACCGACGGCCGCCGCAGCGCTGGAGGATCGCGCACGCAAACGATGACGGCGGACCTGATGCTGCAAGGCGTCGAAGCCGTGACGACGCTTCACGTCACGTGGCTCGGCGACGAGCCGTACCTCGACAGCTCAACGGTCGAGCACAAGCCGCTGGGCAGCTCGCCGTGATGTCAGTCGAGTGTGGCGTACTTCTGATTCCCTCCCACGTTCGTCGGGGGGAGGGTTAGGGTGGGGGACGAATTGCGGCGCGATTGTCTGCAGCGCCGCACATTCGGAACCTCGGAAATTTGGTCCCCCACCCGCCGCTCGAAGACGAGCGTCGGCCTCCCCCGACGAACGTGGGAGGCAAGATCAATCGAGCGCGGTTATTGAGCGGCCGCGGGTTTCGGGCAGTATCCACACAAGCAGGGCGCCCAGCGTCGAGAAGACGGCGCCGAGTGACAGCGTCACGCCGAAACCGAACCGCGCGCCGAGCGCCGCAATCAGGATCGGCGTGAAGAACTGAAATCCGCGCGTGACGTTCAACAGCAATCCGAGCGATGTATTGCGGATTCGCGTCGGCAGTAATTCTGCAATCATCGGCGCGACGCCCGCCCAGATGCCGGTGCCGAAACCTGCCGTGAACATTGCAGCCGAGATGAGTCCGCGCACGGCGACCGCCGAAGTCCACAGGATGGTCGGCGGGATCGTGCCGGCCGCCATCAGCAGGCCGTATGCGCAGAATGCAGGCCGGCGGCCGAATCTGTCAGCGATGCGCCCGAACGTCAGGTAGCCGAGCACGCCGCCTATCTGCATCTTGATCAGCAGATGACTCGCGGCCACTGCTGTGAGGCCGCGCTTGAGTTCCAGGTATCCCGGCATCCAGGTGTACGTGAACCAGTACGCCTCGGAGTTCAGCAGGACGACGACGAAGAGCAGCGCGAAGATGCGCCGATGTACGAGAATCGCACGCAAGTCCACACCGCGTTTAAGATCGGTGCGAGTACGGCGCCAGACGTCGCTTTCCGGCATCCACTTCAACACTGCGGCGACGACAAATATTGCGGGCACGCCGGAGAGCATGAACGTCAGACGCCATCCGACGGCCGGTGCGAGATAACCGCCTGCTGCCGCCGCAAGCAACACCCCGAGCGGCGCGCCCGTCTGCACGTATGCGGCGTATCGCGCGCGGCGGTCGGCCGGCACGCTCTCGGCGACCAGACTTTGTCCTGGGGCCCATCCGCCGCCCATGCCGAGCCCGGTTATCGAGCGAAACACTATTAGTTGCGCGAGACTCTGGCTGAATCCGCATAGCGCGGCGCCGACGCCGTAGATCGCGACCGTCGCCGCGATCATCGGTTTTCGCCCGAAGCGATCGCCGAGGAAGCCGAAGACGACTCCGCCGAGAGCCGTCATCAGCAGCGACGTACCCAGCGCGAGCGACGATTGCTCCGGCGTCAGATGGAGTTCGCGCGCGACGGGGACCAGCAGGAACTAGTAGAGTACGAGATCGTAGAAGTCGAAAATCCAGGCGGCGAATGCGAGTGCGACGATCCTCAGATGAATCGCGCCGGCCTCGCGCTGGTTCATCAAAAGTTCGGGCGCGGCAGGCTCGGGCGGCCGTATTTTGGCGACTGGCTCGATGCAATCGGGTATGGTTGGCTATTCATACCAGTTGCGGCTGTCAAGGGAATGCGCCCGGCAGCGCGTAATCCGCTGCGCGTTTCGGAGGAGTGAATGTTCAGACGCTTTATTCGATGGGTTTTTCGAACCGCGATCATCGTTGTGGTGCTGTTCGCGATAGTCGCCATCTCGGAATATATCTCGCATCGCGTGCAGCCCAATTCGGTTTTGTCGGTCGAACTTGACGGAACGGTCGGCGAGCGCGGCGCTACCGGCGTGCTTGGCTTGTTGAGCAAAAGTCAGACGTCGCTCAACGTGCTGCGCAATGCGATCGATCAGGGTGCGAGGGATCCGAAAATCGTCGGCATGGAGATCAAGGTCATCAACCCCGAGATGGAACTCGCGCAGGCGCAGGAGATCGTCGCGCTCATTCAGTCGTTCAAGAGCCACGGCAAATGGACGGCCGCCTACATCGAGACCGCCGGCGAATCGGGCCTGGGCAACCTGCCCTACCTCGTCGCGAGCGCCGCCGACGAAGTCTCGCTGATGCCGCGAGGCGATCTCAACCTGATGGGAGTGCAACTGCGCGAGCTCTTTATGCGCGGCACGCTCGACTGGATGGGGATCACGCCGAACTTCGCGTCGGCCGGGCAATACAAGAGCGCCGCCAACATGTTTACCAACAAGGACTTCACGCCGGCGCAAAAGGAAGAGGACGAAGGGCTGGCCGGCAGCCTGTTCGATCAGATCGTCGCCGGCATCGGCGCCGAGCGCAAGCTGAGTCCCGACGCGATTAAAGCGCTGATCGATCAAGCGCCGTTGAATGCGGACGAGGGCCTGAAGGCGAAGCTCGTCGATAGACTCGAATACGAAGACGAATTCACCGAGCGTGTGAAAAACCACGGCGGCACGGTTCACAAGGAAATCGACTACACTAGTTACGCTCGTGCGAGCCTGTTTTCCAACTTGGGCGGGAATCAAATCGCGGTGATTTATGGGGATGGAGAGATCCAGCGCGGCGGCGAAGGCTTCGATCCATTTTCAGGTCCCGAAACCACGGCGGTGACTTCCGACGACATGTCTGAAGCGCTCAAGTCCGCGCGCGAGAACGACGACGTGCGCGCCGTGATTCTGAGAGTGAACTCGCCCGGCGGCTCGATGCTCGCGTCGGAGCTCATCGACCGCGAGGTCGAGCTCACCGCCAAGAAGAAACCCGTGGTCGTCAGCATGTCGGGATACGCCGCGTCGGGCGGATACCTGATCTCGATTCCGGCCGCGAAGATTATCGCCGAGCCCGGCACGATCACCGGCTCGATCGGCGTGCTCGGCGGGAAATTCAACATCACGCCCGCCGCGCAGAAACTTTATGCGAACACCGACGCGGTGAGCCGCGGCGCGAACGTCGGGATGTTCGACATGTGGACCGACTTCACGCCCGCGCAATCCAAACAGTTCCAGGATGACATCATGCGCAACTACCAGTACTTCCTTAAACTGGTCGCGGCCGGCCGCCATATCACGGTCGAGCAGGCCGACGCGGTTGCGCAGGGACGAGTCTGGACGGGCGAGCAGGCGATCAAGCTTAAGCTGGTCGATTCGCTCGGCGGGCTGGATGAGGCGATGGCGGCCGCGAAGGGACTGGCGCGCCTGGCGCCCGATCAGCCCGTCGGAATCATCGAACTGCCCGAGCAGCCCGGTCTGCTGCAATCGCTGGCGAGCGGCAAGATGGTCGGGTCGATTGCGCAGCGGCCGGCGGCGCGGCTCGTCGAGCCGGTCATCGAGCTGATTCGCGCGGCGCTCAGCGGTCACGCGATTTTCAGCGCCGCGTATTGTCCGGTGGTGCCGATGCTCTAATCGTCGAACCGAGGCTGGAGGCAATTCAGTGGACTCGCAACTTGAAGGATTTCTCAATTCGTTGGCTGAAGCCGAGCGCGCCGGCGGCCGCGTCCTGCACGAGCTAACCGAGCTGGCGCATTCGCTGGAGCTGCGCGAGATGCTCAAGAAGGTCGGCCACGACGAGGGCTACTATGCGGGAGAGTTGGCGGCCCATGTGCGGCGGCTCGGCGGCAGTCCGTCGACGAAGACCGGCGACTTTGTCGAGAAGATCCGCGCGGTCGGAGATTTTCGTGGCAAGCTCGAGCTGCTGAATCGGGGCCAGCGATGGGTGATTCGCAAGATCGAGGAAAACGTCCCGACCATTGGCGACGCGCAGCTCAAAGCGTTCCTGGTCGTGATGGCCGAGGGCCATCGCGTCAATATCGGTGCGCTCGATGACTCGCTGAAGCAAGGCGTCGTCTGAAAGCGTCGGAACAAGTCGAGTGCGGCAAACAATAGTCGGACTGCTGATGGTCGCGGTGACAGCGGGGTACTTCTATTGGAAGGCGAGGCACCGCTACATGTGTCCGTTCTGCGGGCGATTCGTCAGGTACAACGACATCAATTGTCCGCATTGCGGCAACGACATGAATTTTCGCCATCGCGCCGGTCCCGACAGCAGATTCGGAGTTGCGCTCGGACAGCGGACTAGTCAGCGTCGGCGTGGCGGCGGGCGCTCTTCGCGGAATTGAGCGCGGCCGCGGCGCGTCGCAGGAAAGTTTGCGTCTGAGTCTTCGAGTTGATCGGGAAGCGCACGAAATCGCCGTCAATCTTCAGGTCGGCGAAAAATCCGGCCGGGTCTTCATGGAAATGCAGAAACCCGATTGAGCCGCAGTAGAACGCACCGCGTTTTTTCTCTTTGAGTCCGCCGAGCCGCCGAATTTCTTCGAGGATAGGCTCGAGTTGATCGAGCGCCGCTGGTCCCGCGTGCTTCATTACGAATTTCCCAACTCGATCACATAGCCGTCGGGATCGGCGAGGTATGCGTATGGGTGACCAGGTTCATGCTCGCCGCGGCTCTTCAGTTTTCCGCCCGCTTGTTCGACCTGGCGGACCATTTCGTCGAGGTTGTTTTTCCCGATCGAGAAGCCGAAATGCGACACTCCTCCACCTGCGACCGGATCGTCCGCCTTGGCCTGGCACAGGGTGATTGTGTCGTTCACGCCGGGCGAATGAAGGAAAACCATCTTCTTCCCTTCCCAGAATTTAACCTCGAGACCGAATGCTTCCTGGTAAAACTTGAGCGAGCGAGCGATGTCCCTGACGTTGAGATTGATGTGCTTCAATCCGCGCGCTTTGATCATCGCCGTGCCCTCCTGATGCCGGGTCTGGCTATTCGAGTGGCTATCTACGACTACATGCCCTGCTGAGCGTTGTCGCAATCGGAGCAGATTCCGTACAGTTCCATCTTGTGCCGGGTGAGAGTCACGCCGAGATCGCGGGCGACGATGGTTTGCATCCGCTCGATCGCGGCGTTCTCGAATTCGATAATCCGGCCGCATCGCTCGCAGATGAAATGATCGTGATGACGCTCGCCGACGGCCTCGTAACGCGCCTGGCCTTCATCGAAATGCCGCTCATACAACAGCGCGCATTCCTTGAGCAGGCGCAGCGTCCGGTAGATCGTCGCATAGCCGACGTGCGGGTTGATCTTCTTGACCTCGGCGTACAGTTCTTCGGCGCTGATATGATGACCGTGCTCGAAGAACACGCGCGCGATGTCGTCGCGCTGGCCGGTGGACTTGAGCCCGCGCTCCTTGAGGCGGGCGTGGAAGGTGAGCATCCGCTGTTCCGCGCTGATCGCGGGTTTGCGATCGATTACGGTGTGGCCAGGCGTGGCGCTTTCGCCGGGACGCGGCATCTCGGCACTCAGGATGGCGCATCTCCGAGGTGCACGATGCGCCGCGCCGCCGGGGACAGATACAAGGATTCGAAATCGCGCGAGCGCAGCGCTTCGGCAATTACTTCGAGCTGCTCCGCGGCAGGCTGATCGCGGTCGATGATGAGCAGGTTCTTCTCGCGCAGCCGGCATGCGCCGCCACGCGTGCGGTAGCCGATTTCGCGCATGATCTTCTCGCGACGGACCTCGAGCCCGACGCGCTGCGCAGCCTCGGCGAGCTCGTCCACGATTCTCATCATCCGCGCTTCACTCAGTTCGCTCATTTGATCCGCCCACCTGCACCATCGAATTCGGTTGCTACAACGCCGCCTCTTGAGGCATAACCGCGCGGCATGTTATCGCGGTAGCTGACGCGGAGGTTACGCGCTTGATCAAGAAAATCCTTGTCGGCATCGACACCTCCGATCATTCCAAAAACGCGCAACAGTACGCCTTCTACTTTGCGCGAATCTTCAATGCGTCGCTGATTGGATTGCATGTCGTCGATATCGTGTCGATCGAAGGCTCGTTTTTCCATGATATATCAGGTTCGCTCGGGCTGGAGCCATATCTGGATTTTTCGTCCAAGATGCGCGAGGTGCTGACCGCCCGCGGCCGCGGCGTGCTCGACGAATTTGCCGCCGCCGCGCGCCGCGAGAATCTGGCCGTCGAAACCGTGCTCGACATGGGCATCGTCGCCAACCAGATTTGCGATCGTGCGCGCAGCGCCGACCTCGTGATGATCGGCCATCGCGGGGTCAACGAAAAATTCTCAACCGGGTTGCTGGGTTCGACGGCGGAAAGCGTGGCGCGCAAATCTCCGCGCCAGTTGTTCATTTCGCCGAACAAGTTTCGCGAGGTCAAACGGCCCGTGCTTGCGTACGACGGCAGCGAACGTGCGTCGCGCGCGATGCGCTCGGCGGCGGAAATCGCCAACGGCCTCGGCGTTCCGATAACCGTCGTCACCTGCGCGCGCGATCCAAAACTCGGCGAGCGGACGCTGGCCGAGGCGCGCACCTACTTCGAAAATTACACGCCCAAGGCCGAGTTCAAGCTGTTGCAGGGCCACGCCAACGAGGAAATCGTGAAGTTCCTCAAGGAGCACGACGCCGACATGCTGTTCATCGGCGCCTACGGGCACAGCAGGATTATCGAGATGGTGCTCGGCTCGACCACAGAGTACGTGCTGCGCAACTCGCCGTGCCCGGTGTTCCTGGCGCGCTAGGCTTGCGGTTCCTCGGCGCGCTGACGGATGAAGCGGCCGAGCAGCAGGCGCATCGATTCGGTTGGCTGTATTCCAATCATCGGAAAATCCCCCAGGATAAACGTCGGGTAGCCGAGCGCGGAAAACTCGTCGGCCTCGCGCTTGTGCTCGTCGAGGCGTGCCATCATTGCTCCGCTGTCCAGCGCCGCGCGGAGCTTCGAGCGATCGAGGCCGGAACGTTCAGCAATCGCGTCGAGCACTTTGGGATCCGCGATGTCGGCGCCGTCGTCGAACGCCGCGCGAAAGACCGCGTCGTGATACGCTGCGAAAACGCCGGCGTCGCGCGCGACCTCCGATCCTTGCAGCGCGGGCATCGAATCGATCCAGCTCGACGGCGGCGCGACGCGAACGCCCGTCTCCGCCGCGACGAACAGCACTTTCTGACGCTCGCGCTCGCTAAGCACGCGGCCCGGTTTGGTACGGAAATCGCGCGCCGCGATCGGCACGCCCTTCCACAGCGCCTCGAAGCCGAGTTCGTCTTCGAGCGGAGTAACGATTCGCCACGCGATGTAGCAAAGCGTCGAGGCGTAGTCGAAATAAATCGGAATCCGCAGCCGGCTCATATTGCTGAGTTCGATAATCGCCCGTTCTGGCATTTCCTGCAATTGATGCTTGCGCGGCCCACGCGGCGCGCACATTCTTGATTCACAATGGCTTCAAATCGTCGTCCAGTTCTCAAATTGGGTGTCGTTGATTTCGGCGTCGAGACCGCGACGCTGCCCGGCGGCGTGCAGGTCGATCTCCCGGTCATCCGCCATCCGGGCGCGAGCGCGATCGTCGCGCTGTACTCCGACATGACGGTCGCGATGCTGCGCCAGTATCGTCACACCATCGGCGGCTGGATGCGCGAGATTCCCGCGGGATGCCGCAACGCCGGCGAGGCCCCGCTCGAATGCGCACGGCGCGAGCTGGGCGAAGAGGCGCGAGTCGCGGCCGCGCGATGGGACCAGCTCGGCTCGATCATCACGGTCCCGAGTTTCTGCGACGAGCGAATCGAGCTGTATCTCGCGCGCGAGTTGTCGGAGGGAGCGGGCAAGCTCGATCACGACGAGGTGATAACAGTCAGCCGCGTGCCGTTCGAGGAAACCTTCGCGATGATTCGCCGCGGCGATATCGTCGATGCGAAATCAATCGTCGCGCTGTATCGCGCCCGCGACTTTCTCGAGCAAGAGCGCCGCGGCTGAGGAGATTTTTTTTCGTGGCAATCGAAGTGTTAGGCGTCGAGCATATCGATCTGACGGTGAACGATATCGCGCGGGCGCGCGCGTTCTACGACAAGGTGCTGGGGGAACTCGGCTTTCGAAAATTCGAGGGCGCCGACTACATCCACTGGGCCAACGCGCAGATGACGATTGCGATTCGCCACGCGTCAGCCCCCAATCGCGACGCCTGCTTCGACCGCTACCGCGTCGGACTTCATCACCTGGCGCTTCGCGCGCGATCGCGCGCCGATGTCGACGCGTTCCACGATTTTCTGCTGCGCGAAAAGGTCGAGGTGCTCGACGCTCCCGCCGAGTATCCGCAGTACGGTGAAAACTACTACGCAGTTTTCTTCGCCGATCCAGACGGGATGAAGCTCGAACTCGTGCACTATCCGTGGGGTTACTGGCGCAGGGTGCAGACCGAGGATTACGACCCGCGGCCACGGTATGAAATGAAGAAGTAGGGCGGGCGGCACAACCACCCGGACCCGCAGGTCGAGGTTAGCCCGTAGCCCGCGCTACCCGGCCATCCATCGCTCCTTCACGGCGCATCGCGCCGCGCATCGGCTACTGAATGACTACTTCGTCCGGAAAGAGAAACGTGGTGGCGCCGTCGTCAAATTGCACCAGATACATGCGCCGGTCCAGATTATTTACCTCACGGATTATCCGTGGTTGTTCGCTGAATCGACTGCGCCCCTCGTGGTCGCGCACCGGTCTCTGCAGCTTGCAATGCTTTCCGATCAGTCTCTCAGTGTTTACACTCGTCATCATATACCTACCCCTCCGCTTCCTCCCGGTAATCAGGTCATCCACATCCTGCCCTCATGATACTAGCAAGCTTTGGGCCTAACATTTAGACGTCTGGGGAACACTTACGTTTCATTTGTCCAGAGCTGTGGAAAACCGTGCAGATCAACGATTTTCCGAGCTTTTGACTCGATTTGTGGATACACGCCGTGCTCTGCATTACGGATTCGAGAAGGAGCGATGCCCGAATAGAGGCACCTTTTTGCCAAATTCGGGTCGTGATAATCAGATAAGGATCGCGAGAAGAAATCGCGAAATTTCGGGTTCGAGCGCGAACAAGAATTAGCCAGATGCCTACACTATATCCGCTCGTCATGGGCCGCAGCGCGATGCTCGCGACGGAGCACTATCTTTCCGCCTCTGCCGGCGCGCGAATCTTCGCTTGTGGCGGCAATGCTATCGACGCTGCCATCGCTGCAACATTCGTCGAAGGGGTAGTCAACCCGCACATGCACACCATCGGCGGTGAGGCGCCGATGCTGATTTATCCCCCATCTGCCCGCCGCGTCGTTGCCATCAACGGCAATATGATGGCGCCCGCGCGCGCGACGATCGCCTACTTTCGCGCGCTCGGCCTCGAACTGATTCCCGGCGCTGGGCTGCTCGCAGCCGGCGTCCCCGCGGCCTTCGACGCGCTCGTCACTGCGCTCCGCGATTTCGGCACCAGGTCGCTCGCGGACGTGCTCGAGCCTGCATTGCAACTCGCGGGCGACGGCTTCCCGATGCACGTGGGATTGTCCGGCGATCCCAATCTTGCCGATGAGGCGTGGGGAGGGGCGGGCGCGTCACTGCGCAGCAACGCGAAACGCTTCCTTACCAAGTGGCCGTCTTCGGCGCGCGTCTATCTTCCCGACGGCAAAGTTCCGCTGCCGGGGAGCGTGCTCAAGAATCCCGCGCTCGCAAATTTTTTCAAGCGCGTGCTCGACGCCGAGTCATCGGCGAAGAATCGCGGGCGCGAGGCCGGCCTCGACGCGGCGCGCGAGCGTTTCTATCGTGGCGACATCGCGCGCGACATCGTCGCGTGGTCCGACGCCAATGGCGGCTTGCTTGCCGCCTCCGACCTCGCGCGCTTCACGACGCGCGTAGAATCGCCAGCGAGCGCCGACTATCGCGGCGTCACCGTCTTCAAGTGCGGGCCGTGGTCGCAGGGGCCAGTATTTTTGCAGCAGCTCAAGTTGCTCGAAGGCTTCGACCTCACCGCGATGGGCCACAACTCCGCCGACTACATCCATACCGTCATCGAGGCCGCCAAGCTCTCGTTCGCCGACCGCGAGGCATACTACGGCGATCCCGAATTCATCGACGTTCCTCTCGCCGGATTACTGAGCGATCGCTACGCCGCAATTCGCCGCGAGCTTATCGACTCCGCGCACGCCTCGATGGATCAGCGGCCGGGCGATCCGGTCGCGATGCGTGCGATCCGCGACGGCGCCGCGACCGGCGCGCGTCCATGGGGCGCAGGCACGATTCACGTCACGGCGGCAGACCGCGACGGCAACATGATCGCCGTCACGGCGAGCGGCGGATGGATTCCGAGCTCGCCTGTGATAGATGCGTTGGGCTTTCCGCTGGGCACGCGGATGCAGACTTTTTATCTCGACGAGCGCCATCCCAATTCGCTCGCTCCCGGCAAGCGTCCGCGCACCACGCTGTCGCCGTCGCTCGCGATGGTGAAGGGCGAGTCGTATCTCGCATTCGGCACGCCCGGCGGCGATCAGCAGGATCAATGGACGCTGCAATTTTTCCTGAACGTCGTCGATTTCGGGATGGACCTGCAAGCCGCAATCGAGGCGCCCAAGTTCTCGACGCCGCATTTCCCCTCGACGTTCTATCCGCACGGCAATAGCCCCGGCGTCGTGCGCATCGAGGATCGAGTGCCGGCCACCGTGCGCGACACGCTAGCCGCGCGCGGCCACAAGATTGAAGTCCGCTCGCCATGGTCCGAAGGTCACGTGCTGGGGGTGCAAATCAACACCAAGACCGGCGTGCTAGCAGGCGGCGCTGATCCTCGTGGCCAAGCGGCCCTGGTAATGCCCGCGCGAGTGATTGGCTGGTAGGAGAAGCCGCTCCTGCATTTCAATCCGGCTTCGTCTTGCCTATGATTTGATTTTTCCACATCCTGCCAAAGGATGGCGGCGGGAGGGCACGGCATGGAAGCCCGAACCAAGTACGCCAAGAGTGGCGATGTTCACATCGCTTACAGCATTTTCGGTGATGGCCCACGTGACATCGTGCTGATGCCGGGAACGCTCTCGCACGTCGAACTCTACTGGGAACTGCCGGCGAACGAGTACATTCTGAAGAGGCTCACCTCTTTCGCGCGGGTAATCGTGTTCGACAAACGCGGCCAAGGGCTCTCCGACCGCGTCGCCGAGCAGACCCTCGAAGAACGAATTGGTGATGTGCGAGCGGTATTGGATGCGGCCGGTTCGAAGCGCGCGACGGTCTTTGCGTGGTCTGAAGGCGGCCCGATGGCATTGTTGTTCGCCGCCACCTACCCCGAGCGAACTTCGGCTCTGGTGATGTTCGGCACCTTTGCGTCGATGAAAGCGGAACCATGGGCATTGCGCCAGGAGCGATTCGATCGATTCCTTGGCGCACTGGACGCGCACTGGGGCGAGGGCGTCCTGGTCGGTCTCAATGCGCCGAGCATGCGCGAGGACAAAGCCTTCGTCCAATGGTTTGGCCGGCTTGAGCGCGCCTCGGCGAGTCCGGGCGCTATCCAAGCGCTGTTTCGAGCCGACTACGAAAGCGATGTCCGTCACGTGCTGCCCTCGATCCAAGTGCCGACCCTGATCCTCCATCGCAAGGGTGATTCGCTGGTCCCAATCGCAGTCGGGCGCGACCTGGCTCAGAAGATACCTGGAGCGAAGTATGTCGAGCTCCCTGGTGAGGATCATCTGCTCCAGTCCCTCAATCAGGATGATCTGGACCTCCTGCTCGACGAGGTCGAGGAATTCATTACCGGCGCGCGCCATCGTCCGGACACGGACCGGGTGCTCGCCACCGTGATGTTCACCGATATAGTCCGCTCCACCGAGCGCGCCGCCGAGATGGGCGACTTGAGATGGCGCGGGCTGCTCAACGACTACTATACAGCGGTGCGAAAGGAACTAACCGTTTTCCGCGGCCGCGAGGTTAATACCGCCGGTGACGGTCTACTCGCCACTTTCGACGGGCCGAATCGGGCGATACGATGCGCCTGTTCGGTGCGCGAAAGACTGCGCCCGCTGGGACTGGAGGTCCGCACCGGGCTTCACACTGGCGAGTGCGAGTTGATCGGCGACGATGTTGGCGGTATCGCGGTGCATATTGCGGCGCGTGTCGCGGCCATGGCCGAACCGGACGAAGTGCTGGTTTCCAGCACCGTCCGAGACCTTGTCGCCGGCTCGGGTCTGCGGTTCGCCGACCGGGGCATGCATGCCCTCAAGGGCGTGCCCGACGAATGGCGCCTGTTTCTTGTTGAGTAGGGCCGCGATTCGAGCTCTCGCAATTGGTGCCGCATGCTGTCACTAGCCTGTCGCTATTTGTCGGTCGCGCGGCGGCCTGATATTCCAGCGGCATGACTATCCGCCACGCTGCCGCGCTGGCGCTGGTGGGCTGGTACTTGATGGTCCCGCCCGTAATTCCGGGCACCGGTGAGGTGAACCAGAGCGTTCCGCTTAGCCAATGGACAATCAGACGCCGGTTTCCCCATAACCAAGGGTGCGAGGCCGCGAAAGCGCGCCTGCACGATCAAGTTCTGGCCGCCCAGACTCAAAACGATGCGGCAAACCCGCGGCGTGTCGAACGAAATCCTGAAGTGCACTGCATTCTCTGTAACGCACAATGCGTCGCAGAGGACGACCCTCGCCTCAAATCGAAATAAGCGATTTTGCTTTTCGGATCGATCCTGGCCTCGCCCTATCCCAGACGATGATGCTTCAAGACGGCGACGGCTTCATCCGCGAACTATTATCTTGAGAGTTAGCGACGCTGATTGCATCCAATCGACACAGAGCTGAAGAAAAATGGCGCCGTAGGAATCTGGTTTTCTGTTTCGGAAAAGCTGAAATGAAGCATTCTCGGAGAATAGACTAACGGCACGTCTTATGCAGAAACCTTCAGCAAGAAGATGTGTAATTAAATACGAATGGGCGGCGATGGAATCCTGTAGTTAGGGAAATCGAAACAGGAGAGGCCGATGACCGGTAAAATTTGGCTGGTTGTTGAATTGCTGCTGGTTCTGATCTGTGGGCTCACGATCCAAGCCTGCTTCGAGGAGCAGACTTATGGGCCCGCTCCTTATGGACCGGCTCCTTATGTGGGCTACGGCTCGTCGTGTGCGGCTGCGCAGAGAGTCCAGAACACCTATTGGAGAGATCGCAACACTGGCCATCCCGCGGCCGCCGCCCAACTAATGAGTGAAAATGAATGGGCGTTCCGCGGCGCCTGCAGCGGCGGATACGAGTGGCCTTTAGTCACCGCCGTTCCTTATACCGCGTATGGGCCATACGGTGTGTATAGCAATGGTGACTACGACCGGGATCACCATTGGCACAATTCAGACTGGTGGGTTGACCACGATCGCAACTGGGTCGGGCAGCATCATCCGAACTGGGTAACGCAAAGCAAGCATCACGATACCGATCACGGCAAGGGCCATGGCCAGACCTATGGCCAAGACAAGCAGTAGCTTCTCGCGATCAGAAGTGGCGCAACCGGACTCGCCCGAATCCGATCTGCAACTTTACCGCGGACGGCAAGCCCTTATCACGGGTGAGCAATTGCCTAGCTAGGCGCTCTTGGCGTCGCGGCGGTCGGGCAAATCTATTGCGCCCGGCGACGTCGGAAAATAACTGCGCCGAGCCCATCGGGCGACATCCACCAGGCCGATCATTACCGGGACCTCGATCAGCGGGCCGATTACGGCGGCAAATGCTGCGCCGCTGTCGATGCCGAAGGTTGCGACCGCGACTGCGATTGCCAGCTCGAAATTGTTGGACGCCGCTGTGAAAGACAGCGTCGCCGTCTGCGGATAGGTTGCGCCGACGGCGCGACTGAGGATGAAGGAAAGCGTGAACATGATCGTGAAGTAGAGCAGCAGCGGAACCGCGATGCGGACCACGTCGAGCGGCAGATGCACGATATTCGCGCCCTTGATCGAAAACATTACGACGATGGTGAAGAGAAGAAAGACAAGCGTGAGCGGACTGATCATCGGAACGAAACGCTCGCGATACCAGGCCTTGCCCATCCGCGCGGTAAGGATCTTCCAGGTCGCGAAGCCCGCGACGAACGGCACGCCCAGGTAGATGCCGACGCTTTGCGCGATCTGGCCGATCGTGATTTGAACGACTGCGCCGCCCAAGCCGAGCCATCTCGGGACCAGCGTCACGAATACAAACGCATAGAGCGAAAAGAAAAGCACCTGGAAGATCGAATTGAACGCAACCAGTCCGGCGCAATACTCCGTGTCGCCATCGGCGAGGTCGTTCCACACGATTACCATCGCGATACATCGCGCCAGCCCGATGATGATCAGGCCGGTCATATACTCAGGACGATCGCGGAGAAATATCACCGCGAGTGCGAACATCAGGATCGGACCGATGATCCAGTTCTGGGCCAGCGAGAGGCCGAGGATTTTCCAATCGCGAAAGACATCTCCCAGCTCGTCGTAATTCACCTTCGCCAGCGGCGGGTACATCATCAGGATGAGTCCGAGCGCGATTGGTATCGAGGTGGTGCCCACACTCAGGCGATCGAAGACAGTCCTCACGCCGGGCGCCGCCGCTCCGAGCGCGATCCCGGCCGCCATCGCGAGGAAAATCCACAGCGTCAAGTAGCGGTCGAGAAACGAGAGCCGGCGAACGATCGGAGTCATTTGGTTTCCGGTAACTTGACGGTTCCGATCTCCCTGACGCGGCGTTCGAGTGCGAAGCGGTCGAGCGAGTCGAATGGAAGGCTGCTGAAGATTTTTATCCGGTTTTCAAGCTCGGTATAGATTCTGAAGAAGAAGCGGCGTTTGGCTTCATCAGTTCCCACGAAGGCCGCGGGATCAGTAGCGCCCCAATGCGCCGTGATCGGCTGTCCCGGCCATACCGGACACATTTCGCCCGAGATTTTGTCGCAGACCGTGAAGACGAAATCCAGTGGGGTGCTGTCCGCCCGCGCGAACTCGTCCCAGCTCTTGCTGCGCAACGCGGACGTTTCGTAGTTCAGCTCATTGAGCAGTTGAAGCGCCACCGGATGAACCGCTCCGGTCGGGTGGCTGCCGGCGCTGAATGCCTTGAACTTCCCTTTGCCCCATCGATTCATTGCACATTCCGCCATGATGCTACGCGCGGAATTTCCGGTGCAAAGGAACAGAACGTTGAATTCCCGATTCGCCATCGGCGTAAGCGCTCAGGCGCCGGTCTTTGCGCCGCAGCAAGCGCCGGCCGGCGCAGGCGTCACGCAGCACGCGCTTGCAGGCGCAACTTTCTTCGCCCCGGTGACGGGCCTCAGCTCCTCGCCGTACACCGTAGTCTCGCCCATCGTGAAGAAGGTTTCCCACGACAGCCCATTCGGATCGGTCGCCCATGCCTTGTCCGAGCGCGCGTAGCAGCAGGCCGCGTCGCGCTGTTCCACCACAGTCTCCCGTGCGGTCTTCAAACGGCCGGCAATCTCGCGCAATTCGTCGGGAGTCTCGACCTGGACTCCCAGATGATCGAGTCCCGTCGCGCGCCCGAAGGTGGACACGGCGAAGTTCACGCGCGGGTCTTCGAGCATCCACTTGGCGTAGTCGGGTTTCACCACCGACGGCTCGACGCCGAACATGGTCGAGTAGAATTTGATCGACTCGGGGATTTCCTTGACCGCGACGTGTATGTGCATGCGTTTCATGCGCTCACCTTTTCTCTCTCCGCCGAGCGGAGTTGTTTGCCGTTAATCGCTCGCGCGGGCTTGCAGGCCGCCGGTGCGCATAGTTCAGCCTGGCCACGGCAGCAGTTTTCGGTCAGGTAGGAAATCAAATCGGTCATCGCCTTGAAGTCGGCGCTGTAGATGATCGAGCGGCTGTCGCGCCGACAGGTCACCAGCCCCGCGTGTTTCAGGTGGTTCAGATGGAACGAGAGCGTGGGAGAAGGAACGCCGAGCCGCGCGCCGATTTCGCCGGCCGGCAAGCCTTCGGGCCCGCTCTGCACCAGCATCCGGAAGACGTCGAGTCGAGACTCCTGCGCCAACGCGGCGAGCGCGGCGATGGTTTTTTCTTTCTTCATATTTCCACAAGTATCGAATAATCGAATTAGGGTCAAGGGCCTTCCGTGCGGAAGCGGAATCTTGAATCGCGCACGAAAAAAATCGCCCTCACCCGCGCCTTCAGCGCGGCCTCTCCCGCAACAAAGCGGGCGAGGCGAATAATCGGTGGCGCGGAACGCGACACCCTAACTCGACACTCACCTTCATCCTTTCCTAACAGTTCGGGCGGTGCACAGATGAGTTTGGCGGATGAGGGAGAGGAAACGGAGTCAGACATTCGAATGAAGCGGCGTCTTACCTATGATTCTCCCGCGATGATCAGAATCGCGAAACGTGCGATGATTGCGACTGCGCGGCTGACGCTCGGACCGTGAATCTTCGCCGTGTTGCCCTGACGGTTGCGGCAGGGGTCGAAGATGAATATTCGTTTACGGCGATGTGCTAGAGTAGGAAATCGGTAAAAATTTCAATGCTGCAGCCGATGTTCGAAATGGTTGATTGCCCACACAGAAGGTAGAAAACTAGCGGCGTCTGAATAAACTCGCCTGCTGCCGGCTGGGAAAATAACCGCAGCGACCTGCAGGCATGAAAACTGCTGAATATGTAAGGAGGAAGCTCGTGCGGACAAACGCGGTATCGATAATCAAAGGTCTGCTCGTGGCGGTTGCGATCGTGACAGTCGTGGGATGCTCGGGGCAGCCCCTCTCGACACGTGAGAAGGGCACGTTTATCGGAACGGGTGTCGGAGCCGCGACCGGTGCGATCATCGGCGCTGCAGTTGGCAACCCGTTGGCGGGCGCGGCAATCGGCGGCGGTATCGGCGCATTGGGCGGATACGCGGTCGGCAACGAGATGCAGAATCAGGAAACCGCCAACGCTCAGACTCAGGCGCAGATTCAGAGTCAGCAACAGCAGATCCAGAGCCAGCAGCAGCAGATTCAACAGTTGAAGAGTCAAGGCGAAACCGAATAGCTGCGGAGAAGGACAGTGCGCAAACACAGGATCATGTTGGGTTCGTTGGCCCTGGCCGGGCTTTTCCTTGTCGCCGGATGTTCGGGTGCACCGATGTCCACCCGTGAAGAAGGCACCCTGGGCGGTGCGGGTATCGGCGCGGCCACCGGCGCGATCATCGGTGCGGCAGTCGGCGCGCCCCTGGCAGGCGCCGCCATCGGCACGGCCGTCGGCGGCGTAGGCGGCTTCGCAGTCGGCAACGCGATGCAGAACAACGAGAACGCCAACGCTCAGACCCAGGCGCAGGTCCAGCAGCAGCAACAACAGTTGGAAGAGCAGCGTCAACAGATTCAACAATTGAAGGGGCAACAGGAAACCGAATAGCTTCGCTGACGTATAGTCATTGGAAGATGGAGGTTCTCATTATGCGCAAACGTGTAGGAATGTTAATGAGTCTGGCGCTGGCGGGAACACTCGTTCTTGCGGGATGCTCGGGGCAGCCGCTCTCGACTCGTGAAGAAGGCACCTTGGGCGGCACGGCGCTGGGCGCGGGTACCGGGGCGATCGTAGGTGCCGCTGTGGGCCATCCTCTCGCGGGGGCTGCGATCGGTGGCGTTCTGGGCGGTGGTACCGGCTATGTAGTCGGCAATTCGATGCAGAACCAGGAAAACGCCAACGCACAGACCCAGCAGCAGGTGCAGTCGCAACAGCAGGAGATCGAGAATCAACGCCAGCAGATCCAACAGTTGAAGTCGCAGTCGGAAACCGAGTAACCGGTCCGCGCGATTGAACAAGAGAGGGCGGCGCCGCATCTGGCGTCGCTCTTTTTGTTTCTCACCCGGCCCGAGTCACGTCGGCTTGCAGAGCTTGCACGCTCTCAACCCTTCATGTTTGGCGCAGGTTGAATCCGCGAAGATCAGCACCTTCGACGGATCCGCGCGAAGTCCCGCCGAACAGTCGGGCCGGCAGTAGATTCCAGTGCGTCGATGCCCCATCACGGCGCGCGACGGCAACCGCAGGTCGCGCCCGAGGTCGAATCCTTCCGCGCGCAGCAGCTTGAGCTTGTTGTCCACACCGCCGCCGTAGTTGCCGATCGTTCCGTCGGAGCGAATCACGCGATGACACGGCACGAAGATCGGAATCGGATTCGTCGCCATCGTGTTGCCGATCGCGCGCTGGCTGTCCGGCTGTCCAACTGTCGCGGCCAGCCCCTGATAAGTGATCACCGCACCGGGCGGGACCTTGCGCAGCGAGGTGTACGCGCGGCGCTGGAAGTCGCTGTCGACCAAGCTCAAATCCACCGGACGCGCCGTCGCGTTGAAGTCGCCCTCGAACACGCGACCGATTTCCGCTTCGATCCGGCGGGCACTCGCCTCGTTCTCGATCAGATCGAACTTCCTGCGCAGCTGCTCGAGCGTCCGCTCGCCGCCGCTTATGAAAAGAAAGTGAATCGCCGCCAGGCCGCGGTCGCTCTCCGCCACCAGCAGACGGCCAAGTGGCGACGGGATCACGCCGACCCGCGCCTGCGGCCGCCGGATGATCTTCATCGCGCGCTCGATTCGCGGCCGCGTCTGTCCAATCATCGCGTCGATAGCGCGG
>NZ_DATEQZ010000094.1:0-13073 GCF_035272065.1 Binatus sp. (SeqCode)
GTGGTTCTTGCAAGTAGGAAGTTTGCGGCCAAGGGAACGTGATAAACTTATTTCGCGATGAGGACAAGCGCGGAAAAAAATTTGTCGCGAAGCGCGCGAATCGTAAAGGAAATTTCGCGCGCGAGTGATCGCGCACAACGAACGCGAAATTTAGCGTCGATCTTACGATCGCGCAAAGCTGCTCTGGAAGCCATCGCACGCGATCTCAATTTTTCGCGTCGCGCCGCAATTTTGTCTCCGGCTGACCGCGCGGAGTCAAATTTTTCTTCGCGATCAAAAATTTTTTTTCGATCGCACGCGATCTTCACGGAATTACGATGACCTCACGCAAAAAATCAGATGAACTCTTCCACCGCGCCAGTGTTAAAATTCCTGGTGCGGTGAATTCTCCCGTCCGCGCGTGGAAAGCCGTCGGCGCTGCACCAATTTTCATAGAAAGTGGCAGCGGTGCAACAATCACTGACTCCGATGGAAATATTTTTCTCGACTACGTGTGCTCCTACGGCCCCGCGATCCTGGGACATGCTCATCCGCGCGTCATTCAAGCGATTGCCGAGCAGGCACGACTCGGCCTCGGCTTCGGCGCACCGACACGACTGGAGGTCGAGCTCGCGGAATTGATCTCGTCGGCGATCGAATGCGCGCAAAAGGTACGGCTCGTCAGCTCGGGAACCGAAGCTGGCCTCACCGCGCTCAGGCTCGCGCGCGCGGCCACCGGGCGCCCAAACATAATCAAGTTTGACGGATGCTATCACGGGCATAGCGACTCGATGCTGGTGCGTGCCGGCTCGGGCGCTATGACTCTTGGTCAACCCGACAGCGGCGGCGTTCCCTCGGCGGTCGCCGCGATGACGATGGTTGCGCGATATAACTCGATTGAGACAGTCGAAGGTTTATTTCGCGCCGCGCCCGAAAAAATCGCCGCCGTAATCGTCGAGCCGGTCGCCGCCAACATGGGCGTGGTAATTCCTGACCCCGGCTCGCTGAAAGCTCTTGCTGAAATCGCGCACGCCAACGGCGCGCTTCTAATCTGTGACGAAGTTATATCCGGGTTTCGACTCTGCTTCGGCTCCGTCGCCGAAAGCATGGGCATCGCGCCCGACCTCATCATGCTCGGAAAAATAATTGGCGGCGGGATGCCGGTCGGCGCCGTCGCCGGCCCGGCGCGGATCATGGACTTGCTCGCGCCGGTCGGTCCGGTCTACCAGGCGGGCACGTTGTCGGGAAATCCGCTTTCTGTTCGCGCCGGCCTCGAGACGCTTCGTATCCTGAAGGAGAGCAATCTGTACTCCGCACTCGACGCCGCCGGCGCCCGCCTTCAAGCCGGACTCCGCGACGCTCTCAAGAAAACCGGTCAGCCGGGATGCGTCAATCGCGCGGGATCGCTGCTGACGATGTTCCTCGGTCCCGAGCGTGTGCGCGACGCCGACGAAGCTCGCACCTCCAACTCGGTCAGTTTCGCCAAATTTTTCCACGCGATGCTGGCTAGCGGCATAAACATCCCGCCGTCGCAGTTCGAGGCGATGTTTCTTTCGACGGCTCACGCCAACGCCGACATCGACCGCACGATCGCCGCCGCTAGCGATTCCTTGCACGCCCTCACTACGGGTAAATCCTGAAAAAACGATGGCGATGAGCCCCGGCAGAATGATCCGTTTCGCCGCGATCGGCTTCGAGTTCGCGTGGCCGATGATCGCCGGCGCGTTACTAGGGCATTATCTCGATCTCTATTTCCACACCGACCCGTGGCTGACGCTCGTGATGTTCCTGCTGGGAGTCTTCATTGGCTTCTACCGGCTGATCCAGGAACTCGCCCTCTTCCAACGCGAGAACCGCGAGTCTTGATTGCCGCTCGGAGAGTTCTCAATATCTCGACAGATCGAGGTCTATCCAATGTGCAGGAATATAAAGACGCTTTACAATTTTGAGCCTCCCGTCACCGACGAGGAGATTCGCGCCGCCTCGCTTCAGTTCGTGCGCAAAATCTCCGGCTTCAACAAACCATCGAAGGCCAACGAAGGCCCGTTCATGGCCGCAATCGATGAAATAGCCGGGGCCTCGGCACGTCTGCTTCGCTCGCTGGAGACCAACGCACCCTCGCGCAATCGCGAAGAAGAAGCCGCCAAGGCGAAAGCTCGCGCAGCGGAAAGATTCGGCGCCTGATGACCTTCTCGTGGTCAATCCCGACGATTGCGTCGATCCAGCGCACCAACTTCATCCTCGTGGTTGTCAGCTCAGCGATTCTCGCTTTGTTCGCCTCCGCGCCCGTGGCCGTAGGATGCATGCTCGGCGGCAGCGTCGTAATCGCCAATCTGTGGATACTGTCTGCGCTCGGCGGTCTGCTGCTCGCCGCGTCTCGCGCTGGAGTTTCAGCCGCCGCCGCCAAGTTGGGCGCTCTCGCGATTCCGCTGAAGTTGTTCATCATCATCGGCCTCGTCTATCTCGTTTTCACTCGCACGCGCGTTGACGGGATGGGCTTCGGCTTCGGCGTCTTGACTCAGATGGCCGCTATCATTATTGAAACCACGCGTGCTTCGCTCCGCGGCGCCAGCTAAAATCGCCTCGTCGGAGAATTTCAATTGCAGAAGTCGGTAAATTTCCTCGAATTGCTCGGCGGCGGCAGGATTCCCGAGGTGTTGCTCGGCACCTGGATCGTGATGGGCATCCTGATCGTCTTTGGATTTATCGCGCGCGCCTCGATTGCGGGCGCCGCCGACCCGGTAATCCCCGACGAAGGTATTAGCATCCGCTCGATCTCCGAGATGATCGTCGAATGGCTCGACGGTTTCGTCAGTGAAGTCACCGAGATGCACGGGTCGCGCGCGATGGTCCCGTTTTTCGGCTCCATCTTCATGTTCATCCTGTTCGCCAACTTCTTCGGCTTGATTCCCGGGATGGAACCTCCTACCGCCGATTCCGACCTCACCTTCGCGCTCGGCGCCATCTGCTTCGGCTACTTCATCTACCAGGGCTTCGCATCGAACGGCGTCAGGTATCTGAAGAGTTTTCTCGGACCGTATCTGCCGCTCGCGGTCCTGATGCTTCCGATCGAACTGGTCGACAACTTGGTCCGTCCGTTTTCGCTCGGCATTCGTCTCTACGCCAATATGTTTGCCGACCATACCGTGCTCAGCATTTTCACGGGGCTGACCCGGTTGATCGTACCGCTTGCGTTCTACGCCCTAGGCTCGATCGTCTGCGTAATCCAGGCGATTATCTTCGTCGTTCTTTCGATGAGTTACGTTCGAATGGCCGCGAGCCACGATCATTAGAAAGGAATTTTTCGTGCCAAGGGATTCCGTCCGGAATTCGAGGTGGTAGAGGAAGAGAGGTGGCCGGCCGCGGCACCCGGGGCGCGCGAAACAGAAGGAGGATCGAAATGTTACAACATAGGATTGGTACCATAGTGACGGTGGCCGGCATAGCCATCCTCGCGTCACCGCTGCTTGCGATGGCGCAGGAAACGGCAGGTGCCGCAGGCGGGGGCGCACCGCTTCGCGCAGGCCTGATCGCGATCGCCGCCAACATCGGCATCGGAATCGCCGCATTCGGCAGCGCGCTTGGCCAGGGCCGCATGGCGGCCTCGGCGATGGAATCGATCGGCCGCAACCCCAACAGCGCCGGCGCGATCTTCGTGCCGATGATCATCGGCCTCGCGTTCATCGAAGCGCTGACCCTGTACGCGCTCGTGATCGCATTCTTCCTGCAGGCGAAGATCTAACGATCACGCGCCGCCAGATGTCTTGATGACAGCGGGGCCCATTCGGGCCCCGTTTCTTTTTGCCGATTCTGTTGTCTGCTACTTGCCGATACAAAAGTCGCGAAAGATTGCGTCGAGCACGTCCTCGCCGCTGACTTCCCCGGTGATCGATCCGAGCGCCGATGCCGCCGCCATTATATCGACGGCGACTATTTCCGGCGGCATCAGCGAAAGCGCGGACGTGCGGGCGTTCTTGAGCGCCGCCAGCGCCATCGCGAGCGCGTCACGATGCCGTTCGCGCGAGATCGCAATTTGATTACCGGCTGAAGCTGCGGTGGCTGCTTCTGATCCCTCGCCCGTTACGTTACGGGAAAGGTTAGGTGAGGGTTCTGGGCCTACACCCACCAGCGAGGAACCAGAAATCAGAGCGACGATTTCTTTGCTCAGCTCAGCGCGCAGTGTCGTGCCCTCGTCCAGGTTAATCGCGGAGAACGGCAAGATCGGAAGGCCCAACCCGCGCTCGCGCAGGTCAGCCGCCGAAATTGCGGCTGGCAGATCGCGCTTGTTCAGTATCGCGAGCCCCGGGCGGCCGGCCGTCAACCGAATCACGTCGAGGTCCGCCGATTCGAGCGGCCGCGACGAGTCGAACATCGCGATCAGCAGGTCTGCGTCTCGCGCCGAGCGGATCGTGCGCTCAATCCCGATTCTCTCCACGTCGTCAGTCGATTCGCGTACGCCCGCGGTGTCATTGAGGACCAGCGCATACGGCCCGAGTTGCACCGAGTCCTCGATCACGTCACGCGTGGTGCCCGCGATTGCAGTAACGATCGCGCGGTCGCTGCCCAGCAGCAAATTTAGAAGGCTCGATTTGCCGGCGTTGGGCTTGCCGACGATCGTCGCGCGCACCCCGTCGCGCATCAGCAGCCCGCGCGCAAAGCTGTCGTGCAATACGGCCACGTCGGCGATCAGGCGCTCGATTTCCGCAGCGACCTCGCGCCGCGACGGCAGGCGGATGTCTTCGTCCGAGAAATCGATTTCGACTTCCAAATGCGCGCGAATCGCGATGACCTGTGCGCGCAATTCTGCCACGCGTGCCGAAAGCGCTCCCGAGAGTTGCTCGATCGCAATCGCCAGTGCTGAATCGCTACGCGCTGCGACAATATCGGCAACGGCCTCGGCCTCCGCCAAATCAATCCGGCCGTTCAGAAACGCACGGCGTGTGAATTCCCCCGGCTTGGCAATGCGTGCGCCTGCGCTGACGGCAAGCGCAACGATGCGCCTGACCACAAAAGGACCGCCGTGGCATTGGATTTCCGCGACGTCCTCGCCGGTCAGGCTTGCCGGACGCGGCATCACTACCGCCAGCGCGCGATCGATACGAGCGCCGGTCGCGGGATCGACAACGTCGCCCAGCCGCATCATCCGTGGCGTTAGTTCAGCGAAATGCGCAGGACGAAAGATCGCACCCAGGATTTCCAATGCGCGCGGCCCAGACAGCCGCACGATCGCCACCGCGCCGATTCCCGGCGCAGTAGCAGGCGCGACGATCGTGTCAGAGGCGTACATAGCAAGAAGGAACTTGATTGTACGTGAAACCCGCCGTCGGTTTCACGCTTCCGTGGCCCGGGGGTGACCCCGCACCGCCTGCAATCCTGACCTTCAATTGGTGCTCCCACGTTCGTCGGGGGAGGCTGGCGCTCGTCCGCGCGCGGCGGGTGGGGGACCTTAGGTTCTAAATTTTGTGTCCGCCCAGACTGGACCTTCCTTGCGGGCGGGCCTGAATACCGCGATAAGCGATCTTATGAGGCCCGGACCTGTCGCATCGCTCGTGTTGGCGGGCTGGATCCTGCTCGCGCCTTCAATCGACTGCGCGCGGCGGGGGTTGCAGCGCGAGACTCCCCTGTCGGAGTGGGAGCACGTCGATCATTTCTCATCGCAGGAGAGCTGCGAGAGTTATCGTGCGACCGTCATCGAAGCGGAGAAAGCCGATAGCGGTAACGTTTATGTCGATCGGTATTCGTACTCTATTTGCGTACAGGACGACGATTCCCGGTTGAAAGCAGAGTAGTGCAAATCGCCGTATGCCGCCGCGCATCTGGCCCAAGCCGCTTGCTCAATGGCGCGCGGTATGGTTCGATTGCGTGTTCGGGGTCGTTCGAACCTATTCCACCTGAAAAAGATCAAGCCGGTACGAAGATACCCGACCTACTAACCGACCGGATCGGTCGAAATGCAAACCGAGTGAAGGCCGGCCGCGAGCCACCGAGCAATGAAAAGGACCTACCAACCTCACAACCGCCGTCGCAAACGAACTCATGGATTCCTGGCGCGGATGGCCACGCCGGGCGGACGCAAGGTGCTCAAGCGCCGCCGCGCCAAGGGCCGCGCGCGCCTCGCAATCTCGATCCCGCCCAAGCAGCCGGGCTAACCTCCAGTGCGCGCGCAATTGAGCTTCGCCGCCGCCGACCGGCTGCATCGAAGCGCCGAATTTTTGCGCCTCCAGCGAAACGGCGTGCGCTTCCAGAGCCCCCACTTCGTGCTCTATGCCGGCAGTCTCGACGCCGACCCCGCTCGCTCGCGGTTGGGCGTGACGGTATCGCGCAGAATCGGCAATGCGGTTGCGCGCAACCGGATGAAGCGCCGCGTGCGCGAATTTTTTAGAAAGGAGATGCGTGCGCAGCTGCCATCAGGGACGTCGCTCGTAGTGATCGCGCGCGGCGGCGCGGCTGCGCTCGAATCGTCGGCTATCAGCAGTGAACTTACAATGGCGGCGCGTAATCTGAGCGGCCGAATCGCGGGGCGTAGCTGATGGCACTTGCTCGTACAGCAGGTCGATTGAAGGCGTCTCCTCAACTCGTCGCGGTCGGTGCGGTTTCGATTTATCGCACCGCGATCTCGCCGGTGCTCCATGCGCTCAACGGCCCGGCCTGCCGCTTCGAGCCGAGTTGCTCTGTCTACGCCGGCGATGCGATCGCGAAATACGGGATTATTCGCGGCGGCGCGATGGCGCTGTGGCGAATCGCGCGATGCAACCCGCTCGGCGGGCATGGCTACGATCCGGTGCGGGTGCGAGCGGACGAGCGAAGAGGCGGGGAATAAGGAACCAAGTTGGATTCTAGTCGAGTACTGCTTGCGGTCATTCTGTCCATCATCCTGGTCGTTGCCTACCAGGAGCTGGTACTGAAGCGATTTTTTCCCGCCCCTACGCAACAGCAGCAGGCTGCCGAGCAGGCCAAGGCGGCGAAAGCTGCGCAGGGACAGGCGCTCGGCGTTGGACAGGCGACCGCATTGCCGGGGACTCCCGGCGCGTTGGCTCCTGGAGCTGTAGGCACGGCTGCATCCACTGGGCAGCCGTCCACTGCGATGACGCCTTCGATGGCGTTGGTGCCTGAGAGGACTGTCGAGGTGGATTCCGACTTTTACGTTGCCGTGTTCACGACTCGTGGCGCGCGGCTGAAAAGTTTCCTCCTGAATCGCTACCGGCAGGCTGCCGCCAAGGACAGCCCGCCCTACGAGATGGTGCAAGTCCAGCCGGGCGGCCATCTGCCGCTCGGTGCCGTGATGACGCGCGACGGGAATGTCTTCGACGACTCCGATCTCAGTTACGACACGACCGCTCCCGCAAAAATTCAGCCGGCTCTCGGAGCGGCCGCGACCGCGACCTTTGTCGCCAAGACCGCGGACGGCGCCACCATCACCAAGACCTTCACCTTCAAGCCGTCCAGCTACCTGTTTTCGATGGACGTTGCGGTAGCGGGCGGCCCTGCGCTGAGTCAGCTTGGCGTATCGATGAGCCAGCCGCTGACGGCTCATCAGGGGTTCCGCGATATCCCTGAGTTGCAGGCCGACGTTTCCGACAAAGTGATCACCGAGAACCAGAAGAACTTGCAGAAGGGAGTGCCGCCGGTGACGGGGCCGATCACGTACGCGGGCTTCGGCGATCGCTATTTCCTGGCGGTTTTTTTGCCGCAGGCGCCGACGGCAGGCGAGCTGGCGATGGCTTACGCGGGCGACGAGGCGATCGCGCAGCTGTTGTTCGACGGCGCATCGCAGATTCATAGCGAAATCTACATGGGGCCGAAGCTGCTGGAGACGCTGGAAGCGGTGAATCCGGCGCTGCACAAGGCGATCGATTTCGGCTTCTTCGGAATCCTGGCGCTGATTTTTCTGCGCACGCTGAAGTTATTTCATTACATCGCTCCCAACTACGGCGTCGACATTATTTTACTGACGGTGTCGATCCGGATCGCGTTCCTGCCGCTATCGATCAGAAGTCAGCGCTCAATGATGAAGATGCAGCGCCTGCAACCGCAGATTCAACGGCTGCGCGACAAACTCAAGGACAACAACGAGCAGTTGCAGAAGGAGATGGTGGATCTCTATAAGCGCAATCACGTCAACCCGCTCGGCGGGTGCGCCCCGATGGCGCTGCAGTTGCCGATTTTCATCGGGCTGTACGAGGCGCTGCTGAATTCGGTCGAGCTGCGCCACGCGCCGTTCCTCGGCTGGATCAACGACCTTTCCACGCCCGACTGCTTGCACGTGCCGGGCCTGCCACAACTGCCGCTGATGAATTGCCACGGTCTGCCGGTGCTGGTGCTGCTGATGGGCGTGACCAGCTTTTTACAGCAATACATGACGCCGACCACGCCTGATCCGAATCAGCAGCGGATGATGATGCTGACGCCGCTGATCTTCACGGTCATGTTCATAAACTTTCCGGCCGGACTGGCTTTGTACTATTTTTCGTCCAACCTGCTGGGCGTGATCCAGCAATACTTTCTCAACCGCGAATTCCAACAATACACTCCTGCGACATGAGCAAAGATGGACTCGATAGAAATCACGGGCATCTCGGTGGAAGAGGCAGTCAAGGAAGCGCTCGAACAGCTTGGCCTGCGCGAGGACGAAGTCGCGATCGAAGTGCTCGCAACGCCGCGCGCGGGCGTGCTTGGACTGGGCGCGCGCAATGCGCGGGTGCGAGTAACGCGCAAGAGCGCGCAAGCGGGGTCGAATCCGCAACCTGCGCCAGCACCGCAAGCGCGCAAAGAGGGCGCGTCTGACGGAAATCGGCGCGAGCGCGAGAATCAGCGTCGAGGCCGCAACGACAGCGGAGCGCGCAGAGAGAATCCAGTTGCCAGCGACGACGAGGGCGGCGTAGCGGGGCGCAAAAGCGTCGGCGTCGAGGAGCAGCGCCGCGAAGCGACGGTTATCCTCCAGCAGATTCTCGAGCAGATGGGCGAGCGGACCGACGTCCGCCAAATCGAAGTGGACGCGGAGACGGTCGAGCTCGAAATCAAGGGCGACGGCTCGGGAATCCTCATCGGACGCCATGGCCAGACTCTCGACGCGCTCGAGTACATCGTGAACCGCATTCTGGCGCGTCGAATCAAGGACGCGGCGCCGATTTCACTTGAGACCGAATCGTATCGCGCGCGCCGCCGCCAGCAGTTGCATCGGATGGCGCTGTCGATGGGCGAGAAGGCCAAGCGCGAGCACAAGCCGGTGCGACTCGAGCCGATGGTCCCGCGCGATCGCCGCGTCGTCCATCTGGCGCTCAAAGACGATCCGATGCTCACGACGCGCTCGGCGGGCGATGGTCAGTTGCGCTCGATCGAGATAGTGCCGGCCGACAGCGCGGCGCGGCGCGAGCCGCGCGGAGAGGCTCAGCCTCGCGGACGCCGCCGTGAACCTGATCGCGACCCCCAACGCGAGCGCGAGACCCAGCGCATAGAGCCCGAGCGCGGCAACGAAGCACTCGGCGAGCAAGGCGGCTTCAAGCACGGCCAGAAGCGAATTGTGTAGCCTTTCGCAGCAACTCGCTCCGGAGAAGAAAGACAACGGGCGCGGTGATTGATCACCGCGCCCGCTTTGTTGCAGACAGTTGCCGCTTGACGCTGGCGCCTTAGAACGATGCCGCGCGGAACATCGCGTCGGTGGTGAAGAAGCTGCGATCTACCGCTCCCATGTTGATGTACCAGCATTCACGCTCTGGCGTTTCGAGTCCGGGCAGATAGCACATCGTAGCGAGGCCCGACTGCACGTCGGTGGAGACCGCGCCTACGACGAATGATCGCTTGAACGGATAGATTGCGACCTTGGCGTCGGGCACTGGGCGATCGCGAGTCGCCAGCCAGTAGATGTGCGAGCGGAAGAGATGGCCGGCGCGGTCGTATGTGTCGATGTAGGGCTCAAACCACATTTCGCTGTCCATGAAGATGACGGTGCGCGAGTCCAGCGCGTTGACGCGCGAGCGGTCGGGCAGCGCTTGGACGATGTACATGTGGCGCATCTCCCACGCCTCGGGGCATGCGCTGGCGCCGCCATCAGTGGGGCATCGCTGTTCCGGAGAATGTTCCGCGTGGATCGTCGCGAGCATGTTTTTCTCGCCGAGGAATTTGTAGAAATACTGTTCGGTCTTCGGATTGAAGCCCGAGTAATGATCGGGATCCCACGCGTGAGCCGAGGTTCCGCTGGTCGTGGACGAGCTCATGATCGACTCGTTGACGCGGCGGATGCGGCGTGAACCGGAATTAAGGCTCCAGATGTCGTCGCCACGTTTTGGATCGGCGTAACGCCACCGGATGAATCCGGTTCCTCGAATTTCCTGCGGAGAAAGAATCGGGTACAGGCCGAACAGCCAGTAACGGCCGGTGGTCTTGAAATCCGGATCCGTCGGCAGAGGCTCCACTTCGGTACGGCCGACCAGATCGTAGCCGGCGTAATGTCCGATTTGGAAATACTCGACCTGGCTGGTCTGCGCGCCCTTCTTCTCGTACTCGGAATCGCAGTCGTAGAATCGCAGATCGTAGTCATCCGAGGTGATCGGGCGGAAGACGTTGTTCCAGATGATCTTGACGGCGACGTCGGGGTCGTTGGCATCGATCAACGGGAACGGCTGACCCGCGACAAAGCCGACCACCGACCTTTTGTCCTGCGAAAGACGAACCTGCGAGGAATACTTCTCGGTCGCATCCTTGTATGGAGGCGGCCAATCGACGCGCTGCGTAGGCACGATCTTCATCGTCATGCCGCGCTCGACCTTGTAGTAGACACCAGGGCCCACGAGGTCTCTAACTTTCTCCGCATTCTCAGGCGTGATGAAGTCACCCGGCTTGACCTGCGCGTAACTCGGAGGGCAGAACACTCCAGTCGCGAGCAGTACAGTTGTCACCAAGATCGTCGAGATCCATGACGATACACTCTCCAACCTTCGCATAATGACCTCCTGGATTAGCAGCCGCGGCGAAGATACCGCGCTTTCACTAATAAGCCACATTAAAATTTACTGAACGAGTCGTCAAGAATAATTCATCTATTCATCCGCCCAAGACAAGATTTACCCTCGTTACGTCATATGATGTTTCAGTCTGACTAATGACGATTATTGCTTCTTCAACTGCTCCAGAGCCGGACACCCCGCACTCACCTTGAGACAGTTTGCCGCCCGCACTGTCGCGTTGGGAGGACTAATCCAATGGCACGGGCGGTGCTCTGTACGTTTGAGCGAAAAGTTGATGATGACCAATGTTCAGAAAACGCCTCGCAAAGCGGTGAGTCGAGTTACGAACAAAATCGTCAATTTGGCGGCGAGCGGGAGCGGCCAGGTCGTGATGCTGATCTGCGTTTCGCTGATCGCGCTCATGGGCATGATCGCCGTCGTCACCGATTTCAGCTTCATGCAACATCAACGCAACATGATGCAGACCGCGGCCGACAGCGCGGCGATGGCCGGCGCCGAGGAATTGAATTACGGCGACGTGGTCGCCGCAGGCAAAGCGGACGCCGCCACCAACGGATACACCGACGGCGCCGGCAGCGTCACCGTGGCGATGAACAATCCGCCGAGCACCGGACCGAACGCCTCGAACAGCGCCTACGTCGAAGCTATCGTCACCAAGCCCGAGCCGACTTACTTTCTGCGCGTGCTCGGAGTCAGCACGATGACCGTGTCGGCGCGCGCCGTCGCCTACGAGAGCCACGGCCCCAACTGCATCTACGTGCTCGATCCCTCGGCCTCAGGCGCGCTGTCGACCAATGGCAACGCCAACGTACAGAGCGGCTGCGGCCTGATGGTGGACTCGAGCTCCTCCAGCGGTATCACTGCTGTCGGCAGCGTGACGATTAACGCGCCGACTATCGGGGTCGTGGGCAATTACACCACCAGTGGCGGCGCCATCCTTACGCCGACGCCGAAGACCGGGGTGATTGCCGCGACCGATCCGCTGGCCTACGTGGCCGCGCCGACCGTCGGCTCATGCGCCCACACCAGGTTTTCGCTGAACGGAACCACCGGGAGCCCCGGCAGTCCCTACCAGCTTTACCCCGGCACCTATTGCGGCGGTATAAGCGTAACGGGGAATTCCTGGTTGCATTTCAACCCGGGAACTTACGTTCTCGCTGGTGGCGGAATGTCGATAAACGCCAACGCGGTGATGACCGGCGCCGGAATCACCTTTTACAACACAACCGGCACCGGTGGTTACGGCGCAATTACTCTCAACGGCAATTCGCAGTCGAATTTCAGTGCGCCGACCTCGGGCCCGCTCGCGGGAATCCTGTTCTTTCAGGATCGCTCGATCCCGACCACCGCTGCAGGCAGCACGATCAGCGGGAATTCGAGCTCGACTTTCGACGGCTCGGTGTACTTTCCAACGACGCAGCTTACCTTCAACGGCAACAGCAGCGCCAACGGCTACAGCATCGTCGTCGCGAACCAATTGGTAGTCAGCGGCAACTCCTCCATCGGCAGCAACTATTCCTCGTTGGCGGGCGGCTCACCTATTAGAGGAACAATCCTCGCCGAATGACCACCCGGCGCACATCAAGTTGGACCCGCTCGCATCGCGGCTGCGGTCAGGCCTCGGTCGAGCTCGCCTGCCGCTGCTGCTGATGATGTTCCTCGTCGTCGTCGAAACGGGTCGCGTGTTCTACATCGCGATTTCGCTCGCCAACGCGGCCCGCGCCGGCGTTCAATACGGCTCGCAGAATCTCTCGACCGCCGCCGACAACGCCGGGATGCAGGCTGCCGCGACCAACGACGCGCCCAATCTCGTCGCTATGACCGCCACCGCGACTCACTTCTGCGTATGCTCCGACGGCAGCGCCTCGACTTGCCTCGAGACCGATTGCGCCGGTAGCCATCGCCTGCTCTACACCCAGGTCAACACCAGCGCGTCATATACGCCACTCGTCAATTTCATGGGCATCCTGCCGTCGATGACGGTGCCCGGCAAAGCCGTTATGCGCGTCGTCCAGTAGTCAGATGGACGCAGGCCGCATCAAGCTGTGGCGCCGGCGGTGGCGCGCTACGCTTCGTCGCTCGCATCCCGGCCAAGCGATGGCCGAGTTCGCGCTGGTGCTGACGCCGTGC
>NZ_DATEQZ010000095.1:0-8913 GCF_035272065.1 Binatus sp. (SeqCode)
CATCCTCGGCCGGCAGCGTGCGCGAGCGCAGCCTATCCCGCAGCTCCCTGCGCTCACTCGGCGTCAAGCAAAACTCTCCTGCAAGCATGCCTCATGATACAAGAATCCGATACCAATGTCACCGTTACAGGCCACTAGTTCAAGCTAGAGAGAGCCGGAATCGATATAAGAGTCGAGTCCCGGCTTGATCAAGCCTGACAGTGGCCCTTCGCTCGCCTTTGACCACGTTCCGCTAGACCAACGATATTCGTACGATCGCAAGGCTTGAGGAGGCCGTATGGCACAACCTGGCAGCCAACTTGACCGCGCCAATCTATCGGCCGGAGCCGAAAAATTGAGCTTGCTCGCCGGATTGACCGCCGGCCTGGCGTACTCAACCTTTGCCAGCTTTGTCGCCAACGCGCTCACTCCCGTTACGGGACGCCTCGTCGAGACGGATTCGTTGCGCCGCAACGTGTCCGGCCACTACCAGGAAGTTTTCAGCCTCGACGGCGCAATTCCCACCGTGGTCGCATCGCTGATCGTTTTCGTCCTGGTCTGGTGGTCAATGCGCGTGATTCTCGAGCACTGGCAGCGTGAAGATTGGGGCCGCATCGGCGCACTAGACCGCAGCTTGTCAGGCGGACCGCTGCTCATACCGGTGATAGTCGCGCCTCTGGCTCTGTAGTTAGCAAGTAAACTCGTACTATATCGAAATTTCAGTTCAGCAAAAGGAGAATGACTAATGAATGGAACGACTGACAAAGTTAAAGGGCGCGTCGAAGAAGCGGCGGGCGTATTGACTAATGATAAGAAGCTGAAAGATCGCGGCAAGATGGATCAGGCCGCCGGCAATGTCAAAGACGTCATCGGAAAGACGATCGACAAGGCGGTCGCGGCTGTCAATCACGCCAAGCGCTAGAAAGTTCGCACCCGGCCGAGCAAACCTGCTTGCCCTCCTTCCGTGACCTACACACGGCCGAATGCCGTAGGCCAGCCGCGCTGCGCCTATCAACCTCGCAATCCTCAATGCGCGATATGTCGCGTGGCCCGCAACGCCGCGCGCTCAAGTTTTGACAGCGGCAGCCTTACTTTCGCAGTTCAGCGACAAATGATAAGAATGCGCGATTGTGTCTGTGGACGTGTGGTATCTGGGGAAACCGAACAGGGACTCCGATTCAACCGGGAGGAGAATCATGCAGCGAAAGGTACGCAACAAACTTTGGATCTCAGCCGCATCGGGAGTGTTGATCGTGGCCGCGGGACTTTCCGGGTGCTCGATGTTCTCCACGTCGAATGTTCCGGTCGATTGCGATGTTGTGAAACAGCAGGTGAAGGCCGGACAGACCGACGCTCAGATCGCATCAAACTTGAGTGCCCCGGTGGATCAGGTCGCAGCCTGCCATGGTCCGGAGACCGACACTAACAAGACCACAACCATCCCAGAGAAGGGGTACTGAGCAAAAAGCACCATCCTACAGCGCGAGACGGCGATCCGCTGGCGACAGCGGGGTTCCAGGCGGCGCGTGATGCTTGAGTTGGCTTGACTAACTTCTATTTTGGAAGCTACTGTCCGGTCAAGGAAACCACCGTGCGCTGGAATGAAATCAACACTGTCGAATGCTCGATTGCCCGCGCACTCTCTGTCGTCGGTGACCGCTGGACGATGATGATCGTGCGCGACGTGTTTCTCGGCATCCGCCGCTTCGACGCCATGCAGCAGGACCTGGGCCTGACGCCTCATCGCCTGTCTCATCGCCTTGGCAAGCTGGTCCGCGACGGAATCCTGGCGCGGGTCGAATATGAGAAACGTCCGCGCCGTTTCGAGTATCGATTGACCGAGAAAGGCATCGATCTCTTTCCGTTGATCGTCGTGCTGAACACTTGGGGCGACCGCTGGATGGCTGGTCGCGCCGGCGCGCCGATTGAATTGGTTCATCGGAACTGCGGTCGCGCGATCAAGACCGCCCTCACTTGTCCAAGTTGCGACGAGAAGATAGTGCCGCGCGAAATGAGCCTGCGCCCCGGCCCTGCACTCAAACATCGCGGATTGCCAGGGCGGACGTTTCAACCAGTGCAGGTTCCCGCCCATTTTGCACACTACCGGGGCTGATTCCCATGAATAAAAACAATCCTGAAATCTGGATGATCACCTTCCCGATTCCTGGAGCCTTTGCGCAGATGGCGCGAATGGTTGAAGAGAGCGGCTTCGATGGCATCGGGATTGTCGACACTCAGAATCTGGCAGCGGATCCCTACTCCGAGCTGTGCCTCGCGGCTCACGCCACCAAACACCTGAAGCTTCGCACGGCTGTTACCAATCCGGTGACTCGTCATCCTGCGGTGACCGCTTCGGCGATCGCGACCGTTCAGGCCGAGTCCGGTGGACGTGCGGTGCTCGGAATCGGCAGAGGCGATTCCGCCGTCGCCAAGATTGGCGAGCGAGCGCCGTCGAGCAAAGATTTCGCGCGCTACATTTCACAGGTACAGGGCTTTCTCCGTGGTGAGGAGGTCACGCTCAACAACGGCTATCGCAGCCGCAACGAGTGGATCGCGCGAGGCACTTTGCCGAAGGTCCCGGTCGACGTCGCGGCCACCGGACCTCGCGTGATCGAGGTCGGCGCCACGCTGGCAGAGTCAGTAACGTTTGCTGTCGGCGCCGATCCCCAGCGGCTTGCCTGGGCCGCAGACCACGCCCGACAGGCCCGCAAGCAGGCCGGGCTGGATCCGTCGACGCTTAAGCTCGGCGCATTTCTAAACGTGGTAGTGGATCCCGATTTTGCCCGTGCGCGTGCGATGGCGCGCGGGACCGTCGGGACGATCGCGCACTTTTCGGGCATGTCCCGCGGTTCGACTGCGGGGATGCGCCCCGATGATCGCGCGGTGGCACAGAAAATCGGTGAGAAGTACGATATGTCCCGCCACGCGCGAGGAGACGCCGGCCATGCTCAATTCATCGATGACGCGTTTGTCGATCGGTTCGCCATCGCCGGACCTCCCGCGCATTGCGTGAAGCGCTTCGAGGAGCTGCTCAAACTCAGTCTCGATCATCTGATCATCGTTGGCCCCGGCGCAGATGTAGCGCCTGCCGACCAAATGCAACACCTGGGATTCTTCGCGAGGGAAGTTTTGCCGGTCCTCAAGTCAGCCAGACAATCTGTTTAGTCGCGAAGAAGAAAATTTCCTGACTTTGAAAGGAGACAATCCGATGGCCAGCGAATATCACCTCCACGGCATCGAGCTCTCACCTTACTCGGTGAAGGTCCGTTCGTACTTCCGCTACAAGGGAATTCCCCACCGATGGATTCCGCGGAGTCTCGACACCGAGGGCGAGTATCAGAAGTACCAGAAGCTTCCGCTCGTGCCCCTGGTCGTGACCCCCGACAACAAGGGCATCCAGGATTCCACACCTATAATCGAATACGTCGAGGCGCTCCACCCCGAGCCCTCGATTCACCCAACCGAACCAACCGTCAGGTTTATTTCAGTACTGCTCGAGGAGTTCGGCGACGAATGGGGCAACAAGTGGATGTTCCACTATCGATGGGCGCGCGAGGCCGACATTCTCTCGGCCGCCGGGCGCATCGCACGCTCAATGATGCCGGCAGTTGACGAAGCGCAGCTCGCCAACGGAATCGCGATGGTTCGCGAGCGCATGGTTCCTCGCGTCTCTTTCGTCGGCTCGAATCCCCAGACCGCTCCGCAAATCGAAGACTCCTTCCGCGACACGCTCACGATCCTCGAACCTCACTTTGCCAAACGTGCCTACCTGTTCGGCAATCGCCCCGCGTTCGCCGACTTCGCGATGTGGGGGCAGCTCTACAACGCATGGACCGATCCGACGCCTGGCGCGATCATCAACGCGACCACGCCAAACCTGCTCGCATGGATCCATCGCATGCTATGGCCGCGAGCCGAAGGCGACTTCGAGCCGTGGTCAAGTCTTGCTCCGACGTTGACGCCGCTACTAGAGCGCCAGGTAGGAGGACTGTTCATGCCATGGACAGTGGCCAACGCGTCAGCGATAGCCAACGGGCGGGAAGAATTCAGCGTAGAGCTAGGCGGCCGCACCTGGACCCAGAAGCCGCAGAAGTATCACGCCAAATCGCTCGCCACGCTGCGCGAAAAGTACCAAGCCCTCAGCGACAAGCGCGCGCTCGATGCGATCCTTGACGCTACTGGCTGCCTCGCGGGATTGCGCGCCTGAGCCGCGTGCCCTGCAAATCGAAAGTTTTTTCAAAGCTCGCGATCTCATTCGCGACGGCAGTCCTTCTTTTCCTGAGTACGGCCCTCGCCGCACCGACTCCTATCTCGCCCGACGAAGCCGCGCTCGAACGCAACTTCGACTCGCTCATTCACCCCGACGACCTGCGCGACTGGATGAAGCTGCTGGCCGCGCAGCCGAATCACGTAAGCTCGCCGCACGATAAGTCCAACGCCGATCAAATCCTTGCCTGGTTCAAGGACTGGGGCTGGGACGCCCACATCGAGACCTTCTGGGTGCTCTATCCCACACCTATCAGCGAGACCCTCGGGCTGGTCGGCCCCAAGCCCTTCAAAGCCACGCTGCAGGAGCCTCCGATCCCCGGCGATTCCAGCGCGACCGCGACCGATCCCGCGCTTCCTGCCTACGTTGATTACCAGCACGACGGAGACGTCACTGCCGGCCTCGTTTACGTTAACTACGGGATGCAGGACGACTACAAGATGCTCCAGCGTCTCGGGGTAAGTGTCAAAGGCAAGATAGTCATAGCGCGCTACGGCGCCGGATGGCGCGGGTTGAAGCCTAAGCTCGCGTACGATCACGGCGCAGTCGGATGCATTATCTACTCCGATCCTGCCCAGGACGGTTATGCCATCGACGAAACCTATCCTAATGGTCCTATGCGCCCACCTCGCGGTGTGCAGCGTGGATCGGTGCTCGACATGGGGCTCTATCCCGGCGATCCGCTAACACCAGGCATAGGTGCTACAAAGGACGCCAAGCGCCTGCCGATCTCCGACGCGCCGACCATCATGAAGATTCCAACGCTTCCTATCTCCTATGCCGACGCCCAGGTCTTCCTCGCCGCCCTCACCGGCCCTGTAGCTCCTCCGAGTTGGCGCGGCGCACTGCCTATGACCTATCGAGTAGGACCGGGCCCGGCGCTAGTCCATCTGGCGGTCAAGTCCGACTGGCGGCTCCGCCAGATCTACGACGTCATCGCTTTTATGAGAGGCTCGACCTGGCCGGATCAATGGGTCATCCGCGGCAATCATCATGACGGCTGGGTGTTCGGCGCCACCGACCCGCTGTCGGGACAAGTCGCGCTGCTTGCCGAGGCCAAGGCTTTCGGCGGACTCGCAAAGCAGGGTTGGCGGCCCAAGCGCACGATCGCTTATGCCAGTTGGGACGCGGAGGAGCCGATGCTCCTGGGCTCGACCGAATGGGCTGAGGAGCATGCCGCCGAGCTCAAGAAGAAAGGAGTCCTATACATAAACTCCGACTCCAACGAACGGGGCTTCCTGGGTGTAGGTGGCAGCCACGACTTCCAGCATCTGGTTAACCAGGTCGCCGCCGATGTGATCGATCCTGAGACCGGCGTTCCTATCGGCGATAGGCTGCGCGCGAAAATGCGCTTAGCCGCTCTCGCGCCTACTGCCACCGAGCATGCCAGGGCCGAGGCAAAGATCGCGGCGGACCCGGACAAGGACTTACCTATCGAGGCGCTGGGCTCAGGCTCCGACTTCTCAGCCTTTCTCGATCATCTCGGTTTGCCCGCGCTGGATGTAGGTTTCTACGAAGAGGGCCACTCAGGCGGCGTCTATCACTCACGTTACGACACCTTCGAGCACCACAGCCGCTTCGTCGATCCCGGTTTTGTGTACGACGCGATGCTGGCGAAGACGGTCGGACGGATAGTGCTGCGCGTAGCCGACGCCGACCTTCCCGTCCAAAACGCAAGCAGTTTCGCCAACGCGGTCTCAGACTATCTTGATCAGGTGAAGAAGCTAGCCGACGACGAACGCGAAGAAGCCGAGACGCAAGCCAAGCTGCTGCACGAGCACGCATTCCAGCTAGCTGCCGATCCCACAAAATCCAGCGGCCTGCCCACCGCGCTTGAACGCGTTCCACACCTCGAGTTCGCAGCACTGGAAGACGCGGTCGATCGCCTGAAGCGCAGCGCCAAGGCCTATGACGACGCGCTAGCGAAAAACTCCTCGCACCTATCCAGCGCTCAGCTAGCCCGAGTGCAAGCCCTGATGTTGACCATAGACCAAACCCTAACACCCGATGAAGGCCTACCAGGCCGAGATTGGTACAAGAATTTAGTCTATGCCCCCGGCCGCTACACGGGATACGAAGCAAAAACCCTACCCGGAGTCCGCGAAGCAATCGAAGACCGCCGCTGGTCCGACGCCAACCGCTACGCCAAGCTGACCGCCGAAGCTCTGAACGCCTACAGCGACCGCCTGAACCAGGGATCAGCAGTGCTCAACAGCCGCTGATCGGATCGACTTACACATAACAAAATGCGATAACTCTTTCGACTCGGAGGACACTCGGCTATGGCGCAACAGGTTGTTGTCGAAACCAATTGCGGAAGAATTCGCGGGAGCGCTGATAACGGCATCAACGTTTTCAGAGGCGTCCCTTACGCCGAATCACCCGAAGGCGAAGGTCGCTTCACGGCGCCGAGAGAGCTCCAGCCCTGGGCCGGCGTTCGCGACGCTTTTGAATTCGGCAATCGCGCGATGCAGGACGAGAATGCGTTTGCGATGCCGCCGGCGATGCTCAAGCTGTTCGCAGGGCGCGAGCTGCCTCCGATGAGCGAGAACTGCCTCGTGCTCAACGTATGGACTCCCGCCGTCAACGACGGACGAAAACGCCCCGTAATGTTCTGGTGCCACGGCGGCGCGTTCATCTCGGGCTCCGGCGATTCGCCCTGGTACGAAGGAACCAACCTCTGCCGCAAGGGCGACGTAGTCGTCGTGACGATCAATCATCGGCTCGGCGCATTCGGCTATCTGCACCTGGGCGAGTTTGGCGGCGAAGAATTCGCGGCGTCAGGCAATGCCGGCATGCTCGACATCGTCGCCGCGCTGAAATGGGTCCGCGACAATATCGCGGCTTTCGGCGGGGACGCAGGCAACGTCACGATCTTCGGCGAGTCCGGCGGCGGCGCGAAGGTCAGTGTGCTGATGGCGATGCCGGCGGCTCACGGGCTGTTTCACAAGGCGATCATTCAGAGCGGACCGGCAGTGCAGATGGCCAGCCGCGACGACGCTGCCGAGACTGCGCGTCAATTGCTTGGAGAGTTGGGACTCAGTGCCGGCAACCTGAGCGAACTGCGCAAGTTCCCTGCGCCGAAGCTCGCACAAGCGCAAGCCGCGGTCCTCAAGAAGGTCAGCATGATGTCCTTCTCCAACCGCCGCCGCGTAGGTTTCAATCCCGTGGTCGACGGCAAGTACCTTCCCGGCGGTCCGTTCGAGCCGGTCGCGCCCGCAATTTCCGCAAACGTGCCGCTCATGATAGGGACCAACAAAGATGAGATGACATTGTTCTTTGCATTCGCGCCGTGGCTCGAGGAGCTCGACGAGGCCGCGATGCGCAAGCGGGTCCAGATGTTCGTTGGTGACCAGGCCGACCGCATCATCGAACCGTACAGGCGCGCGCGGCCCAACGACTCGCTGCGCGATCTCGTGATGGCGATCGCGACCGACCATGCGATGCGAATGCCGTCGCTCGTCACCGCCGACCGCAAGGTCGTGCAACACGCCGCGCCGGTTTTTGTCTACATGTTCACCTGGGAGACGCCCGTGCTTGACGGCAGGCTCAAATCGCCGCACGCGCTTGAAATCCCGTTCGTCTTCGACACCGTGCAAAGCTCGGGGCTGACCGGCGATTCGCCGACGCGATTTCCGCTGGCCGACAAGATGAGCCGTGCCTGGCTCGCGTTCGCGCGCACCGGAAGTCCGAATCACGAAGGCATTCCGTATTGGCCTCAGTATTCAACCGAGCGGCGTCCCACGATGATCTTCGACGACGGGTGCCGCGTTGAAAGCGATCCGTATCAAGCAGAGCGGCAAGCCTGGGACGCCCGCTAGGATGCGATCGTAACGACGAAGCTCAGGCCGCCTTCGTCCACCGGCGCACCAAGCGATTTCGGGGAGTCATATGCCGAGCAGGCGGGGCGCGCGTATTTTTGACACCTCCTCGCCGTAGTCGTATAGTCGCATTGGCTGGGGGTGTGCATAATACGCACTGAGAGCTCCTGCGGGAGAACCCCTTGAACCTGATCCGGGTGATGCCGGCGTAGGGAAGCCAACGGCGCAACGTTCCGGCTGCGCCTGGGCCGCTTCCCACATCAGGGAAGCGGCTCAATAATGCCGGACTCCATCGCAACTTCAATCACGCTCAACGGCGATCCTTACCCGCTCAGCGCTGACACGCCGCTGATCGCGCTGCTCGAGCGGCTGAACATGCGGCGCGGCCGCGTGGCCGTCGAGATCAACCGTGAGATCGTGCCGAAGGCCAATTACGACGCGACGATTGTGAGGGCGGGCGATCACGTCGAGATAATCAACTTCGTCGGCGGCGGATAAGTCGCCGCCCGCAAGGAAAATATGCAGGACACTTCATTTGAACTGGGCGGAATGAAATTCAAGTCGCGGCTGATCGTCGGCACCGGCAAGTATCGCGACTTCGCCGAGACCAAGGCCGCCGTCGAAGAGAGCGGCGCCGAAATCGTGACGGTCGCAGTGCGCCGCGTGAACATCACCGATCGCGCCAAGGAAAGCCTGCTAGACTTCATCGATCCCAGGGGCTACCAGATTCTGCCCAACACCGCCGGATGCTTCACGGCTGACGAGGCGATTCGCACCTGCCGCCTCGCGCGCGAGGTGGGAGTTGGCGAGCTGGTGAAGCTCGAGGTGATCGGCGACAAGCAGACG
>NZ_DATEQZ010000096.1:0-10151 GCF_035272065.1 Binatus sp. (SeqCode)
CGAGCGCGTACTGTTCACGCCTGACGACTCCGTTTTCACGATCGATCCGCCGGCGATGTTCGGCCGGCGCGCGCCGGTCGAAGTCGAGATCGGCTCGGGCAAGGGCGAGTTCATCATCGAGCGCGCCGCGGAATTTCCCGATCGCGACTTTATCGCGGTCGAGCTCTCCGCGACGATCACGCGCGTGCTGGCGGTGCGATGCGGCCGCGCGGGACTCGACAATCTGCGCGTGGTGCGGATGGACGCGCGCACGCTCGTCAACCTGATGCTAGCGGACGCGAGCGTCAGCGCGTACCACATCTACTACCCGGACCCGTGGCCCAAGGAGCGGCATATCAAGCATCGGCTGTTCACGCCGACGCTCGCCGCGAGCCTGTATCGCACCGTCGAGCCGGGGGCGATCGCCTTCGTCGCGACGGACGTGCGTGATTACGCCGGCGAGATTTTCCCGATGATGCTCGCAGCGGGCTTTATCCGCGCGGTCGAGGCCGCGCCGGGCGCCGAGCGGACCGGGTTCGCGCGCAAGTATGTGGCGGCGGGGAAGCCGGTGTATTCGGCCTCGTTCCGAAAACCGCGCGAGTCCAAAAATACCTGAATCCGCCCGCACGGCGCCGCTGAGAGCCGAATTGGGGATCGGGCCCGGATTGCAATGCCGGACAGCGTTGTTTAACCTTTTTGCGTCACCCGATGAAACGATTGCTGTTGATATTGGTGGCTCTTGCTCTGCTGCCTGCAGCCGCTTGCAGTCTGCGCCAGAAGCCCACCGGCGAAGACTACTACGCCCAGGGCCAACTTAATTTTGCGACAAAAGAGTACAAGGCCGCGATCGAAAATTATCAGCTGGTGATCGACAAGTACCCGTTCAGTCCGTACGCCGAAGACGCCGAGATGAAAATCGGCCTCGCCTACTACCAGCAAAAGGATTACGCGGAGGCGATCGGCGCGCTGGATGATTTCCAGCGGATGCATCCAACGAGTAAAAATCTCGAGCTCGTCACCTACTACATGGGGTTGAGTTACTACGATCAGATCGGGCGCGAAGACCAGGATCAGGGCAAGACCGAGGCGGCGCTCAAGCGCTTCCAGGAATTGGAGCAGCGCTTTCCCGAAGGCGACTTCGCCGAGCTGGCGCACGACAAGGTACTGGTCTGCCGCGAGATGCTCGCGCGCAACCAGATGATCGTCGGCAACTACTATTACAAACGCGCGAACTTCCGCGCGGCGGAATCTCGATTTGCCGAGCTGCTGCAGAAATATCCGGAGACTCCCGTCGCGCCTGACGCGCTGTACGAGCTCGGAATTTCGCTGGAGAAAGAAGGCAAGCGATACTCGGCGGCGCAGGCTTTTGCCGCTGTGAAGAAGCATTTCCCGGATTCCAATTACGCGAAAAGAGCCCAGACCGAGCTGACCAAGCTCCACGAACCGATCGACACCGAAGAAGATCCGCTGCCGCTGGTGCTCGCCGAGACCGGCTACGGCGGAAATCCCGATGATTCGAACGCGGACAAAATAGTCGTGCGCCAGCGCTCCGACATGCGCGGCACGGAAGTAGCGTCGAGCTCGGGCACGCCGGCGTACGGAGCCGACGGACTGCCGAACCTCGACGCGTTGGCGGCGCCGAAAGCGCCCGATCCGTCGCAGCCCGATCTTCCCAGCCGAAAGCCCGGCGCACCTGACATGATGCGGGCGCCCGCCCCGATTTTGCCGAAGCCCACCGGCAGCATCGCCGGCGCCGCCGAAGCGCAGGCACGCGCGATGACGGGTCTGGCCGCAGTGGCGCCGTCGGAGCCGTCGTTGCATCAGATGAGTCCGAGCGCGGATGCGACTGCGCCTGCGCCAGAGCCGACATTGCATCAGATGACTGCGAGCGGGGAGGCGTCGTCTGCGCCGTTGTCGCTGAGTGAGCCGCCCGCGGCCGGTCCCGCGACGCTGAAGACGATCAGGTTGTCATCGAACGATCCGCCGCTGTCGGTGATTCTTGAACTGAGCGGACCCGTCAGCTTTGACAAAAATCTCGAGAGCAATTCCGACGGTTCGACGGCGACGGTGGTGCTCAAGGACGTCACGCCCGGCCCGGGCCTGCAGACTCATCTCGCGTTCGACAAGTCGATCTTTAAGGATTGCAACATCTCGAGCAGCTCGGCGGGGACGACCGTGACCTTGAGTATGCGGCCGGTCGCGCATTTTGCGGTCGTGCCGCTCGAAGGACCGCCTCGCCTGCTGATGACGTTCACGCCGCAAGCCGGAGCCCTGAAGACAAGCGCCGCGAACTAATCTTTCAAGCGAAGACGTCGTCGAACTTGATGCCGAGAAATTTCAGCACAACCTCGGCGTAAACTTTCAGTCCCCAGTAGAAGCCCTCGATTGGCAGGCGCTCGTCGTTGCCGTGATAGAGCGAGCCGAACGGCATGTGCGGATCGAGCTTCACCGGCGAGAACCCGTAGCACGCCGCGCCGAGCTTCGAGTAGAACTTGCTGTCGGTCGCGCCGGGAATCATCCAGGGGATCGCGCGCGCGCCGGGGTCTGCCGCCTCGACGGTCTTCTTGATCAGCTCGAACAGCGGAGTGTCGGGACTCGTCTCGGCCGGCGGCGCGGTCTTAAGCAGCTCGAAGGTCGGCTCGGGACCGACTATCTGGCGCAGTTCGGCCATCAAGCTCTCGGGGTCTTCGCCGGGCAGCGTGCGCCCGTCGAGCACGATCGTCGCCTCGCCGGGAATCACGTTGTCCTTGTAGCCGGCGCGCAGAATCGTCGGCGAGACGGTGTTGGAAAGCATCGGCGCAAACAGCGGCCCGGGCGATTCGACCGGCACGCCCATCTCCTCGAGCGTCTGGCGCATGAACGGCGAGACTTTCTTGCGCATCGGCGTGTGCACGATCCTCGTGATCAACTCGGACATCCGGGAGATTGCCGTGTCGGTGCGCGGCATCGATCCATGCCCCGGCATCGCGGTCACCTTCATCTTGATCGTGACGAAGCCCTTCTCCGCCACCTGGATCGGGTAGAAGCGCTTGTTCATGAGATGAACGGTGAAGCCGCCGACTTCATTCAACACGTATCCTGCGCGGATCAACTCTGGATGCCGCTCGACGAGAAATTTCGCGCCGAAATCCGAGCCGGCCTCCTCGTCCGCGACCGCCGCCATTATCACGTCGCGATTCGGCTTTGCCCCCACGCGCTTCATCGCGGTCATCATCACGAGGTCCATCGCGCACTTGGACTTCATGTCGATCGAGCCGCGGCCCCAAAGGCAGCCGTCTGCGATTTCGCCGCTGAACGGCTCGCGCGTCCATCCTGAGCGCTCGACCGGAACGACGTCGGTATGCGACGAGAGCAGCAGGGCGCCTGCGGACGAATCCGTTCCCTTGAGGCGCGCCACCAGATTGGCTCGCGTCGGAGCGCTCTCGCGGATCACGGATTCGACTCCATGAGCACCCAGCGCATCAGCCAAATAATCGGCTGCTATTCGTTCGTTGCCGGGCGGATTGGTGGTGTCGAGTCTTACCACCGCGCGTAGACAGTCAAGCGCCTCCTCTTGAAATGCCTGCCACGAGATTTTCATCGAGCCCCCCCTTTCAATGAGTCCCCATAACTGTCATAGAAAGCTACAACTTGTCACAACGTGAGTATAGACGCTTGAGCGTCGATTATTGCTGCTAAAATGACGCAAATAAAAGACTTTGCAAGCATCTGCGCGGATAATTTCGTGTTCACTGGCATCGCAAAGTGACTGACGATACCCTGCGGCCAAAGGTTACAGAATTGAGCATAATTTGTGTCGAAAGAGTGATCGTCGCCGTGCGCGATCTGGCCGCGTCGCGCGAAAATTGGCGACGCGCCGGGTTCTCGGTTGCGCCCAAGCTCTTCGACGGCGGAGGTATTCGCATCGCGCGGCTGGCAGCGGGCGCCGTGGAAATCGATCTCTGCGCCATACACTCCGCCAAATCCAAGTCACCCTTGGCTCAACATTTGCGCGAAGCGACCAAGAATGACAGCAGCGGCGGCATCGTCGGATGGGTCTGGGGTGTGAAGGGCGCGTCCAGCTCGGACGAAGGCGAATCGATTCTGTTGCCGGGGTTGTCGGAGCCTGCCACCAAAGCTGCGATGCTTTCGTCAGCGTTGCCGGGCGTCGTCACCGCGTCCGCTCCGGTAGGTCTCGACATTGAGTCGCGCCGACAGTCGCTCGCACTGCTTTGCGGGAGCAACGCAAACACCGTCGAGTATCTCGAGCATATAGTCGTGATGACGCCGGTGCTGGACGACGCGATCGCGGCCAACGAGGCGATCGGCGTCCCATGCAAGCGAATCCGCGAAGTTGGTGACGGCAACAAAACGCGGCAGGCGTTCTTCAAGCTCGAGCAAACCGTGCTCGAAGTCGTGGGTCCTGCGCGCGGACGTTCCGGATGCTGGGGCCTTGCGCTGATGTGCTCGGACATCGCGCAGGCGGTCGCAACGGCGCGCGCGAACAGCCTGCAGGCGACGGAGCCCAAGCTCGCGATTCAGGGCGGGGAAATTGCGCGGATCGTCGATCCGCTCGACGGCGTCGCCATCGCATTCATGCAGGCCGGCCCCCGCCGCGACAGTTTATCGCGTCAGCGGCGCCTCCAATTTCTGTCGTCCCGACCGAAGCGAGCAACCCTTAAAAGTTCCGGTTCCCCTTCCCGCGCGGGAAGGGGTCAGGGGTTAGGTTCCGCGCGCGCTTCGCGCGCACTCTGTCGTCTTGGGGAAGTGAGCACCGCGAGCGGCACGAAGAGCCTGCCCTGAGGGTAGTCCAATGGATCTCGAACAGCAGCGCATTTGTTTGTCATCCTGAGGAAGGGACAACGCGCAAGCGGCACCAAGAGCCTGCCCTGAGCGTAGTCGAAGGGATCTCGGACAGCGCCGCGCGCTTGTTTGTCATCCTGAGGAAGCGAGCAACGCGAGCGGCACGAAGGATCTCGGACAGCTTCGCGCGAGCGAAGCCGGTTCCGGTCTCTGAGTCGCCGCATCCAACGGAAACGACTCATCGACGAACGCTATCGCGTCAGCGCCCGCTGAAATTCGGCTCGCGCTTGGCCATGAACGCTTCGAGACCTTCCTTGAAGTCGCCCGACCGGAACAACACCAGCAGTTGCATCAAAACATGATGCGTATGCGATTCGAAGTCCTCGCTGAGACCGTGGCGGAACAGGCGCTTCATCGCGCGAATCGCCAGCGGCGCGTTCGCTGCTATCTTCGAGGCCCATCGCGTCGCCTCCTCCATTAGTTCTTCGTGCGGCACGACCTTGTTCGCGAGTCCCAGCTCGACCGCGCGAGCCGGTGCGATATCGTCGGCGATGAAGCCGATTTCGCACGCACGCGCCCATCCAACGAGCCGCGGCAGATACCACGTGCCGCCGCTTTCGGGCACGATGCCGCGCTTGGCGAAGGCAGGCACCAGCTTGGCGCGATCGCTAATCAATCGCAGGTCGCATCCGAGCGCGAGGTCGAATCCGTAGCCCGCCGCGGCGCCGTTGATCGCGCAAATGACGGGCAGGTCGATTCGATGCAGCGTCACGGTCGGCAGCTCGCGCGTGCTGACGTGCGATGCGCCCGGCGCAGCGAGGCCGGCGCCGATACCGCGGCCGGCAGCGGTGTCCTTGAGATCGAGACCGCTGCAGAACCCTCGGCCCTCGCCAGTAAGAATGATCGCGCGCACTTTCGGATCGCTGTCGAAATCCTTGAGCGCCTCGCCCAGGTCGTTGAGCATCTCGACGCTGATGGCGTTCATCCGGTCGGGGCGGTTGAGCTTCAAAATTCCAAGGTGATTGGTTTTTTCGACCAGCAGATCAGCCATCGGGCGGTCCTCCTTTCGCGGTTCAGAACCTAGCGCAAAAAGACGATTTAGCGAATGATGCGATCTTATGTTAATGGTTACTAGAACTCCGCGCGCGACAACGGAGCGCGGCATTTAATGCTGAAAAGAAAAAAATGAGCATCAAACATCTACCCGCGTCGGCTTCGGCGGACGAGATTTGCGCAGCGCTCGGCGAAGACGGATGCGTCGTCGTCGATAACGTAGTTCGTCCCGAAGTAATGGACGAGGTCGCTCAGGAGCTGCGTCCATTTACTGAAAAAACGCCGTTCGGCCCTGACGAATTCAGCGGGCGCCGCACGCGCAGGACCGGCGGACTGATCGCGCGCTCGGCAAAATGCCGCGATCTCGTGATGAATCCCACAGTACTCGGCGCGGTCGGCAAAATGCTTGGCCACGCTACCAGCTTTCAGCTCCATCTCACGCAGGTAATCGCGATCGGCCCCGGCGAGCCGGCCCAGACTATACATCGCGACCAGTGGGCGTTCGATTTCTTCCCGTTCCCAAAGGGCTACGAGGTCCAGTGCAATACAATTTGGGCGATGACCGACTTCATCGAGGAAAACGGCGCAACGCGCGTGATTCCCGGCAGCAACCGCTTCGACGACCGGTTGCGATTCACCGAGGGCGACACCGAACCGGCCGAGATGACCAAAGGATCGGTGCTCTTCTACACCGGCAGCATCTACCACGGCGGCGGCGCGAATCGTTCCAAAGAAATCCGCACCGGAATCAACATCACCTACAATGTCTCGTGGCTCCGCCAGGAAGAGAACCAGTATCTGTCGGTACCGCTCGAGATCGCCCGCACTCTCCCCGTGGATCTGCTAAGACTCATGGGCTACAGACTGGGCGCATACGCACTCGGCTACGTCGACGATACGCGCGACCCCATCGAAGTAGTGCGCCCCGACCTCGCCCGCAACGGCTTCAGGCCAGTACTGGAGACTCAGGAATCGGCAAGTTTCCTGAAACCTCAATCGCAAGGCTCAAACGCGAAGGACTGAACAGTCGTTTTCCTTCGTCCCTCTCTTTCCGAGCCGCTAGTTTGTCATCCCGACCGAAGCGCGCGTCGCGACCGCCCCCCTGTCGGCCTGACTGAAGGGCGCATCGCGACCGTCGCCTCTGTCGGCCTGACTGAAGCGAGCAACGCGAGCGGATGGAAGGATCTCGGACAGCTTCGCGCTAGCGAAGCCGGTTCCGGTTTTGTATCGCTGCTTCCACTTAGCCTATCGAGTCGCGAAGTCGGCTCTACTCACACTGCCACAAAAGTTCAGGGCTGAACTGTTCAGCCTTACGCAGGATCACCCGGCCTTGGTACTGTTAACGATGAGCATGGACTCAAGACACTATAGGCTCGCCCAAGGTCCGAAGAATCGCGACGTTACCGCTTTTGCGCGAAAAACTTTTTTTGACGGAACGAAACTACCCCTGGTGTCTCGCCATCTCAAAATCCACAAGGGATTGTATGATTGCACTTATCCGCCAAAATCTGTCGAGTCAGCTCCGCCCGCTATTGTTATTGAGGATCGCCCAGCTTCAGCAACTGTTTGCCGAAGTTCGCGCCGGTGAACAGCCGGATGATCGTCTTCGGCGCGTTCTCGAGTCCGTGCTGCAGATCGACCTGGTTCTTGAGCTTGCCCTCGGCGTACCACTTCGACATTTCCGCGATCGCCTCCGGATAGCGTGGCAGGAAATGAAACACGAGGAATCCTTCCATCCGCGCGCCATGCAAGATCAGGTTGAAATAGTTCTTCGGCCCGACCGGAGTTCTCTCGCCGAGGTTGTTGTACTGGGAAATCGCTCCGCACAGCACCACTCGTGCGCCATTGGCAATTCGCGCGAGCGCGTGGTCGAGGATCTCGCCGCCGACATTGTCGAAATACACGTCGATGCCCTTGGGGCAATACTTGGTCAGCGCCTCACCGACATTCTCACTCTTATAGTCAATCGCCGCGTCGAAACCCGCCTCCTTCAACAGCCAATCGCACTTCTCGCGTCCACCCGCTATACCAACTACGCGGCATCCTTTGATCTTGGCGATCATTCCGGACACCGAACCAGTCGCGCCGGCCGCTCCCGATACGACGAACGTGTCTCCCGCCTTTACCGCACCGACCGCGAGCGTGCCGAAGTATGCCGTGAGGCCGGTGGTTCCGAGCAGCGACAGCGCGAGGATAGGGTCGGTGCCGCGCGGCAACTTCTGCAATCCCATCAAGCCTTCGCCGCCGTTGACCGTGTAGTCCTCCCATCCGAAGAGTCCCTGCACGAGATCGCCTTTGGCAAATCCGGGACGCTTCGAATCGACTACCTGCCCGACGGTGCCCGCCTTCATCGTCTGGCCGAGCGGAATCGCCGGCATGTAGGTGTCCATCGACATCCATCCGCGCTGTGTGGGATCGAACGAGAACGCAAGATTGCGGACCAGTATTTGTCCGTCCCTGAGCGCGGGGACGGTCGTTTCATTCCAGCGGAAATCGCTCTCTTTGATCATCCCCTGCGGCCGCGCCGCCAGGAGCCATTGCCGATTGTTCAGTTCCGCCATCGATATATCCTCACTGCGAGAATCTGTTTGCGTGATCTGGACTTAGCCGATAAGCCGGGTTCAAACAAGGAAAGTGGGGAAGCCGATGCGGGCGATTGACGTTGGCGCGGAGCGGCGCGAAATCCTACAATCGGGAGCGGGAGGAACGGACATGTCGATGATTTGGCGCTTCGTGCAGGTCTCGCCGGATCGTTTGAAGCAGATTATTGACGATCCTTCCGGCGTTGAGGAACTCTTCGTCTCGGAACAAGTCGCGCAAGGCCTTCCGAAATTGATGGGAGCGCTGCAGGGCGTCCTGAAGAGCCGCGCACCGATGATCGCGGCATCGATGAAGACGATGGATCCGGCAATCCCGGCGCGGATGGAGCAGGCGTTCAAAGCCGCGGGCGTTGACGTTGACGCGCTCGCGCGCGGCGAAGGCACTGACACGCTGGCAAAGTTGATGGCTGAGCGCGGCCGAGTTCTGGCGGCGGCGGCAGGCCTATCCAATCAGCCGCCAGCATCGGGTGCTGGCGCGCAGGCGTCGGGTAAGGGCGCGAGCATCTCGCTCGATAAGGCGTGGCACGGAGTACACTACCTGTTGTGTGGCAAGGTCCAACCCGGAACTGACATCGCGAGCCAGGCGGTGATGGGCGGGACGGAGGTCGGCGAGGACCTCGGCTATGGACCGGCAAGATACTTCGAAGCTGACAAGGTCGCCGAGATAGCCCGCGAACTCACTCGGCCAAACCTCGAAACGGAGATGACGACGCGATTCGATCCCCCTCAGATGGCGAAGCTCGGCATCTATCCCGGGCAATTCGAGCCCGATGATAGCAAGTGGCTGATGGACGCGTTTCGACAGCTGCGGCAATTCTACGTTGACGCGAGCGCTGCCAACCTCGCCGTCATGACCTGCATCGAGGGATAGTCTAGAAAAGGCGCGGCCCGAAGAACACCGCGTTGATGTCGCGCTTCGAGGCGGCGAGAGCGTCGCGCGATCTGGCCGCAGCGTTGCGTGTCGTTCGAAGGTATCCTTCGCTTGCGGGCCACCTGATTCTCGGACACAATGCGCCTGCTTTATGACACGCGGAATTTCTGTCGGCGCTGCGTCTTTGCGACTTGGGACCATGCTCCTGGTGCTGATTTCCGCTCCCTTCGTTAACGCCGCTCCGCCGGGTGGAAACAGGCCGTTGCCGCCACAGGTACTTTCGGCGGCTCCCGGTATGCATCCGTTCGGGAAAGGCCGCCACACGTGGTGGGGCATCCGGATGTACGATGCGACGTTATGGATTGTCGGCCCGCGGTGTTCTGCCGCCGCGCCTCACGCGCTCGATATCGAGCCGGGCCGGGCTGTTCCTGCCGACACATTGGTGAAGAACGCGATCGCCGGAGATGCGCGACCTCAAGGTCGGCGACGAACGCCAACTTGGAATCTGGCAGGCGGAAATGACGAAGGTCATTCCCAACGTTCAGCAAGGGGATCAGATCGTCATCTTCTGCTCGGACACCAACCGGACGCTTGCCTATTTGAACAATAAGAACACCGGAGAGGTTGACGATCCTTCATTCTGCCCTGCGGTCATGAGCGTATGGCTTCATCCGCAAACCAAATATCAAGCAATCCGGAAATCGCTGCTCGGGCATTGATGCGTAATACTAGTGGCCTGTAACGGTGACATTGGTATCGGATTCTTGTATCATGAGGCATGCTTGCAGGAGAGTTTTGCTTGACGCCGAGTGAGCGCAGGGAGCTGCGGGATAGGCTGCGCTCGCGCACGCTGCCGGCCGAGGATG
>NZ_DATEQZ010000097.1:0-2268 GCF_035272065.1 Binatus sp. (SeqCode)
CGTCGCCTCGCTCGACATTCTGGGCAATGTCATCCCCTACATCGCCAAAGAAGAAGAAAAGATGGAAGAGGAGACGCGCAAGCTGCTCGGGCGATTGAACGGTGATCATGTCGAGCTAGCGGCATTCAGCATGACGGCACATTGCAATCGGGTAGCAGTTGAGGACGGCCACACCGAGTCGGTTTCCGTGAAGTTGCGGCAGAAAGCGGAGGCCGCCGACATCGTAGCTGCGTTCAACAATTTTCGTTCGACTCCGCAGCAGCTCCAATTGCCACTGGCGCCGGCGCAACCTCTCGTCTATGACGATGCGCCTGACCGTCCGCAGCCCCGCTTCGATGTAGACCGCGGTAATGGAATGACGGTAACGGTTGGACGCCTGCGTCCATGCGGCGTTCTGGACTACAAGTTCACCGTGCTCTCGCACAACACCATCCGCGGCGCGGCGGGAGCGGCGCTGCTCAACGCCGAACTCCTCAAGGCGCAAGGCTATCTTTCGTGACCCGCGACCTGCCACATCTTGCGGTGGTGGTCCTCCACCCCAACGAGCGCAAAAGCGGCGCTCATTGGGGGCCCCGGATGCGGCCGTGATCGTCATGAAGTTCGGGGGCACCTCGGTCGAGGATGCCACCGCCATCGACCGCGTCGCCAGCATCGTAAAGTCGCGTTTGCCCGAGCGACCGTTCGTGGTGGTCAGCGCCATGGCCAAAGTAACCGACCAGTTGCTCGCCATGGCCGCTGCTGCCGGACGAGGCGAACGCGAGCAGGCGCTCGACGGCTGCCGCACTCTTCGCGAGCGCCATTACAACACCGCCGGGGAGTTGCTGGGCACGGGCCTGCACACCGACTTGCACACCGATCTCGGCGCCGAGTTCGACTCGCTCGATGAACTGCTGCGCGGCATCGTCGCCGTGGGAGAGCTAACGCCTCGCACCTCCGACTACGTCGTTTCCTTCGGTGAGCGGCTGTCCAGCATGATTGCCACTCCTGCATTTCTCGCTCGCGATATTCCTGCGATATTAGTCGATGCGCGAGAGGTCATCATCACCGACGCGCAGCACAGCCGGGCCGTCCCTCAAGTCGACGAAATCAACGACCGTTTACAGGACCGCGTCGAGCCGCTGATCGAGCAGGGTCGCGTGCCGATCATGGGCGGCTTCATCGGCGCGACGCGTGAAGGAGTGCCGACAACGATAGGCCGCGGCGGTTCGGACTTTTCAGCCGCGCTGGTTGGCGCAGGTTTGGGCGCCGAGCGTATCGAAATCTGGACCGACGTGGACGGCATCAAGACCACCGACCCGCGCATCTGTGCCGACGCGCGCCGCATAAAGGTCATCAGCTTCGAAGAGGCCGCCGAGCTCGCTTACTTCGGCGCCAAGGTATTGCATCCCGCGACCGTGCTTCCAGCGGTCGAGAAGAACATCCCGGTGCTGGTGCTGAACTCCCGCAATCCGGCGAACGAAGGCACGCGGATTCTGTCGCGCACCCCGCGCTCGCGCTCGCTGTTCAAAGCTATCGCCGCCAAGAACCGCATCACCATCATCGAGATCGTCGCCGCACGCATGCTCATGGCGCACGGCTTTCTCGCCAAGGTGTTCGAAATCTTCGCCCGTCATCGTTGCGCGGTGGACGTCGTTTCCACCTCGGAGGTCAGCATCTCGCTCACCGTCGATTCGCACGAGGCCATCCCGCAGATCGCCGCCGACCTCGAGCAGCTCGCTTTCGTGAAGTATTCGGGCCGCAAAGCTATCGTCTGCCTGGTTGGCGAAAACATCCGCGAGACCGCCGGGGTTGCGGCGCAGGTCTTCGACGCCATTCGCGACATCAACGTGCGCATGATTTCCCAAGGGGCGTCGGAGATTAATCTTACCTTTGTGATTGACGAAGCCGACGTCCCTGAAGCCGTGCGTCGACTGCATGCCAAGTTCTTCGCTGAGGTTGATGCTGAGGTGTTCGATTGAGTGACTGCACGCTCAACTTGCTCGTGCTGGGGCGAGGTAAGACTGGATCTCTGGTTGCCGATGTCGCGCGCGAACGCGGCCATCGCGTGCACAGCATTGAAGCGGAGGACAATCCCAATTCCGCCTGGCTTACGCCGGAGAACCTGCGCGCCTTCGACGTGGTCATCGACTTCACCACGCCGCATGCCGTGCTGGCGAACATCGAGGCTTGCCTGCGAGCGAAGAAAGCGTTAGTCGTAGGAACCACCGGCTGGTACGGCGAGATGGAGCGGGTTCGGACCGCCGTGGCGGAAGCTGAAACTGGATTCGT
>NZ_DATEQZ010000098.1:0-20792 GCF_035272065.1 Binatus sp. (SeqCode)
CACGCTGATCACACTGCCAACCTCGACCAGGGTCGAGGGAATCGTAACTTTCTTGCCGTTCACCTGGATATGCCCGTGACGAACCACTTGGCGGGCCTGCGCCAGCGAGCTGGCGAAGCCGAGCCGATACACGACATTGTCGAGGCGGCGCTCGAGCAGCACGAGCAGGTTCTCGCCGGTGATTCCGTCCATCCGCTCGGCCATCTCGAAGTAAGCCTTGAACTGCGTTTCCATCATCCCGTAGATGCGCTTGACCTTCTGCTTCTCGCGCAGCCGAATCGCGAATTCGGAAAAACGCGTGCGCGCCTGGCCGTGGGCACCAGGCGGATAGTTGCGCCGCTCGATCGCGCACTTGTCGCTGTAGCATCGCTCTCCCTTGAGGAAGAGTTTCAGTCCTTCGCGCCGGCATAGCCGGCATACCGGACCCAAATTCCTAGCCATCTCTTTTTAGTGAATCCATTTGGTTGGGGACAATCGGCGAAAATTTCCTTAGCTGTCCGCGTTTCTTTTCAGTGAATCCTTTTTTCAGTGAATCCGCTTGGTTGGGGACGTCATGGTGAAAATTTCCTTAGCTGTCCGCGTTTTCAGACTCGACGCCGTTTCGGCGGACGACATCCGTTGTGCGGAATCGGCGTGACGTCTTTGATTGAGATGACGCCGAGTCCCGCCGCTTGCAGCGCGCGCACGGCAGATTCGCGTCCGCCGCCCGGACCTTTGACGTGAACGACCACCGCCCGCATCCCGACTTCCGAGCATTTGCGCGCGCACGCCTCGGCCGCCATCTGCGCCGCGTACGGCGTGCCCTTGCGCGAGCCTTTGAAGCCGACGGAGCCGGCGCTCGACCAGGCAATCACGGTGCCCTGCTGATCGGTGATCGTGACGATCGTGTTGTTGAAGGTCGCGTGCACGTGCGCGACGCCTTCGGGCACGTTGCGGCGCACCTTCTTGCGGCGCGGCGCAGCGACAGGTGCTCCGGCGGCAGCGGCGGGCGCAACAGCTCCCTTTTTTCCCGGTGCGGCCTTGGTCTCTTTAATTTCTTCAGCCATCTCTTTTTAGTGAATCCGCTTGCTTGCTGGCAATCGGGTGAAAATTTCCCTCCTGCCCGCGTTTTATGCGTTAGCCTTTGGGGGGCGCCATCTTCTTGCCCGCGACGACTTTGCGCGGACCTTTGCGCGTGCGCGCGTTCGTATGCGTGCGCTGGCCGCGGACCGGAAGCCCGCGACGGTGCCGAATGCCGCGGTAGCATCCGAGATCCATCAGGCGCTTGATCGACTGCTGGAAGTCGCGGCGCAGGTCGCCTTCGACTTCGTAGTCGGTGTCGATCACCTGGCGGATGTGGACCTGCTGGTCGGCGGATAGATCATCGGTCTTGACCGCGGGATCGACCTTCGCGGCCGCGAGAATTTTCAGCGCGCTCGGCCGGCCTATTCCGTAGATATAGGTGAGCGCGATATCCATCCGCTTGTTCTTGGGCAGTTCGACTCCAGCTATGCGTGCCATCGCGAAACCCTTCCTAGCCCTGGCGCTGCTTGTGGCGCGGGTTGGAGCAGAGGATGCGCACGACGCCTTCGCGGCGCACGACCTTGCAGTTCTTACAAATCTTTTTAACCGACGCTCGAACTTTCATTCTTTTCAGTCTCTGTTAGCGGTTATGCTCGTTCTTAGTGGATCTGGTACGTCAGCATTGGCTGCGCCGGCTTTTTCAGCGCATCCGGTATGTTATCCGGCCGCGCGTGAGGTCGTAGGGCGAGAGTTCGACCGTGACCTTGTCGCCGGCCAGAATTTTTATGTAATGCATCCTCATTTTGCCCGATATATGAGCCAGGACTTTGTGCCCATTGTCGAGCGTCACCCTGAACACCGCATTGGGGAGGGCTTCCTGAACCGTCCCCTGTACTTCTATCGCGTCGCCCTTAGACATTTGCCAATTCGCTCAGAATTTCCGGCCCGTTGGAGGTAATCGCGATGGAATGCTCGAAGTGGGCAGATAGTCTACCGTCCGCCGTCACCGCAGTCCAGCCATCAGAAAGTATCTCCAAATCGGGGCTTCCCTCGTTAACCATCGGCTCTATAGCCAGCGCCATCCCCTCGCGGAGCCGCGGATTAGGCATCCCGGGGCGGAAATAATTCGGCACCTGGGGGTCTTCGTGAAGACGGCGGCCGATGCCGTGACCGGCAAAGTCGGTCACGACCGAAAACCCGGCGCGCTCGACCGTGTCCTGCACGGCGCGCGCGATATCGCTGATGCGATTGCCGGCGCGAGCCTGCGCGATTCCTGCGTAAAGGGAGTCGCGCGTGACCTGCAGCAGTTTTGTGACCCGCTCCGGTATGGGTCCGACGGCTACGGTGCGGGCAGAGTCGCCGTAGAAACCCTCGTAGACGACGCCGAAATCGAGGCCGACGATGTCACCGGCTTTCAGCTTGCGGCTCGACGGGATGCCGTGGACAATCTCGTTGTTGATCGACACGCACAGGCTCTTTGGATAAACGACGTCGCCGGGCTTGTAACCCTTGAAGGCAGGCTTCGCGCCTTTCTTGTAGGTCAGATCTTCGGCCAGCTTATCGAGCTCCTCGGTGGTGATTCCGGGCCGCACGGCGGCAGCGAGCGCTTCGAGAATCTCGGCGACGATTTGGCTCGCATGGCGCATCACGGCGATCTCGGCCGGAGTCTTAATAGTAATCATGATTGCGCGCTTTGCCCCGCGACGCCGTTGACTGCGGACAGGATTCGTTTTTCGACTTCGTCGGTGCGCCCTACTCCGTCCACCTGCGCGAGCAGCCCGAGGCGCCCGTAGTGATCGAGCAGCGGGCGCGTCGTCTCGGCATAAACCTTGAGCCGTTCGCGCACGGTTTCCTCGGCGTCATCCTCGCGCTGATAAAGTTCGCCGCCGCATTTGTCGCATACTCCGGCTCTTTTCGGCGGCTCGAAAACGACGTGATACATCGCGTCGCAATTGCGGCAGGTGCGGCGTCCTGAAATTCGCTTGACGATTTCCTCGTCGGGCACAATCACCGCGACCACCTTGTCCAGTTTCAGGTTCAAGCGATCAAGCCCGGCCGCCAGCGCTTCGGCCTGCGACACGTTGCGCGGGAATCCGTCGAGGATGAACCCGGGGCGTGCGTCTTCTTTTCGCAGTCGGGCAGCTACCAGCTTGAGGACCAATTCATCCGGCACGAGTTGCCCGCGATCCATGTAGCTGGCCGCCTCGCGGCCAAGCTCAGAGTCCTCGCGGACGACTGCGCGCAGCAGATCGCCGCTGGCAACTTGCGGGATACCCCAGAGCGCCGCGAGCGCCCGCGCCTGCGTACCCTTGCCCGCACCCGGCGGGCCCAGCAGCACGAGCCGCACCAGCTAGGCGCCCCTCTTGGTCTTGACCCGTCCGCGGCGCATGAAGCCTTCGTAGTTGCGGGTCAGCAGATGGGTTTCGATTTGCGCGACCGTGTCGAGCGCCACGCCGACGACGATCAGCAGCGCAGTGCCGCCGAAAAAGAACGGGACGTTGAAGCGCGCGATCAAGATGGTTGGCAGGACGCATACGGCGCTGACGTAGATCGCGCCGCCGAGCGTGATGCGCGACAGCACGCGATCGATATAGTCGGCGGTGAAACGCCCGGGCCGGATTCCCGGGATGAAGCCGCCGTACTTTTTTAGATTGTCGGCGACGTCAACCGGATTGAAAGTGACCGAAGTGTAAAAGTAACAGAAGAAGACGATCAGCCCGACGTAAACCAAGTCGTAGTAGAAGCCACCGGGCGTCAGGTAGCTCGAGTACGGTTTCAGAAATGGAACGAAGGTCGCCAGCGTAGCCGGGAAGACTAGCAGCGCCGACGCGAAAATCGGCGGGATAACGCCCGAGGTGTTGATCTTCAGCGGCAGATGCGAACTCTGGCCGCCGTACACGCGGCGTCCAACGACGCGGCGCGCGTACTGGATAGGGATGCGCCGCTGGGCGGTCTCGATATAGACAATACCGGCGATAACCGCGGCCGCGACTGCCAGGATGAAGATGAGCAGGAAGATGCTCATTTCGCCCTCGCGCACGAATTGCGCCGTTGTGCCGATCGCGCTCGGCAGGCGCGCCACGATTCCCGCCATGATGATCAGCGAGATGCCGTTGCCGATGCCGCGCTCGGTGATCTGCTCGCCGATCCACATCAGAAACATCGTGCCGGCCGTGACCGTGAGCACGGTCATAACGATGAAACCGGGGCCGGGATTGTAAACGATACTGCCGCCGCCGGGCGCCTGAATTTTTTCGAGCGAGAAGGCAATCATGGTGCCCTGGAACAGAGCCAGCAGCACCGTGCCGTAGCGCGTGTATTGAGTGATCTTGCGGCGGCCCGCCTCGCCTTCCTTGTAGAGCTCGTCGAGATAGGGCGAGGCGATTTTCAGCAGGTCGAGGACGATGGCGACGGAGATGTACGGCATGATGCCCAGCGCGAGGACCGAGAAGCGTTCCAGCGCGCCGCCGGAAAAGAGATTGACCCAGCCGAAGAGCGTGCCGCTGGCGGCGTCGAAGAACGAGGCGAGGGCCTGGCCGTCGATGCCGGGGGTGGGCACGGCGACGCCGATGCGATACACGGCCAGCATGAGGGCCGTGAACATCAGCCGTCGGCGCAACTCTGGGATGCGCGAGGCGTTTGAAAACCCATCGAGCATTTAGCTTTCGGGCGCTACCAACTCCGCGACGCCGCCGGCGGCGGCGATTTTGTCCAGCGCGCTTTTCGAGAACGCATCGGCGCGCACTTTAATCTTACTCTTCAACTCGCCGTCGCCTAAAACCTTGACCTTGCGCCCGGCCGGAATCAGACCCCGCTCGTCGAGCGCGGCGGCGTCGATGGTGACGCCGTCGGCGAAGTCGCCGAGGCGGGAGAGATTCACGATCGCGAACTCGTCGCGCCGCGCCTGGTTCTTAAGGGTGCGACGAAACCCCTGCTTGGGCAAGCGCCGTTGCAAGGGCATCTGGCCGCCTTCGTAACTCGGCGGCGTGTTGCCGTGCGAGCGCGCGCCCAATCCCTTATGCCCGCGGCCGGAGGTCTTGCCGTGTCCGGAGCCGATACCTCTGCCGACGCGGCGTTTGCGATGCGTCGAGCCGGGGGACGGTTTTAGATCTTTCAAATCCATAATTGCGCGATTAATCCTTGAGCTCGATTACCAAGTGCTTCAGTCGCTTGACCATTCCTTCGACCGCGGCGCTGCGCTTAAGCTCGCGCACGCTGCCGACTTTACCCAGGCCGAGGCCCTTGACCGTCTCGCGCACGCGCCGATTGGTGCTGATCGGACTGCCGACGAGCTTGACGCGAATTTTTTCCGACATCATACGCCTCGATCACGCAGCCGCTTCGGGCTGATTGGGCGTGCGTCCGCGAAGCCGATTGATATCCTGCGTGCTGCGCAGCTCGGCGAGCGCCTCGAGCGTCGCTTTCACCAGGTTGTGAGGATTCGACGAGCCGAGGCGCTTGGTCAGGATGTTGCGAATTCCCGCGAGCTCGACGACGGCGCGCACGCCGCCCGCCGCGATCACGCCGGTGCCCTCGGCGGCCGGGCGCAGCACGACTCGTCCCGCGCCGAAACGTCCGACCACTTCGTGCGGAATGGTGCCGTCCTGAATCGGCACGCGCACCAGGCTTTTCTTGGCGCGATCGACGCCCTTGCGAATCGCCTCGGGCACTTCGTTGGCCTTGCCTAGTCCGAATCCGACCAGCCCGTTGTGATCGCCGGCGACCACCAGCGCGCTGAAGCTGAAGCGGCGTCCGCCCTTCACGACTTTCGCGACGCGGTTGATATGCACGACCTTCTCTTTGATCTCGAGGCCCTGCGGATCGATTCGCTGCGTGACCGAACCTTCTCTCAACGTTCGTTGCCTGCCGTTCAAAATTTTAACCCCGCTTCGCGCGCCGCGTCGGCCAGCGCCTTGACGCGGCCGTGATAGAGAAATCCGTTTCGGTCGAACACGACGCTTGAAATTCCGCTCTGGAGGCATCGCTCGGCAATGGCCTTGCCGACCGCTTTCGCGGCGGCGAGATTGCGCTTGCTCTTGAGCTCGTCGCGCAGGCCGGCGGTCTCGGTGGAAGCCGCGGCGAGCGTGCGTCCGCTCTCGTCGGAGATTACCTGGACGTATATATGATGCAGCGAGCGGAAGACCGAGAGGCGCGGGCGCTGATCGTTGCCGACCGCCTTGCGCCGTACGCGTCCCTGGCGGAATTTGCGTTTTTCCGATCGTTCTAGAGCCATAATCGCAACTAGCCTTTACGCCGCGGTCGAGCCCGCCGCCGCCTTGCCGGCCTTGCGGCGAATCGTCTCGGTCGCATACTTGATTCCCTTGCCCTTGTACGGTTCCGGCGGCCGAAGCTCGCGAATCTGCGCGGCGACGGTGCCGAGCAGTTGGCGGTCGGCGCTCTCGAGCGTCACGGTCACCTGCTTCTCGACTTTCGCGGTCACGCCCGGCGGCAGCTGATAGACGATCGGGTGCGAATAGCCGAGCGTGAGATTCACCTGCTGGCCCTTGGCCTCTGCGCGGTAGCCGACACCGTTAATTTCGAGCACGCGGCTGAAGCCCTTGCCGACGCCCTCGACCATGTTCGCGACGAGCTTGCGCATGAGGCCGTGAATCGCGCGCTCTTCACTGGTGTCGCCGGGGCGCTTCACGACGATCTCGCCGTCCTTGATCTCGGCGGTGAAACCGGGATGAAGCTTGAGCTCGAGCTTGCCCTTGGGGCCTTCGACCTTAAGCGTCCCGCCGGCGATGGACGCCTTGATGCTCTTGTCGAGATGAATCGGCAGTCTTCCTATGCGCGACATTGATCGTTACCAAACCCTGCAAAGAATTTCGCCGCCGACTTTGCGGCGACGCGCTTCGCGACCGGTCATGACGCCGAGCGGCGTCGATACTATTTGCACGCCCATCGCGCCGCGCACCTTGCCGATTTCGGCCGCGCCCGCGTAGCGCCGATTGCTCGGCTTGCTGATGCGATCGATTCCGCGAATGACCGATTCGCGCGTCGGCGAGTAGCGCAGTTTGAGCGCCAGCATTTTCTTGGGCGCTTCACCGCCGGCTTCGACACCGGCGAGAAAACCTTCGGCCATCAGCACGCGGCAAATCGCCTCGCGCAGCCGTGAGTGCGGCACCGTGAGTTCATTGTACCGCGCGCGCATCGCGTTGCGAATTCGCGTAAGCAGTTCTGCAATCGGATCGGTCTGCGACATAATTCGTCTCTTCTACCAGCTCGCCTTGATCACGCCCGGCAACTTGCCGTCGAGCGCGTACTTGCGCAGGCACAACCTGCACATCTTGAAACGCCGATAGTACGCGCGCGCGCGACCGCATAGCGGGCAGCGGTTGTACTGGCGCACTTTGAATTTTTGTTTGCGGGTTGCCTTAACCCGCAGGCACGTTTTCGCCATTTGACTGTCCCTATGCTCCCTGCGCCGGCGTCGGCGTTGGCGGTGTTGCCGCAGCCGCGACCGCGGCCCTGGCCGCCGCGTGAGCCTGCGCCGCTGCCGCCGCCTTGGCCGCATCGGCTTCGCGCTCGGCCGCACCACGCATCGGCATTCCGAGCGCGCGCAGGAGCGTCAGCCCTTCGAAGTCGCTGCGCGCCGTGGTCGTGATCGAAATCGTCAAGCCCTTCACCTTCTCGACCTTGTCGAGATTGAGTTCGGGAAAAATCGTGTGTTCCTTCAGGCCGAGCGAGTAGTTGCCGCGGCCGTCGAAGGCCTTGTCGCTGACGCCCCGGAAGTCGCGCACGCGCGGCAGCGAGATATTCACCAGGCGGTCGAAAAACTCCCACATCTTTTCGCGCCGCAGCGTTACCATCACGCCAATCGGCATCCCCTGGCGCAGCTTGAAATTCGATATCGCCTTGCGCGCGCGCGTCAGCACCGGCTTCTGCCCGGCGATCACCTTGAGCTCTTCGAGCGCGGAGTCGAGTATCTTGACGTTGTCGCGCGCTTCCTGCAGCGCCATGTTAATCGTGATCTTCTCGAGCCGCGGCACCCGCATCTTGTTGTCGATCTTCAGCTCGCGCATCAGGGCCGGCGCGATCTCATTCTCGAAACGCACGCGCAGGCGCGCGGGCAGCTTAGGCTCGGGCGGCAGCGGCGCCGCAGCCGAAGCCTTGGCTTCTTCAGCCGCCTGCTTCTGCTGAGCCTGGCGCGCCTTGCCTTCACGCTTGGCCTTGGCCGCGGCGTCGGTTTTGGCGGTCTGCTCTGCCTTCGCAGCCTGCTCGGCTTTGTCCGGCTTTTCTTTTTTGTCGGCCATTAATCGTTACCTATTGCTTCACCGCAGCGCCGGCAGATGCGGCTCTTGGTGCCGTCGTCGGCGGCCTTGACACCAACCCGAACCGGAGCGTTGCAGCGATCGCAAAAAATCATGACGTTCGAGATGTCGATCGGCGCTTCCTTCTCGACGATTCCGCCGGGGCTCTGGGCGCCGCGCGGCTTGCTGTGACGCTTGACGATATTCAGCCGCTCGATCACGACGCGTCCGCGCTCGGGCAATATCCGCATCACCTTGCCGGTCTTGCCGCGGTCGCGGCCGGTGACAACCATCACGGTGTCATTCTTCTTAATCTTGTACTTCGCCGACGCCATCACAGCACCTCCGGCGCGAGCGAGATTATTTTCAGAAATTTCTTCGCACGCAGCTCCCTGGCCACAGGACCGAAGATGCGCGTGCCGACCGGTTCGTGATCCTTGTCGAGCAGCACGGCGGAGTTGCCGTCGAAGCGGATATAACTGCCGTCGTCGCGGCTAATCTCTTTCGCCGTGCGCACGATCACCGCGCGCGACACGTCGCCCTTTTTGACTTTGGCGTTGGGAATCGCTTCTTTAACTGCCACCACGATCACGTCTCCGACCGACGCGTACCGGCGCTTGGAACCGCCAAGCACCTTGATGCACATCACCTTGCGGGCGCCCGAGTTATCGGCGACATCCAGAACTGTTTGCACCTGTACCATCTCGCGCCCTACCCAGCGGCCTTTTTAAGTACGCGGCTGACGCGCCAGCGCTTGTTCTTCGAGAGCGGACGCGACTCGATAATCTGCACGCGATCGCCTTCCTTGCATTCGCCGCGTTCGTCATGCGCCATAAACTTGGTGCTGCGGCGCACGCGCTTGCCATACAGCGCATGCTCGACCATGCGATCGACCTTGACCACCACGGTCTTGGTCATCTTGGCGGAAACCACGGTCCCCTCGCGCCGTTTAATTCGCTCCCGCATTAACCTGCCTTCTTCTCCGATGCTGTTTCGCGACGCGCCTTCTCGCCGAGCAAAGTCATAATCAGCGCCAGCTCGCGGCGCGCGCGGCGATAGCCGGCGTGATTGTCGAGCTGATTGGTGCGCAGCTTCAGGCGCAGACGGAAAATTTCCTCGCGCGCCTCGCGCTCCTTGACCCGCAAATCCGGCGCGGTCATCTGCCTCAGTTCGTCAAGCTCCAAGGCCGCCCTCCTCGCGCTGAATCATGATTGTCCTAATCGGCAGCTTATGCGCCGCCAGACGCATCGCTTCTTTCGCCGTCGCGTAATCGACGCCTTCCATCTCGAACAGAATCCGCCCCGGCCTGACGCACGCGACCCATCCTTCGGGCGAGCCCTTGCCTTTGCCCATGCGGGTTTCAGCCGGCTTCTTGGTGAAGGGCTTGTCGGGGAAGACGCGAATCCAGACGCGGCCGCCGCGCTTGATATGGCGCGTGAGCGCGATACGGGCGGCTTCCAGAGCGCGCGTGTCGATGCGGCAAGTCTCGAGCGACTTGAGGCCGTAGTCGCCGAACGCGAGCGTGAGACCGCGCGACTCGGCGCCGCGGACGCGGCCCTTCATCATCTTGCGCCATTTAACTTTTTTTGGTGCGAGCATCTTACTTCGTCAATTCGCCTGCACAGGCGTTCCTGCGCGTTTCGCGTCCGCATCTTTGCGCGTCAAAACTTCGCCGCGGAAAATCCAGACCTTCACGCCAATCTGGCCGTAGGTCGTGCGCGCTTCGGCAAATCCGTACGCGACGTCCGCGCGCAGCGTCTGCAGCGGCACGCGACCCTCGCGGTACCATTCCTGACGCGCGATTTCCGCACCACCCAGGCGTCCCGCGACGTGGACCTTGACGCCCTGCGCGCCCATCCTCATCGCCCGCGTGACCGCTTCCTTCATCGCGCGCCGAAAGGCGACGCGGCGTTCGAGCTGCAGTGCGATATTCTCGGCCACCAGCTGCGGGTCGAGGTCGGGGCGTCGCACCTCGTGGATGTTGATAAAGGAGTCGCGCCCCTTCATCAGCTTCTGGATGTCGAGCTTGAGCTTGTCGATTTCCGCGCCCTTCTTGCCGATGACGATGCCGGGGCGCGCGGTGTAAATGTTTATCTTGGCCTTGTTGGCCATCCGCTCGATTTCGATTCGCGAGATACCGGCGTGGTAGAGCCGCTTCTTGATGAAATCGCGCAGCTTCAAGTCTTCGTGCAACAGCTTGGCGTAGTCGTGACTCGCGTACCATCGCGAGTCCCAGCTCTCGATGATGCCGAGACGAAAACCGCGCGGATGTACTTTCTGTCCCATAGGAGACCTCAGGACGCCCGCTCGTCCACGATTACCGTGAGATGGCTGGTGCGTTTATGGATCGGCGTCGCATGCATGTGTGCGCGCGTGAGCGAGCGCTTCCAGGTCGGCCCGGTGTCTGCGGTCGCGCGTTTTACAAACAACTTGTCCTCATCGACGTTCTGCTGATCGCGCGCGTTGGCAATCGCGGCGAGCAGAGTCTTCGAGACGAACCGCGCCGCCTTCTTGGGCGTGAACTCGAGAATCGACAGCGCCTGATCGACCTTCTTATCGACGATCAACTCGCACACGAGCTTGAGCTTGCGCGGTGAAATTCTGATGAAGCGGGTTCGCGATACGGATTCCATGACTCTTACAACTTCCCCGCTTACGCCTTGGCCGCAGCCGGAGCCGGAGCGGCCGGCGCGGCGGGAGCTGCTGCCGCCTTCACTTCGCCCTTGCGATCGCCGGCGTGACCGTGGAAGGTCCGCGTCGGCGCGAATTCGCCGAGCTTGTGGCCGACCATATTCTCGGTGCAGTACACCGGGATGAACTTGTGGCCGTTGTGGACGGCGAAGGTCAGCGCGATCATGTCCGGCGTGATCATCGAGCGCCGCGACCAGGTCTTGATGATTCGCTTGTCGCCCGAGGCGGATGCGGCGGTGACTTTCTTCTGCAGATGCCCGTCGACGAACGGACCTTTTTTTAATGACCTAGCCATAAACTCTTAATGCTTCCCGCGCGGCCGCCGGCTGACGATCAGATTGTCGGACGGCTGTTTCTTGCGCGTCTTATATCCCTTGGCGGGCTGGCCCCACGGCGACTGGGGATGGTTTCCTTTCGACTTGCCCTCGCCTCCGCCGTGCGGATGGTCAACGGGGTTCATCGCGACTCCGCGCACATGACCGCGCTTGCCGAGCCATCGCGAGCGCCCGGCCTTGCCGATCGAGATATTTTCATGGTCTAGATTGCCGACCTGGCCGATAGTCGCGCGGCAATCCGCCTGCACCATCCGCTGCTCTCCGGAGGGCAGCTTGAGCAGCGCCATCTTGCCCTCTTTCGCCATCAACTGCGCCTGCACGCCCGCGCCGCGCGCGAGCTTGGCGCCGGCGCCCGGCTTCATCTCGATCGCATGGACGACGGTGCCGAGCGGGATGTTCTTGAGCATCAGGGCGTTGCCGGGCTTGATGTCGGCGGTCTCGCCCGACTCGACCTTCGCGCCGACCTTGAGCCCGTCGGGCGCGAGGATGTAAGTCTTCACGCCGTCGGCATAATGCAGCAGCGCTATATTCGCCGAGCGATTCGGATCGTATTCGAGCGCCGCGACCACCGCTGGAATCCCGTCGCGGTTGCGCTTGAAATCGATCAGGCGGAGACGGCGCTTGTGCCCGCCCCCGCGATGACGCGATGTCATGCGGCCGCGATTGTTGCGTCCGCCGGTGCGCTTGACCGGGACCAGCAGACTTTTCTCCGGCTCTTTCTTGGTGAGCTCGGAAAAGTCCGCAATCTGCATGAAGCGCTGCCCGGGCGTGCGCGGATTTAGTTGTATAACTGCCATTTTTCTTTTCTCAGTAACTCTTCTGCTAGCGCCGAACTTTCGTCTTACAGGCCTTCGAAGAACTCGATCTTGTCGCCTTCCTTCAGCGTTACGTAAGCCTTTTTCCAGTCGCTCTGGCGGCCCTTGATTGCGCCCTTGCGCCGCTCCTTGCCCATGAAGTTCGAGGTGCGAACTTTCACGACCGTGACCTTGAACAGGTGCTCGACGGCCTCGCGAATCTTGTCCTTGCTCGCGCCGGGACGCACGCGGAACAGCACCTGGCCGGCCTTTTCACTGGCCATCGTGCCCTTCTCGGTGATGATGGGCGCGAGGATCAGGCTCTCGGGGCTGCTCATTTCGCTTCTCCCGCAAACCGGGCTTCGAGCGCCTTGGCGGTCCGACTCGTCATCACGAGTTCCCGGTAGTTGAGCACGTCGTAAACATTAAGCCCTTCAAGCGCGAGCACCTTGTGCGCGGCGAGGTTGCGCGCCGCGAGAAGAAACTTGCCATCGCCTTCGCCGATCACTATCAGCGCGTGCTCGACGCCGAGCTTGCCGAGCGCCGCCTTGGCGGCTTTGGTCTTCGGCTCGGACAGATCGAGCGACTCGACAACGAACAGCTTGCCGTTTTTGGCGCGATCGGAAATCGCCAGGCATAGCGCGGCGCGCCACGCCTTCTTCGGCATCTTGTACGAATAGTCGCGGGGCTGCGGCCCGAAGATAGTTCCGCCATGACGCCAGATTGGCGAGCGCGTCGAGCCTGCACGCGCGCGTCCCGTGCCCTTCTGCCGCCATGGCTTGCGTCCGCCGCCCGAGATAAGTCCCTTGGTCTTGGTCGATGCGGTGCCGGAGCGGCGATTGGCAAGCTGCATCCGGACCGCCTCGTGCAGCAGCGACACGTCGCCGTCGCGGCCGAAGACGTTGCCCGCGACTTCGAGCTCGCCGACTTTCTCGTGCGCAGCCGAGTACAGCGGCAGCTTGACCGGCGATAGATTTTCTTTGCGCTCAGGCACTGGCTGTCACCTTTACATTCGCGCGGCGGCGCGGGCGGGCTGCATGATGAACCACGAGCAACGCGCCGTCGGGTCCCGGCACGGCGCCCGAGATGACGACTGCGTTGTCGTCGGCAAGTATCTCGAGCACTTCGAGATTGAGAATCGAGGCGGTCTCATTGCCCATCTGCCCCGCCATCCGCATGCCCTTGCGCACGCGGCCGGGATACGAACGGTTACCGATCGAGCCGCCGTGGCGGAAATATTCGTGAGTGCCGTGCGAGCCGGGGAAGCCCGAGAAATGGTGCCGCTTGATGACACCGGCGTAGCCGTGGCCCTTCGAGATTCCGGTCACGTCGACCTGGTCGCCAACCTTGAACACGTCGGACACCGCGATCGGCTGCCCGAGCGTTAGCTCGCCTTCGCCGCGGCGTTCGAACTCGCCCGACTTGATGCCGGCCGCGATGTTCGCCTTGGCAAAATGCCCGCGCTCCGCGCCCGTCACGCGCGTGAGTTTCTTCTTACCGAACGTCACCTGCACGGCGTCATAGCCGTCGGTCGCCGCGGTCTTCACCTGCGATACCGTGCATGGCCCGAGCGTCACCACCGTGGCCGCGCGTACGCGGCCGGCGGGGTCGGTCACTTGGGTCATCCCGATTTTCTTTCCAATCAATCCGGTCAGCATCGGCCCTACTCGAGCTTGATTTCGACGTCCACGCCCGCGGCCAGGTCGAGCTTGCCCAGCGCGTCGATCGTCTGCTGGGTCGGCTCGAGAACGTCGAGCAGACGTTTATGAGTTCGAATTTCAAAATGCTCGCGCGATTTTTTATCGACGTGCGGCGAGCGATTGACGGTGAAGCGCTCTATGCGTGTCGGCAGCGGAATCGGACCGGCCACCCGGCCGCCAGTGCGCCGGATGGTATCAACGATTTCGCGAACCGACTGATCGAGCAGGCGGTAGTCGTACGCTTTGAGGCGTATGCGTATCTTGTCATTCATCTAAGAAATGCCGCGCCCGATTCGTTCAGCGCTCCGCTCCCATCTCCGCTCGATTACGCACCATTGCTCGGTGTCAGTTACTTCAAAATTTTCGAGACGACGCCGGCACCGACCGTGCGGCCACCCTCGCGGATAGCGAAGCGCAAGCCCTCGTCCATCGCGACCGGCGTGATCAGCTCGCCAAGTATCTTGATGTTGTCGCCCGGCATCACCATCTCGGTGCCCTCGGGCAGCGTGAGTACGCCCGTGACGTCGGTGGTGCGGAAGTAGAACTGCGGGCGATAGCCGGTGAAGAACGGCGTGTGGCGGCCGCCTTCGTCCTTGGTCAGGATGTAGGCCGAGGCCTCGAAGTTGGTGTGCGGCGTAATCGAGCCGGGCTTGGCGAGCACCTGTCCGCGCTCGACGTCTTCGCGCTTGAGGCCGCGCAGCAGCACGCCGATGTTGTCGCCGGCCTGGCCCTCGTCGAGCAGCTTGCGGAACATCTCGACGCCGGTGACCGTGGTCTTTTGAGTGTCCTTGAAGCCGACGATTTCGACTTCCTCGCCGACCTTGACTTTGCCCTTCTCGACGCGGCCGGTGACTACGGTGCCGCGGCCCGAGATCGAGAACACGTCTTCGACCGGCATCAGGAACGGCTTTTCGGTCTCGCGCACGGGCTGCGGGATGTAGCTGTCAACCGCGTCCATCAAATCGAGAATCGGCTTGCAGTTGGGGCAGTCGGCTTTGCCGCATCCGCAGTTAAGCGCGTTGAGCGCGCTTCCGCGAATCACGGGTACGTCGTCGCCCTTGAAATTGTACTTGGTCAGCAGGTCGCGGACTTCGAGCTCGACCAGGTCGAGCAGCTCGGGGTCGTCAACCATGTCGACCTTGTTCATGAACACGACGATCGACGGCACACCGACCTGGTAGGCGAGCAGGATATGCTCGCGCGTCTGCGGCATCGGGCCGTCGTTGGCGCCGACCACCAGGATCGCGCCGTCCATCTGCGCAGCGCCGGTGATCATGTTCTTGATGTAGTCGGCGTGTCCCGGGCAATCGACGTGCGCGTAGTGGCGCTTGGTGGTTTCGTACTCGACGTGCGCGATCGAAATCGTGATGCCGCGCTCTTTCTCTTCGGGCGCCTTGTCGATCTGGTCGAAGGCGGTGAAGGTGGCGAGCTTTTTCGACGCGAGGACCTTGGTAATCGCCGCGGTTAAAGTTGTCTTGCCGTGATCGATATGTCCAATCGTGCCGACGTTCGCGTGCGGCTTGGTGCGTTCAAATTTAGCCTTTCCCATGACGTAACCTCCGATTGAGCGCGTTGCTCATGAGTCGTTATGCGCGCTTCTTTTCCTCGCCGTCGCCATTGCGCGCCGTCAACTCTTCAAAAATATTTTTTGGCACGGGTTCATACGCGCCGAACTGCATCGTGTAAGTCGCGCGGCCCTGGGTCATCGAGCGCAGCCGCGTCGCGTAACCGAACATCGTCGCGAGCGGGACGCGGGCCTCGATGACCTGCGCGCCGGCGCGATTTTCCATGTCGAGAATCTTGCCGCGCCGTCCGCTGAGATCGCCAATCACCTCGCCCATGAACTCCTGCGGCGTGACGGCCTCGACCTCCATGACGGGCTCGAGCAGAATCGGCTCGGCCTTTTCGCACGCTTCCTTGAACGCCATCGAGCCCGCGATCTTGAACGCGAGTTCCGACGAGTCCACATCATGTTCCTTGCCGTCGATCACGATGGCCTTGACATCGACCATCGGATAGCCCGCGATGACACCGTTCTCCATCGCCTCTTTGACTCCGGCTTCGATCGCCGGAATGAAGTTGCGCGAGATCGAGCCGCCCTTGGTGCCGTCCTCGAACTCGAAGCCGCCACCCTTGGCCAGCGGCTCGATGCGCAGCTCGACCACGGCGAATTGGCCGTGGCCGCCGCTCTGGCGGACCAGCCTGCCCTCGGCTTCCGACGCGCGCTTTATCGTTTCGCGATAGGCGACCTGCGGCTTGCCGATGTTCGCGTCAACCTTGAACTCACGCAGCATCCGATCGACGATGATCTCGAGATGCAACTCGCCCATCCCGGCGATAAGCGTCTGCGAAGTTTCTTTATTTACGCTTACGCGGAACGACGGGTCTTCCTTGGCGAGCTTCTGCAGCGCCTCGCCGAGCTTCTCCTGGTCGGCCTTGGTCTTGGGCTCGATTGCGATCTGGATGACGGGCTCGGGAAACTCGATCGACTCGAGCACAATCGGCGCGGCCGGATCGCATAGCGTGTCGCCGGTGGTCGTATCGCGCAGCCCGACCGCGCAGATGTCGCCGGCGTAAACCTCGGTGATATCCTCGCGCTTGTTCGCGTGCATCTTGAGCATCCTGCCTATTCGTTCGCGCTTGCCGCGCGTCGAATTGAGCAGCGACGAGCCGCTCTCCAGCTTACCCGAATAAACCCGGATGAAAGTGAGCGTACCCATGTGCTGGTCGTTCATTATCTTGAACGCGAGTGCGGAAAACGGAGCGTCGTCGCGCGGCCATCGCTCTTCGATCTTGTCGCCAACCTTGCCGACGACGGGAGGGAGGTCCAGCGGCGACGGCAGGTAATCGACGACAGCGTCGAGCATCGGCTGCACGCCCTTGTTGCGGAAGGCGGAGCCGAGAATCACCGGGGTAATCGCCATCTTGAGCGTGGCGCCGCGAATCGCGGCGCGAATCTGTTCGGGCGACGGCGCCTTGCCCTCGAGATAAAGCTCCATGATGTGCTCGTCGTGATCGGCGAGCGTCTCGATCATCTTGTCGCGGTATCCCGCGGCCCGCTCTTTCAAGTCGGCCGGAATTTCTGTGACGCGATACTCCGCGCCGAGACGATCTTCGTCCCAAATGAGCGCCTTCTGATCGATCAGATCGACGAGCCCGGTGAATTTTTCCTCGGCGCCAATCGGCAGATGCAACAGTAGCGGCGTGGCCTTCAGCTTGTCGCGCATCTCCTGCACGACGCGCTCGAACTCGGCACCGACGCGATCCATCTTGTTGATGAACGCGACGCGGGGGACGCGATACTTGTCGGCCTGGCGCCATACAGTTTCAGACTGCGGCTCGACGCCGCCGACCGCGCAGAACACCGCGACCGCGCCGTCAAGCACGCGCAACGAGCGCTCGACCTCAATCGTGAAATCGACGTGTCCCGGCGTGTCGATAATATTGATGCGCATGTCGCGCCAGAAACAGGTGGTGGCCGCCGACGTGATCGTGATGCCGCGCTCCTGCTCCTGCACCATCCAGTCCATCGTCGCGGTGCCTTCGTGCACTTCGCCAATTTTGTAATTGATGCCGGTGTAGAAAAGCACGCGCTCGGTGGTGGTGGTCTTGCCGGCATCGATGTGCGCCATGATGCCGATATTGCGCACCCGTTCTATTGGTGTCTGACGAGCCATCTAAAAAAACTCGGTATTACCAGCGGTAGTGGGCGAACGCCTTGTTGGCGTCGGCCATTCGATGTGTGTCTTCGCGCTTCTTGACCGCGCCGCCGCGATTGGCGGCCGCGTCGAGGATTTCGGCGGCGAGCCGCTCTTCCATCGACTTCTCGCCGCGCGAGCGCGCCGCCGTCACCAGCCAGCGCATCGCCAGCGAATTGCGCCGCGCCGGACGCACCTCGCTCGGGACTTGATAGTTGGCGCCGCCGACCCGTCGCGAGCGGACCTCGACGGCCGGACGAACGTTATCGAGCGCGCGCTTGAAAACGACCAGGCCGTCTTCTTTCGAGCGCTCGGCGGCGAGATCCAGCGCGTGATAAAAAATCTGCTCGGCGAGCGACTTCTTGCCGCGTTCCATCACGATGTTCATGAACTTCGCGACGGTGCGGTCGTGATACTTGGGGTCCGCCGGAATCTCGCGGACGCGAATTTGTCCTTTGCGCGACATATAACTCTATTTGGGTTTCTTCGACCCGTACTTCGAGCGGCCCTTGCGCCGCTCCTGCACGCCGATGGAATCCAGGGTGCCGCGAATCACGTGATAGCGGACGCCCGGCAGATCGCGCACGCGACCGCCGCGAATCAGCACCACCGAATGCTCCTGCAGGTTGTGCCCAACGCCGGGAATATAGGTGTTCACCTCGATCCCGTTGGACAGCCGCACGCGCGCGACCTTGCGTAGAGCGGAGTTCGGCTTCTTCGGCGTCGTGGTCTTCACCTGCGTGCATACGCCGCGCTTCTGCGGCGAACCCTCGAGCGCGCGCGCCTTGGTCTTGAAGCGCTTCTTCACGCGCGCCTGTCGGATCAATTGATTTATCGTCGGCACGTTTTAATTCTCAAGCTCTCTTCTGCTTGCGAAGCGTACCCGTTCGACACTTCGCCGATACTCTCAAAGACCGCTCGGCGCCGGCTTCACGTCCGGCCCGGTTTTTCGCCGGATTGCCCCCGTTGGGGCGCGGTGTTCAAACAAACCCCCCAAGGGCACTTTATGCCCTTGGGGGAAACATCATTATGTACGGGACCCGGCCCGCCGTGTCAATCTCCGCCGGGTGCCGGCGCTGCCGCCAGCTCCGGTTTTTCCACATCCTCTTCGGCTGCGGCCCCTTCGACCTTCACGACCATCGCGTTGTACGAGCTCATGCCGGTGCCGGCCGGAATCAGGCGACCCATGATCACGTTTTCCTTCAGCCCGACCAGCCGGTCCACCTTGCCGTTGATAGCCGACTCGGTGAGCACGCGCGTGGTCTCCTGGAACGACGCGGCCGAGATGAAGCTCTCTGTGGATAGAGAGGCCTTGGTGATTCCGAGCAGGAGAGGCTCAGCGATGGCGGGCTCTCCACCGCGCGTGAGCACGCGCCCGTTCTCCTCGTCGAAGCGCCACTTCTCGACCTGGTCGCCGACCAGGAACGGCGTGTCGCCGACTTCCTTGATCCGCACGCGCCGCAGCATCTGGCGCACGATCACTTCGATATGCTTGTCGTTGATGCGCACGCCCTGCAGCCGGTAGATTTCCTGGATTTCATCGACGAGGTATTTCGCCAGCGCCTTCTCGCCGAGAATCGTGAGGATGTCGTGCGGATTCGACGAGCCTTCCATCAGCGGTTCGCCCGCCTTGACGATATCGCCCTCGTGCACCGCGATATGCTTGCCCTTGGGAATCAGGTACTCGCGCTTCTCGCCGATTTCAGGAGTGACTTCGACCTTTCGTTTGCCCTTGGTGTCCTTGCCGAACGAAACTTGGCCGTCGATTTCCGAGATGACCGCGAACTCCTTGGGCTTGCGCGCTTCGAACAGCTCCGCGACGCGCGGCAGACCGCCGGTGATGTCCTTGGTCTTGGTGGTCTCGCGCGGAATCTTCGCGATGACGTCACCCGGCTCGACCGCCGTGCCTTCGGGCACGTTGATATAGGCGCCGACCGGCAGGAAGTAGCGCGCGACGTTGTTCGAGCTCGGCAGCTTGGCAGTCTTTCCCGACGCATCCTTAATTGAGATACGCGGGCGCACGTCGAGGTCCTTGAACTCGACGATAACGTTGGAGCGCGCGCCGGTTCGTTCATCGACCCGCTCCTCCATCGTCTTGCCTTCGATAATGTCGCCGTACTTAACCGTGCCACCGACCTCGGTGATAATCGGCGTTGTATACGGATCCCATTCCGCGATCAGCTCGCCCGGCTTGACCTTGTCACCCTCGGCCTTGCGCAGCTTGGCGCCGTACACCAGTGGGTAACGCTCGCGTTCGCGCTCGCGCACGCGGCCACCTTCGTCGGTGACCTGCGCCGCGATTACGACCTCGCCATGCCGCGTCATCACGACCAGGTTGCCGTCGCGACTCTTGACGGTGTTGACGCCATGCAGGCGCATCACGCCTTCGTTGCGCACCTCGAGCGTGGTCTGCTCGGCGCGCCGGCTGGCGGTGCCGCCGATGTGGAACGTACGCATCGTGAGCTGCGTGCCCGGCTCGCCAATCGACTGCGCGGCAATGATTCCGATCGACTCGCCGAGGTTCACAAGGTGGCCGCGGCCGAGGTCGCGTCCGTAGCACTTCACGCAGACGCCCTGGCGCGACTGGCAGGTGAGCACGGAGCGGATCTTGATTCGCTCGACGCCGGCGTCTTCGATCCGCCTGACCTTGTCCTCGTCGATCATCTCGTTGGCGCGCACCAGAACTTCGTTGGTGAACGCGTCGCGGATATCTTCGAGCGCGACGCGGCCGAGCACGCGGTCGCCGAGCCCTTCGATTATCTCGCCGCCTTCGACCAGCGGCGACATCTCGATTCCGTCGAGCGTGCCGCAATCGTCCTCGCTGATGATCGAGTCCTGCGCCACGTCGACCAGCCGCCGCGTCAGGTAGCCGGAGTTCGCGGTCTTGAGCGCGGTGTCGGCCAGACCCTTGCGCGCGCCGTGCGTCGAGATGAAGTACTGCAGCACCGTGAGCCCCTCGCGGAAGTTCGCGGTGATCGGAGTTTCGATAATTTCACCCGACGGCTTCGCCATCAGGCCGCGCATTCCGGAGAGCTGGCGAATCTGCTGTTTCGATCCGCGCGCGCCGGAATCGGCCATGACGTAAATCGGGTTGATGATGCCTTCCTTATCCTGACGCTCCATGGCCTTGAACATCTGTTCGGCGACTTTTTCGGTGATGTCGCTCCAAATGGCGACGACCTTGTTGTAGCGCTCGCCGTTGGTGATTGCGCCGTCAAGATATTGCTGCTGCACTTTGACGACATCCTTTTCGGCGTTCTCCACCAGCGCAAACTTGTCGCCGGGGATCACCATGTCGTCGATGCCGATGGAGATGCCG
>NZ_DATEQZ010000099.1:0-21764 GCF_035272065.1 Binatus sp. (SeqCode)
GACGGATCGCGCCGTCTCGACTTGATCCAGTTTGTATCGGTGCGCTTTTCGCTCGCGCGATTGAGGGGACTACCGGCAAACGGAATCATTTTTCTTTGGTGGACGCACCTGGACTCGAACCAGGGACCTCTTGCATGTGAGGCAAGCGCTCTAACCGGGCTGAGCTATGCGTCCACCGGAGCATGGGATTATCGCGCCGCGCGCGCGACCTCGCAAGAGCGCGGGACATCGGCGATAGTGGTGTCGTCAAAACGCGCATCGCACGCATCAGGAGCACATCATGGGACGACTACGACAAGTGAGTAAAGCCGAGGCCACGCCGGAAATCCAGGAACTCTACAAGCAATTCTTCGGTGACCGCGATCCTGTCACCGAACCGGGCACTGCCACTGGTACGCCTGGCGATTATTGGACGACGTTTGCGCTGGTGCCCGACTTGCTCTTCCAGGCGCGCAACTCGCTGATGGCATTGATGCAACCGGGACGGAAGTTGCCGGCGAAATTGCGCGAACTCGCGATTCTGCGCACCGGAATTGTCGGCGATTCGCGGTTCGAGTATTCGCAGCATCTCAAAGTCGCGCGGATGGTGGGTGTTTCCGAAGAAAAGCTGGCGGCGATTAAAGGCTGGGCGGTCAGCGGCAAGTTCACTGACGTCGAACGCGCCGTGATGCAGGCGACGGACGAAATCGTGGGGCGCAATCTGGTCGAAGATGAAACCTTTGCCGCGCTGAAAACTCATCTGCCCGACGAACAGATCATGGAGTTGTTTTACGTGATCGGGCTGTGGCGGATGCATGGAATGATCGTGCGCGCGCTGCATCTCGAGTACGACGCGGATACGACGGCCCGTATGAAGGAAGTGCCCGCCCCGCCGGCGCAGAAATAGGGCACGCCGCGATGAAACTATACGACGAACTCGCCGAATGGTGGCCGCTGTTCTCTGCGCCTGAGAACTATGCGGAGGAGGCTGCATTCTTTGCGCGCCTGCTGGCTGAGGAGTGCAAGCCCGCGCCGCGGACGGTTCTCGAGCTCGGATCGGGCGGCGGGAACAACGCGCTTTACCTCAAGTCAAAATTCCAAATGACGCTCATCGATCTGTCGCCGCAAATGCTGGCTGTCAGCCGCACGCTGAATCCTGAATGCAAGCATCTCGAAGGCGACATGCGCACGGTGAACCTCGCGCGCACGTTCGACGCGGTGTTTGTCCATGACGCGATTGCGTACATGACGAGCGCGGCTGATCTCGGCGCCGCAATCCGCACTGCGTACCTGCATTGTCGCGCGGGCGGCGTCGCGCTTTTCGTGCCGGACTGCGTGCGAGAGACCTTCGTCGCGGAAACCAAGCATGGCGGCCACGACGGCGACTACGGTCGTAGCCTTCGCTATCTGATGTGGGTCGTCGATCCCGATCCGACCGACACCACCTATCGAACCGACTTCGCGATCATTCTGCGCGACCATCGCGGCGACGTGCGCTTCGTGCACGATTCTCACATCGAGGGCATCTTCCCGCGCGCCGAATGGATTCGCGTGCTGCACGAAGCGGGTTTTGAGCCGCGCACATTGACGGATGAATGGGGGCGCGAAGTTTTCGTCGCGCAATGTCCGAGTTAGCGGCTCGGCGGAGTCGCACTTACTGCAAGAGGCAGAATCCTGAATCGCGCAGGGCGCTGTATTCGGACCCTCACCTTCGATCCTCTCCCTAAAAGGGAGAGGGGAAGAGCCGTCGAAGCAATTACGCAGAGCACTCCTCACAGGGATAGGGGAAGAAAGACGCCGCGCGGTTAACTGCTGGCGGACATCAGGCGAATCACTTCGGCGCGGCCCCATTCCACTTCGGCGCGATGCCGATTCGCCATCGCGGTCAGGTAGTCGTGGATCGGTCCTTCTTGCGGCGCGAGCGCGAGTGCGACTTCAGTCTTGCGCGCGGCCCATTCCTGGCCGCGTGACATCAGGTTCAGGCGATCGCGAATCGACTCGAGCGCGGCGACCTTGCGGGCGAACGGCCCGACTCTCTTGGACGGATTGCCGCCGTTGTCGCGAATCAGCGCCTCGAGTTCCTCGGCGTTGCGCTGTTCCATCGCGCGCGAGCCGGCCAGAAACTTCTTCAGCTCTTCCTGCTCGACGTCGGCGATTAGCTGGTCGAGCGCAAGCACGCCGGCGCGCTCGGATTCGAGCAGAAGGTTGAGTGCTTGTTCGAGCGCCGCGTCCACATCGCGAACTTAGTAAGGGTATTTCAGCAGTGCAAGGCGGTCACTGCGACTCGGTGGGCTGAATTACTTGTATAGCATCCGAATCGAGGTCAGCAGCAGGAACACGCCGAAGATGCGGCGCAGCGTCGTCCCCGGCATCCTCACCGCGTAAACCGCGCCGATATAACCGCCGATCAACAGGCCCAGCCCCAGCAGCAGCGCGTACGTGACGTTCAGGTGGCCGTGCTTGTAGTATTCGTACGCGCCGAGGATTCCCACTGGAGGAAGAAGGGCACCAAGAGACGTGCCCACCGCGAGATGCTGATCGAAACCGAGCACCAGCACGAGCACCGGCACGATCAACACGCCTCCGCCGACGCCGACGAATCCGCCGAGGATGCCCGCTGCAAGTCCGAGTACGAGAACGATTACGATTTGGCCCATTGTCGGTTGTCTCCAGCGCTCACAATTTCGCGAGCCTATCAGAACGCGGGAGCAGGATTGAAGATGGAGACGCGCGCGGGGCTAGTCGATCGCTTCGCGTTCGAGATCGTCGGCGTAATGCGGCTCGACCAGCTTGAGCCGCGTCGGAGGCTTGCGGAAACTGCGGAACCAATTCTCCATGTCGTCGAACAGCGAGAAAGCGACCGGGGTAAAGAGCAGCGTGATCAGAAGGCACAGCGTCTGACCGCCGATCACGACCAGCGCGATTGCGCGCACAGAGCTGTCACCCGCGCCCTGCCCAATTGCGACGGGGATCATACCCGCGACCAGCGCCGCCGTGGTCATCAGAATAGGCCGCAAGCGATCGCGATTCGCGGCGAGGATCGCCTGTCGTCGCGGCAGTCCCGCGCGGATCAGGTTGAGCGTTTGATCGAGTTGCAAGATCGAATTCTTTTTTACGATGCCAAAGAGCAGAAGGATGCCGAGCGTCGAGAACAGCATCAGGTGCTCGCGAAACACTAACAGCGAAATTAGCGCGAACGGCACGGCCAGCGGCAGCGACAACATGATTGTGATCGGATGAATGAAGCTCTCGAACTGGGCCGCCAGCACCATGTACATGAAGATGATCGAGAGCAGGAAGGCGATGACGAAGCCGGAGACCATCTCGCCGTAAATCTTGCTCTGGCCGCCGAACTCCGTGACGTAGCCGGGCGGCAGGTGAATCTGGCGGACCTCGCGCGTGACGGCGTCCATCACTTTGTTCATCGCGAAACCGGGCGCGAGGTTGAAGACGATCGAGATGTTGCGCATGCGATCCTGCCGATCGATCTGCACCGGTCCCGTCCCGTGCGTAAGCGTCGCCACGTTGTCGAGCCGCACCTGCCCGACCTTGCTCGAAGGAATCGTCAGCCCCGCGATGACGGCCGGATTGTTGCGATCCTTGTCGGCCAGCTGCAGGCGCACGTCGTAGGTATCCTGGCCTTCGCGAAAACGCGTGATCACGTCGCCCTGCACCATCGTGCGCATCGTCTGCGCGATATCGTCAACCGACACGCCGAGGTCCGCCGACTTGGCGCGATCGATATTGACCTGCAGCTCCGGCAGCCCGCCCTCGTAGCTCGAATCGAGATCGACGATGCCCGGAATTTTTCTGAGACGCGTCATCAGGTTGTCGGCGTAGGTCCTTAGGGTGTCGAGGTCGGCTCCGCGCATGTCGTATTCGACCGCGACGTCGCGATAGCCGCTCTGCTCCCACGGCTTGATCGAATCGACGCTGACGCGCAGCGCCGGAAACGCATCCATCAACTTGCGCGCGTCAGCCATCACGAGTTCCTGGCTGCGACGACGCTGGTCGAGCGGGAACAGCTTCGCGTCGACTTCAGCAACCGTCACGCGATCGTCGCCGTTGGTGTCGCCGACTGTTGTGAAAAGGTCGCGCACTTCGGGAATGGTGCGTAGCCGATCCTCGATCTGCGCTACTATCTCGTCGGTATGCGCGAGCGAGTACCCCGGCGGCGTGCGGATATTGACCGCGAATTCGCTCGAATCGTCGTCGGGCATGAACGTCGCGCCGACCAGTTTGCCCAGGAACGGGATCGAGATGACCAGCGCCAGTGATACAACGACTAGCACCCATCGATGGTCGAGCGACCATCGCAGAGCGACGTCGTAGTAGTCCTCAATCCAGCGGAAAATTCTCCAGTCCTTGGTGTTGTTGTGCTTCGCGCCGCCCGCGCCCTTGGGTTTCAGATACCGCGAACACAGCATGGGAGTCAGCGTGAACGAGACCAGCAGCGAGACCATGATCGCGAACGCCATCGTCAGGCCGAACGAATTCAGGAACCGGCCCATCACGCCGTGGATGAACGCGACGGGCACGAATATTACCGCGAGCGAGAGCGTGGTCGCGCTGACGGCCAGCCCGACCTCGGCTGTGGCCGCTTTCGCCGCGGACATCGGATCCATGTTCTTTTCTTCGATGAAGCGGAAGATATTTTCGAGCACGACAATCGCGTCGTCGATTACTATTCCGACCGCCAGCGTCAGCGCCAGCAGGGTCATGCGGTTGAGCGTGAAACCCATCCACAGGATCAACGAATAAGTCGCGATGATCGATACGGGAATCGCGACCGCGGCAATTAGCGTCGAGGTAATCGAGCCGAGAAAAAAGAACACCACGATCGCGGCGCACAACCCGCCGAGCCAGAGATGCTCCTGCACGGTCTCGACGGCGGCGCGGATGAAGGTGGACGCGTCGCGCGTGAAGATCACGTCAACCCCTGGAGGCAGGCCGCCCTTGAGCGTTTCGTAGCGCTCTTTGACGCGGTCGACGATCTCGATCGTGTTCTCGCCCGACTGCTTGCGCACGATCAGCGACACCGCATTCTTGTTGTCCCAGCGCGACAGCGAGCGCGGCTCCTTGACGCTGTCTTCGACCGACGCGACGTCGCCGACCGTCACCGGCCGCCCCTCGGCCTCGCTCACGATCACCTTGGCGAAATCCGGAACCTCGGTGATTCGGCCGAGCGTGCGCAGCATCTCCTCGGACATCCCCTGCTTCATGCGGCCGCCCGGGTACTCGACGTTTTGCCGCGAGAGCGCCGCGCCGACCTGCTGAATCGTCACGCCCGTCGCGTGCAGCTTGTCGGCGTCGATGTCGACGTGAACTTCACGCTCGCGTCCGCCGACGATGTCGATCGAACCCACGCCGTCAACCGATTCGAGCGGCTCCTTCAGGCGCCGGCGTGCCAGCTCGGTGAGCTCTTTCAGGCTCTGGTAGCCGGTGACCGTGATCGTGACGACCGGCACCGCGTCAAGGTCGAACTTTTGCACCAGCGGCGGCTTGGTCCCGTCAGGCAGCTGATCGAGCACCGTCCCAATCTTGTCGCGCACGTCCTGCACGGCGGCGTCGAGGTCGCGCTCGAGCTTGAACTCGATCATGATCCGCGAAATACCCTCGAGCGTATTCGAGCGCATCTCGTCGATTCCGCTGACGGTGTTGACCGCTTCCTCGATCGGCTTGGTGACGCGCGCCTCGGTTTCTTCGGGCGCCGCGCCCGGCAGGAACGTCGTGACCATCACGGTCGGCACATCGACCTTGGGAAACAGATCGACGCCGAGCCGCATGTAGGAGAACCAGCCGAGCACGACCAGCACGCCGACGAACATCGTCGCGAAGACGGGACGGCGCACGCACAGGTCGGCGAGAATCACGACTGCTCCTTCGTGACAACCGCGGTGCCGTCGGCGAGGCGATCGACGTCGCTGACCGCGACGCGCTCGCCCTCCTTCAGCCCGCCGGTGATTTCAGTCTGGTCGCCAACGACGCTGCCGGTAGTCACCTCGCGCGCGCGCACTACTCCCTGCTCGACGACAAACACTCGCGCGACGCCCGCGTAGGTCAGCACCGCGGCGCTCGGTACGAACAGCGCGCGATCGTGACCGAGGTCCATCGTCACATGCGCGAAGAATCCCGGCTTCAGCGCGCCGTCCGGGTTGGCGACTTCGGCCTCGACCAAAAGCGTGCGGCTGCTTTCTTCGAGCGCCGGCGCGATGCGCGTGATTTTCCCGGTGTACGACGCACCGGGGTTGGCGTCGATAGTCAGCTTCACCGGCATGCCGACGCGCGCGAGCGGCACGAACCGCTCCGGCATCGGGCAACGCAGCTTGATCGGGTCGGTCGCGATCAATTCGTAAACTTCCTTGCCGGGCGCGACGTACTCGCCGAGCGAGACCATACGCTTTTGCACCGAGCCGCTGAACGGCGCCTTGATTTCGGTGTCGCCGAGTTTCTTGCGCGCCATCGCGAGCGCTTCATCCGCCGATTCAGTGTCAGCCTGATCGACGCGCAATTGCGACGCCAACTGATCGAACTGCTCGGCCGAGATGGCCGCCGCCTGCTTCAATGCCTGAGCACGATCGTAGCGCGCGGTTGAGTTGGCAAGCTTGGCGCCCGCCTGGTCAAGCGCCGCCTGAGCGGTCTCGACCCGCAACTCGTATTCGCGCGGATTGATTTTCAACATCACCTCGCCCGCCGTGACCTTGTCGCCGAAGTCTGCGACAACCTCCGTCACGCGCCCCTCGACTTCCGACGACATCACCGCATGCTCGCGCGGGAACAGCGCACCCTGCACCTCGGCGGTGCGATCGAGACTCTGCTGATGCGCCGCGGCGACGGCGATCGCGATCGGCGCCGACCCCGGCTGACTGTCCTTGTTGACCTCGGCCGCGGCCGGCTGATGGCATCCCGCGAGCGCCAAGGCACCCAGCGCCGCTGCCAGCGCGGCGAAGGCCGAGACTTTTAATGACTTCAGCTTCATGGAGTCGCCGCAATGCCTTTGAGGAAAAGTTCCACCACCGCTTCCGCGTCCGATTCGAGCGGACTCGACGCCAGCTTGAGCAGCCGTCGCCGCAGCGACCCGGTCAGCATCTCGCCGAGCATGAACGCCGCGAAGTGCGGATCGATTCGCCGAATCGCGCCGCGGTTGATCGCGTCCTGCAGCACCGACGCGACGAAGTCCAGGTGCCCGGCATAGACCCGCATGAACTCGCGCCCGGCCTCCGATTCGAGCTCGATATCGAGCGAGTTGCCAATGATAAGAGTCTTCAAAAAATCCTGGTTCGAAGCCTGGATTCGGAACTGCGCCAGAATGAGTTTGCGGATTCGCTCGAGCGGCGGTGTCGATGGGTCGTCCGACGCTACCGTCTCCGCGACCATTTCGCGCAGGCCCTCAAGCACCGCCGCATGGACCAGCGCGTCCTTGGTGTCGAAGTACAGGTAGATGGTGCCCTTGGCGACCTTCGCTTCCTCGGCGACGCGGTCCACCGTCGTGCCCTGCATCCCGTATCGAGCCAACACGCGGCGTGCGGCTTCGAGGATCTCGCGGACCCGGTATTCCTTGATTACCTCTTCCTTGGTCATGGTGAAAACTGGACAGTCAGTCAAATGAACGTACAGTCAGTCTAGGAAATTATCAGATTTGACGCAAGGGCAGTGCCGATCCAGAGAATGCAAGCCGGTGCTGATGCCGGAGGGTTTGCGCCGGGCTCAGGTCGCTGGCTTTTCGAGCTGATCGCCCAGAATTTCGGCCAGCCGCTCGGCCGGCAGGCGGCGCAGGTCGGGAATCGCGAAGCCTGACGCAGCAGCATGACCGCCGCCGCCGTAGTGCTGCGCGAGGACCGACAAATCGACCTCGCTGTCGGAGCTGCGTCGCAGGCTGACGCCTTGGCTGCGCAGGTCGAACAGCGCGACCACCGTCCGCGTCTGCCCCTTGTAGAGATGCGCCGCGACTTCGCTGCTGTAGCCGAAGCAGCATGCCGTCCGCACTGTGATGCCGTTGTCGAGCTTGCGATCGACCATCGTGGCGTGCGCCAGTTCGAGGCTCCGGCGCATCGCGTCCTGGCCCGACTCGAAGGCGGCGCGCAGCTTGCGGCTCATCCGCGGCTCGCGCAGTTTCAGGATTTCGCGGTAAGACGAAATCCCGCCGAGCGTCTGTACGGCGAGCGCCCATTCGGACGACTCGGCAATCCGGTGAATCCAGCGGTCGTGATCGTCGGCTATCATCACGAACGGCTGGAAGGCGTCGAACTCGGCGCGCTGGCGCTCGGGCAGGTCGCGCCCCATCCGTTTGAGCAAATTGAACGTCAGCCGCGCCGCCGAATATTGTTCGCTCAGAACTTTGCCGGCGAACGGCACCTTGAACTCGGGGGCATCCGCGCGGGAAACTGCGGTGCGATGGTGATCGATCCAGTAAATCCGCGCGCCCCGCTCGGCCAGCTCCACCAGATGCGCGCCGGCCGCTGGTGAATTCCAGGACAAATCGGTGATCCAGATTTCGTCACTGTTGTCCTCGGACTTGAGCGCCAGACTCCCGATTACGTTGTCGGCTTCGTTGTTGCCGGCCAGCGTCGTGAAAACTTTATGACCATCGTAAAAGCGCGCCACCGCGGCCGCCGCCATCACGCCGTCGAGGCATGAGGGGCCGTGGCTGACGACCTGGATCGTGCGGGAAGTTTTTCCGGGCATAAGAGCACGATTGTAGAGCATTCGGCTCTTGCGAGCGAAACCGTGAAACACCGCCGCGGCGGCGACTACGTGATGCTCGCGCAGATACCCAACGGCCTGAGCGCGCTAAGATTCGCACTGGCCGCAATCTGGATCGAGCTGGCCGCGCACCGACATGAGGGAAGGCTGGCATTCGCGATAGTCGCGCTCGTCGCGGCGGGTAGCGATTTCATCGATGGCCGAATCGCGCGCCGGCTGGGCGCCGCGAGCGGCCGCGGTCGATTGCTCGACGGAATCGCGGACGTAACCTTCGTGCTGGCCGCGCTCTTCTGCGAAGCGGCCGCGGGCGCGATACCTTTCTACGTCCCGATCCTGATCGCTCTGTCATTCAGCCAGTACGCAATCGATTCTGTCGCGATAGGACAGCCCGCAACCGGCCCGATAAGAAGCCGGCTAGGGCATTGGGGCGGCATCATCAACTATGCGCTGGTGATCACGCTCGCGATCGCACCGCCGCCCGCGCTCCCCGGCGCGCTCGTGCGCGCCCTCGCGCCGCTGCTCGCACTGTTCTACGTCGCCGCTATCTCCGAACGCGCCTGGCTCTTCTACCGCTCGCGCTAACTCAGCAGTGGACCTCAAGCAGCGCCTAAAGCTCACAATCCTAGCTGTACCGGAAGATAAGATAAACTACTAGTTGTAGGTATATTTCTTGCTGCTTTTTATGGCGGGACACGCGATGAAACTGCAAGCGCACTTGCCCACAGCCAGCGTTGGAGCCCGCGACTGGCACGTTGCGATGGTCGCATTGGTTTCGCTCGTCGGAGCGTCGGTGCTCCTGCTGGCGTTACAATCCGGCTTCTTGCTGAACAATCCCTTGCTCGACAACCTGCGAATGTCGCCGGTCGCACCTCCGCACATTAGCGTCTCTCATCGTGTTTCGCTCGATTGGCACTTGTTGAGCCTTCCGGTCAATTCGACGGGACGGTTTTCAGTTGCGCATCCGCTACCGGCAAATGTCGCTTCGTCGCAACGATTCTCAATCGGCGCCGACGCGCGTGTCGCGTTCGAGGTCTTCGGCGAAGCCGCGCGTCGCGACATGCTCGCCGACGAGAAAACAGTGCAGCAACTCAAACCGCACAACGATCGTATGCTGCTGATGTTGATGTGGTTCCGACTACATACGCGTCGCAGCTAACGCTCGCTTCCGCCGCGCGCGAGCGCCTAGTGTTTGCCGTAGTCGAGCGGGACGCCTTTGCGCTGCGCCAAAATGTAGGCTTCGAGCGCGCGCAATTTTGGATCGTTGGGATCGAGCGCCTTGCCCTTGACTGGATTCTCGATACACCAGTCGATCATGTCGCGCAGCAGCGCGACCTTTTGCAGCTGTACCTGGTATTTCGGATAAGTCTCGGGGTGCGTATTCGACGCGTCGGGATGGCACATGTCGCAGCTCACGCCAATTGTGCCGCCGAGCGCCGCGCCGTCGTGGAAGAGATCTTTCCCTTCTGCGACGAAGTTGTCGGTCTCGTTCTTCCAGATTTTGTAGTCGCGCTCGGTGAAGCTGGCGTAGGTGTCGCCCTGCTGCATTCCCTTGGATGCCGCCTTCGCTCCCGCTGCCGATGCTGCATATGACATCGGCGCCGGCGCCTGCTCGGTTTGCGCGATCTCCCACTTCTCGTTCGGATGCTCGCGCTGCCATTGCGCCATCAACTCGCGCGTGACCTCGACCGCCTGAGCATGCGACATTGACTCGCCGGTCTTCAGGCCCTTCACTTCCATGCTGGTCTTGCCGTCGCAGAGCATCACGACCACGCCACCGTCTTTCGCTTGCGGCACTTGATGGATAGGCAGCGGCGGCTGCGCTTGTTGCGCGCGAAGTACTTGCGGCGCGTAGGCGACGCCCGCGAGTATCGCGGCGCATCCCGCGGCTGTTGCCAATGCGATCGATCGTCGGCTCATGTTTCAGTAGCTCGCGAACTGTGGCGCGGGTGGCCGCGCCGTCTTGCCGTGCGAAACCAGGTAGTCGGCCTTCACCGTCACCGGGTTGCGATCCCACAGACTGTAAATCTTGTCCGCCAATCCGTCCGGGCGGACATTTATCCGGCCGTCGCCGAGTCCGTCGAACTGATCGAACGGATCGGCGCGGTTCATCTGAACGGTGAGCGTGGGGAGCCCGGTCGGCGCGTACGGCCACGGCCAAGCCGTCGAGAGCATCCCGTAAAAACTGATGTTACCGATCTGGTTGTACAGCATCTGATGCGTATGGCCGTGGATCACCGTCACGTGGTTGTACGGCTTCAGAATCGCCTGCACCTGCTCGGCATCATCGGTCCAGAAATTCCAGTTGCGGTAGTACTTGTAGAGCGGCGAGTGCGAGAAGACCAAGAGCGGCGTCGTGTGCGGCACCTTGGCGAGGTCGTCGGACAGCCACTTGCGCTCATCGTCGCCGACTTCGAAGCGCGACTGAATCCCGTTGTCGAGGCCCGCGACCGTGTGCATGCGCTCGGCCGGCGTCATTTTGCGCGCCGTCCAGAAATCCTTCTCATGCACACTCATCAGGACCACTACGTGCACGCCCTTCCAGTCGAACGAGTAGTTGGGCGGCCCGAACATCTCCTGCCACGTGTCGCCGAGGTCGTAGAACCAGTCATGCTCGCCGACCATCATTTTCACCGGCGCCTTCAGCTCGGCGAGGATCTGCTTGCCGAGATCGAGCTCCTCGCGCCGCCCAAGCTGGGCAAGGTCGCCGCCGAACAGCACGAAGTCCGGCTGCGGATCGAGCGCGTTTACGTCCTCGACCGCCTTTACCGCCGCGCGCACGAAGCGCTGGTTGAGCGTGCGCGGATAGAGATGCGTGTCCGAGACGTACGCGAAGGTGAACGGCGGCTGGCCCGCCATCCCGGCGGTGGCAGCGCTCTTATCGGGCGCGGCGTTGGCGACCTCGACGAGCTGGAACGTATGCGGCGGCATGAGGCTCTTCGCCATCACCGCGCCGGCCGACGCGGCCAGCACTTTCAGAAACGTGCGCCGGTCCAGACCGCGCAGTCCGCGCAGGACCGCGTCGCGCTCTTCCATGTATTTCGTTTCGACGCTTTTATGCCGAGCAGCCATCGCCCGCCTGCCTTAGATTCGTCATCTGGTTAGTCGCCACCGAGCAGCGCAGGATTCTCCAGGTTCTGTGCCGGTCCGATATCGCCGAACGGTCCCGCCAATCCCGGCCCGTCGCGTCCTTTCTCGCCGTTGGCGGCCGCCGTGTCACGCTGCGGCCGATCGGTGCGCGAGCGTTTGAACTGCAGGTCGTACTCCTGCTTGGCGGCGTCCGCATATTCGGGACTGGTCAGGCTGGCGAGAAACACCACCAGGTCGTCCTCTTCCGCCTCGGTCAGCCCAAGCGGAACGATCCCGCCGTCCAGGTACGGATTCTGCACGCCGCCCTTATTGTAATGATCGATCGTGTCCCACAGCGTCACCTGCGAGCCGTCGTGGAAGTACGGCTGCGTGACCAGCAGATTGCGCAAGCTCATTGTGCGGAACGCGCCGATATCGTGCGGCTGCTTGGTCACCAGGAAGCGCCCCAACCCGCTCATGTCGGTGCCAATCGCAAGTTTGTCGATCGCTTCGGAGCCACCGCCGCTCTTGCTGAGCACGTCGAGCGCCTGACGTGCGAGCGGTACGAAGTCCGACTTATGCGCCGACACTCCAATGTTGTGGAACTTCTGATCGGTGAACAGCGGCTGCGTCGGATTCCATCCGTGACACGACATGCAGCGGCCCTTGCCGTTGAATATCGCCCACCCCCGCTTGGCCGAATCGCTGATCGCGCTCGGATCGCCGTTGATAAATTTGTCGAATGGCGAGTCGAATGCGAGTTGCGTGCGCTCGTAGGCCGCGATCGCATGCTCGATATCGGCGAAGTTCACATCGTGCCCAAACACATCCTGGAACTGCTTCTGATACTCGGGAACCGCCTTTATTGCCGCCACCGCATCGTCGGTCGATTTCATGCCCATCTCGACCGGATTGGTCACCGGGCCCTGAATTTGCGCCTCGAGCGTCGGCGAGCGTCCGTCCCAGAATTGCGTCACATTGAACAGCGCGTTGAGGATCGACGGCGCGTTGCGCTGCCCGAACTGCGCGCGGATACCCATCGAGGTCGGCAACTGATCGGTGAACCCCTTGTCGGGCGCGTGGCAGTGACCGCACGAGACCTTGCCGTCCGCGGACAACCGGTCGTCAAAGAACAGCGCCTTGCCGAGTGCAACCTTCGCCGGCGCTTGTGGATTGTCAGGCGGAATCACCCATGAATAGAGCGTGGCCGGGAAGCCTGCCTGGTTTTCGGACTTGGGATCGGCGAGCGGTCCGGGTCCTTGCGCGCTGGACAGGCTGTACGAGACCACCACCGCCGCCGCGGCGAAGAAGGAGAGGAGCAACGTGCGTGCGGACTTCATCGTGGCGGTCTCCGGTGGCCCGATTGCGAAGCGTGATGCTCCGCGCGCTGTCGAACTCCTGATAGTTCAAGCGCAGGCTTGATGTCAACTCGCACCGCCCGGAAAAGTCGAAACGCGAATCGTCAGCCCATCTTCGCGAGCAGGTCCAGCATGTCGTTGGCGTGCTCTTCTTCCATCTTGTTGATCTGCTCGATCAGTATCTTGGTCGTCGGATCGCTGTCGCCCAGCCATCGAATGATTTCCGAATAGCTCTGGATTGCGATCCGCTCGGCGATCAGGTCTTCCTTGATCATATCGACTAGCGTCTTGCCCTCGACGTACTCCGAGTGCGCACGGTCCGCGAGTGTGCTGGGACTGAAGTCCGGGTCGCCGCCGAGCTGCGTGATTCGCTCCGCGACCCAATCCGCATGTTGCTGTTCTTCATTGGCGTGCTGCAGAAATTCCGCCTTGACCGAATCCGAGCTGATACCCTGCGCCATGTAGTAGTGGCGCTTGTAGCGGAGCACACAGACCAACTCCGTCGCCAGCACGTCGTTGAGCACTTTCAACACCTGCTTGACATCCGCCTTGTAGCCCTCGGTAACGGAGCCCTTGTCCATATTTTTGCGGGCATTGTCGCGAAGCTTTTTGACGTCGGTTAGAAACTTGTCCATGTAAAAGTCTCCTTTGGTGCGGCCTAGCGTAACTCTTTTCGCACTTTATGGGCAAAGCGGCGCAGGCCATCAGTCATGCGCCGGGCGATGAAGACGGCGCGCAGTCGTGCTAGCGTTGAAGCGAAATCGGGCTAACGCAATTGGAACCCCGCATACTAGCGCGTGCCGAGCATCCCATCTCGCGCCGCGACATCGACGCCAACGTTCTCAAGGTTCTCTATCGCCTGGCCGGCGCCGGCTTCGAGGCCTACCTGGTCGGAGGCGGCGTGCGCGACCTGATGCTCTCGCGCAAGCCCAAGGATTTCGATGTCGCCACTTCGGCCCATCCCCAGCAGGTCCGCGAGCTGTTCCGCAACTCGCGCCTGATAGGCCGCCGCTTCCGCCTGGTCCATGTTTTCTTCGGCCGCCAGAATGTCGAAGTCGCCACTTTCCGCAAACAGGCCGAAGCCGTCGCCGACACCGACGATCCGCTGATTCGCCTGGACAACACTTTCGGCACGCCCGAGGAAGACGCGTTTCGCCGAGACTTCACCGTCAACGCGCTGTTCTACAGCCCCCAAACTTTTCATGTGATCGATTTCCCCGGCGGCGTTGACGACCTCGAGGCGCGCCTAATACGCACGATCGGCGACCCCGAGTTGCGGATGCGCGAGGATCCCGTCCGCATGATGCGCGCGGCGCGATTCGCCGCAAAGCTTGGCTTCGAGATCGAGCCAGCCACGCGCGCCGCGATCGAGCGCCATCGCGCCGACCTGGCCAAGGCTTCCGTGCCGCGCCTGGTCGAAGAAACTTACAAGACAGTCGGCCAGCCCGAGGCCGCGCATGCGCTCGTCCTGATGGAAGAGCTGGGTTTGCTCGAGTACGTAATCCCGCCGCTCGCGGCTCATCTGAAATCGCGCGAGGCCACGCTCGCCGAGCAGCCTGCCGTCCGCAACATGGCGGCGCTCGGCCGCGCCATCACAAGCGGATTTGCCCCCGACCACTCGATCGTACTCGCCGCCCTGATGCTCGACCTGTATCGCGCCGGCGGTCGCGTCGATCTACTCGGCGAGCTGCGCGCGCGCGGCTTCGCGCGCGGCGACACCGAGCAGATGCGCTTGATACTCGAGGCCTTCGCGAATCTCGCATCACCCACACGCCGCACGCGGCGCCTGATGCGCCGGCCGTACTTTCCCAACGCGCGGATGTTCTTCGAGATGACGGCGCCGACCTACTCGATCGATCCGACGCGCACGCTGCGCTTCCTAGCCGATCCCGACGCCTTCAGTGCGAGTCCGGCCCGCGTCGGTGCGGACGCGCCGGCGCCACCAGGCGACGGCGCACACCCGCCCGCCGGCGGCCGCCGCAGACGCCGACGGCGTCGCCGCCGCCCCCGCCACGGCGGCCCCGCCCGCGACTCCGTCGCGGGCGTCGCGCCTATCCCCGCCGCCGAAAACGGGAATCGCCCCGGCGATTCCCCTTCATCGCCCGCCATCACGCGCCGCGACTAGTCACCCATCGACATCGCCCGCTATTTCTCCGCGCGACGAATTTTCATCGCTACCATCTCGCTTACCAGCTTCGCGCGCGTCTGCTTGATGTCCATCAGACGCGTGGCGCGGGATTTCGCGACTTCATCGAGCGTGTAGGGCCGAAAGCCGGCCGGTATTCGGTCGGGGCTGAACGACTCGATGATCCAGTTCATCACCGCGGCGACTTCAGCGTCGTCGAGCGCCGACTGCGCGACACCTGGCACTTCGATCAAGTACTGCCTGCCTCCCGGCACGCGGAGAAAATCCGCGGCGCCGCGAAGTGGCGGCGCCGTGCCGGGGATTCCCTCACCATGCCGCCGGTGGCATCCCCAGCAATTCAGCATGTAGAGCTTTTCGGGAGGCTCCGCCGACGCGGTGGACGACATGACTATCAGTAGCGCCGCGGCGCGGACGGCGGCACGCCACTTCATCGCGCCCCCTCGCGCCTGAGTTGATTCGTCAATGCGGTTCGCTCGCGAGCTAAATCGGAGGGCGAAAGCGGCGTCGCGCGTGCGCGTTTAACTTCGGCGGCGGTGATCGGTGCGAAGTCTTTCGGAATCTCGGGCGCATTGAAATGCGTCAGCACCTCATTGAGCACCGTTGCAATCTCGGCATCGGTAAGCTGTGAGAATTGCGGCATCAGTCCGTTGTACGCCGTGCCCTTGACCTCGATAGGGCCGCTCAGTCCGCCGAGCACGACGTGAATCAGGTAGTCGCGGCCGTCCTTGAAGCGCATCTCGTTTCCGATCGCGCCCGCCAGCGGAGGATAGATTCCGGGCACGCCTTGCGCCGTGCTCTGATGACAGATGACGCATCGCGCGGCGAACACGTCCGGCTCCGCGGCGCGCGCGCGAGATGCAGCGCATGCCGCGATCGTGGCGGCCGCGAGAACGAGACAGAACCCCTTCACTTCACCGAGACGATCTCGGCGGTCGAGCAATGATACATCATCGTCGGCGCGCCGAAGCACCAGATGAGGTCGCTGTCGAGCTGCGGCCGATAGAGTGGCATCTCGCTGATCGTGTTTCCGCACAGGCATCGCCCGCACGAGGCCTTGCCGCAGCAGTCACGGTAACTGACGATGTAATCCTTACCGTCCGACGGATGGCGGCAGGTGCCGACCCACGAGGTTGGCGACGGCGTCGCGCCCGGCGGACAGTCGTGCGAGCCGCCTCCGCAGCACGAACACAGGAAGCCGTCGATGGCGCAGTACTTCCAGTAGTCGCAGGTCGTATCATCGTCGGTGTTTTTCGATTTGCCGGCGGCGGCACTCGCAATCGGAACGACGCGATCGATAGGCAGCAGCGGAAAGATCGATGCGCCGAGGATCATCTTTCCAAGCGTGGCGACAAAGCTTCGCCGCGAACTCCGCTGCGCGACGGCGCGCGTCAATCTCTCGACCAGTTTATCCATGATGCTTCGCGCCTCTCTCTCCGTTGGCCTGAGTCGATGTGCCGTGTTCGCGGTGAGTCTTGAGATATTCCTGGAGCGACGCTAGTTGCATCTGCTTCGCCGCCACGATGCTTTCGAGATGCTCACGCGTGTTGACCAGACCCTTGGCGCGCACCACGCCTTCCTCGTCGATCAGCACCGCGTACGGAAGCTTGCTGACGCGATAGGTCATGCCGACTTCCGGCGACAGCACGAACGGATAGGATTCGATTTGATGGCGGGCTATGAACGCGTACTGTTCGGACGGCTCGCCGTCGCTGGTGAAAATCAGATCGAGCCATCGCGACTCCGCGGTCGCGACCGATTTCGCGATCGGCAGGAGTTTCTTGCAGACCGGGCAAGTGGGCGAAACAAACATCAGGAGCTGGCTGCGGCCGTTGGCGTGTGCGGCTCCGAGCGTGATGGGACGATTTGACAGATCGACCAATTCGAAGACCGGCGACAGGTCGCCGACCTTTGGCCCTTTGTCGATGGTAAGCGCGCCCATCGGGGCGATCCGCTCGTGCAACACGCCGATTTGGCGAATGAGTGCGAGTACGATTGCCGACAACGCGACTACAGCGAACCAGAGAATTATTTGCGAGATGACCAACGCGTCATGCATCGCCGATCTCGAGGGTGCGCAGGCGCGGTAGGTTGGCAAGCAGGTAGTTTCCCGCAAGGTAGAGAACCACCACAGTCACAGAGCCGAAAAGTATCGTTGAGTCGTCGAGCGGCGTCATCAGGCGGGTATCCGTCGGCAGAATTGCGATCGTGGCGAGCGCCATCAGGATAAGATTGCGCGCGGGCAGCCACCAACTCAGCGGCTGGCGGAGCGCCGGACCGAAGCATCCGCAATCTACGTGCAATCGCCCGCGCATCAGGTTGACGACGATCGCCGCGGTGAAGATCGCGAGCAAGCCAAGCAGGAGAGCGGCGGCTGCATAATGAGTCGGCGGAATCAGAATCCCCACGGCGCCACTCGCTTCGGTGACTGGAACGAGCACTGCTACCGCCGCCGAGAGCCTCTCCGGCACGATGCGGTAGTTCGCGACCGCGGCGCGAAACTCGTCGAAGTCCTCAAATTTAATCGCCGCCGACGCGCCGAACACTAGCGCCAAAGCAATTGAGATCGTCCATGAGGCTGCTGGATCCATGTTAAACATAGCGGCTTACGGTCCTCGCGCAAGAAACGGCGTGCCGAGTTGAGCGACGGTGCCGAGATGTTTTCCATCTGGCACTGCGTATTCGTCCAACTGACTTTGCAGCAGCGATAGGGTGTAGAGTATCGGGCTATCGCTGTTGCTCACATAGATCGAGTAGGCGGGAGTCCTGAGTTTGATGCGGCCGACGCGAGTCTTCTTCGTGAGGTCGAAGATCCAGACCTCAGTGCCGAACTGCTTGTGCGTCCATTCGCCGCCTTGATGCATCAGCACGAACATCAGGCCGCGCTTTTCGTTGTATCCGATCGTCTGCCATCCGACGGGACGCCATGACTTGTCTTTCTCGCTGGCGTACACCGACCATCCGGGCTCGGGCACCGCTTCCGCTCCCGAGAGATCCAGCACATGGATTGCGCCGTGGTACGAATCGAAATACGCATGACTGCCGGCGACGGCAGGCTGATCGAAAACTGGATCCTTGTTGGGATCGAAGAACGGCTTGCCCTGCTTCTTGTCCTTGACGCCCCCCGCGTCGTTGAGCTGGACCGTGAGAATCGAGCCGTCCGCGCACATCGAGGAGAACTGGCGGGCGCCGGGAGCGAGCACCTGGACGCATCCGGGGGTGTCGATCTCACCAACGAACTTGCGCGCCTTCAAGTCGACGACACTGACCGAGGTCGCAGGCGTCATGTTGGCAATCAGCATGAAGCGGCTGTCGGGCGTGACGGCGGTCGTGTCGCGCTTGGGCACGATCAGTATCCGCTTGGGCGGGATTTCGACCTCGGCTTCGAAGTTGAGGGTCTTGGCGTCGAAGATCGAAACGACGTCGGTGCGCGTACCGCGCCATCCGCGCGAGTAGTAGGTGTCGATCATGTAGTACTCGCGATGGTCGGGAGAAATCTCGAAGTTGCTGAGATAGCCCCCGCTCAACTGGCCCAGCATCTTGCGCGCATCGCCGTCGATGATGTCGAGCTTGGCGATGCTCGAAGTGGGATAACCGGGGTCGAGGATGAAGACCCAGTCGGGCGTTGGCTCCGCGAGATTGCGCGAGGTCATCTCGTCGGGCGGAAGCTGGGCGTGCGCGCTCGCGGTGAGCGTCGCGAATGCCAGTAGGAGGAAGAGCAAGATGGTGCTGCTTGTGCGCATGCTGGTCGACTCGCCAGCCTGATTAATATGTTGGTATGTGCAGGGTCAAGGTTAGGAGAGAGCAGGGACGGGAGAACTTAGTTTTTTTCGGCCCATCGACTAACTTCCGCCCTTCGACTACTTTTGACTCCACTATGCCTGCGAACAATCTCCGCTCCGATCGAATCTGGATGGACGGCGCGATGGTCCCCTACGACGAGGCCACCGTTCACGTTCTCACCCACAGCCTGCACTACGGCCTCGCGGTCTTCGAAGGGATGCGATGTTACAAGAGCGACGACGGCCGCTCCGCAATCTTCCGCGCCCGCGAGCACATCCGCCGTCTCATCGACTCCGGACACATCGTCGAGATGGAAGTCCCCTACAGCCAGGAGGAACTCCTCAAGGCCTGCGCCGACGTCGTGCGCATCAACAAGTTCGCCGAATGCTACATCCGGCCGCTGGTATTCTTCGGCGAAGGTGAGATGGGTCTATCTGCGCGCGGGAATAAAATTCGCGTCTCGATCGCCGCATGGCCATGGGGCGCGTATCTCGGCCAGGACAGCATCGACAAAGGCGTGCGCCTCAAGACGTCGTCGTTCGTGCGATTCCATCACAACTCGATGATGCCGGCGGCGAAGGCCACCGGCCACTACGTCAACTCGATCCTCGCCGGCTACGAGGCGCGCCGCAGCGGCTACGACGAGGCGCTCCTGCTCAATACCGAGGGTTTCGTGGCTGAGGGCAGCGGCGAGAACGTCTTCGTGGTTCGCGACGGTATCGTGCGCACGCCGCCGCTCACGTCGGTGCTGGCGGGGATCACCCGCGACGCTGTCATCAGGATTCTCCGCGACAACGCCGTTGAGGTGCGCGAGGAATATTTCGCCCGCGACGCGTTTTACATCGCCGACGAAGCCTTCATGACCGGCACCGCCGCCGAAGTAACGCCGGTCGTCGAGCTCGACGATCGCAAAATCGGCCCCGGCAAGCTCGGCCCAATCACCGCCAAAGTGCAGCAAGTCTTCCAGGCAACGCTACACGGCCGCGACCCGCGCTACCGCGACTGGCTCTACTACATCTGATTCTTATCCCTCGCCCGTTATTTCACGGGAGAGGTTAGGTGAGGGTTCTGCGGTTCAAGCTGTTTGATGGGGAACCTACCATCCTTGCTCGCAGTTAAAACCGCGACGAGGGAGACTCGCATGAAAATGCTGACCGCCGGACTAATCGCAATCGCCGTCATCATCCTCGCAGTGGCGATATGCCCGCGCGTCGCGCGCGCCGCGATGCTCAAGGAAGGACAGATCGCGCCTCCGTTTACCACCCAGATGGTTACCGGCGAAAACGTAGCCCCTATGTCACTCGCCGATTTCCACGGTAAAAAAGTCATCCTCTATTTCTATCCCAAGGATGAGACCTCGGGATGCACCAAGGAGGCGTGCGCGTTTCGCGACGGGTACGTGCGCTACACCAACGCCGGCCTGGTAGTGCTCGGATGCAGTGTCGATTCGGCCGACGCGCACAAGGATTTCATCCGCAAAAACGGCCTGCCGTTCCCGCTCCTGCTCGATCCCGACAAGAAGATCGCGACCGCCTACGGCGCCGCCAACGGCATTCCGATCCTCGGCCTCGATCGCCGAATCACCTACGTAATCGACGAGAACGGCAAGATCATTAAAGTCTATCCGAGCGTCGATCCGTCAACGCACGCAATCGAAATCCTGAACGACTTGGGCGTCGCGGACGCAGCCCCTCCCACCCAAGCCAGCCCGGCACCTCCGGCCTCGAACTGACCGAGGTTTACTGCACCTCGCTCGGCGAATACCCCAAGCTCACTGCGAGCATCACCGCCGCTGCCGCGAGCATCTCCGCATTCGACTCGCGCCGAATCATCGCCGCGAGGCGTTCAACATGCGCCGCGACGATTTCCGCATCGTCGATGGCCCCGCTCCTATCAGCATCGAACATCGCATCAATCAGCGGATTCGCGTCGTAGTTCGACTCGGCCAGCGCTTCTCTCACGGCGCGCCGCCAGAGTCGCGCGGCTCAACGCGATCGAAATCGACTGTCGCCGCTATTCGCTCGTGAAAAACTGCGAGTAGCGACGTGTAACGCGCGTTCGCCTCGAGATACGCCCCGACACCCTGCGCCTCGACGAAATTGTTCACAGTTCCATCGAGACCATAAACGCCGAGAGAGCCCGCCGCCGGTTCGAGCGTCACAAATTTCTCAGCCTCTTCATGTTTGGCGGGTTCGATGCCCAGCGGATAAAGCCGGCACGCAAGCGGACGCCCTCGATGGAGCCCGCATCGGGTACCCTCGAGCGCCACGCACGCACCTTGGTCGGTGAACTTCAGGATCGACCCGCGCCGAATCGTAAATCGAGCGATCGCCTCGCGCGTCGATATGCCTGCCGCGCGCGCGATCTGCAGTACATCATACGGCGACAGCGTGATGACCTTCTGATGGCAGCATAGCCCGCACGCATTGCATACATACGAGAATGGGCTCTTACGATTCACCGAATTCGAGAGTAGTGCAGCGTCAAGCACGGCACCTGGTTCTTTCGCTCCGCTCAGGATGACACAAAAAAGACGACACAGAAAAAGTGAACGGGCGGGCTTTTGTGAAGTGATCGCAGAACCCTCACCGCCGGCCGCGATGCGGCCGGCCGCCTTGTATCTGTGAATTGAGTTGTGCAGAAGGAAAGGAACAACCGCGGCGCGGCAGATCGAGGTCGCGTGGGTCGGATAAGGCCGAGGGAGAGTGTGATCGCCGCGCCCGCATAGCCGG
>NZ_DATEQZ010000100.1:0-14801 GCF_035272065.1 Binatus sp. (SeqCode)
ACTGCTTAACTAAAGCCTTCAACCGGCCGTATCTTTGATGCGATGTTTGCCGAGCTTGTATGAAAGATCGCTCCGTGACATTCCGAGCCGGCGCGCGACTTCGGCCTGGGCGCCGTCGGTTATTTTCAACGCGCGCTGAATCACCGCTTTTTCCAACGACGCCAGGAAGTCTCGAAGGTTGTGCGTCTCCGGAATCATCTCGGCGAGCTGGTCCGCCGTGAGCTCGGCGGAACTGCGGGCGACGAGCCCGTTTGCGCTGCGCGGCGTTGACACCGGGAAGTTCTCCGGAGTGATTTCTTCCACGGCTGAGAGGATGCACGCGCGCTCGACAAGGTTGCGAAGTTCGCGAATATTACCCGGAAAGTCGTAGCTGAGAAGCGTCTGAATCGCCTCGGCGCTGATTCTGCGCGGCTGCGTCTTAAGCTCGCGCACGGCCTGCGCCAGGAAATGAGCGCATAGCTCGGGTATGTCCTCGCGATGATCGCGCAGCGCAGGAACGGTGAGCGGAACTACCGCGAGCCGGTAGTACAGATCCTCGCGAAAACGGCCCTCCTGCACCCGCCTCTTCAAATCCCCGTTGGTTGCGACCAGCAATCGCACATCGGTATGGCGTGGCTTGGTCGATCCGAGCCGCGTGACTAGGCCGTCGGTCAACACCCGCAGCAGTTTGGCCTGCGCCGGAAGCGACATTTCGGCCGCCTCGTCGAGAAAGAGAGTGCCTTCGTGTGCTGCCTCGAACACGCCCTCGCGCGCGCGATCGGCGCCGGTGAACGCTCCCCGCTCATGTCCGAACAGCTCGCTTTCGAGGAGCGTTTCGGTAAACGCCGCACAGTTGACTGCGACCAGGGGCTTCCCGGCGCGCAGGCTGTTGCGATGAATTGCGCGGGCGACCAGCTCCTTGCCGGTCCCGGTTTCTCCAGTGATGAGGACGGTGGCGTTGGTTGGCGCAACGCGCGCAATTTTCTCGCGGAGCTGGCGAATCGCGACGCTGCGCCCTGTGATCTCCGACGAGCCTTCTAGGCGCACCAACGTATCGCGAAGCCTGCTGTTTTCGCGCACGAGCCGCGTGTGCTCCATCGCACGAGTCGCGGATGCGAGCAGAACTTCAGGAACGAAAGGCTTGGTAATGAAATCAAACGCGCCGCGGCGCATGCTCTCGACCGCGAGTTCTATCGTCGCGAACGCAGTCAGAAACACGACGGACAGAGTGGGATCGGCCTCCCGCGCAGCGGCCAGGACGTCGAGTCCCTCACCGTCGCCCATTTTCTGGTCGGTTATGACAGCGTCGAATGTATGCTCGGCAAGCGCGCCCCGCGCATCGTTGACGCCCGCGGCCTCGACTACTTCGTGATGTTCCTGCTTCAGATTGGAGATGAGGATCCGCCGCAAATGCGGTTCGTCATCTGCGATCAGTATCTTCCCCATAATCTGTCCCCTATCTGAGAGATTGGCTCCCGGAGTGAGCCGGTATCTCCATTGAAAAACATACCCGCCGCGATTCATTGATCCTCAACAGGATATCGCTGCCGTGCGCTCGTGCGATATTGCGCGCGATCGCGAGACCGAGTCCGTTGCCGCCCTGCTTGGTAGTAAACAGCGGCTCGAAAATACGGGCCACAATTTCGGCGGGGATCGGTCCCGCCGGGTCAACTACATCGATTCGAATCTTGCCACTCCCGTTCTTCTGAGCGTCGAGTCTCACCAGGTCGCCGCGATTGCAGGCATCGATTGCATTGAGCACCAGGTTCAGGAGCGCTTGATACATCTGGGTCGCGTCGAATTCCCCCTCGAGGTTGCTGTCGACCGCGACGTCGATCGTTACGCCCTCATTGGCAGCATGCGCTCTGGCAACCGTAGCCACGTAGTTCAGCGTGTCGGCGAGGTTTACCCGCGAGGGTTGCACGGGGCGCGGACACGCATAGACCAGGAAGTCGGTGGTCAGCCGCTCGAGACGCTCGGCTTCCTTCGCCGCGATTGAAAACATTTCTTCACGTTCCGTTTCGTCCTGACCCGGCCGGGTAGCGGTAGCCAATGAGCTGGAAATCATCGCGACAGGATTTCGGATCTCGTGTGCGATTGCCCTGGACAATCTGCCTATAGCGGCGAGCTTCTCTTCAGAGAGCAATTGCTGACGGGTGCGATCGAGTTCCTGGAGATTCCGTACAAAGCTTGCCTCGCGCGCGCGAAGATTGTTGACCAGCATCCACACCAGCACTCCCATCACGGTGTAAATTACCGACATCGCGCCTGCTTCGATGTACTCGCCGAATTTGAGGCCGTAGGCGCCCATGAAGCTGATCAAGTCCGCCAGCGCGATCACTGCGATCGTGACGCCAAGGCTGAGTCTGAACGATGCTTCGAGTATCGGAAGGAGCATCAAGGCGTAATACGCAGTGTCTCCCCTGATGGTTAGCGAGGTGAGCACCAACGCGAGCATCGAGTTGAATCCGAGAGACCAGTAAGTGAGGAACCGGCGTGTCACCTCAGAAATTCTCGCTTTCCTCGTGCGAAGCCAGATGAGGTAAACTGCCTGAACTAGAAAACCGCCAGCCAGGACGACGATGACGGATGCCGTAGGACGGCCGCGGACGAACCTCGAGATCGCCTGCAGCGCTAGCAGCGCCCCGATTAGCAGCAGGTTGAGGGCCGCGAAGACCAATTCCTGCCGGCGAAAAGAGTCGTGATCTTCCATGGCGAAGTCGCCATCGCCGATGGTGCTTGCGAGGGAGCTAAGTGCCCAGAGATTCTTGCTCGGTTTATTCTCGGTCATTTTTTGTTCAGAATTCGCGAATCGCCTCGATGGCGGACCCATCAGAGATCAACCATGTTTCGAAAGGAGCTAGGCCTATGAGCAAACGCGATGCCGCTATCCAAGATTAAAATTCGTTAATAATCGCCCAAATTCGACGAGTCTCAGTTCACTTCGTTCAAAAGTTTGTACGTAAGCCTGTTTCATGCGTTCAAATTTTGGAACTACCAGCAGTCATTGTCGAGGGAGGGAGATGAGAAGCCGTGCGATTGCCCAACGAATACTAGCGTAAAGCTATGGCAGGCCGATTGCTAGCACTGTGCGCCTGTCGCTGCCGCATTGCTTCATACGAACAACATCGCCCCCCAGCGCGGTCGACATGATCCGTGCTTTGAAGGTCCAACGAGACTGCCGGTTCAGAATGCGGCCTGGCTGGATGAGCCGACCGTGTTCGACCGAAAGACGAGCGCGACAATGCCCTCAACGATGCGCGACCGGGCTTATCAGATTTATCTCGATTTTCTCGAAACGGCTGAGAACAAGCGGCGCTGGAATATTTTCAACGACGTGCCGTGGGAGAAATTGGACGCCAGCAAAGCGACTGATGAAGTTGGGGACCGCATAGAAATCTTTTGCACTGAAGAACTCTATGTACCGGATTACAGTTCCAGAGGACTCGATTTGTCGCGCTCGATGTTCGGGACGGCGTGGTTTCAGACGTGCTGGGCCTTTGAAGAATCCAGGCATGGATTGGTCTTCCGCGAATACCTGACCCGCTCCGGTCTTCGTTCGCCTGCGCAGTTCGAGGCTTTGGAGACGGGGACGTTTTCAAAGCAGTGGGAACTGCCTTTTCAAACGATTCGCCAAATGGCCTGCTATGGCGCGCTCCAGGAGAGCGCGACCTTCACCGCTTACAACCTGCAGAGAAACAAAACTCGCGATGCTGGTGATGAGGTGCTGAATGCGATCTTCCTTTATGTCGGGCGCGACGAAGCCGCGCACGCTGGCTTCTACCGGGACATGCTCCGGTTGGAGCTAATTCAAAACCGCGAAGATACGCTGGCCGATCTGGCCTTCGTCCTTTCGAGCTTCAAGATGCCGGGCGACGGTCTGATTCCGGATTATCGGCGACGGCTGGCGAGTTCAGGGGCCGGTATAAGCCCCCGGGTTTTTCTCTCTCGCGTGGTCTGGCCGTTGTTGACCACGCTGGAAATCAGCCGCGAAGAAATGAAGGGCGCGCTGAAAAAGCGCGTCGTTGCAAATCCCGATTGAGATGGCGGGCACCGTGACGCATCAGTTCTCGGGCACCAGGCACCCGGTATTGCGGTCGATCGGTCGCGCACTCCCAACCAACTATTATCCGCAGGAAATTCTCTCGACGGCGCTCTGGAACGAGTGGAGCGGCAAAATAGAAGACCGCACCCGTTTCGACCGCCTGCATCGGTCGGTCGGCGTGCGCGGGCGTCATCTTGCGCTGCCGATAGAGGATTACCACGCACTCGATTCCTTCTCGAAGATGAACGACAAGTGGGTGGAACGCGCGGCCGAGCTCGGCGAAGAAGCGGTGTCATCGGCGCTCGCGCGCGCGGGGATGTCGCCGAGGGACATAGACCACATTTTTTTCACCACCGTGACTGGCATCGCGTCGCCAAGCATCGACGCCAAGCTCGTGAATCGGCTGTCGATGCGGGCCGACATAAAGCGAACGCCGATCTTCGGCCTCGGTTGCGTCGGCGGGGCTGCTGGATTGGCGCGGGCTGCGGACTACCTGCGTGGCTTCCCGAGCCATACAGCGATGCTGGTTTCCGTCGAACTTTGTTCGCTGACGCTGCAGCTAAAGGATCAGTCGATTGCAAACATCATCGCATCCGGATTGTTTGCCGATGGAGCTGCTGCGGCTGTCGTGAGTGGCGGAGCGATCGACGGCGGACCGCGCTGGCCGAGGGTCGTCGCGTCAAAGTCGATGTTCTTTCATGACACCGAGCAAATGATGGCCTGGCACGTCGGCGAGACTGGTTTCGAGATCGTGCTCTCGGCGGGCGTGCCGGACCTCGTGCGAAACAAACTGCGACAGGGAGCGGATTCCTTCCTCGATGAGTGCGGGCTCTCGCGACGCGACATCAAGCACTGGATCGCTCATACCGGCGGTCCGAAAGTGCTGCAAGCGATGCAGGAGGCGCTAGAAATACCGCGGTGCAGCCTCGAGCGATCGTGGAAGTCGCTTGCGTCGATCGGAAATTTGTCCTCGGCGTCGGTGTTGTTTGTTGCCGCCGACTTCCTGGAGTCCAATGTCGCTCGGCCCGGCGACTACGGAATCCTGCTCTCGATGGGGCCCGGCTTCTGCGGCGAATTAGTTCTGCTGCAATGGTGATGTCTCAATGGCGAGCACCCTCGCGACAAGTTACGCATCGGATCCTGCGCGCGAGATCTGGGATCTCGTCGTAGTCGGCGGAGGACCGGCGGGGCTCGCCGTCGCAATCGTCGCGGCGGAGCGGGGCCTCTCCGTAGTGGTCGTCGAGCGCCGCGATTTCCCGCCGGATAAGGCATGCGGCGAAGGCGTCCTGCCACCCGGCGTGAAAGCTCTCGAACGCCTTGGAATCGCCAGCCGTTTCGATCGCTCGACCTCTTTCCCGTTCGCCGGCATTCGCTTCATCCAGGAAGACGGTTCCTCGGCGGAATCGCGCATGCCATCAAAAGGCATCGGCATCAGGCGCACCGTGCTAGTCGAGGCGCTGGCGCGGCGCGCAGAGGAACTCGGCGCGGTGTTACATAATCGATGCTCAGTCATCGGCTTCAAGGCGACTTCGAGCGAAGCGGCGGTGTACACCAGCGAGGGCGAGATATTCGCGAGGTTGGTCGTCGCGGCGGACGGACTTCACTCGTCGCTACGAAAAGCATCGGGTCTCGAAGCGGCGCCAAACTCGCGGCGCCGGTTCGCGCTGCGTCAGCATTACAAAATTCGCCCCTGGACCGATTTTGTCGAAGTCTACGTGGACGAGAAGGGCGAAGCAGTGGTGACTCCCGTCTCTGACGAAAGCGTCGGAATCAATTTTGTCTGGGAAGATGGCGTCATCGAGGAGCCGAAAATCTCCGTTCTGGCGGGCCGCTTCCCGGCTCTGCTGGCGCGGCTCGGGAACGCGACAACGATTTCAACGGTGAGGGGAGCTGGGCCGATGGCGCATGCCGCAACGCGTCGCAACGGCGAACGCGTTGTGCTGGTCGGCGACGCGGCAGGATTCGTGGATTCAATCTCCGGCGACGGGCTGTCGATCGCGTTCAACTCGGCGTTGATACTCGGCAAACACCTGCCCGAAATTCTAAAGCGCGGGGCCACGCGCGAAAGTATGCAAGCTTACGAACGCGAGGCGCGCCGGGTCTATCGTGGTTACTGGTTCGTCACTAGCGGTTTACTGATGGTCGCGCGCCATCCTCGCGCCCGGCGAGCAATAATAAACTCGCTTATGCGGTATCCGGGGGCATTCAACGCGCTGATGAGCGGCGCAATGCGGATGATGGTGTCGGCGGCGTAATACCAGAATGAGTCCTGCTGAGGCACCAATTCTCGAGGCGATCGAGATTTCCAAGAGCTACGGCGCTCGCCGCGCTCTCGACAATGTCAGTCTCGCAGTGAGGCCCGGTGAAATCGCCGGCTTGTTGGGACCCAATGGCGCGGGCAAGACCACGACGCTCTCGATTCTCGCGACGCTGCTTAGACCCGACAGCGGACGTATTCTGATCGATGGCAAGCCGACCGACCCGCGCGGGTTGGGACACATGCTCGGGCTGGTGCCGCAATCGCTCGCGCTCTATCCGACGCTCAGCGCCGCGCAAAACGTATGGCACTTCGCCCGTATGCAGGGACTCTCGCGCGACGAGGCGACCGACTCCTGCAAGCGTGCGCTCGACGAGGTGGGTCTCATCGAGCGCGCCGGCGATCCTATGCATGCCTTCTCCGGCGGAATGAAGCGCCTGCTCAACCTCGCTTGCGGAGTTGTTCATCGTCCTCGCGTGCTGCTGTTGGACGAGCCTACCGTCGGCGTCGATCTCCAATCGCGCGAACAGCTATTGACGCGGATTCGGCACTACGCGGATGCGGGCGCGGCGGTAATCTACAGCACCCATTACATGGAAGAAGCGGAACGCATTTGCGATCGAGTGCTTCTGATCGATCGCGGCAAACTGATCGCCGAGGGCGACCTTGAAAAGGTGATTTCGCTCGGAGGCGGCCGGCCTCGTATCGAGCTGACGTATCGCGGGCAGTTGCCGGAAGTGCGCTTCGGCAGGCTCGCGGGTGTGCGCGAGGTCGGCGCGACAGGAATCGAGGGCAAAGCAACTCTTGAGGTGAACAGTCTCGGTCACGTTGCCGAGGTGTTGCAGGGGCTTCGAACCCTGGATGTAAATGTCATCGACTTCAACCTGCATAGCCCCAACCTGTCTGACGCATTCATCGCGCTGACGGGCCACACGCTGCGCGATCAAGTACTCTGAGCGTATAGCTATGCTTCGAGCAATCTGGCTCACGGCGCAGAACGAGGCGCGGCTCCTGATCAAGGATCCGATCGTGCTGTTCATGCTGCTGTTCGCTCCGGTCGTGATTATCACGGTCGCGGGATACTCACTCGGTAGTCTCTACGGTGGCTCGGCGAATTCTTTTCGGCTGCCAGTGGTCGACCTGGATCACGGCAAACTGGCCGACCGAATAGTTGAGGCTTTGCGCAAGGAGCACCCCATCACTTTGGAAATGCTCGATGACCCCGACGAGGCGCGACGCCTCGTAAGTCGGCGCGACCGCACGCCCGTCGCGATGGTGATTCCGGCGGGAACCAGTGCGGCGATCGCCGCGGGCGGCGAGCCTCGGCTGATTCTATTCGTGGATCCCGTCAGGCGCGTCGAGGTTAACGCGCTCGAGCTCCACATCGACGAGTTGTGCCGAAGAGTCACCGAACAAGCGCGAATGGCGGCACAATCGCAAATCGAGTCCTTCGGGGCGCAGCAGGCGCTCATGCTCCCGGGCGATCTCGGATTCGTCGAGCATCCCGCGATCGAGGGCGAGGCTGTGACTGTGAATGCCTTCGACCAGTACGTCCCCGGATTCGGTGTCACGTTTCTCCTGATTGGCATGATGTTGGGAATCGCGCTGTCGCTGTTCGATGAGCGCGATTGGGGGACCTTGAAGCGCCTACAGGTAAGTGGCGCGCCGCTTACAGGTTTGCTGCTGGGCAAGCTCTTCGCGCGGTTCATCGTCGGGATCGTGCAAATGGTGTTGCTGATCGCCGTCGGATGGGCGCTGTTTGGAATCACGCTGGGACGCAATCCGCTCGCGTTGATCATACCGACGATCGGAATCTCTTTCGCGGCCGCTGCTTTGGGATTGGTGGTCGCTTCTATTGCGACTGCTCATGATTCCGTGATGCCGCTGGGCGTAACTATCAGCATGGCGATGGCGGCGATTGGCGGATGCTGGTGGCCGCTGGACTTTGAGCCTGCCTGGATGCGCGAACTCGCTCGATGGATGCCTACGACCTGGACCATGCAGGCCTTCAACGATTTGATGATTCGCCATCAACCGCCGTCCGCGGCGTTACGGCCATTGGCGGCAACGATGGGTATAGGTGTGATCTTCCTCGGGGCAGGACTTATCCGTTTCGTGAGTCTCAACGACTAGACGGTATGATGATGCTCAAGACTCCTCTTCCGATTGCAGGGCTTCTAGGTCTAGCTCTCCTGATAGCGGGCTGTTCAAGCTCTGAGCAGACGTCCACGCCCGAGACGACAGCCTCGAATCCTACGAACACAGTTAGCACCGACGCGCAAGTAAACGCGCTCCTCCTGCAATCGTGTTACGAGTGCCATTCGACCGGAGGAAGCGCACCATGGTATGCGGCCGTTTCTCCAACCTACCTGGCTGCCAACTCGGCGCGCGGGGTGCTGAATTTTTCCGATTGGCAAACTTACAACGCGCAGCAAAAAACGGAAGCGCTGAAGAAAATCGAAGAGTCCGTCAGCGCCGGTTCGATGCCGCCGGGAGACTACACGGCGCTCGATCACTCAGCGCGCCTCACCGATGACCAAAAGCAGGCTCTACTTAAGTGGGCTTCGCAGCCTGCAGTACCTGCGCATTGAGTCGCGGTGCAAAATAAAATTCTCTCGAGCGAGATGACTATGAACCAAATGTCGGCTGCCAAAGACTCGTCTGCACCCGCACAACAACCGTTGTACGAAAAATACGTCAATCCTCAGTGGGTACGGCTGCTCGATGTACTCGGGATGAATGTGCATTACACAAGCTGCCTCGGTTCCGAGCTATTCACTGGGGATGGGCGGCGGATTCTCGATTTCAACTCCGGTTACTGCGTTCATAACGTAGGCCACAATCATCCCGCTGTAGTGCGTGCCCTTAAGGCCGAACTCGACCGCAACGGACCCGCGATGCTGCAAGGTCACGTTCCGGAGCTGGCGGGTGAGCTCGCCCAGCGCCTATGCACGCACGCCGGCGGTAGATTGTCGAAGGTCTTCTTTTGCAGTTCCGGAAGCGAAGGCGTTGAAGCTGTTATCAAGTTTGCCCGGGCTCACACCAGGCGCGCTGGCATCTTGTATGCTGGTGGCGGCTTCCATGGACTCACCTGCGGTGCGCTATCTTTGATGGACAATCCATTCTGGACGGCGGAGTTCGGGCCGCTGCTTCCACAGACCAAGGCGGTTCGATTCGGCGATCTGGGGGAATTGGGAAAACAGTTAGCGTCGAAGAAGTTCGCGGCGTTCGTCGTTGAACCGATTCAAGCCGAAGCTGGGGTTTTAATTCCACCGCCTGACTATTTGCGACAAGCACAATCGCTTTGTAGGCGCTTCGGCACGCTGTTAGTGCTGGACGAAGTACAGACCGGCATGTATCGCACGGGACCGTTTCTGGCTGCACATCACTTCGGGGTCGAACCTGACATGGTGATTCTCGCCAAGGCGATCAGTGGCGGATTGGTACCGTCAGGCGCGGTGCTGATGTCGGATGCGGTTTACAATTCCGTTTACACCTCGTTCAAACGCTCGATCATCCACACGTCGACCTATAGCGAGAACAGCCTTTCGATGCGCGCCGGGCTCGCCACCATGGACATACTTGCGGAAAGCAACCTCGGCGAGCGTGGCGCGCAACTCGGAGAACATCTTCGCGAGAAGCTGACATCGCGACTGTCGCGCTACGACATGATCACGGAAATCCGCGGACTTGGCATGATGTCCGGCATCGAGTTCCGTCCGCCCAGGAAAATTCGCCTCCGGATTCTGTTCGAAGCATTCTCGAAGATTCACCCCGCGATGTTCGGGCAGGTGCTGGTGATGCGGCTTTTTCGCGACAAGGCGATCTATAGCCAAATCTGTGGAAACAACTTCATGGTACTCAAAGTCGCGCCCGCGCTGGTGATAAGCGAATCGCAGTTGGATGAGTTCGTCGACGCGATGGAATCGATTGTCGAGTTGATGCACGCCTCGACGGGCTTCTGGACCGAAGCTTTGGGCATGGCGCGCCGCGTCATAAATGTCATTTAGCGTTCGCGCGTTCGCATTGGTGCTCGCGATCGCGGCCTCGGCGCATCAGGCGGCGGCGGAATCGCGATCCGGAACGCTCGAGCTCGATCCTTCAAAAACCCTGATCGAGTTCCGCCTGCCTGGCTCCATCCATACAACCCACGGAATCTTCAAGCTCGACCACGGAACCATCAAGGCTGATCTAGCCACCGGAGAAGCTAGCGGCTCAATTGTTGTTGATGCGCGGAGCGGCGACAGTGGTATTGGTGCGCGTGACGGGCGGATGAAAAACAGCGTTCTCGAAGTTCAAAAATATCCGAAAATTACTTTTGATCCCCACCACGCCGCCGGTCAGCTGGGGAAAGACGGTCAGTTTAAGGCAAGGCTGCAAGGAGTCCTGACGCTTCACGGCGCGGGACACCAAATAGTAATGGACGTTCAGGGGCGGCTCATCGGAGACAGCCTGGTAGCGAAATCACATTTCTCAGTGCCTTATGTCGAATGGGGTTTGCAAGATCCCAGCGTTCTATTTTTCACCGTCGCTAAACAAGTCGATATCGATATCGCCACCGAGGGGCATATCATATGGACAGGTGACCTTAGCCGACGTTCCCATGAGTAAGACAGGAGAACCAGGGAGATTCGGTTGAGGCATGGGCGATAGTAAACGGCTAGCCTCTCGCTATCGAGCGACAACCGAGCTTCTCGCGTCACGATTCGGACCTACAACCGGGTTTGCCCTATCGCTCGTCTGTGGATTCGCCTCGTTGACTATCTTCACCTCGCTTAGCGCCAAGCTACTCCGAAAGTTGGTCGGACCCTTGGTGACGGTATTGTTCGACGCCCCGGTCGTTCAATATGCGACCGCCCATCGGGTCGCAGGTTTGACCAGCGTGATGAAAGCAGTGACCACGGTAGGTAACGACCTATACCTTTGGATCGCTGTACTCATTGGGGGTGCGATCTTGGCGCGGTTGACCCGCAGTTGGCGACCGCTACTCCTTCTCGCGCTCGCCATGCTTGGTGCCGTGTCGCTCAACCACATTGTCAAGCTCGCGGTTACTAGAACGCGACCACCGTCACCGTTTTGGGCAATCCCGGCAAACGATGGGTCTTTCCCTTCTGGTCACGCCGCGGAGTCAGCGGCGGTTTACCGGACCCTCGCACGAATATTTGGCGGCACTCAGAAGGAATTAGGCGTCAAAATCTTGACCGCTGCGATAGGAATCATAGCGCCGTTATTGATCGGTATTTCACGCGTCTATCTGGGAGTGCACTGGCCGACGGATGTCGTCGCCGGTTGGGCGCTAGGCGGTATGTGGTCGGCGATCGTGCTCACCTCGTCGAGCGGGGTTGAACAGATTCGCCAGAAATCCGTCAACATGCCTGACAGCGGATCGATCCAGTGAGAGTGACTCCTGTCGATCCCTGCAAAGCGTTTTAGGGACCGGATTCCAGCCTGCCTTGCTATACGGCTATCCGTGCTCCGCCAGCAAAAGACCCCTCTGTGTTCTCGAACAACGGCGAATGCCTTGATGGTGCCTGGACTCTTTCGCTTGACCTATCCCCCTGGAGTGGATAACCCTCTGGAGAGGAAATACAAATCGGGAGTGGCAATGGGAAACCGGCAGAAATTGAACGAGCGTTTTGCGGCGGGCCCGCCTGTCCAGCCGTCACGAGGCGAGCCGGAGCTTCATCGCTCGCACAAGGACGTGGTGGCGCGGATGAGGCGCGCTGAGGGACACCTGCGCAACGTTATCTCGATGATCGAGGGCGGCCGCGGCTGTGCCGAGATCGCGCAGCAGATGCACGCCGTCATTCGGGCCCTCGAGTGTGCGAAGGGTGTGCTGATTCACGATCATATCGATCACTGCCTGGAGGCCGCGGTTGGTCCGATCGCCGGGCGCGAGAAAGAAATAATCGACGAGTTCAAGGAGATCACCCGCTATCTCTAGTGAGATGCCGGGCAGAGTAGCGCAATGGCACGCGGTCTTCTGAATTGGGTTGGGCTCGCGCGGCGCGAGCACGGCCACGCTCACTCGCATGTCCATGGTGAGCTCGATCCGGCAGTCGCGACGACCGCGCGAGGCATCTGGGCCGTCCAGTGGTCCTTCGTGGTTCTGGCAGTCGCGGCCGCCCTGCAGTTTGCGGTAGTTGCCGCGTCAGGCAGCGTCGCGCTGCTCGCCGATGCGATCCACAACATTGCCGATGCTACGACTGCTTTGCCGCTGTGGATCGCTTTTCTGTTCGCCCACCGCAAGGCAAACTCCCGATATACATATGGATACGGCAAGGTCGAGGACCTCGCGGGCGCGGTCATCGTATTGGTTATCTTCTCGAGCGTGGTCGTTGCCGCGTGGCAAGCATTGGACCGGCTCCTCCATCCGCATCCGGTGAATCATCTTGGCGCGCTCGCAATTGCGGGAGTCGTCGGCTTCGTTGGCAACGAGGTGGCTGCCGTCCTACGCATCCGAGTGGGCCGCGAGATGGGTAGTGCGGCGCTTGTGGCGGACGGGTATCACGCGCGGGCGGACGGGCTGACCAGTCTCGCGGTGATAGTCGGGGCCGCCGGAGTATGGCTGGGCTTTCCACTAGCGGATCCCATGGTCGGCTTACTTATCGCAGCGACAATCCTGGTGGTCGTCTGGCAGTCGGCGGGCGCCGTGTTTACAAGGCTATTGGACGGGGTAGAGCCGAACATCGTCGCCGAAATGTATCATGCCGCCGCGCACGTGCCGGAAATCTGCGAGGTTCTCGATGCGCGCGCGCGCTGGATAGGACATCAGCTCCATGCGCAGGCCGACATCGCGATCGGCGCCGCGTTATCCGTCGGCGAGGGCATCGAGCTTGCCAATCGCTTTAAAGCAGAGGTTATGAAGCACCTGCCCGCGCTTGCGTCGCTCCACATCGGTCTGGCGAAAAACCAGGGAACACGAATCGTAGCGGACAGCGATGGGAGGACCGCGTGATGCGACACCGTCACCTGACGCTAGCCGCCGCGTTGGTGGCCTTCGTACTCTCGATGGCTGCCGTCTTAGCGTTAGTCTTAGGAAGAAAGTGGCTATGGTTTGGGGCAGGGACGGCGGCGGTAATCCTGGCGGCTCATATCACATTGCATTGGGTTGCGGTCGGACTTGGCGGTGCGTCATTGGCCGGGTACGGTTTCCGCTGGCTCCATGGGCATCCGGCCGAAGACAAGACTCCAGCGCCTCGTACTACTGGCAGAGTCATCCATTGGGCGTGACGTTACGACCTTCTACTCTGGGCGATCTCGCTTGGAAGAGAGTCAGCGTTTCGTCAGAAGCAAATCGATCTGGCGGGCATCGCAGCCGGCGAGTCGGTTTTGGATGTAGGCTGCGGTACCGGAACTCTGGCAATCGCAGCGAAGCGGCGCGTCGGCGAGTCGGGCAAGGTGTATGGGATCGACGCGTCGCCGGAGATGATTGCGAGGGCGCGCAAGAAAGCGAGAAAGGCCGGCGTCGAGCTGGCGTTCGATACGGCAGCGATCGAGGCAATACCATTTCCCGATGCGACTTTCGATGTCGTCTTGAGCACAGTCATGCTTCACCATTTGCCAGACCAAGCACGCCAGGAAGGTATCCGCGAGATACGACGGGTCTTGAAGCCGGGTGGCCGGCTGTTCGCGGTTGATTTTGGAGAGTCGGAAAGCGAGAGGCACAGCCGCATCACGCGCCATCGGAATCACGCTCACTTCGACATTCGCCAACTGACACCGGAACTGAACGAAGCCGGACTACGAGGTGTCACAAGCGGCAAGGTGGGATTTCGCGACTTATGGTTCGTCAGCTCAACGACGCCTACGGGGTGACATCGCCCAATAGTTCATGCACACTGGCATGCTGGTGAGTCAGCAGGTGTCGGCTTCTTTCTTCGACCGCCAAGGCATCTTGTTCAGAAGCACATTCACGGCCTGTATCATCAGCGCGCTGGTTTTGATCTGGGCGCACCACTTTCTTCCGATTACCGATTATCCCGATTGGATCTTTCAAGGCTCCATCGCCGCGGAGCTCGTTCAAGGGAAAGCTCCTGCTTCCTACTCATTCAAGCACTATCCGGTTCCTAACACCGCGGCCGTAGTGCTGATCGGCGCGCTGGATTTTGTTTGTTCCCCGGAAGTGTCGGGAAAGGTCGTATTGAGTCTTTGCATCATACTGTTAGCTCTCTCCTCGACCTATTTGCTGAAATCGATCACGCCCGACGCCAACAATCCTCTCCTGCTGATTCCATTGCTATTCCTACCTAACACCTTTTTCTTCTGGGGAGAGCTGGATTACGTTCTCGGCCTATCACTTTTCTTTTTCTACTGCGGATATTTGTTTCGACGGACTTACCGGCTGGAGTCCATCAACTGGTGGCTCGTCGGCGGCATACTAGTGGCCTATAACAGATGAAATGGTATCAAGGCTGATGCGCTGTGAGGGGTCGCGGTAAGTCCACTTGATAGGCTTGGGTGCGCGATTGTAGTGACGGATGTAGCGCATGAGCTTGCGGGCCAAGTCCTTGACCGAGG
>NZ_DATEQZ010000101.1:0-4993 GCF_035272065.1 Binatus sp. (SeqCode)
GCGGAGGGTAGATCCCGCACTGTTCAAGGCGGTGGCGCGTTCGAGGGGGTGGTTTGAAGAGTTGGCCTCCGGCAGCGTGCGCTCGTTAGCGGAGATCGCGCGACGCGAGAGCATCGCTGTGCGTTACGTCGAGCGTCTCTCCCGCTTGGCATTCACAGCACCCAGCATCGTCGAAGCAATCTGCCGCGGATGTCAGCCCGCTGAGCTTAACGCGGAGACGCTGCTCAACCGGGTCGATCTGCCGCTCGAATGGCCGGCGCAGTTGAAGGCGATCGGAATCGCCTAGAGCCGCGACCGGCCCCATTTCAGAAAGGCGATGGACGAGCGAATTTTGCTCGAACCGTGAAGCGAACCGGCTTTTCTGCGCCTGGAGACAAACCCGAGAAATTCGCCGAATCGGGTGCAGGACTCGCGCTCTCCGGTTCGCATCAAGCGCACAAGCGCCGCGTCACGCGGGGATTTTCCGCCCACTCTAGATTGTAGGGAAGCACTACAGACTGTGTGGCGGAGAGGGGGGGATTCGAACCCCCGAGACCCTTTCGAGTCTACACGCGTTCCAGGCGTGCGCCTTAAACCGGGCTCGGCCACCTCTCCGCGCGAACGCGATTATGCATCACGCCCGAACGCGGGGCCACACGCGCGCTTGATCGTCTGGCACCCGCCAACTAAGAAGTCATGAGGAGCCAGTCGCACAGACGGCTCACTACCGGAGACGTTTCGATGCTGCATACGCCGATTTGCGATTACTTTGGAATCAAGTATCCGATTCTGCTCGCCGGGATGGGCGGGGTCGCGATGCACAAGCTCGTCGCCACGGTTTCCAACGCGGGCGGACTCGGCGTTATTGGCGCCGCGTCGCTGAGCCCCGACGATCTGCGCGCGGAAATCCGCAAGACTCGCGAGCTGACCGACAAACCGTTCGCCGTCGATCTGCTCGCGCCGATTCCCGACATGATGCGTCCGCACGTGCCCGTGATGATCGAAGAAAAGATCAAGGTGTTCGTTGCCGGGCTTTCGGTGCCACAGGAATTCGTCAAGGTGATGCATGACAACGGGATGAAGATCGTCGTGATGTGCGGCAAGGTCCATCACGGGATCAAGTCGCAGAATGCCGGCGCCGACGTGGTCGTCGCGCAAGGGACCGAGGCGGGCGGACATACCGGAGAGATCGGGATGCTCTCGCTGGTGCCGCAGATGATCGACGCGGTGAAGCTGCCAGTGCTGGCCGCGGGGGGAATCGCCGACGGACGGCAGATCGCCGCGGCGCTCACGGTCGGTGCGCAAGGCGTCGTGATCGGCACGCGCTTTATCGCGACGCCCGAGGCGCAGGCGGCGCAAGGCTATCGCGAGGCGATCGTCAGAGCGCACGAGGATTCCACCTTGCGCACGCGCGCGTACACCGGCAAGACCTGTCGCGTCATACGCACCGAGTACGCGCTTGAATGGGAGAAAGACCCGTCGAAGATTCAGCCGTTCCCGCTGCAGGCGCAGACCTCGACACGCAACGGCGTCATGAACTACACCGGCCGCGGCGGCGCCGACGTCGATCCCAATCGCACCTTCATGCCGACCGGACAGGGCGCGGGACTGATCCACGAGATCAAGCCCGCGGCCGAAGTGTTCGCCGATCTGCTGCGCGAGACCGAAGCGGCGCTGCGCAAAGCGCAGCAGTTGCTGTCAGGCGATCCCGTGCGGCAGCATTCCGCGGCGCCGTCGCGATAAGAGTAGCAGGCGACCGTCTAATTCCTTCGCCGTTCTTATTCCCTCGCCCGTTTGTCGGGAGAGAGCTAGGGTGAGGGACATCTGTGCGGCGAAGTTGTCTGTACCTCACATCCGGAATCCAGGCAAATTTTTGGTCCCTCACCCGCCGCTCGAAGACGAGCGTTAGCCGCTCCCGACAAACGGGCGAGGGAATTCGGAATCACACGCCGCGCGAGATGCCCGGCCAGATCTGCTTATGCATCTGCAATTGCATTCGCGCCGGCAATCGATCCTCGAGTATCCACGCCGCGAGCGCGGCGGGCTCCAGTTGTCCGAACACGGGACTCAATAGTAACGCGCCGGCGCGCCGCGCGAGGTCGCGTGTCACGATTGCATCCCTGGTCCATTCGTAGTCCGCACGGTCGGCGACTACGAATTTTATCTCGTCGCGCATAGTCAGATGGTCGAGGTTGCTCCAAAGATTTTGTTCGCATTCGCCGCTGCCCGGACATTTGAGGTCCATGATCTTGATGACGCGCGGGTCGAGCTTGCGTACGTCAACCGTCCCCGACGTCTCGATCATCACGGTCGCGCCGGATTCGAGCATCGCGTCAGTCAGCGGATACACGCCCTCCTGAAGCAACGGTTCGCCGCCGGTCACTTCGACCAAGTCGCATCGGTAGCCCCGAATTATTTTTACTACGTCCGCGATCGGCATCTGCCGGCCTTCGAAGAATGCGTACTCGGTGTCGCACCATTTGCATCGCAGGTTGCATCCGGTGAGCCGCACGAACACGCATGGGCGCCCCGCATGCGTGGATTCACCCTGGATGCTGTAGAAAATCTCGTTGATGTGCAGGCGCTCGGAAATCATTTCTCGCCCGACACGCGAACTCGTGCGGCGTCGCGCGCCTCTTCCATCACGACGCGCAGCGCGACTTTGTGCTCCGCCGCGATTCGACGGCAGTCGTCATACTCGGGCGAAATTGTGGCGGGCTCGCCGCCAATCGCGCCGGATACCTTGACCCGGACCTTGCCCCATCGTGTCTCGACTTCGCGAATCTCGCGATGCAGTTTCATCCGTTCGACCGCATGGAACCGCAAACCGATCGTCGAAGTCTCCGCGAAAATAATCTCCGCGAGCGCATCGCGGCGCGCGGCCTCGGCGAGCACGCCCAGCGTCACCGCGGGACGGCCCTTCTTCATCATTGTCGGCGTGAGCGTCACGTCGCGCGCACCGGCGTCGAATAGCCGATTCATCACATGGTCGTAAATCTGCGGACTGAGGTCATCGATGTTCGCGGAGATCTCGATCATCTCGTCGCTGTCGAACGAGGAGCGCTCGCGCCCGAGCATCAGGCGCAACACGTTGGGCCTATCCTCCAGCTCGCGCGCGCCCGCGCCGTAGCCGATTTTCTCAACTTCGAAAGCGAGCGGGATTGCCGCGGGACGCGCGAGCGCGCGAACGACCGCCGCGCCCGTCGGCGTAACCATCTCGTGCGGGCCGTCGCCGATTTTCAGTGGGAATCCTGACAGCAACTCGGCCGTCGCCGGCGCCGGCACGGGAATTACTCCGTGCTGCGACCGCGCGAACCCGTTGCCCATCGGGAGCGCCGACACGAGCACGTCGCCGACGCCCAGGTGCTCGAGACCCCACGCAGTGCCGACAATATCGATGATCGAATCGACCGCGCCGACCTCGTGGAAGTGAACGCGGTCGGGCGTCGTGTTGTGAATCTTCGCCTCGGCCTGCGCTAGCACTTCGAAGATCGAGATTGCGCGATTTCTGACTGTGGCGGCCAGCGGCGATGCGTCGATCAGCGCGCGAATCTCACCGAAGTGACGCTCCGGCTGAGGCTCGGTCACGGCGACGTCGAACTTGAGCGCTGAGATTCCGCTGGAAACTTTGCGCCGGGTCGAGAGCCGATAACCTGCAATCGGCATCGACTTGATCGCGCGCTCGAATTCGGGAAAATCGGCACCGCAGTCGAGGATTGCGCCGACGATCATGTCGCCACTCAGGCCGGAGAACGCGTCGAGATAAGCCGTTTTCATCGCCCAATCTTTACATGGTAGCAGGGCGTCTATAGAATCAAAAACTCGGTTCGTAGCGGATAGTTCAACCGTGAGGCAAAGAGACCTCAAGCTCTTTCGAAAACTCCTCGAAGGCCGCAAACGCGACATTCTCAATGAATCGGAGCGCGCGGTCGGCACCATGAACAGCGAGTCGGAAGAGGCCTACGCCGACCCGACCGACCGGGCCGCGCTGGAGTCGGACCGCAATTTCCTGCTGCGGATGCGCGATCGCGAGCGCAAGCTGCTCAGCAAAATCGGCGAGGCGTTCGCGCGAATCGAAGACGGCTCGTACGGGCAATGCGAGGAATGCGGCGGCGAAATCGGCATCGAGCGGCTGAAGGCGCGTCCCGTCACCACGCTATGCATCGCGTGCAAGTCCGCGCAGGAAGCGCGCGAGTCGAAGATCTGAGCGCTCCGCCAACCTGGAAAATCGCACTGCTATGAAAGTAAAAAAGGCGGTCATTCTCGCGGCCGGGATGGGCACGCGGATGCTCCCGTCGTCGAAGGTGATCCCCAAGGAAATTTTGCCGGTGGTCGACACGCCGGCGATCCAGGTCGTCGTCGAGGAGGCGGTCGCCTCGGGCATCGCGGAGATCATTATCGTCATCAGCCCAGGCAAGACGACCGTCGTCGATCACTTCAAGCCCAACGCGGAACTCGAGCGCCATCTCGAAGAACGCGGCAAACGCGACATCCTCGAACTCGTCCGGCGCAGCAATAATCCCGCGCGGATTACGATCGCCGAACAGCGGCATCCGCTCGGCCTCGGTCATGCGGTGCTGCAAGCGCACGAGGCGGTCGGCGACGAGCCGTTCGCCGTGATGCTTCCCGATGACATCTTCGATTGCCCACGGCCGTGCCTTCGCCAGCTCCTTGACGTGGCCGAGACGCGCGACGCGCCGGTGGTCGCGCTGCTTAAAGTCGCGCGCAGCGAGATCTCGAAATACGGCATCGTCGATGCGGTAGCCGCCGGCGAGCGCACTTACGAACTCCGCGGGATGGTCGAGAAGCCACCGCCCGAAAAAGCGCCCAGCGAATTGGCAATCATGGGACGCTACGTGCTGACGCCCGACATCTTCGAATTGCTCGCCGCGGGCAAGCCGGGCGCCGGTGGTGAAATTCAGTTGACCGATGCGCTGATGGCGCTGACCGCGCGGCGCAAGATTTACGGCTACGAGTTCGAGGGCGTCCGCTACGACCTGGGCGATCGCGTCGG
>NZ_DATEQZ010000102.1:0-3941 GCF_035272065.1 Binatus sp. (SeqCode)
GAATCATCAGCCCACACCACTCTTCCACACCGTGCCGCGACTGAAGTAGGTCGCGGGTAGAACCTGCAATCCCAGTCCCGCGTCCCTAACGAGATATGAAACTTGAGTAATCAAACCCTTTCCTCAACACCCTGCTAGGGAATCGGAGCGGTTCTTGCGGAGCCCCATCGCGCGTCGCGCGGTCTTGAAGGCGGCTAGTTCCGTTACCTTGACTGCGTAACCCAAGCGAGGTTTAAGGGGTTTTACGATCAGGCGGATGGTGCGCATGTTCGAGCGTCTAAAGGACCGCGCTGAGTGGAAGTTCTTCGGCGTTTTGCTGAAAGCTGATCGCCCGCTTGCAATCGCATGGTGGGCCGCGCTCGCACTGCGCGGACTGCTGCCAGTTCTATTCGCTATCGCGATGGGCGCGCTCGTGGGTGCCGTGCGACGCGGCAATCCTCTTGCTACGCCGCTTATCGCCGTCGGCACGGTGTTCGTGCTCCTTCAGATAGCGCCACCGTTCCACCATGCGGTTGGCGCGAACCTCGGTAGCCGGGTCGCCGCCTGGCTCTACGATCAGTTGACCATCGCATGCGTCAGCCCGCCCGGCATGGGACATCTCGAAGACCCGCGACTACCACCGATCTCGCGATGGCGCGCGACTTCGACCTGGGTATCAGTGGACCGCCGATGAGCATCTCGATGGACGTCATCGCGTCGGGGCTGTCATCGCGTCGGGGCTGGTCGAGATGGTTGGAGGACTGATGTCCGCCGCGGTGCTGGCAGCCTACGCATGGTGGGCGCCTCTTTTGCTCGCGGGCGCATGGCTCGCGACGCACTGGCTGCTGCGGGAAAGCGGAGTCTGGCGCGACCGCAATACACAGATGAGGTGCGTGAGGCGCAGCGGCACGCCGACTAATGCCTATCGACTCGCCGTCGATCCGCCCGCCGCCAAGGAACTGCGCCTGTTCGGACTCGCGTAATGGACGATCGAGCGGTTCACCTCGCGACGACGACGCCTGTTCGATCTCCGCTGGGAGGCGACGCGGCTGCGCGAGCAGCCGGTGCTCTGGAGCCTGCTGTTGGTGCTGTCCGCCAACCTGATCGTGTTCTGGGCGATCGCGACAGATGCGGCCGCCGGACGAATCCTAGTAGGCCACGTCGTTACATTCGCCAGCGCGGCCGTCAGCACGAGCATGATAGCGTTTGGCGGTTTGTCATGGGCGCTCGATGGTGCGGCGGCGCCGGCGGGCGCTGTGATCCGGCTGCAAGATGCGATGGCTCCAGCCGGGAGTATCACGCGCGGCGAAAGAGCGGCGACCAACCTGCCGTCGCGCGAGATTCGATTTCGCAACGTGAGCTTCGCGTATCCGGCGGGTGGAGATCGGGTGCTGTCCGGATTTGACTTGACGATTCCGGCGGGCACCTCGCTCGCGATTGTAGGCCAGAACGGGGCGGGCCAAACCACGCTGGCGAAGCTGCTGTGCCGGCTCTACGACCCGGATGAAGGAGCGATCGAGATCGATGGCGTCGACCTGCGCGAAATCGATATCGACGCGTGGCGCGAGCGAGTGACGGCAGTGTTCCAGGACTTCACCAAGTTTGAGCTCGCGCTGCGCGACAATGTTTCGCCCGCGGGTGCGCCGGATGACGCGATCAAGCAGGCGCTGGTACAAGCTGGCGCGGCGAATCTCGCGTCGCTCCACACGATCCTCGCGCGCGGATACCAGAACGGCACCGATCTTTCGGGCGGGCAGTGGCAGCGGATCGCGCTGGCGCGCGCGCTGTGTGCGGTGAAGCTTGGCGCGGGCGTGGTAATGCTCGACGAGCCGACCGCGCAACTCGACGTGCGTGGCGAGAGCGAGATTTTCGATCGGATTCTAACGGCGACGGATCACGCGACTACCATATTGATATCGCATCGATTCTCGACGGTGCGTCACGCGGATCGCATTTGCGTGCTCGAACACGGCCGCGTGATCGAACTCGGCACCCATGACGAACTGATGGCGGTCGGCGGACGCTACCGCTGTGGCTACCAAAAACCCCGAAAGCGCCGAAAAGGCTAGTGTTTTGCGATTGACCGCCTTAGTGTCGCCGATATGCTTAAGCTCCTTGATGTTTCCCGGCTCACATGCCGAATCCGTAGGAGGGCAGCGGTAGAATTAGAGAATCTCGCCTTGCGTCACCAGCTGCACGTTCTTCGCCGGCAGCAGCAGCGTCGGCCCCGGCTGTTCGCGATCGACCGCTTGCTCTGGGTCTGGCTCTACCGATTGTGGCCGCGCTGCCTTGAGGTGATGGTGTTGGTCAAGCCGGGCACAGTCGTACAATGGCACCGGCAGGGATTTCGCCTGTTTTGGCGTTGGCGCTCGAGATCTGGGCGGCCGTCGGTGGAACGCGAGATTCGTGATCTGATTCGGCAGATGAGCAGCACCAACCCGCTCTGGGGTGCGCCCCGGATCCACGGCGAACTGCTCAAGCTCGGCATCGCGGTCAGCCAGGCTACGGTCGCGAAGTATATGGTGAGAATCCGAGGGACACCTTCTCAGAACTGGCGGACTTTCCTGCGCAATCACGCCGAAGGCATCGCTGCAATCGACATGTTCGTCGTAGCGTCCGCGTCGTTTCACCTGCTCTACGTCATGATCATTCTCGCGCACGATCGAAGGGAGATCGTGCGCGCGGCCGTCACCGCGCACCAGACCGCCGCTTGGCTTTCGCGCTAGGTAACCGAAGCGTTCCCGTGGGACACCGCTCCGCGCTATCTGCTGCGCGATCGCGATGCGTCTTATGGCTCCTACTTCTGCAACCGGGTCGAAGCGATGGGGATCACAGAGGTGATCACAGCGCCCCGATCACCGTGGCAGAACGCATACGTCGAGCGAGTGATCGGCTCGATCCCCGCGAGTGTCTGGATCACATCGTCATCTTCAACGAGCGCCATCTGCGCCGCGTAATGTTCTCCTATGTCGATTACTACCAACGCACTCGAACGCATCTGTCGCTCGACAAGGATTGTCCGGACCCGCGGCCGATCTTGCCACGCCGGATCGGAAAGGTGATCGCCATCCCTCAGGTCGGCGGCCTGCATCATCGCTACGAGCGCCTCGCCGCCTGATTCGTCACTGGTTACCGCTCAGAAATCGTCGCGCGGTGGCCCGTACGCGTGCGTACGAAGATCTATTCATCAAAGGATTTTCGATCTCGATCAGTAGTCGGCCGTTTGTGGTTCGGATCGCCGCCCGTCTCACTTGGCGCATTAATTCGATTGCGATTCTCGCAGGCGTCTCAAATTCCGGTGCAGACGGAAATTTTAGTAGAGACAGGGAAATTCCGGCTTGAACGTTCATTTTCCCCTGGGAATGAACCCCGGGATGCCTGTGTCAACAACCGAATTGAGCCTGACTCGCGTACTGATCCCTTGAGTGATCGCCTCGATAGCGTCATCGGGAAGAGTCGAGATTTCCAAATTTTCCCTGATGTGGAGCGCGCTTGTAGCTGTGGTTAGAGGCGCGGTGATGCGTTGTACAGCCCATGCCAGCAGAACTTGAGCGGGGGTTTTATGGGCGCGCTTGGCGATGCCCGTGATGACAGGATCGTCGAGTAACCTCGGTTGGATACCATGACCCAACGCCGCGAAGGCCTGCATCACGATGCCATTCCTCTTGCAATAGTCGAGCAGTTCCCATTGAGGGAGATATGGATGGGATTCGACTTGAAGAACAGCAGGCTTTACCCGTGCGGATTCGAACACCTCTTTCAGCTGTCCCAGACTGACGTTCGATAATCCGATAACCTTGCACCGGCGTTCGTCCACGAGGCTCTCCAAAGCCTTCCACGTATCCGTCAGGGTCGTCGCATCATCATAAATCACGTTGGCGTTCTCGTCCCTCGGGTCCTGGTCGTCCCCGGGTTTGAAAGCAAATGGGGTATGGATGCAGTATAGATCGACATAGTCTAGT
>NZ_DATEQZ010000103.1:0-49663 GCF_035272065.1 Binatus sp. (SeqCode)
GCTGCTCGCCGCGATACGCGGGTCCGTGCCCCGGCAGAACGTATCGCGGTCCGCACTTCGCGATCGCCTCGAGCGTCTCCGCCCATTCGAGCGTGTAACGCTGCACCTTGTTGGGATTGCCCGTGTTCGGCATCGACGAGACGATCAGATCGCCGACCATCGCGAGCCGCCGCGTCGGCATCCAGACCCACGTCGCGTCGTCCGTCTCGCCCATCGCGTGATGCAGCTCGACCGGCTCTCCCACCAATTCGAGAAATTGTTGATCGCGATAAACCAGGTCGGGGTAGCTGAACGACTTGGGCTCGAACAGGCCGTCGGTCGCGAACGCGCCCCCGAACTGGAGCCGATTGATATGCGACTGCCATCCGCGAGTGAGCGCATAGCGCTTGAAGCGGCCGGCGACGTCCTCGTGCGCCAGATTTTCGGCCGCGCATGCCCGCGCGTGAGAGCGTCGGTGATGAACGCCTCGGTGCCGAACGCGTGGTCGCCGTGACCGTGCGTATAGATGAGAAACGCGAACGGCTCGTCGCTGACCTCGCGAATCGCGCGCGCCGCCATCGCGCCCATCAACCGCGAGCTGGTATCGACGACGATCATCTCGCCGCGCCCGTATGCGAACGCGACGTTGGCGAAGCCGTGGAACATCGCGATGCCCGGCTCGAGCACCTCGAGCTGTCCCATCTGCGGGTCGAAGCCGGGCAGGTTGTTCGATCGGTTCGGGTTGGGCGTGGAACTCATGGTCTGTCTCCATCCGGACGCGGGTCGCTTACGACGAATCTATCGTTTAGACTTTGCACTTGGAATGAAGGCTGAAGTCATCGCGTCGAGCGCGCCGGATAACGAGCTGGAACGCCTGCTGGCATTCGAGCATCACGATCCCCATTCGATCCTCGGCGCGCATCTCGACGGCAAGTATCTCGTGGTGCGTGCGTTTCGCCCCGACGCGTCGCACATCGAGCTGCTCGTGCCGGGAGACGCGCCGCGTCCGATGCGCCTGCGCGATCCGGCGGGATTGTTCGAGGCTATGGTCGAGGGTCGCGTCTCGATTTTTCCCTATCAGCTCGAGATTCACTATCCCGACGGCGAATCAGTCACGATTCACGATCCGTACTCGTTCATGCCGACGCTCGGCGACCTCGACCTTCACTTGTGGGGCGAGCAGCGGGACGACCGCGCCTACGACAAGCTCGGCGCCCACGTGCGCGAGATGTCGGGAATCCGCGGCGTGTCGTTCGCGGTGTGGGCGCCCAACGCGCGCGGCGTCAGCGTGGTCGGCGACTTCAATCGATGGGACGGCCGCGTCCACATGATGCGCACGCTCGGCAGCTCGGGCGTGTGGGAGCTGTTCCTTCCCGGCGTCGGCGCCGGCGCGAATTACAAATACGAAATCCGCACGCGCGACGGCGGCTTGCTGCTGAAGAGCGATCCGTTCGCGCAGCAGATGGAAGCGCCGCCCGCGACGGCCTCCGTCGTTTACCAATCGAGCTACGAGTTCCACGACGCGGAGTGGCTTGCAGAGCGGGCGCGCCGCGAATGGATCAAATGCCCCATATCGATCTACGAAGTCCATCTCGGCTCATGGCGGCGCGTGCCTGAGGACGGCAATCGCCCGCTGACGTATCGCGAGATGGCGCCGATGCTTGGCGACTACGTCACGCGCATGGGCTTTACCCACGTCGAATTGCTGCCCGTGATGGAGCATCCGTTCACCGGCTCGTGGGGCTACCAGGTCAGCGGCTACTTCGCGCCGACCTCGCGCTACGGCAGCCCCGACGACTTGCGCTACCTCATCGACGAGCTCCATCGCCGCGGCATCGGCGTGATCCTCGACTGGGTGCCCGCACATTTCCCCAAGGACGAATTCAGCCTCGGCCGCTTCGACGGCACCGCACTGTTCGAGCACGCCGATCCACGCCAGGGCGACCATCCCGAATGGGGCACCTATATCTTCAACTACGGCCGCGCCGAAGTGCGCAACTTCCTGACTGCCAGCGCGCTCTACTGGCTCGGCGAGTTCCACGCCGACGGCCTGCGCGTCGACGCGGTCGCGTCGATGATCTACCTCGACTACGCGCGCAGCGAAGGCGAGTGGATTCCCAACGCTTTCGGCGGGCGTGAGAACCTCGACGCCATCTCATTCATCAAGAAGCTCAACCAGGACGTGTACCGCCTCAACCCCGGCGTCATGATGATCGCGGAAGAATCCACCGCGTGGACCGGAGTCAGTCGCCCGGTCTTTCTGGGCGGACTCGGCTTCGGCTTCAAGTGGGACATGGGCTGGATGCATGACACGCTCGAGTACTTCACGCTCGATCCCATCTACCGCCGTTACCACCATCGCGATCTCACCTTCGGACTGCTCTACGCATGGAGCGAAAATTTCGTGCTGCCGCTCTCGCATGACGAGGTCGTCCACGGCAAGCGCGCGATGCTCGCGAAGATGCCTGGCGACCGCTGGCGCCAGTTCGCCAATCAGCGCGCGCTCTTCGCCTACATGTGGGCGCGCTCGGGCAAGAAGCTGATTTTCATGGGCGAGGAAATCGGCCAGTGGCGCGAGTGGGATCACGACTCGAGCCTCGATTGGAACCTGCTCGAGTACTCCGACCATCGCGAACTGCAGGTCCTCGTGCGCGATCTCAACCACATCTACCGCGACGAGCCCGCGCTGTGGGAGGCCGATACCGACCCGGCGGGCTTTCGATGGCTCGACGCCGACGACGCCGACAGCAACATGATTGCGTTCATGCGTACCGCGCCAAGTACCGGCCGCCGCATCGTCTGTATGTGCAATTTCTCGCCGGTGCTGCGCAAGCGTTTTCGCGTCGGCGTCCCCGGCCCCGGATTCTATCGCGAGATTCTCAACACCGACTCGGCCGCATACGGTGGCTCCAACGCGGGCAACATGGGCGGCGTCGAGGCTGCCGCGATTCCGTGGCATGGATTCCCGCATTCGATCGCGATCGAGATGCCGCCGCTCGCCGTGATCTGGTTCTCCGTCCCGTAGTCGGGTTATACAGTCCGCAATGGACGAACCCGACTCTCACCAGCACTCGTATGCCGAATCGTCCACCGAGCGGCGCAATCGCGAGATAGTTAGCACCGAGCGCTCGCTGCTCGTCAGGCTTGGGCAGGCAGTCAAGCTCGCCGACTTCATGGCGCTCCTGATGGTGCTCGCCACCTTCTTCAGTGCCTACGCGACCTGGCGCACCGCGATGGTCACCAGCACGATCTTCGCCGTCGCGGATCGCCCGTTCATCGGCGTCCAGCAGGTCGCCTTCGCGGGAACTGACACGCAACATCCTATGATTTCGGTCAACTTCAGAAATTTCGGAAGCATCCCCGCCCTCGATACGATCGTCGCCGTTCATGCCGTCGTCGATGGCAAGGTCGTCAGGCCGCCCTCGAGCACGATGTCGGAGATGGACGCGGGAATTGTGTCGCCAAACGTGCCGCACGATTTTTTCGTCTTCCTACCGCCGGACCAATACCAGGCGGTCACTGCGGGCAAATCCAACCTGCAAGTTCACGTCAGCGTTCAGTACAAGGGCCCTGCCCATGAAATGCAGCTCTGCTACTTCGAGCGCTTTGCGTACGATCTCCGCGTCAACGTTTTTCTGGCCTCGGGCGGCAGCGACAAATGCGGCACCGACGTCTTCTGATTTTTACCTCGCCCGTTACTTTACGGGAGAGGTGGCTGGCCGCAGCGCGGCCGCTAGGTGAGGGTTCTGCGGCATCGAGCAAAAGTGCGTCACGCCCCCCTCTTTTAGGCAGCCCGCCCATCGTGTATTAGAATTCTCTAGCGCGTGATCGCCTACCGCGCGGCTCGCTTGGATCTCGTAACAGGCGGACGACCGCCTCAACCCGGTTGAGAGGAGAACACGATGCGCACTCGAAAAGTTATCAGCTCGAATATTCGCCAACGCGGGCTGCGATTCATTCCCGCAGCGGCCATCGCCGCGTCGATTGGGATGCTCGCGCTCGGCGGATGCTCGTCGCAGAGCGCTGACCAGCCGACCGCACCGCCGATGAATGCAAATTTCGCGCTCGACAAGTGCCAAGTGCTGGGCCCGAACCTTTACAAATGTCCGGCCGTCGATCAGCCGCTGTGCACTCCGGAGTTCACTCGCACCGATATCAATTGCGTGCACATCGGCCCCAAGGGCAGTGTCTTCATCCAGCGCCAGGGGGCAACTCCCTAGCGTAGTGGAGTCTTGGCCTGCGGCTGGGGCGCCCGCCTGAGCAGTCACACTCAGGCGAGCGCTCTACCTTCCGAATCGACCCGCATCCACTCAGCTGCGGTTCCCCTTCCCCCAGGGGAAGGGGTTAGGGGTTAGGTGAGCTGACATCCGCACCAATCTCCTTAAGAGCTTCTCGCGCCTCAACGTTGCGCGTCGCGCGCTCATCTGACAATTTTCTTAGACAGGATGAACTGTCCCATCTGCAAAAGGCCCGCTGACTTGTCGCCGCGAAATCGCTTCCGCCCCTTCTGCTCCGAGCGATGCCAGATGATCGATCTCGGCACCTGGGCCTCCGGCGACTACAAGGTCGAAGGCTCGACGACGCCCGCCGACAACGAGCATCACGACGATCTGAAAAAACGCAGGCTCCTCAATTGACGCGTGATGCGCCGCCGCGGATTCATCCGACGTCGGTGGTCGGTCCCAACGTCGAATTGGCCGCCGGCGTCGAGATCGGCCCTCTCTGCCTGCTCGACGGAAAAATCCGCATCGGCGCGCGCACCCGCCTGATCGGTCACGTCACGATTCTCGGCATTACCGAGCTCGGCGCCGACAACGTGCTGCATCCCGGCGCGGTAATCGGCGACGAGCCGCAGGATCTCACTTACACCGGCGTCGCCCGCTCGGTGAAAATCGGCGATCGCAACATCTTTCGCGAATACACCACCGTGCATCGCGGATGCGAGCATGGCGATGTCACCATCATGGGGAACGACAACTTCATGATGCAGAATGCGCACGTCGCGCACGATTGCCGCATCGGCAACTCCACCATCATTGCCGGCGGCGCTCTACTCGCCGGATGGGTCGAGCTGGGTGACCGCGCTTTGGTCTCCGGCAACTGCGTAGTGCATCAATACACGCGCATCGGCCGCCTCGCGATGATGCGCGGTCTCTCCCGCACCAGCCGCGACGTCCCTCCATTCTGCATAATGGATGACACTCACACGCTCCGCGGCATCAACGTAGTAGGCCTCAAACGCGCAGGTATCCCGTTAAAATCGATTCACGCCCTGCGCCACGCCTTCACAACTCTGTTCGGTACCCGTCAAAACCTAAAACTGGCAATCGAGCGGTTAGAAAAATCCGGCAATCTAACAGTGGAAGTAACCGAGCTGCTGAATTTCATCAAATCCTCAAAACGCGGCGTAGCCTTCGGCCCCCAAGACCCCCACTCGTCCAACGACGCCGAGTCCGATTCCTAATCCGAAATACCTCGCCCGTTATTTTCACGGGAGAGGCAGCCGAACCGCGTCGCGGTCGGCAGGTGAGGTTCTGCGGCGCGAGCAAAAGGCGAGATGGGACAGCAACCTTTCCGCGCTTCGTCTGGTGTACTCTCGTTTGTGTCGTCACCTCCCTTCTTTGTGTCATCCCGAGCGTAGCCGAGGGATACCGGATCTTCTTCGAGGCATGCCGACGCACCCCAACCGCGGAGCGAACACGACGGGCGTCCAATGCGCGCAAGCAAATCCTGCAGTAGAGGGCGCCTCGCCTCGGCAAGACCTGAGAGAGGGGGTCGAAGGCCTTGGCTTTAAAAAAGATTGGGGTGTCCCTCGGCTACGCTCGGGATGACACAAAAAATAAGGGAACACAAAAAAGTGAGCAGGCGCGCTTTTGCGCTGCGATCGCGGAACCCTCACCTGCCGGCCGCGATGCGGTTCGGCTGCCTCTCCCGCGAAAATAACGGGCGAGGTAAGAGTCGAACCCCTCCGCCCCAAAATAACTCCTAACAGGGACGAAGTCCCGCATCTTTCCTATCATTGGGTGCAGGGGTCACCCTTGCCGAAGGAAGCGTGAAACCCACCGCGGGTTTCACATACAATCAAGCTCTACACCGTTTGCTCGCACGCCCAACCCCTGAAACAATCACTAAGCAATGCGAATACGTCCACGATTCTTCATCGGCGGCGGCCTGATCGTCCTCGCGATCGGCTACCTTATATTCAGTTCGATTCGCACCACCTCCGAGTACTACCTCACCGTTCCCGAAGTGGCCGCGCGCCAGAGCGTGCTGGGCGGACAGGCGATCCGCGTCGCCGGTCGCGTCAAGCCCGGCAACATCGCCTGGGACCCGAACTCCCTCACCCTCAAATTTGAAATCGTGCCGATTCCCGACGTCGACGATGCCGGTGCGCCCGTCAAGCCCGTCGCGGCGACCGATCCCGTTTCGTTCCGCGTCGTCGCCGCCGGCGAGCCGAAGCCCGACATGTTTGCGCCCGGCCGCGACGTTATCGTCGAGGGCAAGCTCAGCCCCGACGGCGCCATCGCCGCGACGCAGGTGATGACCAGTTGCCCTTCCAAGTACAAGCCTAAGCAAGCACAATAGCAGCGGGTTTTTTTGATGCCGCAACTTGGCAACCTTGCGCTCGCGATCGCGCTGATTCTCGCCGTCTATTCCATCGTCGCGAATATCTACGGCGCGCGCCGGGGTGCGCCCGACTTCGTCGTCAGTGCCCGCCACGCAATCTGGGCGATGTGCGCGATGGTCACGATCGCGGTCGTCGTGTTGTGGACCGCGCTCCTGCGCAGCGACTTCTCGCTCGAGTACGTCGCCGCATACTCCAGCACCACGCTCCCGACCGTTTACAAAATCACCTCGCTATGGGGCGGGCAGCAGGGCTCGCTGCTGTTCTGGACCTGGCTGCTGTCGATCTTCACGTCGATCGCCGCCTTTCAGAATCGCCGCCGCAATCCCGACATCGCCCCGTATGCGCTCGCCGTGCTGGCCGGCGTCGCAATCTTCTTCCTGTTGATGCTGAATTTCGTCACGCGTCCATTCGATCTGCTGGCGACAGTTCCCGCCGAAGGCTCCGACCTCAATCCGCTGCTGCAAAACTATTGGATGGCGATACATCCGCCGTCGCTCTACACCGGCTACGTCAGCGCGACCGTGCCGTTCGCCTTCGGCGCCGCCGCGCTGATCACCGGCAAGCTCGACGACGGATGGATTCGTTCGACGCGCCGCTGGGCAATCTTCTCCTGGTTCTTTCTGACGCTGGGCAACATGTTCGGCGCGCGATGGGCGTACGAAGTGCTCGGCTGGGGCGGTTACTGGGCATGGGACCCGGTAGAGAACGCCGCCTTCATGCCGTGGCTCGTGATGACCGCATACCTGCATTCGGTGATGATCCAGGAACGCAAGGACATGCTGAAGGTCTGGAACCTGTCGCTGATCGGACTCGCCTTCGGACTAACGCTGTTCGGCACCTTCATCACGCGCAGCGGCGTCATCTCGTCGGTGCATTCGTTCACGCAGTCTGGCCTCGGCCCATACTTCCTGAGCTTCCTGATAACCGTGACGCTCGCCTACACCGCGCTTCTGATCTTCCGCTCGAAGGATTTGCGCAGTCCCGCCGAATTCGAGTCGTACCTCTCACGCGAGGCCGCGTTCCTGTTCAACAACCTGATGCTGGTCGGCATCGCGTTCGCGGTTTTCTGGGGCACGATCTTTCCGGTGCTGTCGGAGGCGGTGCGCGGCGTGAAGATCACCGTCGGACCTCCGTTCTTCAATCGCGTCAACGGCCCGCTCGCGCTCGGCCTCGTGTTCCTGATGGGGATAGGCCCGCTGATCGCATGGCGGCGCACGACGACCAGCAATCTTGTGCGCAGTTTCGCTGCGCCCGTTGTGATCGGCGTCGCGACCGGAATCGTCGCCGCTGCCGCCGGGCTGCGCCAATGGTACGTGCTGACCGCCTTCTCGCTGGCCGCGTTCGTGCTCGGCACCGTGCTCGTCGAGTTTCGCCGCGGGATGAACGCGCGTCGCCACATGGTCTCAGAGCCGCGCGCAAAGGCGCTCGTCAATCTCGTCGCCAAGAACAACCGCCGCTACGGCGGCTACATCATCCACATCGGCACGATCGTCGCCTTTGTCGGAATCGTCGGCTCGTCATTCTTTCGCACCGAGGTAAAGAAGAGCGTGCACGTGGGCGAGAGCTTCATGATCGGTTCATACACTCTGCGCTTCCAGGGTTTGGATGAAACCGACACGCCTCATCTCGAGAGCGCGACCGCCCGCGTCCAGGTGCTGAACGCCGACGGCCGCGAGATCACCGTGATGTCGCCGGCCAAACTCTTCTACAAACGCCCGCAGCAGCCCGCGACCAAGGTCGCAATCCGCTCGACGCCCGCCAGCGACCTCTACGTTGTGCTTGCCGGAATCGACGACAGCGGCCAGACCGCGACCTTCGAAGTGTTCCTGACGCCGCTCGTCTTCTGGCTATGGGCTGGCGGCCTTATGATGGTGCTCGGCACCGTGATTGTAATGTGGCCGAACGTCCGCGAGCGAGCCGCAATCGCAACCGCGCTGAGCCGCTCATCGGCCGGCGCGCGCGAACTCGGCGACCTCGGCGCGCCCGGAGGCGACTGAATCCGTGCGCGCTAGAGTGACGCTCGCATCATCGCTTGTATTCCTCATCGTGGCGCTTTTCGTTTTTCTTTCTCCTGAACTAAAATACGTTTCACGTGAAACATTCGCAGCGGAAAACCCAACGAATTCGCAGGTTTCCGAGGGTCTGACCTGCCAATGCGGCTGCGGTTTGACGGTCGCCAACTGCAACATGCCGACCTGCGGCTTCTCCGTGCCGATGCGCGCGGAAATCGACCGCATGATAGGCAAGGGCATGACCCGCGCGCAGATAATCGCCTTCTATCGCCGCGAGTACGGCGAGAAAGTTCTCTCCGCGCCGACCACCGAGGGCTTCAACATCCTCGCGTGGACAATGCCGTTCATCGCACTCGCACTCGGCGGCGGCCTGATGGTATTCGCCGTCGGGCGCTGGCGCTCTCATCAGCCATCCGCGCCGCCGGACTCAACGCGTGGCGCGCAGGAGATGCCATTCGATCCCGAACTCAGGCGCAGACTCGAAAAAGAGCTCGAGGAGCGCAGGTAGCCGATGTTCATTCTTGCCGCCGCGCTGATTGTCGCCGGAGTCGCGCTGTTCGTCGCCGCTCCGCTCGGAATCGGGCTGGTCGGAGCGCGCGCCAAGTCTGCCGGTGAGCTTCAAGTCGAGCGCCACGAGCATGAATGCGCGCTCGCGGTACAGGGCCTCCGCGAACTTGAGTTCGATCGCGAGATGGGCAAGCTGTCCGACGCGGACTATGAGTCGATGCACAAAACGCTCGAGGATCGAGCGCTGACCGCGATGGCCGCCGTCGAGAATATCCGGATGCAGAGCGAAAAGGCCGCAAACGCGAAGAAGCCGAGCGTTACGCCGCTGACGGATGCGCTGCGCCGACCCGCGGCGCCCCGCCGCATCGACCCGATACCGACCCTCGTCCTGCGCACCGAACACCCGCGCCCGGTACAACCCTCGCCGCAGCAGCAGCCGACGCCGTCGGCGTCGGGCAAGATTCGCTTCTGTCCCCAATGCGGAATGCGCGCCGCGATCGATTCGAAGTTCTGCGCGCAATGCGGCATCGCGATCAGGCCGCTCGGCGGCGCGGCCGCCCGGACCGAATGATGTCGGCGCCGGTCGTCGAGACTCACAGCCTGGCCAAGACTTACGGTCTCGCGCCCGTGCTCCGCGACGTGGATTTGCGGCTGCTGCCGGGTGCGGGCGCATTCATCGTCGGCGGCAACGGTGCCGGGAAATCCACGCTGCTGCGAATTCTCGCCGGACTCGAAGCGCCGAGCGGCGGCCATGCACTCGTCTTCGGGCAGGACACGCGCAAGCTCGCGGCGCGCTACCGGCGCCGAATCGGTATGATGGCGCATCAGAGCTTCCTCTATCCGAATCTGACCGCGCGCGAGAATCTGGAATTCTTCGGCGAACTGTATTCGCTCGCCGACCCGCAGGCGTCCGCCGATCAATGGCTCGGGCGCGTTGGGTTGGCCGAGGTTGCCGACGCCCGCGTGCGTACATTCTCGCGCGGGATGGAGCAGCGGCTGTCCGCGGCGCGCGCGATGCTTGCAGATCCGGCGCTGCTGCTGCTCGACGAGCCGTTCGCGTCGCTCGACCATGACGGCGCGGAAATCGTCGCGACTCTTATTCGTGGCGCGGTCGAGCGCGGAGCCTCGGTGCTGGCGACCGCGCATGAGGTTCCCGAAATCGACGGCGTCGAGTTCGCGGTGTTCGAGATCTCGCGCGGCCTGCTGACGCAGCGTGCGTATAAGGAGGAGGTCCGGCGCGGCGGGCGAATCCGCTCGCTGCTCGGCAGATAAACCGTGTCCGGTTTTGCCGCCGTACTCCGCAAGGACCTGCGCCTCGAGCTCCGCAGCGGCGAGAGCACGCTCGCGCTGCTCGCGCTGTCGATGCTGGTGCTGGTGGTGCTGGTGTTCGCGCTCGACGCGGCGCGCGTGCGCAGCGTGGACGCCGCGGCCGGCGCGCTGTGGGTCGCGATGGTGTTCGCAGGGATGCTCGGCGCGAATCGAGCGCTGCTCGCCGAGCGCGACAACGGCGCGATGCGCGGCCTGCTGCTGAGCCCGCTCGATCCAGCCACACTCTACGCCGCCAAGTTCGCCGTCGCGTTGATCTTCATGGCAGTTGCGGAAGTAGGCGCGGTCATCCTGATGGTGTTGTTCTTCAACCTTGAGTTCGACGCGTCGATCGCGCGCCTCGCGCCGATCCTGGCGCTTGGCGCGCTGGGCTTTTCCGCGCTGGCGACGTTGCTCTCCGCAATCACGGGACGCACGCGCGGCGGCGATATGCTATTGCCGATTCTCGCCGTGCCGATTTTCGTGCCCGCGCTGATTGCGGGCGTCAAGGCGAGCGCGGCCGCGCTTGCGGGCGCGCAGCTTGCCTCGATGGGCGACTGGCTGAAGATCATGATCGCGTTCGACGTGCTATTCGTCACCGCCGGTTACCTGCTGTTCGAGCATGTGGTAGGTGAGGACTAGCTATTCAATGAACAGCTCCGCGATTCGCAACTGGCTCGGGTACTCGACGCTTGCTCTCATGCTCGCGGCACTGTTCATGGTATTCGACTATGTACCGCCGGAAGCCGAGCAGGGCATCGCGCAGTTGATATTTTATTTTCATGTGCCGCTGGCGTGGGTCGCGTTCGCGTCGTTCGGGCTGGTCGCGATCGCGGGAATATTTTACCTGTGGCTTGGCGATCAGCTGTGGGATGACCTTGGCTACGCCGCCGCCGAAACCGGGATGGTCTTCTGCACACTGATGATTGTCGCGGGTTCGATCTGGGCCAAGCCGATTTGGGGTACGTGGTGGACGTGGGACTCGCGGCTGACGACCACCTTTATCCTTTGGCTGATGTACGGCGGCTACCTGATGCTGCGTGCGAGCGCCGATGACACGCCGCAGGTGGCGCGCTTCGCGGCGGTGCTCGGAATCGTCGCGGTGCTCGACGTGCCAATAGTCATTGCGTCCGTGCGGCTTTGGCGCACGATTCATCCCGCGGTGCTGGTGACGAAGCAGGGCGGTCATGGACTGGAGGACCCTCGTATGGTCGCGACGCTGCTGGTATGCCTGGCGGCATTCACGGCGTTGTGGGCGTGGCTGCTGATGCTAAGATTCACGCAGCTGCGGACCCGCAGCCGGATGAGCGCGCTGGCGGTCAGGATAGCGTTCGCGACGGCGGCCGCGTCCGATAAGCAAGTGATGGAATTGGGTTGATGGAACATCTGGAATACCTGGTCGCGGCTTACAGCATCATCTTTGCGGTGATTTTCCTGTATGTCGTGTTCATCTGGCGCCGCCAGGCGGCGCTTGACGCCGAGCTTCGCTCGCTCGAAGCGCGAATGGCGTCGCTGACGCAGGCGTCGTCAGAGACTGTACCTCAGGAGCGGTCCGATATCTGATTGGCTAATTGACTGACTATAGCAACTGAGTACTGGAAGATCCTGAACTGAGTATCCCTGATGGACTTTCGCGACTACTACAAAGTTCTCGGAGTTGATCGCAAGGCGAGCGACGCGGAGATCAAGAGCGCCTATCGCAAGCTCGCCCGCAAGTTCCATCCCGACGTCAATCCCAACAACAAGGAAGCCGAGGCTAAATTCAAGGAACTGAATGAGGCCTACCAGGTCATCAGTGACCCCGACAAGCGCAAGAAGTACGACGAGCTTGGCGCCGACTGGGAGCATGGCGTGTCGCAGGAAGAGATGATGCGCCGCTACGCTCGGCAACAATCCGCGGCCGGCGCGCGAGGCGGCGGGGGCGCGGACTTCGGCGGCGGCGACTTCAGCGATTTCTTCTCGCAATTTTTCGGCGGCGGCGGGGGCGCGAGACGCGGTGGCGGACGCAGCCGCGGCGGCGCGCCGCGCGGGTTTTCCGGCTTCGAGTTCGATACCGAACCCGCGGGCGCGCCAGACCTTCGCGCCGAGGTCGAAATATCGCTCGTCGATGCGGTCAAGGGCGCGAAGCGGCGGCTCGATCTCGTCGCCGAGGACGAATGCGCGACCTGCGGCGGCAGCGGGATGATTGCGCGCGAAGAAAAGCAGGGCAAGGCGCGCGTGATTCGCTCCGCCGAGGCATGTCCGACCTGCGGCGGCAACGGTGTGGTGCCGGCGCGGCGCACGCTCGAAGTCACAATCCCCGCGGGAGTCGCCGATGGATCGCAGTTGCGCTTGAAGGGGCAGGGCGGGCGCGCGCCGCGTCCCGATCAGAATGGCGATCTGTTTCTCACGATTAGAATCGAACTTAACCCCGTGTTCGCGATTGCGGGCCGTGATCTGCGGGTGAGTCTGCCGGTGTGGGACTACGAAGCGGCGCTCGGCGCCGAAATCACCGCGCCCACCGTTGACGGACGCGTGTCGCTCAAGATTCCGCCCGGCAGCCAGACGGGACGCGTGATGCGATTGCGCGGGCGCGGACTGCCGGCGCGCGGCAGGGAGCCGGCCGGCGACCTGCTCTACGAGCTGAAAGTCCTCGCGCCGACGGACTTGACGGCTAAGGAGCGCACGCTGATGCAGCAGTTGGCCGATAGCCTGAAGGATCGCGGAGTTGCCGATCCGCGGGCCGAACTGATGGCATCGAAGTGATCGGGAGTTGAATGCGATGGCGCGGCGGACTTCAAGCAAGAGCTCGACTCGCGGCAAAGCCGTGTTGATGAGCAGGAGCGTGTTGTGCGTAGTCGGCGGAATCAGCGAACGCGAGTTGGCTTCATGGGAGCGCGAGGATCTAATCGCCCCGGCGCGAGTCGAGCGCGTGCGCGGACGAATCGAGGCGCTGTACGATCGCGACGCATTGCGGCGCGTCCGCGTGATTCGCACGCTCGGCGAGGAGCTCGAAGTTAATATCCCGGGGATCGGGGTGATACTGCATCTGCTGGATCGAATGGGTCGCTGATTTTGGGGGAAGGGCAAATCATATTACTGAATGTGAAACCCGCCGCTGGGTTTTACACTTCCTTCGGCAGGGGTGACCCCTGCACCCAGTGAAAAAAAGAGCGGCGCGGCCCCTATCCTAACCTCTCCTCGGACAAGAGATTAGGATCTGGGCGCGTTGATGCCGATCTCCTGGCGGAATAATCTCATCGATGATGGCTCGCGAGGCTGAAAATAAAGTCGTTGGCGCGATCGAGCGCGCACTGGCGCGGGCCGGGGTTCGTTCGGGCTCATCCTTACTCGTTGGACTTTCTGGTGGCGCGGATTCTGTCGCGCTCATCTCTGCGCTGCTCGAGTTGCGTGCGCGGTTGGGGCTCAAAATTGCGGCGGCGCATTTGAACCATCGGATTCGCGGCGCCGAGTCGGACCGCGATGAGGAGTTTGTGCGGGAGCTCTGTGCGCGGCTCGATGTCGAACTCTTCGTTGAACGGGCTCCTGGGCTTGGTGCCGGTGCAAATCTTGAGGAGCGGGCGCGGGAGGTTCGGCGGGAGTTCCTTCTGCGTGTTGCGGATCGAATCGGAGCGGAGTTTGTGGCGCTGGGACATCATAGGGATGACCAGGCTGAGACTGTCTTGATGCGGTTGATGCGCGGGGCGGGGGCGGCCGGAATGGCGGCTATGGCTGAGCGCGGGCCGGGCAAACTCATTCGGCCGATGCTCTCGATTTCTCGCGCTGAGATTCGTGAGTACCTTGATGCGCGCGGGATTGCGTTCGTTGAGGACACGTCGAATTCCTCGCGCGATATTTTGCGCAACCGGATTCGCGCTGAACTGATGCCGATGATCGAGCGCGAATATGCGCCCGGAATTAGCGGGCGGCTGGTGGAACTGGCGAGCGAGACGCGATCGCTCGACGAGCTGGTCTCCGAAATTGCGGCGCGCGAGCTGGACGCTATGCGTGTCAGCGGCGGCGCGCTCGACGTGTCGGGATTTGGCGCGGTGAATCGCGCGGTGCAGGCGGTTGCGATTCGGCTGTATCTCGCCGAACGGATGGGATCGTTGCGCGGAATCTCGCGCGCGCATGTCGAAGATGCGCTTCATCTTATACTCGAAGGCGGGCCGAGCGACTCGATTGATCTTCCGGGCGAGTGGCGCGCCGAGCGCGAGTACAATTTATTTCGGTTGGTGAATTCGCGAAAGCGCAAAGCCGAGGGCATCGCATTTTCGGTTGCGATTGCGGCGGACGGGATCACAGTCGTCGAGGCGGCGGGTTTCAAATTCGAGGCTTCGACGATTGCGGCTGTCGATACATCGATGCCCGACAGTTTGGTGGTTGCGATGTTCGATGCCGCAAAAATCGCGGACGGACAGCTGGTCGCGCGCAGTTTTGTGAAGGGCGACCGGATTCATCCGATGGGGATGCGGGGCGCGCGCAAAGTCCACGACGTGTTTGTCGATTGCAAGCTTCCGCGCGTTCGGCGCGAGCGCTTTCCGGTCGTGACGATTGGCGGCGCGATCGCGTGGATCCCCGGGCTTGCGCGCGGGGACTGCGCGCTCGTGACCAAGGCCACCGAAACCGTACTGCGCGTTGAGGCGTCTGAAATCGCGGCTTAGCGCCTACCACGTTGCGTGCGTATTAACGCGCGTGATACTTTGCTAATAGGATGAACCAGTTTTCCCGCAGTATTGCACTATGGCTGGTGCTGGGACTTATGTTCCTGCTGCTGTTCAATATCTTCAGCAGGCAGCAGCCCAAAGAACCTGAAATAATTTTCTCCGACTTCCTCAACCAGGTTGAAAAGGGCCAGGTTGCGCAGGCAACGATCCAGGGCGACCTGATCAAGGGCGACACCGTCAGCGGAGACCATTTCAAGGTCAACGCGCCCGCTTATCCCGACCTGGTCAAGACGCTGCGCGAGAAGGGCGTCAAGATCGCGGCCAAGCCGGCCGAGGGCGATCCGTGGTGGATGATCGCGCTGATGCAGTGGTTCCCGGTGCTGATCCTTGCGGCGCTGTGGATTTTCTTCATGAGACAGATGCAAATTGGCGGCGGCAAGGCGATGTCGTTCGGCAAGAGCCGCGCCAAGCTACTGACTGAGAATACGCACAAAGTTACCTTCGGCGACGTCGCGGGAATCGACGAGGCGAAGGACGAGCTCGAAGAGATAATTCAATTTTTGCGCGACCCCAAGCGCTTCACGCGGCTGGGCGGCCGAATTCCCAAGGGCGTGCTGCTGGTCGGGGCGCCCGGAACTGGCAAGACGCTGCTCGCGCGCGCGATTGCGGGCGAAGCAGGCGTGCCGTTCTTTTCGATTTCGGGATCGGACTTTGTCGAGATGTTTGTTGGCGTGGGCGCGTCGCGCGTGCGCGACCTGTTCGTGCAGGGCAAGAAGCATGCACCGTGCATCATTTTTATAGATGAGATCGACGCCGTGGGACGCCATCGAGGGGCCGGACTTGGCGGCGGTCATGATGAACGCGAGCAGACGCTCAACCAGTTGCTGGTCGAGATGGACGGTTTCGAGGCCAACGAGGGCGTGATCCTCGTCGCGGCGACCAACCGTCCCGACGTGCTCGATCCCGCGCTGCTGCGGCCGGGCCGATTCGACCGGCGCGTGGTGGTTCCTCTCCCCGACGTGAAAGGACGCGAGGGCATCTTGAAGGTGCATACGCGCAAAGTGCCGCTGTCCGACGACGTCGATGGCAGCAAGATTGCGCGTTCGACGCCGGGCTTTGCGGGCGCCGATTTGGAGAACCTTGTCAATGAGGCTGCGCTGCTGGCGGCGCGCCGCAACAAGGACAAGGTCGAGATGTCGGACTTCGAGCTGGCCAAGGACAAGGTCATGATGGGCGCGGAGCGGCGCTCGATGGTGATGTCGGGCTCGGAGCGCAAGATAATCGCGTACCACGAAGGCGGGCATGCGCTGGTCGCGATGCTGCAGCCCGGCGCGGACCCGGTCCACAAGGTGACGATTATCCCGCGCGGAATGGCGCTCGGGGTCACCCAGCAATTGCCGATGGACGATCGCTACACCTATCCGCGCGACTATCTGGTGACGCGGCTCGCGGTGATGTTCGGCGGGCGCACGGCGGAAGAGCTGGTGTTCGGGCAGATGACGACGGGCGCGGGCAACGATATCGAAAAGGCGACCGAACTCGCGCGCAAGATGGTCTGCGAATGGGGCATGAGCAAGGAGCTCGGCCCGATGACGTTCGGGCGGCGCGAGGAGCAGATTTTCCTGGGCCGCGACATCTCGCATCATAAGGATTACTCGGAGCAGACGGCGCTCGAGATCGATCGCGAGGTGCGCAAGATAATCGACGACTCGTATCAGAAGGCCCGGCAACTGCTGTCGGACCATCTGGTGCTGCTCCATGCGATCGCGGCGCGGCTGCTCGAGAAGGAAGTGCTCGACGGCAGCGAAGTCGAGGCGATGGTGACGGCGTTCCGCGAAGGGCGCCCGTTGCCGCCGTCGCCGGCTGCGGTGCGCAATGATTTTCCGCCGCGTCCCGGGCCGGACACGGGCAAGGAAAAGCGCGTCGAGGACGAGAGCCCGGTGCCAGGACTCCCGCCGAAGCCGGTTCTGGTTTAGTCGTCTCTCGGAGCGCTCGATAGCGGTGCTTCACAATCGCGAGTGAATAACCACGCGTGGAGGGGAAGTGGGGGCGGTGCTATGCGACGCTCGCGGATTCAATCCAAGTCCTCATCCAATGATCGCGGCTCGCGCAAGCGAGCGCCGCAATTCCTACCCGCTCCTGCGAACCTCAAGCTGGCCGACGGCCGCATAATCAAATTTCCCGCAGTGATGGGCGTGCTTAACGTGACGCCCGACTCCTTCTCCGACGGCGGCAGATATCTCGACCCGAATCGCGCCGTCGAACATGCGCTCGCGATGGAAGCGGCGGGCGCCGACGTGATCGACGTGGGCGGAGAATCGTCGCGTCCTGTCGGCGCAGTAGAGATACCAGTCGAAGTTGAGCTAGCGCGAGTGACGCCGGTGCTCGCGCGGCTGGGAAAACGGCTGCGCGTGCCGATCTCGATCGACACGCGCCGGGCGGAGGTCGCTCGCGTCGCGTTCGAGTCGGGGGCGGCGATAATCAACGACATCACGGCGCTCGGGCACGACTGCGAAATGGCGCCGCTCGCGGCACGGACGAAGTGCGCGGTGGTGCTGATGCATATGCGCGGCGGTCCCGCGAATCATATCGCGTTCGCCCGCTACCGCGACGTGGTGAGGGAGGTCGTCGAGTACCTGGACGCGCGTGCGAGGTTTGCTGCGACGGCTGGAGTCGCGCGCGCGCGAATCATCGTCGATCCGGGACTGGGCTTTGCCAAGACCGCGCAGCATAATCTGAAATTGCTGGCCGCCTTGCCCGACCTCCTTGCGCTCGGCTATCCCGTATTAGTAGGAGCGTCGCGCAAGACCTTCGTGGCGCGAATTGCCGGCGCGGGCGAGCGGGAGCTGGAATTCGGCACGGCGGCGGCGAATGCGCTCGCGATTGCGGCGGGCGCTTCGATCGTGCGCGTGCATGACGTAGGTGCCGGCGTTGCCGCGATGCGAATGGCCGCGGCAATGACGGGACGGGATCGGCGGTTCAGGCGCGATGCATAACTACATACCAATGATTCCGCAGCCGCGGTGGCAGGATGTCCTTGACGTCCTGATCGTGGCGTATGTGATCTACCGGATCGCGCTTTTGATTCGCGGCACGCGCACGATGCAGATGGTGCTGGGAATGGTGATCGTGGGCGGCGCGTTCGTGGCGTCACAGGTGCTTGGACTGTTCACCCTCAACTGGCTGCTTAATAATTTTCTCGGATCGTTGTTCGTGATCCTGGTGGTGATCTTCCAGGCGGACATTCGGCGCGCGCTGACTCGCGTCGGTGCGCAATCCTTCCTCGGACGCAATTCGGCGGCGGTCACGCCCGCGGAAGAAATCGCGACGGCGGCGGCGTGGCTGTCGGCGCGCAAAGTGGGCGCGCTGATCGTGATCGAGCAGGACGATGGGCTCGGCGAGTTCGTCGAAAGCGGAAGAATCGTGGACGGCAGGGTCTCGCCGGAACTGCTCGAAACGATTTTCATGAACGGCTCTCCGCTGCATGATGGCGCCGTGATAATAAATGGCGATCGGATACTCGCGGCGGCGTGCCTGTTGCCGCTGTCGCAAAATCCCAACGTGAGTCTGTCGCTCGGCACGCGGCATCGCGCGGCGATTGGGCTGAGCGAGGACAGCGACGCGGTCGTGCTGGTCGTGTCGGAGGAGAGCGGGCAGGTTTCGCTGGCGCGCGGCGGCGTGCTGAGCCGTGGACTGGAGCCGGCCGAGGTCCTGTCCACATTGAGGAAGCTGCCGGGCTAGGAGCATGAACGCGAAGAGCGACGACGCACGATGAGGCTTGGCGATTTCAATTATTTGTTTGCAGCCAGAGGCTCGCGACGGCTTCGCGGCGGCGACATCGGGCTGCGGGTCCTCGCGGTAGTGCTCGCGATCGGGTTGTGGATATTCGTCAACGCGGGCGAGCGCGGCTCGGTCGAGTCGCTGACGGTGCCTATCAGCTATGCCTCGCTGCCGAACGGGATGGTGATCGTGAACCGTCCGCCGGCACAGGTGAAAATCGAAGTCACCGGTCCGCGGACGCTGCTGTCTCTGCTGGACCCCGAGCGGCTCACGCTCAAGATCGATCTGCGCACCGTCGCTGCCGGGCAATCCGAATACAAGATATATCCCGCGATGTTCAACGTGGGACGGAATACCGCCGTCACGAGCATCTCGCCGGATCAGTTGTCGCTCGATATCGATCGGATGGTTACGCGCGACGTGCCAGTGCACCTGGCGGTCGAGGACAAGGTCGCGCCCGGCTACACGATTTCGTCGGTGGACATTGTGCCGCCCAGTGTGACGATCGTCGGGCCGAGCCGCTATGTCGAGCCGCTCACGTCGGTCAGCACGGAGCCGTTCGACCTGAAGGGACTCACCTCGGATACCAACCGTTCGGTTGATATCGTGCCGCCCGATCCGTCGCTGGGACTGTCCACCGGTCACGTCGAGGCGAAGGTCAACGTCGCCGAGGCGATCACCGACCGCGAGTTTCGCGCGGTGGACGTGGAAGTGAAGGACAGCGATTTCAAGTACCGCGTCGAGCCGAGGCAGGCGACGCTGACGATTCGCGGACCGGCGGTCAAGCTGGCGGGCCTCGCGCCGAAGGGGCTGGCGTATGTCGACGCCAAGGGCGTAGCGCCAGGCTCGCACGAATTACCGCTGCAGGTGACGCTGCCGGACGGGATGCAGTTGGTGCGCCAGTCGCCCGACAAGGTTAGACTGCGGATGTATCACGAGAAGCTGACCACTACTGCCGATGAGCACCCATCGTAAATTGTTCGGCACCGACGGCGTCCGCGGAGTCGCCAACGAGGAGCCGATCACGTCGGAGACGGCGCTGAAGCTCGGCCGTGCGCTCGCGCACGTGTTCCGCAATACGACGGGGCGTCATCGCAGAATTCTTATCGGCAAGGACACGCGGCTGTCGGGCTACATGCTCGAGACCGCGATCGAGTCCGGGATTTGCTCGATGGGCGTGGACGTGTGGCTGGTCGGTCCGCTGCCTACGCCGGCGATCGCGTTTCTGACGCGCAGCATGCGCGCTGATGCGGGCGTGGTCATATCGGCCTCGCACAATCCCTTCCAGGATAACGGCATCAAGTTTTTTTCGCGCGAAGGATTCAAGCTCGACGACGAGACCGAGCGGCGAATCGAAGCGCTGGTGTTCGACGAGGCCGAAATCGGGAGGCATCGCGCGCGCCCGGACGATATCGGCAAGGCGGCCCGAATCGACGACGCGCTCGGCCGTTACCTGGTGTTTCTGAAGTCGTGCCTGCCGCGCTCGGTCGTGTTCGACGGGCTGAAGGTGGCGATCGACTGCGCCAACGGCGCAGCCTACAAGGTCGGTCCCGAGGCGCTCGAGGAACTGGGCGCCGAGGTCGTCGCGATCGGGGCCGAGCCCAATGGGACCAACATCAATCTGAATTGCGGCGCAGTGCATCTCGACGCGATTCGGCAAACCGTTCTGGGCGAGCACTGCAACGTCGGCATCGCACTCGACGGCGACGGCGATCGCGTGATGCTGATCGACGAGCGCGGCGAAGTCTTCGACGGCGATGATGTGATGGCGCTGCTCGGGCGCAAGCTCGCTGCTGAAGGCCGGCTCCACGGCAACGCTGTCGTCGCGACAGTGATGAGCAACTTCGGACTCGAGCTGGCGCTTCGCGACGCGGGCGTGCGGCTGATTCGCACCGAGGTCGGCGACCCCGCTGTGGCGCGCGAGATGAGGCTTAACTCGTACAACCTTGGCGGCGAGCAGTCGGGCCACGTGATTTTCATGGACCATTCGACCACCGGCGACGGACTGATCAGCGCGCTGCTGGTGCTCGCGCACCTAGCCGAGAGTGGACGGACGCTCGCCGAGCTGCGCGCGATGCGCCGCGTGCCGCAGGTGCTGGAAAATGTGCGCGTCAAAAGTCGTGTGCCATTCGCCGAGATGCCCGACGTTCAACGAATAATCACCGACGCCGAAAAGCGGCTCGCGGGCACTGGCAGGCTGCTGGTGCGATATTCAGGGACCGAGATGCTGGCGCGCGTGATGGTCGAGGGCGAGGACGGCGTTCAGATCAAGACACTCGCGCAAGAGATTGGCGCCGCGATTCAGAAATACGCCGGCGCTTTCTGACCGTTATTTTCGTTTGACCATCAGCGGCTTCGAGCCCAGCGCCTTCAGATACGACTTCACCGTGCGCGTCAGGCCCACATAGAGCGCGTCCGAGATCAGCGCATGGCCGATCGAGACTTCCTGCAAGCCTTTGGCCGCTTTCGCGTAGGCGGGAATGTTCTTGAGGTCGAGATCGTGGCCCGCATTCACGCCGAGCCCGATTTTCCGCGCCAGGCGTGCGGCCTCGCGATGCGCCGCGAGAATCACGTTGCCTTCCGGCGTGCCGAAGGCCTTCGCATAAGGCCCGGTGTATAGCTCGATTCGATCCGCGCCGAGCTTTCGCGCGCGTTTGATCTGCTCGGCGTCGGGCTCGAGAAAAAGACTCGTGCGGATGCCGGCCTTGCGGAACCGTGTGAGCAAGTCGCCCAGCCAATCCGCCGATCCACTCGTCAGGTTCCATCCCGCGTTCGAGGTCAGCACGCCGGGCGGATCGGGCACCAGGGTCACCTGTGTCGGGCGCACCAGCATCACGAGGTCGATAAACTCCGCGCCGGGGTATCCTTCGATATTGAACTCGACCGTCAGCATTGCGGCCAGGTCGAAGACGTCCTGAAACGTGATATGCCGCGCGTCGGGCCGCGGATGCACCGTTATCCCGTGGCATCCTGCGGCTATGCACGTGCGCGCGGCCTCGACGACGTTGGGAATATTTCCACCGCGCGCATTTCTGAGCGTGGCGATTTTGTTGACGTTGACGCTGAGGCGAATCACTTGGCCACCGACCGCAAGGCTACCAGAGCTACAGCGCGCATTCACGGGTGGTGCGCATGGTGTAATATTTTTGCCGGGATAGCTGACGATGATTTTACTCAACGCCGCCGAGAGCCGCGAACTCGATCGCCTCAGCCATGAAAAGTATGGAATCCCGTCGTATTCGCTGATGATGCGTGCGGGCGAAGCGGTTGCCGACGCGCTGGTCGAGAGATTTCCCGACGCGGCGACGGACGTGCTCGTCGTGGCGGGAAAGGGTAACAATGGCGGCGACGGATTCGTCGCCGCACGGCGGCTGACTCAAGACGGCTTCGCGGCGCGAGCGGTTCTGCTCGGCCGTGCGGCGGACTTGAAGGGCGATGCCGCACGCGCACATGCGGAGTTTCGGAAATGCGGCGGCAAGGTGATCGAGGCGTCGGGAGAGTCGAGTCTCGAAGCCGCGCTGAGCAAACGGCCGAGCGCTGTTGTCGATGCGATTTTCGGCACGGGGCTTCACGCGGAGGTGAAGGACGGCACCCGCCGCGCGATCGAAATTGTTAATTCATTCGCCGTGCCGACGGTCGCGGTAGATATCGCGTCGGGGGTGAACTCGGATACCGGCGCTGTCATGGGCGCGGCGATCCGCGCCTCGCTGACGGTGACCTTCGGGTTCGCGAAGTTTGGCCATGTTTCGTATCCGGGCGCGGCGGATTGCGGCGAACTGCGCATCGTCGATATTGGTTTCGCACCCCGCGCGATTGAAGAGATAGCGCCGCGCGGACGATTTCTCGAGCGCGCGGACTTGCAGCATTTGATTCGCCCGCGCCCAATCGACTCGCACAAGGGAATGTATGGGCATCCGCTGGTGATTGCCGGCGGTCGCGGCAAGTCCGGCGCCGTCCTGCTCGCGTCGCGCGCGGCTCTCAGAGCGGGCGCGGGACTGGTAACGGCGGCGGTGCCGGAGTCGATCCAGCCGATAGTCGCGGCGGGGCAGGCCGAACTGATGACGGAACCGATTGCAGATCGCGACGGCCATTTTGACGGCGCTCATGCGCCCGACGCGCTGAAGATGTTGCTGCCGGGCAAGAACGCGCTGATCGTGGGACCGGGAATCGGAGTCAGCGACGATACGAAGCGGCTCGTCGAATGGTTGATTTCGGACGCCTGCGCGCCAGAGCGTCCGATGCTGATCGATGCCGACGGGCTCAACGCGCTCGCCGCGATCGGCTGCGGAGTTCTGAAGCGTGCGCATGGTCCCGTCGTGCTGACGCCTCATCCGGGAGAAGCCGCGCGTCTGCTCGGAGTTACGACGACGACAATCAACGATGATCGCGTCTCAGCCGCGCGCAATTTGATGGAACTAACCAGGGCGACCGTGCTGATTAAGGGTGCGCGCTCGGTTATCGCCTCGCCTGACGGCGACATCTTTGTCAATTCGACCGGGAATCCAGGCATGTCCACGCCGGGTGTGGGTGACGCGCTGTCGGGTATCGTCGGGGCGCTGCTCGGACAGCACATGCGACCGCTTGACGCGCTCGCGCTCGGCGTTTTCCTCCACGGCGATGCGGCGGATCGCGTCGCGCAGCGGATGGGGCGAGTTGGCTATATTGCGGGCGACGTTATCGACGAGCTGCCGGCGGCGCTGGAAGCACTAACTGAGTAATTTAGCTATGATAGTTAGTGAGTAATCAAGATGGCTAATGCTGTTACAGAGTCCGGAGCGGCTGCGGTCACGATGGTGATCGAGAGCCGCTCGCCGCACGAGACTAAATCGTGGGGACGTCGGCTGGCGTCGCTGCTCGAAGGCGGTGAGCTGCTGGGCCTGACTGGCGATCTCGGCGCGGGCAAGACCTGCTTCATCAAGGGCCTCGCGAGCGGACTCAGCCTGCGCGAGGAGGACATCCTGAGTCCAACCTTCACAATGATCCAGGAGCATCACGGGCGCTTCCCGCTCTATCATATCGATCTGTACCGGCTCGAAGAGGCAACGCTCGACGACCTGGGTCTTCGCGAATACTTGTTTTCCGAAGGTGTTGCGGCGGTGGAATGGTTCGAACGTCTGCGCGGCGGCGATGAGATGGAGTATCTGTCGGTCCGAATCAGCTACGCCGGTGCGAATCTGCGGCGGATAGAATTCAGCGCCGGCGACTCGCGCCACGCGCAGATTATTTCCAGGTTGAAGCGGCGCTTCGCCTGAGGCCGCGTCGTCGAATTTTCATCTTGCCGGTTTGATGCCGCTCATCTCGCGGCGCAGCGGATAGTCCACGACGATTGCGCGTCCATTTGTGATTGCTCTCACGAAGTGAAGGGTTTCCGGCGGCACGATCGCTACGAAGCCGGGCCCGGCTATTTGCTTGTTGCCGCCGATCGTCACTTCGAGCTGGCCTTCGATGACGTTCCAGACTTCTTCGTTCGCGTGGGAATGCTCGTGGATTGTCGAGCCCGCCTCGAATACGTAGTGGCCGAAGGTCATGCTTTCCGAATCGAAGTATTTTCCTTTCCAGCCGGGCAGGCGCTCGATGGTGTTCAGTCGGTTAGTGTCGATGAAAGGCATTTGCTGATCTCCGCATTGCCTCTGATACCTATATCAACCGCCGGCCGCGGCAAGAAGTTACGGTAGCATGGGGGCTGGTTTGGGGGCCATTTTCCGAACATAATACTCGATTACCCCATTTTTCGGGGCAGATAGGGCATTCTGGTGGGATTGGTCGTTCAAAAATACGGCGGAACTTCGGTCGGTTCGATCGAGCGGATCAAGGCGGTCGCCGATCGCGTCGTCAGGGCCCGCGACGCCGGCGATCGGATCGTTGTGGTCGTGTCCGCGATGGCTGGCGAGACGAACCGGTTGTTCAAGCTCGCTTCCGAACTGAGCGAATCGCCGAACGCGCGCGAGACTGACGTGCTGGTCGCGACGGGTGAACAAGTGTCGGCCGCATTGCTTGCGATCAGGCTCCAGGCGATGGGGCATCCGACGGTTTCTTTTCTCGCTTTTCAAATGAACCTGACCACCGACTCGAATTATGGCCGCGCGCGAATCAAATCCGTGCAATGCGAGCGCGTTATGCGGGCGCTCGACGACGGCAAGATTGTTGTCGTAGCGGGATACCAGGGCGTCAACCCCAGCGGCGATATTACCACGCTTGGCCGCGGCGCGTCGGACCTGACCGCGGTCGCGCTCGCAGCCGCTCTCAAAGCCAACGCGTGCGAAATCTACACTGACGTGGACGGCGTTTATACTGCTGATCCCAACATCTGCCCGAAGGCGAAAAAACTCGGGCGCATCTCGTACGATGAAATGCTCGAGATGGCGGGACTCGGCGCTAAGGTCCTGCAAACCCGCTCGGTAGAACTTGCCCGCCGCTACAACGTGCCGCTCGTCGTCCGCTCCAGCTTTAGTGAAGCGGAGGGGACGTGGGTCGGACAAGAGGATCAGTCGATGGAGGACGTGCTCGTCTCGGGCGTAACGCTCGACCAGAACCAAAGCAAGATAACGGTAGCCGGCGTCGAGGATCGGCCCGGGCTCGCGGCGAAGATTTTCAGCCCGATTGCGGACGCGGGAATCGTCGTGGACATGATAATCCAGAACGCCAGCGCCGACGGCCGCACCGACATGACGTTTACGATCGGGCGCGAAGATCTCAAGCGCGCGCTCGAAATCGTCACGCGCACGGCGAACGAAATCGGCGCGGCGGGCGTGCGGTACAACGACCAGGTCGCGAAGGTCTCGGTGGTCGGGGTTGGCATGCGGACGCATGCAGGGGTCGCGTCAACAATGTTCAAGGTGCTGGCGGCGGAGCGGATTAATATCGAGATGATTTCGACCTCGGAGATTAAAGTGTCGGTCGTGGTCAATTCGAAATACGGCGAGCTCGCGATGCGTGCGCTGCACGACGCGTTTATCAACGGCGACGGCGGGCCGAATGCCGCGCCGCGGGAGTCAGTTTGAGTCCGATGGCGGATGCAAAACATATCCAGGTTTACGACACCACTTTGCGCGACGGGTGCCAGTCCGAGGACGTCTCGCTGACGGTCGAGGACAAGGTCACGATTGCGGAGCGGCTGGACGATCTCGGCTTCGATTATATCGAGGGTGGATGGCCGGGCTCGAACGATCGCGACGCGGCGTTTTTCAAAGAGATCAAGAAGATCAAGATTCGCCACGCGAAGATCGCGGCCTTCGGCTCTACCCGCCGCTCCGGAGTGCGCGCCTCGGCCGATCGCAATCTTCAACTGCTGCTGCGCACCGGCACTCAGGTCGCGACGGTCGTGGGCAAGACCTGGGACATGCACGTGCGCGAGGCGCTCAGAATCCCGCTCAACGAGAATCTCGAGATCCTCAACGATACGATCGCGTTTCTGAAAAAGAACTTTGACGAGGCGATTTTCGATGCCGAGCACTTCTTCGACGGTTATTTTCACAATCCGGAGTACGCGCTCGCGTGTCTGAAGGCGGTCGATGACGCGGGCGTCACGCTGATCGCACTGTGCGATACCAACGGCGGCCGCCTACCGCATGAAATCGAAGCCGCGGTAACGGCGGCGAGCGCGGCGGTGAATTGCCCGATCGGAATTCACTGCCACAACGACTCGGAGGTCGCGGTCGCCAATACCCTTGCCGGCGTGCAGGCAGGTGCGGTCCAGGTCCAGGGGACCGTCAACGGTTTTGGCGAACGATGCGGCAACGCGAACCTCGTCTCGATCGTCGCGAACCTTCAGCTCAAGCTCGGATACCATTGCGTGCCGCCCGCGAAGCTTAAGACGATGCGCGAGGTCTCCACGCTGGTCTACGAGCTCGCGAACATCACGCCATTCGCGCGTCAGCCGTACGTTGGCCGCAGCGCGTTCGCGCACAAGGGCGGGCTGCACGTGTCGGGAATCCAGCGCAACACGGCGACTTACGAGCATATCGACCCCGCGCTGGTCGGCAACGATCGCCGCGTGCTGCTCTCGGAGCTGTCGGGCCGCGCCAATATCGTGTACAAGGCCAAAGAATTCGGCCTCGACCTCGATGCGGCGAACGACAAGATCGGGCTGCTGCTCGACGAGCTCAAGCGGCTCGAGGGCGCGGGCTATACCTTCGACGGTGCGGATGCTTCGTTCGAGCTGCTGATGCTGCGCACGCTCGGCCTCGCGAAGGAACATTTCAACTTCGTCAGCTTCCGCGTGTTCGACGACAAGTGGCATGAGGATCGCGCGCCATTCAGCGAGGCGGTGGTCGTGATCGAAGGGCCGGACGGAGTGCGCACGCGCAACTCCGCGATCGGCAACGGCCCCGTCAACGCGCTCGATTCGGCGCTGCGTCATGCGCTGTTGCCGTACTATCCGAATCTTGAGGCGATGCAGCTGGTCGATTACAAAGTCCGGGTGCTCGACAACGGCGCGGGCACCGAGGCTCGTGTCCGCGTGCTGATCGAATCAACGGACGGCAAGCGCCGATGGGGCACGGTCGGGCTGTCGAGCAACGTGGTCGAGGCGAGCTGGCAGGCGCTGGTTGACTCGGTCGAATACAAGCTGCACAAGGATAACGTGAAGCCGCGAGCGAAGGCGGCGAGCAAACACAACGGAGCGCGTCCGCGGTCCGCCAAATCCGCGGAGAACAGTCACGCCGCCCATCCTAAAGCTTGAACAGCAGCGGGAGGCGGAAAAGGAACGTGCCATGGGTGTTGTGAGCCGAATGAGGGAAGACATCCAGTCGGTCTTCGACCGCGACCCCGCCGCGCGCACTTCGCTCGAAGTGGTGCTCCTGTATCCGGGGCTTCACGCTATCTGGGCCTATCGCATCGCACATTGGCTCTGGGAGCATCACTGCAAGCTGCTCGGCCGCTTGGTCAGCGAGCTGGCACGCTTCATCACCGGAATCGAGATTCACCCCGGCGCGAAAATTGGCCGCCGCCTGTTCATCGATCACGGGATGGGCATCGTGATGGGGGAGACTACGGAAATCGGCGACGACGTCCTCATCTACCAGGGCGTCACGCTCGGCGGCACCAGCCTCAAGAAGGAAAAGCGGCATCCGACCCTCGAGGATCACGTGATCGTCGGCACGGGCGCGTCGGTCATTGGCCCGGTACGAATCGGCGAAGGCAGCCGCATCGGCGCGGGCGCCGTGGTCGTGTCGTCGTCACCGCCATGGTCAACGGTCGTGGGAATCCCCGGCAAAGTGATCGAAGGCGACAACGCTCGCCACGACGTGATGGAGCTCGATCACGCCAAGCTGCCTGACCCGGTCGCACGCGCGATGGGCAATCTAATCGAGAAGCTCAACCGGATGGGCGTGCGGATGGAAGAGATCGAGGAGCGGCAGGATTGCCTCGAAGACAAAGTCAGCGAGCATCACCCGCCGCCCGATCGCATCCTCGCCAACAAGGGCTAGTTTTTCAGCGGATACTTCCTGCGTGGTTGCGCTGCTCTATTTCTTCTGATGCGGCGTGCCGATGTACGGGAACTCCTTTAGAGTGTCGGTGTGCGGCTTGAGGCCGCTGGGAGGGCATTCGCCCTTGGTGAGGAACGCGAGGCGGTAATCGATCACGTCCTCAGTGAAGACGCGGCCGTTGGGATATTTCGCCGGCTTCGACGGATCGAAACTCAGCACGTCGGGCAGTGTGCGCTCCTTGTCGATCGCGGCAATCGCCTCTTCGCGCGTGTAATTTCCGGTGTGGCCCATCAGATGCACGAACTGATCGAGCCAGCGCTTGCGATCGTTAACCGGCTCGCTGGCGTTGTATTCCAATTTGGTGTCGTCGGTGTTGAAGAAGCTGCTGACGCTTGGATGACCCGCGCGATCGACGTGGAGCAGCTTGCCGTCTTTGCGCACGCTGCATCGTCCCCAAATGTGTATTTCGGGCTTCGGCGCTAGTTCGCTCGTCGGCAGCTCGATCACCGTCGAGAACACATTGGCTTCCGTATTTGAATCCACGCCGGTCCATGGCGATTTGGCGCCGAGGTGAGGCTCGGTGAAGTTCCGTTTGCCCCTGATATCGAACAGATTCTTGATTCCGTCGAAGTCGAAAAAGAAAGCGTCGCTGCGACTGCCGGCGAAGAAGGTGTAATCGCCCGCATTGACGATGTTGGGCTTGGGGCCGAACGAGACCTCTGCATCGGCGACTATCTTCTTCCCGACAGCTTCTACGGAGCGCGACTCCGTGCCTTTGGCCAGAAATACGTTGAACGTTTGCCTGCCGTTTTGCGGCTTCGAGAAAACGTAGCTGAGCGCGATATCTGTCAGCAAATCTCCGTCGCAGTCGATGTTAAGGCGATAGATGGCATCGGGATGGAGTGCGTCGGCGTTCGGATTTGCATTGAGGATGATTACGGTCCGCGACGGATCCGCGGGCGCCTGGAACGCGTAGAGGTCGCAGAGGTCGAGCCGTTGGTCACCCAACGGCGGGCCGAGACTGAGTCCAGTGAAGTGGTTCGACATATTTTTATCTCCTTTGAAAATTGAAGATGCGATTACGCCGTCCGCCAGGATCGTAACAAACGGTAGATCTTATGTCGCCCCGCCTTTTTCGACGGCGTCAGAGCTTATGTCCAAAGCCCGCGCCCATCTCGTACTCATTCGGACTCTCGATCATCCGCCCGTTTAAGATTCGCTCGAAGCCGAACGGCGTCAGATCAACCGTCGCACAGGTGCCGGTCAGAATCAGCTCGGCCATCGACGCGCCAACCGCCGGTGCGGTTTTGAATCCCGTCCCGCTGAAGCCGGCGGCGACGAAGAGGCGCTCGACGCCCGGCACCGGGCCCATCACGGCGCGCGCGTCGGGGCTGACGTCGTAGATTCCGGCGTGACCGCGAGCATACGGCGCATCGGCCATCGCGGGAATCCTCTGCGCCAGGCGTTTGCGCACGGCGGCGACGAAGTCGTCATCATTGGTCTCGCGGAAATCGTCGGGATTCGCCTCTGCCTCATGCTTCCATCCACCGAGCCCGGCCAGCGTCAGATCGTCGGCATGCGGGCGAAAATAGCTGCCAGCGATCGTATCGATATAGATGCAGTGCCTGAGCTGAGACGGCCGCTTGAAGAACGCAGTCTGTGCGCGCTCGCTCTTGATGCCGATCTTCACGCCCAGCGGCGCCAGTAGCGCATCCGTCCACGGACCGGCCACGACACACACCGCTTCGGCCTCGTAAAGGTGCCCGGCGCTGTCGACGACGCCCGCAGCTCGTCCGCCGCGATGCAAGATTCGCACGATCGGTGTACTCGTCGAGAACTCCGCGCCGTGACGCTTTGCGGCGGCCGCCAGCGACTCAGTGGTCGCAACCGGATCGGCGTATCCGCTATGCGCTTCGAACGCGGCTAGCGCGACGTCATCGACGAAGGTGCCAGGCTCGCGCTCGTGCAACTCCGCCGCGGTCACAATTTCTGTATCGACGCCGACGCGTTGGAGCATCGCGACGTTCGCGCGCAGCCGCGCCGCGTTGCGCTCGTCAACCACGACCGCGAAGCCGGTCTCGACAAAACCGCATCGCCCGCCGACAATGTCGCCCCAGTTGCGGAAGTAGTGAAGGCTCTTCCATGCCAGCTCGGCTTCCGGCGCGAACGTGTAATGCATCCTGACCAGCGCGCCCGACCGCGCCGACATCCCGGCGCAAATCCCGCCCTTGTCGAACAGGCGCACGCGAGCGCCTGCCCGCGCAAGATGGAACGCGAGCGAGCATCCGACAACGCCCGCTCCGATTACGATTGTGTTCTCGCTCGATGATGCCCGCGTCACGCGGCGAACCCCGTCTTTTGCCGTCGATCGGTGTACGATAAGCTAGTCGCCGCACTGGTGGCGAACAAAACCGTCTATGCCGATTTATCTCGATCATAACGCGGGCTCTCCGCTTCGCGTCGAGGCTGCCGCCGCGATTTCGCGCCTGCTGGCCGATGCGGGAGGGAATCCCTCGTCGGTGCATCGAGCGGGCCAGCGCTCGCGACGGATGCTCGAGGCGGCGCGGGCTCAGGTGGCCGCGATTGTCGGCGCCGAGCCGCGGCGGATCGTGTTTACCAGCGGCGGCACTGAGTCGAACAATCTTGCAATCTTCGGCGCGATCACCGCGGCGTCGCGGAGGCGTAAAATTATTTCATCCGAGATCGAGCATTCATCGATCCTCGCTCCGCTGGCGGAACTCGAGCGCCGTGGCTTTGAGGTGGTGCGAATCGCACCCGACTCCGACGGACGAATCGATCCTGCGCGGGTGCTCGCTGCGCTCGACGGCGAGACCGCGCTGGTCGCGCTCGGACTCGCGAACTCCGAGGTAGGAACGATCCAGGATCTTGCGCCGCTCGCATCGGGATGCAGCAAGGCTGGCGCGCTGCTTCATATCGATGCGGCACAGGCGGTTGGCCGAATTCCGGTGGACGTGGCGGCTCTCGGATGCGATCTGATGACGCTCAGCGGTCACAAGCTCGGCGCACCCGCCGGAGTTGGCGCTTTGTACGTCCGTGACTACGCACGCATCGCGCCGATCATTTTTGGCGGGCCGCATGAAAGCGGCGTGCGCGCGGGGACGCCGAATCAGCTTAGCGCAGTGGCGTTTGGCGCTGCGACCGAGGCGGCGATAAATGCGATGCGCGAAGAATCAGAGCGAATCGGTTCGCTAACGATGTCGCTGCTGAACAGACTGCGCGAGACGATTCCCGGACTTCGCTTGAACGGCCCGCTTGCCGGCAGGCTGCCGAATACGCTCAACCTCACGTTCCCCGGCGTGCTCGGCGAGAGCATGCTGATTGCGCTCGATCTCGAAGGCGTTGAAGTTTCGATGGGATCGGCGTGCGCGGCAGGAGCTGTCGAGCCGTCGCACGTGTTGCGCGCGCTGGGCCGCAGCGTCGCCGGCGCGCGCAGCTCCCTTAGAATCAGCCTTGGCTGGGACAACACGGCGGATGAAATCGACGCTGTCGAGGCGATCATCCCGGCTGTGTGGCGGCGAGTAGCGGCCGCCGAGCCTCTGTCGGAGGCGAGCGCGCGATGAAGCCGCGAGTGCTGGTCGCGATGTCTGGCGGGGTGGACAGCTCCGTCGCGGCGGCTCTTCTGCGCGAGCAGGGTTACGACGTCGTCGGCGTCGCGATGCGGCTTGCGCCCGAGCCATCGGTGCCCGTCGCGAAGCGCCGAGGAACCTGCTGCTCGCATGACGACTTCGAAGATGCGCGCCGGGTGGCGGAGCGGATGAATTTCCCGTTCTACGTGATCGATCTGCGCGCTGACTTTGCCGCTCGTGTGGTCGATAACTTCGTTTCCGAATATCTCGGCGGGCGCACGCCGAATCCGTGCGTGATGTGTAATCGCGAGATCAAATTCGATCGCTTGTGGAGCCGCGCTCGCGCGCTGAACGCCGAGTACGTCGCGACCGGGCATTACGCGCGGATCGAGCGCGGGTCGGACGGCATGTTTCATCTGCTGCGGGCGGCTGACGACTCCAAGGATCAGTCGTACTTTCTTTTCACGCTCGGGCAGGACGAACTCGCGCGAACCATTTTCCCGCTCGGCGAGATGACCAAGACTGAAGTTCGTGCCCGCGCCCGCGCGTTGGGGTTGGCGACCGCGGACAAGCCGGAGAGCCAGGAAATCTGTTTCGTTCCGGATGGCGACTACGCGAGCTTTGTCGAGCGCAGAAGCGATCCCGCGCGACTGCGTCCCGGCTCGATCATTGACGGCGGAGGAAAGCGGCTGGCCGATCACGCAGGCGTGCATCGATTCACCGTGGGGCAGCGTCGCGGGCTCGGTGTCGCCAGTGGCGAACGGCTCTACGTTCGCGAGATTCGGGCCGAGTTGGGCGAGGTCGTCGCCGGGCGCCGCGAAGAGCTCGATTCATCGGGCTTGATCGCGAACCGGGTGAGCCTGGTCGATGGTTCAATCGCGTCGGGCGGCGAGCTGAGCGTCGAGGTGAAGATTCGCTATCGGCATCGCTCGATCCCGGCGACGATGCGCGTCGATTCTCTGCGCCGCGCTGAGATTCGTTTCGCGTCGGGCGGTCCTGCGGTGACACCCGGACAGGCGTGCGTCTTTTACCGCGGTGAGGAAGTGCTCGGCGGCGGATTTATCGAGCGGGCGATCACGGAAGGGCGAGCGAACTGAGTATGGCGACGCGCTTCGCAATCGCAACGCTCGGGTGCAAGGTCAATCAGTACGATTCGGCGATAATAGATTCGCGGCTGCGCGCGCGCGGGATGGAACGCCGCGAGTTCACTGAACAGGCCGACGTTTATATCGTCAACACCTGCACGATTACCGATCGCGCCGACGCCGAGAGTCTGCGGATAGCGCGGCGTGCGCGGCGGCTCAATCCGAATGCGCGCGTCGTCATGACCGGATGCCTGGCGCAGGCGAGTCCCGACATGCTGGCGGAGGCGGCGGAAGTCGATGCCGTGATCGGGCTCGGCAGGCTTGACGACCTCGAGCGCGCAGCCGCTTCGGGAGCCGTTGAGCGCGTGATGGTCACGAACCTGCGCAAGGAAAAGGCGCCGATTGAGCTGGCCGCGGTCACGCTGGACGGTCATACGCGCGCGTTCTTGAAATTGCAGGAGGGATGCGATCAGTTCTGCACGTTCTGCATCGTGCCGTTTTCGCGCGGCACTTCACGTAGCGTCGAGCCCCGCCGCGTAATGGCGGCGCTGGATGATCTTCACGCGCGCGATTTCAAAGAAGCTATTCTCACGGGGGTGCATCTTGGCGGCTACGGCAAGGATCTCGAGCCGCCGGTCGAGCTGGCCGACCTGCTAGAGATGGTTGCCGAGCGATGCCCGCTCGAGCGGGTGCGGATAAGCTCGCTCGATCCCCAAGAGTTGAGCGATCGGATCGTGCAAATTATTTCGAGCAACGCAAAATTCTGCCCGCATCTGCATCTCCCGCTGCAGTCGGGCGACGACGATACCTTGTTGCGAATGCGGCGACGTTATGAGCGCGATTATTTTCGTGATCGCGTCGAGCGCGTGCTGCGCGCGTGGCCGGACGCGGCGATCGGCACCGACCTCATCGTGGGGTTTCCGGGCGAGACGGGAGCGCATTTCGAGTCGTACTTTAACTTTGTCGAATCGATGCCGCTGGCGTACTTTCACGTGTTTCCGTATTCGGTGCGAGCCGGAACCACGGCGGCAAAATTTTCCGGACGCGTGAAGGCGGCGGAGATCAAGCGGCGCGCGGCGCTGATGCGCGAACTCGGAGAGCGCAAGCGGGTGGAATTCGCCCGGCGCTTCGTCGGGACAAAACTTAAGGTATTACTTGAAGACCGCGGGCCGGGCGGCGAGATGCGCGGATACAGCCGCAACTACGTGCGGGTGTCGACGCAGGGCCCCGATGAACTGACAAACCGCGAAGTCGAGGTGGAGGCGTCAACCGTTGAAGGCACCCAACTGGTTGGGGAGATTGTTCGGCCGTGGGCGGACGGAACCGCTTGCGGCAGAGCTTCCTGAAAGTCCCGGCACCAAACTCGAGCGCGTGCTCGGCTATGCGTTCGTGCGGCCGGAACTGCTCGAGACCGCGCTGACGCATCCGAGCGCGGCGGTCGGCAGCGAAGTGCATTACGAGCGGTTCGAGTTTCTTGGCGACGCGGTGCTGGATCTTGCGATCGCGGATCTGCTGATGCGCAAATTTCCGACGGCGAAAGAAGGCCCGCTGTCCAAGCAGCGCGCGTCGATCGTGAATGCGCGCACGCTAGCGCTCAAGGCGCAGTCGGTTGAGTTGAACGAGATGATGCGGCTGGGCAAAGGCGAAGAAAAAAGCGGCGGGCGCGAGAAGACCTCGATTCTTGCGGCCGTGTTCGAGGCGGTGATCGGCGCGATCTATACCGATGGCGGACTGGCGCCCGCGCAGGAAGTAGTCGAACGCCTCTTCACCAACGATATCGGCGGGCCGGCCGCCGAGCGCGATTACAAAACCGAATTGCAGGAAGTCGCGTACCGGCATTTTCGCACCCAGCCGGTGTACGAACTGATCGGGACGGATGGCCCAGACCATGCCAAGCGCTTCACGACCCGAATACGAATCGCGGGGCGCGAGCTCGGCGTGGCCGAAGGCGGCAGCAAGAAACAGAGCGAGCAGGCTGCCGCGCGCCTCGCGCTGGATCGAATTGAAGAAGAGCGCGGTGAGCGCAATGGGTGAGCATCGCGCATGCTTCGTGGCGGTTGCGGGCCGCACGAACGTCGGTAAATCCACGCTCGTGAATCGGCTCGTCGGGCACAAGGTCGCGATCGTAACGCCGCGTCCGCAAACCACGCGCCGTCGAATTCTCGGAATCCGCAGCGACGCCGACGCGCAGATCCTGCTGATCGACACGCCGGGACTTCACGAGGCGAAGAAGCAACTGAATCAGCGCATGGTGCAGACGGCGCGCCGGGCGATCGCGGAAGGCGAAGTCATTCTGACCGTGGTGGAAGCGGGCGATCATCTCAATTCGGGAGATCGCGCGGTGCTGATCGATATCCGCGCGCTTGGCCGTCCGACGGTCGTTGCGATCAACAAGGTCGATCGCATGCCGCGCGCGCAACTGCTGCCGCTGATCGAGGAAATCAACCAGGGATTCCCCGGGGCGGAGATCGTGCCCGTCAGCGCGCTGACCGGCGAAAACGTCGAGGAGTTGCTGCTGACTCTGAAGCGGATGCTGCCGGAGAGCCCAGCGCTGATGTCGCCTGATGAGTACACCGATCAGACCGAACGAATGATCGCGGAAGAAATCGTTCGCGAGAAAATTTTCCTGAAGATGCGCCAAGAGATACCGTTCTCGACCGCGGTCAGAGTCGAGAAATTCGAAGATGACGAGGAGCGCAGGCTCAAGCGAATCGGCGCGACGGTCGTGGTCGATCGCGAGTCTCACAAAGGCATGCTGATTGGCGCGGGCGGGCGCACGCTTAAGGAGATCGGCACCGCGGCGCGGCTCGAGCTCGAGACAATTCTCGACGCGCACGTGTTCCTGGAAATCACCGTCAAGGTCGAGCGTGACTGGACGCGCGATCCGCGCAAGCTCGCGGAGTTCGGACTGTGACGAATCCGCGTAGAGACTCGGGCGTCGAGGCGCGGCGAATCGCGGCCGAAGGGCTGCCGGCTGTCGTGCTGGTTGGGCGCGCGAACGCAGGCAAGTCGACGCTGTTCAATCGAATTACGAAGGGCGGACGCGCAATCACCAGCGCGATTCCCGGCACCACGCGCGATCTGAACTTCGCGCGCGCGAAATACGGCGACCGCGAATTCGTCGTCGTCGATAGCGGCGGGCTGGAGCTGGGCGGGCATGAGCGGATGACCGAGCGGATTGTCAGCGAGGCGCTCGCCGCGGTCGGCGTCGCCGACGTGGTGGTTTTCATGCTCGATGGAAGAGGCGGGTTGAGCGAGGCTGACGCGGAAGCGCTTGCGCTGGTGCGCGAAACCGGATGCCCGCTGATCATGGCGGTCAACAAGATCGATCGGCCGGGGCAGGAGGCCGAGGCCTCCGAGTTCTACGCGCTCGGCGGAGACGAATTGTTTTTCATATCGGCCGCGCACGGACGCGGCGTCGAGGAGCTGCTCGATCAAGTCGTCGCGCGACTACCCGAGCGCGAAGGCGCCGCGGCCGCATCGCCCGATTTGAGGCTCGCGCTGATCGGCCGTCCCAACGTCGGGAAGTCGTCTCTGCTGAATCGCTTGTCAGGATTCGAGCGCGCGATCGTCGACGATACTCCCGGCACGACCCGCGATCCGGTCGACGTGCGGCTGACCTCGCATGGGCGCGACGTGCTGTTGATCGACACGGCGGGAATACGGAGGCCGCCGCGGGTCGAAGGCGAGTTGGAGCGTCATTCCGTGGGCCGAGCGATCGAAACGATTCGGCGCGCCAACGTCGTGCTGCTGGTAATCGACGCGAGCGAGGGAATCACCGACCAGGACGCGCGGCTGGCGCGGCTGGCGGACACGAGCGATCGCGCGATGGTGATCGTCTGCAACAAGTGGGACGTCGCGGCGAAGGCGGGGCGCAAGGTGGCGACGTTCGTTCGCGACGCGCACGAGCGTTACCCGTTCCTCGAGTATGCGACTATGGTGTTTACGTCGGCGGTGACGGGCGATGGTGTGGACGGAATCATTCCGGCGGCGACGCAGGCGGGAGATTCGTGGCGCGCGGTTTTTCAGACTTCGCGGCTCAATCGAACGCTGGCGGAGGCGTCCGCCGCGATGGATCCGCCGCAGGTCGACAGGCGGCGCCTGAACCTGATGTACGTGACGCAGGTCGGCAGCGCGCCGCCGCGGCTTCGATTTTTCACCAACGTCGAACGCGGCATTCCGGCGCATTACATTCGCTTCATCGAAACGCGATTTCGAAAAGCACTTGGACTGGTCGGGACTCCGCTGCGACTCGATTTTCGGCGCACCGGCCGTTCGTGGGTGCAAGGTGCTCCGCCCCGACCTACGCGCGGCAAGCCTCGCAACCGTCCCGCGCCGCGAATCAAACCGGCGCGCGCGTAGGACAAGCGCTTGTGGAACGTTGAACGCGGCGGCATTTCGTATGCCGCGCGGCGTCCGCTATATTTCAATGTACAGTGATCGTGATTCTTGATTTCGGCAGCCAGTACACGCAGCTAATCGCGCGGCGCGTGCGCGAAGCGAGCGTTTATTGCGAAATCCATCCGTTCAACTTTGCGCCCGAGAAAATCCGCGCAATGAATCCGCGCGGAATAATTCTTTCCGGCGGACCGGCGAGTCTGTACGAAGAGAATGCGCCGGATATCGCCGACGAGGTGCTGAATCTTGGCTGCCCGGTGCTCGGAATCTGCTACGGGCTTTACGTGATCGCGCAGCACATGGGCGCGCGCAGCGTGAGCTCGCGGCAGCGCGAGTACGGCCCGACGACGCTCGTGATCGACGGCGACGATACGCTGTTCGAGGGGCTGAGCGGGCGCGAACATCGCGTGTGGATGAGTCACGGCGACAGGGTCGAAGCGATTCCGGGCTCGTTGTGCGCGATCGCGCATAGCGACAACTCGCCGTATGCGGCGTTCAAGTCGCGCGACGGGCGCCTGCGAGGAATCCAGTTTCATCCCGAGGTGGTGCACACACCATGCGGCACGCAGGTGCTGCGCAACTTTGTGCTGAAAATTTGCGGTGAGCGCGGCGACTGGACGATGGCGAGTTTTGTCGAGACGAAACTCGCGGAGATCCGCAAGCAGGTCGGGCCGACGGACAAGGTGCTGATGGGACTGTCGGGGGGCGTCGATTCTTCCGTGGCGGCCGCACTGATACATCGCGCGATCGGCTCGCGGCTGCATTGCGTATTCGTTGACACGGGACTGCTGCGCGCGGGCGAGCGCGAGCGGATGGAGAATGTGTTCGCCGGCCAGCTCGGGATCGATCTCAAGGTGACCGACGCGTCCGAACTTTTTCTGTCGCGGCTGGCGGGCGTGCTGGACCCCGAGCAGAAGCGGCGCATCATCGGCCATACCTTCATCGACGTGTTTGAATCCGAGGAAGTCGTTAAGGGCGCGAAATTTCTCGGACAGGGAACGCTCTACCCCGACGTGATCGAATCGGTGTCGTTCAAGGGACCGTCGGCGGTGATCAAGAGCCATCACAACGTCGGCGGATTGCCGGAGCGGATGCGCCTGGAACTGGTCGAGCCGTTGCGCGAGTTGTTCAAGGACGAAGTGCGCGAAGTGGGGCGGCAGCTCGGGCTGGCGGCGGAAGTCGTCGAACGCGAACCGTTTCCGGGTCCGGGGCTGGCGGTGCGAATCGTCGGCGAGGTCACGCGCGAGCGGCTCGATCTGTTGCGGCGCGCGGACGCGATAGTGATGGAAGAAACGGCGGCCGCCGGCTTCGGACTCAAACTGTGGCAGGCGTTCGCCGTGCTGTTGCCGCTCAAGACGGTCGGCGTGATGGGCGACGGGCGAAGCTACGAAAGCGTGATTGCGATTCGCGCGGTCGAGTCGATGGACGGGATGACGGCGGATTGGGCGCGGCTGGAGCCGGCGTTTCTCGCGCGCGTGTCGAGCCGAATCACGAACGAGGTCAAGGGCGTCAATCGCGTCGTTTACGACATCACGTCGAAGCCGCCGGCGACGATCGAGTGGGAGTGACTGTGGCGGTTCGCACACGTTTCGCGCCGAGCCCGACCGGCTCGCTGCACATCGGCAATGTCCGCTCGGGGCTGTTCGCGTACCTGTACGCCCGCCACAACGGCGGGCAGTTCATTCTGCGCATCGACGACACGGATCGCGAACGCTCGACAAAGCAGTCGCTCGAGGAACAACTCACCGACTTGAAATGGCTCGGCATGGATTGGGACGAGGGCCCACCCGACGTGGCATACTTTCAGACCAATCGCGTCGAGCTGCATCGTGAAGCCGCGCTGAAACTTTTGCGCGAGCGCAAGGCGTATCCGTGCTACTGCTCGGCGGAAGAACTCGACGCCAAGCGCAAGCAGGCCGAGCGCGAGCGTCGCAGGCCGGTTTACGATCGCAAATGCCGCGGGCTCGATTTCCAGGCAGACCTGCCGCTGCCGGACAAATCCGGCGATCGCAACTACACGATCCGGTTCGCGATGCCGCTGGACGGCGAGACGGTCGTCGATGATCTCGTGAAGGGCCGGATAGTCTTTCAGAACGCCGAGCTCGACGACTTCATCATCGTGCGCTCGGACGGGTCGCCGATATACAACTTCGCGAGCATCCTAGACGACGTCGATATGCGCATCACGCACATCGTGCGCGGCGACGATCACGTGTCGAATACTCCGCGGCAGATGCAGATGGCGTACGCGCTCGGATTCACGCCGCCGGCCTTCGCTCATTTGCCGCAGGTGCTGGGGCCGGACGGGTCTCCGCTGTCAAAGCGGCACGGAGCGACTTCGGTGATCGCGTATCGCGAGAAGGGCTATTTCCCGGAGGCGATGCTGAACTACCTGGCTCGCCTCGGATGGTCGCACGGGGACCAGGAAATTTTCTCGAAGGATGAACTGATCGATTATTTCGGCTTCGAGGCGTGCGGAAAATCAGCCGGCGTGTTCAACGCCGAAAAATTGCTCTGGCTTAATTTCCACTACCTGAAGGAACGGCCGCTGCCTAAGCTGGTCGCTGAGATCAAGCCATTTATCGCGCAACGCGGCTGGCCGATTCCGGGCGACGATGCGTGGCTCGAAAAGGCGGTCGCGACGCTGCACGAGCGCGCCAAGACGCTGGTCGAACTGGTGGAATTCGCGTCGTTCTACCTGAAAGACAACATTGAGATCGATCCGAAGGCGGCGGCGAAATTCCTGAAGCCGGAAGTCACGGAACCATTGCGCGCGTTGGCTGCCGAAATTGAGTCGCACGAGGGCGAAGTTTCCGAGGCGTCGGTGCAGGCGGTTTTCGAATCTGTCCTTGCGCGTTTCAATCTCAAGCTCGGGCAACTCGCGCAGCCCGTCCGCGTCGCGCTAACGGGCGGCACCGTCAGTCCGGGGATTTACGAGGTGATCGCGGTGCTCGGTAAACGCCGCACCGTCGACCGACTGAACGCCGCCGTCGCTGGAATCGAGCCGCCCGCTTAGACTACTTCGTACTCGTGGGTGGCAGCACCAGGATTTGTCCGTTCATCTCCGGCTGATGCACCGCGCAGTAGAAGTTGAAGATTCCGTCCTTGTGAAATGTGAAGATGTACGACGTCTTCGTCAGCGGCTCCAGCTTCAAATGCATCAGGACGGTCGAGTCCGGCGCAGCAAGCATGAAGTCGTGCTCGTCGTCGGGCTGCAGATTCCAGAACGTGAGCATCGTCGGCACTTCGCGGCGAATCGCGATGAACGTCGGCGAGAACGCGTAAACCTCGCCGAATGTCGCGATGGTCTCTTTGGGGCCTGTCTCCTTGATCGCGACCGCCTCGGTCAACACAATCACTTCCGCCTCGGGGTTGCCCGTTTTCGCGACGGAAACGATGTTCGACGCGGCCGCATCCGGCAGATAATAGTGCTTGTCGATCGGGGGCGCCGCGGCGCTCGCGAGGCCAATCAACCCCGGCAACATTGCCAGCACCGTCACCAGGACTCGCAGTCGAATTTCGCGCGGTACTTCCCAGTTACTCATCCAAATAGTACCTTTGTAATATGAGTGTACTTGTACCATACGTAGTCGAGCAGACCGGCCGTGGCGAGCGTTCGTACGACATCTATTCGAGACTGCTCAAGGACCGGATCGTGTTCCTGGGCGGCAGCGTGACGGACGACCTTGCCAACCTGGTCACCGCGCAACTCCTGTTCCTCGAGTCCGAGGATCCCGAGCGCGAAATCAATATGTACATCAACTCGCCCGGCGGATCCGTCACTGCCGGCCTGGCCATCTATGACACGATGCAATTCGTGAAGCCGCCCGTCTCGACGCTATGCGTGGGGCAGGCGGCCAGCATGGGATCGCTCCTGTTGGCTGCAGGAGCGAAGGGGCGCCGCTACGCGCTGCCGCATTCGCGGATACTGATTCATCAGGTATCCGGCGGGTTCGAGGGACAGGCGAGCGATATAGAGATTCACGCCCGTGAGGCGTTGCGTCTTCGCGAAATCCTGAACGACATTCTTGCCCATCATACCGGTCAGAATTCCAAGAAGATCGAGAAGGATACCGACCGCGACAACTTCATGTCCGCGGCGCAGGCGGTAGAGTACGGACTTATCGACGAAGTGATTTCCGGCCGGCCGATCAAGGCGTCGCTGTAGCCGGCGCCGGGCTGCTGCGCTCGGCCATGGACGCGCAACACGTTCCCGAAAGCCCGGCCCACGAAAAGATCGAACGTTTCCGAATTCGCGGCATGCATTGCGCGAATTGCGCGGACACTATCGAAAAAGCCGTCGCGCCGATTCCCGGCGTGGTCGACGCCCATGTAAATTTCGCCGCCGAGACGCTCACCGCGCGCGTCAGCGACGAGCTTGTTCCCGGTAAAATCGAAGCGAAGGTGGCGGCCGCCGGCTATAGCGCTGTCGCCGAAGCGGGCAAAGTCGGTGCGGGCGAATCGGCGCTCGATCGCCAGGATGCGCGCCGCAATCTGGCGTGGGTCATCGCCACTGCGATAGGCGCCGCGGTCGTGATGTATCTGCAGGAGGGCGAGAGCGTCGGCGCGCGGATCGCGACGCTCGTCGCCGCAACTGCGCTGATGTTCACCGCCGGCTTGACGTTCTACCGCGGCGCGTGGATGGCCGCTCGCAATCGCACCGCGAACATGGATACGCTGGTCGCGCTAGGCATAAGCGCCGCCTACTTCTACTCGATCCTCACCACGTTCCCCGAAGTCTTCGTCGCGGGTCCGCGATTTTTCGACACCGCTATCGAGCTGATTCTTTTTATTCGTTTCGGCAAATTGCTGGAGGCGCGCGCTCGCGGCCGCGCGATGGCTGCGTTGCGTTCCTTGCTCACCCTGGTGCCCGACGTTGCAACCGTGGTGCGCGACGGCAAGGAGTTCGTTGTACCGGCAACCGAGCTGGCCGTCGGCGACATCGTGCTGGTGAGACCCGCTTCCAGAATTCCAGTCGATGGGGTGATCGTCGCGGGCGCCAGCGCGATCGACGAGTCGATGCTCACGGGCGAATCGATGCCGGTGGATAAGGCGTCCGGCGCTGCGGTCTCAGGCGGCACCCTCAACACCGCGGCAGCGATTACCGTGCGCGCGATGCGCGTTGGCTCTGAGACGGCGCTTGCGCAGATAGTCAGAATGGTTGCGGACGCGCAGGGCGACAAGGCTCCCATCCAGCGCGTCGCGGACGCGGTCGCCGCGCGATTCGTGCCGGCTGTGATCGCGATTGCGGCGCTCACCTTCCTTGCGTGGATGCGATTCGGCCCCGGTCTGGCGATGGCGCTGACTGCGATGACTGCCGTGTTGGTAATCGCGTGCCCGTGCGCGATGGGCTTGGCGACACCGACCGCGCTCATGGTCGGCAGCGGACTTGGCCTGCGCGCGGGAATTTTGTTCAAACGCGCCTCGGCGCGCGAGCTGATCACGAGAATCCGGGTCATGTTGTTCGACAAGACCGGCACCCTGACGGCCGGCCGGCCGGAACTCGAATCAGTCTTCGCACTCGATGGCGACGAGAACAGTGCGCTGTCTTTTGCCGCGCTCGCCGCCGCCGGATCCCTTCATCCGCTGTCGCGAGCGGTCACATCGAGCGCGCAATCGCGAAACCTCGCGCCGCGGTCCACTCCCGGGAACTCCCGCGAGATAGCCGGGCAGGGCGTTGCCGCCGAGCATCAGGGAAAACAAGTTGCACTTGGCAACGACCGGCTGATGACTGAAGTCGGCGCCAGCGTCGATTCTCGCGCGCACAGTGAGGCCGCGCGCATTGCGGCATCCGCGGCGACACCGCTGTTTCTGGCGATCGATAGCAAAGTGACGGCGGTGCTTGCCTTCCGCGATCCCGTCAAACCCGAAGCGCACGGCGCCATCGCGGCGCTGCATCGGATGGGCATTCGCACCGTGATGATTTCCGGCGACAACGCCGAAGTCGCCAAGGTGGTCGCCGCACGATTGGGAGTAGACGAGTTCCATGCGCAACTGATGCCAGCGGACAAGATTGCGCTGGTCAAGCGCTACCAGGAAGCGGGGCAGTTCAGCGCGATGGTCGGCGACGGAATCAACGACGCGCCCGCACTTGCCGCCGCGGACATCGGAATCGCGATCGGCTCCGGCACGGACGCCGCCAAGGAAACCGGCGACGTAGTGCTGACGCGCGACGACTTGTACGACCTCGTCCGAGCGCTCGTGCTCGGCCGCCTGACGCTGAACAAGGTGAAGCAGAACCTTTTCTGGGCGTTCTTTTACAACGTGATCGGGATTCCGATCGCCGCCGGCGTCCTGTATCCGTCGTTTGGAATCACGCTGAATCCCGCGCTCGCCGGACTTGCGATGGCGCTGTCGAGCGTGAGCGTCGTCAGCAACGCTCTTCTGCTCAATATCACCGGCCCGCGAAAGCTGGCGGCAGTGCATGCTGAAATCGAAGCAGGGCAGGGCATACTTGCGCTGAATCGCTCGAATCCGGCACAAACGCTCAACGAGCTTCCTGAAACGAAGGAGACCGCGGTGGCAACGAAACTTAGATGTGAAAAATGCGGCGCCGAGATTGCGATGCCGACGCATTGCAATTGCCTGATGCACTCCGAGAAAGTCGGCGCCGACACCAAGCTGGTGTGCTGGATGGGTGCGAGCTGCGGCGTTGCCGCCGTACCCATGCATTGCGACGCTCCAATGCACGACGCCGCCTAGCGCATCGCGTTGATCGAATACTGGTTCCTGCTGCCGGTCGGCGTCGCAATCGGGGCGCTCGTGATGTCGGCGGGCGTGTCGGGCGCGACACTGTGGGTTCCGGTCTATCTGTTGTGGCTCAAGCTCGACGCGCCGGTTGCGTTTTGGCTGGGGCTGCTCACGATGCTGTTCGGCTTCGGCAGCGGTGTGATCCGCAACTTTCGCGACGGCACTTTCGACGGCGTCATTGTACGCCGCTACCTGCTTGTTGCGATTCCGGCGGCGCTCGTCGGCGGATGGGCTTCAGGCTCAGTTAACCAGGCGTTGATCGTCGCGTTCTTCGGCGCGTTTCTCATCGTCTATGCGATCCTGATCGCGGGACGCACACTCGCCGCGCCCGGTGACAGCGTTCGCCACGACCGCGTCCCTGCCTCAATCGCGCTGCTGGGTGGCGCGCTCACCGGGCTCATTTCGATCGGCATCGGAATCCTGGCGATGCCATCGGTGCTGCGTCATCGATCGAGCCGTTCGCCCGCCGCAGGGATCGGCTCTCTTGTCATGATTATCTTTTTCACGAGTCTCGCCGCGACGATCGGCCGAATGCGTCCCTCGCTAATCTCGGTGCTTCGCCGCGATTCGTCGCAGATAATCGCGATCGCAATCTGGGCGGTGCCCGGGGTTGTGCTCGGTGGGCAGATCGGTCCGCGCCTCGCGCAGATGCTTCCCTCGGAACGCCACACGCGCCTGTACTTCAGCGCTGTGTTGCTGCTTGTCGGTGTGCTGACGCTGGCTCGTGCAGCCGCCGTCCGCTAGAGCAGCGGGCCATCGTTCCCCAGCATCGCGCGCCTGATCAATCTGATAGGAACCGCGCCTTGCTTGAGAAACGCGTCGTGAAATTTGCCGAGGTCGAATGCGGCGCCCTGCTGTTTGCGAACGTCCTCGCGCAACTTCAAGATCATCAGCTTGCCCAGTTGATAGCGCAGGTAGCCGGGATCGCCGGTGCCGCGCAACGCTTCGACCATCGCGTTGTGCGGTGTCTGGTAAGCGTTGTCTTCGAAAAACCTGGCAGCCTGGTCCACAGTCATTCGCTGCGTGTGCATTCTGATGCCGACCAGGTACCGGCACGCGCGCATCAGCGCCATCTGCAACTGCGCCAGCCGGTATTTCGGATCTCCGTTATGCAGGCCCTCATCGAGCATCATCTGCTCGCAGTACAAACCCCAGCCCTCGATGTCCGCGCCCGATCCATAAATCAGGCGAACGACATCCAGGTTGCGCCGGTTGTTCAGGAACTGCACGTAATGCCCCGGGAAAACCTCGTGCACCGAGGTGTCTGAAATGCTTGGGGCGGAATAGAAGGCGAGCAGCTGCTCCTTCTTCGCGTCGGGCCACGTCGGGTCGGGAAGCGTGACGTAGTAGAACGCCTCGGAGGTTTTTTCGAACGGTCCCGGCGAATCCATCGACGCGAACGTCGTCGCGCGAGCGTACGGCGGCGTCTCTCGCACCATCGGCAGCACGTCCGATGGAATCGTGGCGATATGATGCGCCACGACGTATGCGCGGATGTTCGCGAGTCCCGCCGCGACGGTGGGTAGCACGTGCGCCGTGTCGGGATGCTCGCGAGTCAGCGACTCCATCACTTCGGCGGGCGATCGTTTTGAATCGATCAGCGCCGACGTCTTCTGAAATTCGTCGCGCAACCGCGCCAGCTCTCTGACGCCGACCTGCTCGAGTTGATCGAGGGGAATATCGACCATGTCGTCGTCGTTGAGCATTCGCCGATATGCGTCGGCGCCGATCGCGTAGTCGCCTGACGCCTTCGGCATCAAATCGTTCTTGAGCCACTGCGCGTAGTCCTGGATCGCGGCGACCAGGTTTGCATTCGCCCTTGCGAACGCCTGCTTGCCGGGACCGTCGGCGACCTTCGCGAATGCGAGCGGAACATCGTCGTCGAAAAATCCGATCGTCGCCGGCATTTGTTGCAGCGCGATATCAACAAAGACCTTCGGCGTCATCGCTGGCTTGAGATTACTCCGCGCGGCGTCGAGATTATTGAGCGCGGCGACCTCGCGCGCGGTCACGGAACGCATCCTGGCTTCGGCGGGCGCGAACTCGCGCTTGATCAGGCCGTTCACCGACGACGTGGGCAGATACATCTCAGGATCGCGCTGGTAGCTGCGGACTTGCCCCGTCCACAGCAATTCGCCGTCCGCATGAGCCATCAGCCACTCGCGATCGGCTTCGTTCGCGGGCGAAAGATATTTCGGGTCGTCGGCGCCGAACAGAGCGATCCACTTTTTCGCATGACGTACCACCTCGTCGATGCCATGCGCGCTTACGTCGTCGACGCGATCGTCGAAGCGATGATCCCCCAGCCGCGTCGCGCGCTCGGGATAGAGCTGCAGCTCGGATTGAACGAATTCAGCGACCTGCCTTCTGAACGCGCGATTCAGCGCCGACGCGGTTTGCGCAAACGCCGGCGTGGAGAAAGAGACGACGAGAGCGATCGCAAGACGAGCAGCTATCTTCATTGCTAGTGAGCGCGTTACTTCAGCGTGCCGGCGAACAACTCGGTGAGCTTTTCGAACGCGCGATCCGCTTGCGGCGCGTTGTAAATCGGAGCGTCCGGCACCGTCCAACCGTGAAACGCGCCGTCGTAAACTTCGCTTTCGTATTTTCCGCCCCACGCGGCGAGCGCGCGCTCGAACTTTTCGATTGCCTCGCCCGGCATACTGCGATCATTGGAGGCGTGTCCGAAATATAGGCGTGCCTTGATGCGCGGCAGGAGGAGATGCGGACTCGTGGGTTCATCGGTGTATAGACCGCCGCCGTGGAACGAGGCAACCGCGGCAACTTTGCCGCGCATCGCCGCCGCCGTACGCATCGCCATTGCGCCGGTGAAGCAGTAGCCAACGACGCCGATCGATCCAGCGTTCACGGCATCATGCGCCGCGAGAAAATTTACATAGGCCGTGGCGTCGCGCTCGACGGCCTCGGGGGTCATCGGCGCCCGCAGCTCGGCGAACCGCTTCATCGTGCGCTCATCGCCCAGGCCAATCTTGACGTCGATAACCGGCGGCCTGGTCGTACGGTAAAACACGTTGGGCATCAGCACCGTGTAGCCTTTCTCGGCCAGCCGCCGCGCCATGTCGCGATGCGACTTGCGGATGCCGCCGATGTCGGTCAAATGGATCGCGCCCGGCGAGCGGCGCGCGCCTTCTGCCCGATACAGAAACCCGTCGGCCGTCCCGTCGCTCATGCCAATCTCAACTGCTTCTTCGATCACGGCTCTCTCCTTCAAATCTTGCGGGTGAGTCAAATCCATATACCACAGAGCGGGAATCTCTGGCGCTATTGACTGCCGCCGTGCCATTCGAGACCGCTTTCATCGCGCGCATGGGACTGGGACTATTGGCATCTGGATGTGCTAATGCCGAGTCGGACTCATCAATTCTACGCGGTGGCTTTCGAGGAGAACTTCTCGCTGCGCCAGATTGCGCCTGCATTTCCGGAGGCGAAGACGTCGCCGCTCGAGATGTTCGTGCCAATCGAGTCCGACGGCGGCCTCTACATTTTTCCCTTCGGCGCGATCGTCACGCACGATGTTCCGGTCGAGCAGCGCGAACGCATATTCGGACGCCTCACCCAGGTCCTGCCCAAACTCACCACCCGCATCATCCGCGAGGACTACTCCGTGCTCGAGGATCCAGCATTGCCGATCGGTATCTCGGCCGGGATGCTGCGCGTGGACAAGCTCACTCCGCAACGCGCTGGAATCGTCGCGCTGACGGTCGGCCAGAGCGCCGCGATGGAATACTACGAGCGCATCGTGGACAGCCTCTTCGCGCGGACCGCGCAGTTGGTCGATCGGATGGCGACGCTCGGCACCGTGCCCTATCGGATTAGTCCGTTGCATCGCTTCATCGGCGAGGCGATTTCGTCGCGCACCGAAGTTCTCGCCGTCCTCCATCTGCTCGACAAGCCCGACGCCGCGTGGGAAGACCCCGCGATGGATCTCATCTACGACGACCTGCGCGACGAATTCGATCTCGTCGATCGTTACGCCGCCCTGACCAGCAAGCTGCAGAGCATCCAGGACTCGCTGGTGCTGGTCCTTGACGTCGCGCGTGATCGCCGCCTGGTATTGCTCGAAGTCGCGGTCGCACTGCTGATTTTGCTCGAAGTGATCCTGAGTCTCGGCCACTTCACTTTGTAGGATTTTCACACCTTCCGCGTTCACATTGTCGAAACACTGGTCTGGTACTTTCGTTCTCGCGCGAATTTCAGTCTCGCGCTGGCGCGATCGGGCACTTGTATCAACGGGGGCATGCGATGTCAGACGAAACTCCACCGCACGAAAAAACACTCGACGCCGGGCTCCTCCTGCCGGGACAGTACGTTGACCTGGTCAGGCGAAATCACGTCATCGAGGGCGAGTTGAAACTTCTGCTCGCCGTTTTGGAAGACGCGATTCGATGCTACCTGCGGAACGTTAACGCGAAGGACCGGGAACACCGTCGCGACTTCATCGAAGTCAGGAACTGGTTCGAAGGCAGCAGGGCCAGCGCCCGGCGCGCGGATATTTTCAGCTTCGACAATCTTTGCGCGGCGCTGGGCATCGAACCGCGCTACCTGCTCGACCGCTTGCGGATTCTGACGATCGGCGATCTGCCGTCGCGGCGCTACCAGATGCGCCGCCATCGCCCGCTCTCGAGCCTGCGCCATGCCAACGGCGTGCGCGAGCGCGGCCCAGCCCGCTCCCACGGTTCTTGACGTTGAGGTCAACCTAACCCGTAACCGGTTCAAGAGAAAATCTCCCCCCGACAAACTTCCTAACAGGGACGAAGTCCCGCATCTTCTCTTAATACTGGGTGCAGGGGTCATCCCTGCCCAAGGAAGCGTGAAACCCACGGAGGGGTTTCACTACGATTGAGTTCCCCCCTGCTCGAACAGCCAGCGCGTCGCGCTGCCCTGAAATTCACCCGGCGTCGAGTCGACGGCTATCACCTTGCGCGGACGCACGGCGAAAATCGGTCCCATGTCGAGCACCGTCTCAGGCTTCAAGTCCCATTGGTACTTGGGGTTGTAGGCCTCGACGAACCGGCGGATCGTCGCGACGTCTACGATTTTCCCGGCGACGCCTTCGAGCGAGACCGCCTGGATGCCGTCTTCGGGGCATACAACGCAATTCGGATTCGCCGCGAGGTTGCGCGCCTTGCGCGACTTTGCACCGCTGCTGAAGTAGAACGCATCGTCGAGCCAGACGCCCCAGACCGGCACGCAATGCGGCCGGCTGTCGGGGCACGTCGTCGCCACCCAGTAGTTTCGCGACTTCGTCAATCGCTGGACTGCCCACTCCCACGGCAACAGCCCGCGGCCGCCGCGCGCGTCAAGGATTCCGTAACCGGGCATGTAAGGTCGGCTTGCTTTGGGTATCGCCCGCTTGGTTTTCATGCCGGCTACAATCTCACCAGGGGATTCCGCGCGCTAGTGGCCTGTAACAGATGAAATGGTATCAAGGCTGATGCGCTGTGAGGGGTCGCGGTAAGTCCACTTGATAGGCTTGGGTGCGCGATTGTAGTGACGGATGTAGCGCATGAGCTTGCGGGCCAAGTCCTTGACCGAGG
>NZ_DATEQZ010000104.1:0-8497 GCF_035272065.1 Binatus sp. (SeqCode)
AAATCATCGACGACACCGACGTCGACATGATGCACGACATGCTGGGCGCCGCGCTGAACGTGTTCCGCAGCGGTTTCATCTGGCGCGATGCCGAGCTCGAGGAGCGTGGCGGCCCGATCGTCGTGTGGCTCTCGGGCGAGCAGTACGACCCGGATCGCCATAGTCTGCTTACCGAGATCAAAGGGGTCCAAGAGCATCAGCTGGTCGTCGAAAACAAAGACGGCAAGTGGCGCAGCCGGATCACGTTCGATATCTGAGCGATGGCCGAAGTCGATCCACCCGCCGCCACGCCGGGCAACGCGGACGACCAATCGCAACGCGACGCGCAATCGCAAATTCGACGCAGAGTCCTCGAAGAGGCCTGGCTCGCACCGCCGTTTCGACCTGTGGCTACCAAAAATCCCAAATGCGCCGAAAAGTCTGGAGTTTTTGAATTCACCGACGCCATATCGCCGGCATGCTTACGCTCGTGCGATCGATCGTTTCTCGGCTTGCTCGCCGATTCCATAGTCGGGCGGTTGTGGAACCAGAGAACCTCGCGCTCCGTCACCAGCTGCACGTTCTTCGCCGCCAGCGGCCGGGTCAGTCTGCGTCTGTTCGCAATTGACCGTTTGCTCTGGGTCTTGGCTCTACCGACTGTGGCCGCTCTGTCTGGAGTTGATGATATTGGTGAAGCCGGCCACCGTCGTCCAATGGCACCGCCAGGGCTTCCGTTTGTTTTGGCGATGGCGCTCGAGATCCGGGCGGCCGTAAGTCGATCGCGAGATTCGCGATCTGATTCGGTAGATGAGCAGCGCCAATCCGCTGTGGGGTGCGCCCCGGATCCACGGTGAGCTTCTCAAGCTCGGCATCGAGGTCAGCCAAGCGACCGTCGCAAAGTACATGGTGCGAAGACGAGGTACACCTTCTCCGACCTGGCGCAGCTTCCTGCTCAATCACGCCGAAGGCATCGCTGCGATCGACATGTTCGTCGTGGCGTCCGCTTCGTTTCGACTGCTCTATGTGATGATCATTCCTCTGCCACGATCGCAGAAAGATCGTATCAGCGGCAGAACGAGGATGACAATTTTCGCGTCGATTTGATCAACAACTACGATGCCAACTCAGACCGCGACGCAGGAAGCACCAAGGCGCGTGCGCTCGAAATCACTCCCGGGATGTATCCGCATAACTACATGAGCGACGTGGACACGATGGACGTGTTCAAATTCAAGGCGGACGGCACCAGCTCATACTCTTTCAAGGTACGACCGTCGAGCGCGCAGGGCCTGCTTTCGCTGCAAGCGGTGGACGACGATAGCGTTCAATTGGGCCAGAGCACAGCCCCGAATCGGGGCACCGTCGCCAAGCTCGAAGGTTTGAAGCTCGCCAAGCCCGGATACATATATGTCAAGGTCTCGTACGACCAGTACGAGGCAAAGGGGCCATATTCGTTGGCGGTGGGAGTCGGGGATGTGGACTCGCCTCCCCCGCCGCCGGAAGAGTAGGAGCTTCAAACAACTGAGGTTCCTTAGAACTTGACCCGCCCGAATTCGATTCGAAAGCTGGGCGACAGAGTGTGCAAAGAGGAGGCGCTGGCGAGCCCGGCCTCCACGTGGCGTCAGCGCCTGCAGGTGTGATCACTATTATCAGGTGTGATCACTCCTGCCGAAGTCCGTCGGCTCGCGGAGTGCGCCGTCACGCTTGGCCGCCATAACTTCCACCTTACGGCGGCCCTCGCGGAGTGGGCGAATTCTCCGCCCCACCTCGCAGGGCGGTGCCAACCGGGGTCACAAGTGGCTGCGGGCAGCAGCACGCAGCACATGGGAACCTGCGCATGGTCGTTCTCGACCGTCGAACCCGCGACCGGCGCGGATGTCGCGATAGATCAGGTAGCGCGCGTCGCCGTGCTCGGAGACGTCACTCTCGAGCAGCGCTTGTCGAAGCGGCGCCATCTCCTCGACATATCCGCGCGCCGCCCTATTGATCTCCGTCCCATCGTTCCGTGATGGTAGAGACCCGCCGTTCGGAATCATCGACGGCACAGAGGATAAAGGCAATCGAGCTCGGAGGGATCGAGGAAACGATCATCTCGATACGCACGTCGGGAGCGTTGATGCCGCCGGCGGGATCGCAGCGGCCTCGCGCACGCGTCTCATTGCCGGGTAACTCTCAGAGGGCTGAGAAACGCGCCGGTGAGAGTGCGCGAGAATCGAAAATGCCGGTGCTTCCACGCGCGATGAGATCTGCCGCGATTTGCCCCAGCGCGGGGCTGCTCTCGATTCCAAAACCTTGCTGTCCAGCGAGCCAGAAGAAGCCACGCACAAGTGGATCCTCGCCGACCACCGGAACCGAGTCGGGCGAGAACGTGCGCAGTCCAGACCATTTGCGTTTCAGCGACCGCGGCACCAGGCGCGGCGCGAACCTGCGAAGCCGCTCGATCGCGCCCGCGATTACCACATCGTCGGGTTGCGCATCGCACGGGCGCATCGGTTCCTGGTCCATCGGGCTAAGTAACAGACCTCCCGACTCCGGCGCGAAGTAGAGCTGATCCAGCTCGCTGATCACAAACGGCCATCTGCTGACATCGATCTGCTCGGGCGGCTCGAACGTGACAATAGTCCGGCGGCGTGGCTCGAGCACGATTGGCGCAGCGCCCGCCGAGCTTGCTATCTCGCCGGCCCATGCTCCCGCCGCATCGACCACCCAGCGTGCGTGGACTTCGCCAGAGTTGGTAATGACGCCACGGCATCGGCCACCCTCGATAATCACACTCCAGACTTCGCAGTTGGTGCGAAGCTGCGCGCGTCGCCGCGGGTGGCGCAGATAGCTCGACAACAACTCGTGAACATCGATGCGCCCATCGTCGGTGAGAAGAATCGCGCGATCCGACTCATCCAGTTCCAGAACCGGAACGCGGGCGACGGCCTGCGCCTGCGAAAGCACCTCGAAGGAGACGCCATCGTTGCCGAGACGGGCGATCGCTCCGCGCAGCTCATGCAGCATCGAATCGCGGAACACGAACATCACCTGAGAATGCTGAACAAGCGGGTTTTCTGCGAACCCTGCCGGCGGATTGCGCAGAAAGCTTCCGCCGATCGCCTTCAGGCGTTGCACGGTCGGATTGGGATCGAACTCGACCAGCGTCGCCGCGCTGCGCCCGGTCGAGTGATAGCCGGGCTGACTCTCGCGTTCGAGAATCACCAGATCGGTTATGCCACGCTCGGCAAGAAAGTACGCGACTGATGCTCCGGCGATTCCGCCGCCGATTATGACCACCTCGAAACTGCTTTTGTCGCTCATTGTGCGCCGTGATGCGGTGGTTACCAAGGAAATCGGGCCGGACGAAGTTTTGAGAAGCGACAGGCCCTTCCGGAATGCGAGACATCAAACGGAGCGGCGAAACTGTGCCAACGCCAGGAAACTCGTTGTAGATGGCGGACCAGATCGGGAGCGTTCTCGCATTTCACGATGTCGGGAACTCGGCTGTAGTCGAAGGCGGCTTTCATCGCGGGATCACCGGAAGAACAATGTGCGATGCGTAGGGGCCCGAATGGTGAACCGTCTGGCGCGCGGTTTTGAGCTCGCGATCGACGAACAGATCACTCCCGGTGTTTTGATTGCGATCGTAGCGGGGGAAATTACTGGACGAAACTTCGAGCCGAAGCCGATGTCCCGCTTTGAAGACGTGGCTTGTTGCCCAGAGATCGATTCCGTATTCGTAAACTTTGTCGGGAGCTATCAATGTCGGCTTGGACGCCGATTCGCGGAAGCGCGCTCGAACAATTCCTTCCGCGATGTTTTGCGCGTAACCGTCGGACCTAACATCAACTAGCTTCGCCGTGAAATCAGTGTCGCGCGCCGATGAACTCGCATGGAGCTTCATCGTGATCGGCCCGGTGACTTCGAGGTCCTGAGGGAGAACGTCGCCAGTAAAGACCAGCACGTCATCCCGCTCTTCGACATCGCGCTGATCGAATACTCCAGATGCGAGGCCGAGAGTTGTGCCGCCGCGCGTGGGTACTGGATTGTCAGGATCATAGGTGTACTGATCCGCCGGCTCGTCGGCGGGTGCTTCGAATTTCAGTGCGCCATCGCCGCGTAGACTGTTCGCACGACCGCGGCCACGCAGGTACATCTTCACGTACTGAGCGCGCGCGAGCGGCCATTCGCGCTCGTCGCGCCATCGATTGTCCCCCATCACGAAAATTCTGACTGGCGGCTCCTCAAGAATTTCGTCTTCCCTGCCTTCGAACCAATGACGCAGGAATCGCTCCTGGTCGGCGAGCAATTCGACTTGCGCCTCCGGGCCGAAGTCGATATCGCCGGTGCCGCGTGACGTGGGCACCGAGTAGGGCAACAAATGCGCCCATGGTCCCATGATCAGCCGCTGTCCGCGGCGGGCCTTGTCGCTGCGCGCGTCTCGGTGCATCTGGGTGTACATCGTGAGCGTGTCGAACTGGAAGGCGTCGTACCACGATCCGGTATGCATCATCGGCACGGTCACATTATGCACTAGCGGGCGAATGTCAGTTGCCGTCCAGAACGCCCCATCTCTCCAGTGGTGGAGATAGTCGGCAAAGTGAGGCGCTCCAGCTTTCAGGCGTTCGCCCCAATCGGTAATCGGCAGATGCCGATATGCCTCGTTGTTGCACGGCGAGAGGGGTAGCTCCGGATGCGACAGGTAGCTATCGAGCTGGTCCTTATACTCTTGGTAGATACCCTTCCGCTCAAGCGTGTTGCGCGCCATGAACGAAAAGTAGGCAAGCATCCATCCTAGCTCGAACACCCCGCGCCGATAGATGCAGTTTTCGTAGTAGGTGACCGGACCCGACACTGGGCACATCGCGACCAGATGCGGCGGCCCTAGCGTTGCCGCATAATACTGCACGAGTGCCAGATACGACTGACCGACTGCGCCAACCTTGCCGTTTGACCATGGCAACGACGCGGCCCATTCGATGGCGTCGTACCCATCGCGCGCTTCGTTGACGAACGGCGCGAACTCACCCTCGGAGCTGAAGCGTCCGCGCGTGTCCTGCACGATCAGCACATAGCCCCGCGGAGGAAAATAATCACGCTCGGTCATCGCCATCTGCTGGCTCTTGTCGTATGGCGTGCGCATCACCAGGACCGGAAATCTTCCGGACGCGTCGGGCCGGTACACGTCAGCAAGGAGCGTGACACCGTCGCGCGTGCGCATCGCCAGATTCTTTTCGATGGTGACCTTGTACTTGGGCTCCGCCTCGCGATTCTGCGGCATGGTGCGTCCTCCCTCCGAGCAAGATCGATCGGGCCGGATTCCTGTCTAGTCGGCTTCGCAGCGAATCACAAATAAGTGGGATACGTGGAAAACCCTCTCTGCGATTGTTGCCCAATCAGAGGACCCGCAGCGACACCGCTGTCGCTGCCGAAAACCCGGATCCGAAGGTTGGGTGGCAGCGGGCCCACCGTGGCATGAAGATCAGCGAGAGCGACTGAAACGTGTTCCTCGGACACGCGGCTGCGACCCTGGCGAAGTTCAAGGTGCCGGAGTCCGCACAGCGCGACGTAGTGGCATCCGTCCAGAGCCTCAAGAAAGATATCGTCGAATAAGGGTGGTCAGATTGCCGGAGAGGTTGCCTCACAGCAACGCCATGCGCTCTGATGTCAACCACTGGCGCAAGAAGAATTGACCGCACGGGCATAGGCGTGCCGGCGATATTGCGTCGGTGAATCCAGAGACTCCAGACTTTTCGACGCATTGGAACTTCTAGCAACCACAGGGGAAGAGGCGCCCGCGGGGCTGACCGTGGTGATCGCGTGGCTCTGGCTCACCGTCGCATGGAGCGCTACTTACTGGATCCTCTTCTTCACAACCGGGGTCGTGCAGACGAGCAGCGACGCCGCCTACCTCGACTTTGAACGCGCGTTCCCGGCAGCCGATGCATGGCTGGCGTTCGCATCGGCCTGGTGTGCGATCAATTGCGCGCGCCGACGCCCGCAGGCCGTCTTGTGGGCGTTAGTTGCGAGCGGCGCCTCGGTCGACCTTGGTTGCATGGACACGCTCTACAATCTGGAACACGGCAAGTACGCGTCCCTCGACGCCGGTATGATTTTGGAGATGCTTATCAACCTGAGCTCGTTTGTTTCGCCGGCGATTCTGATTCCCTACTTCTGGCGGAATCGCCGCCGGTTTGGAACTTAGGTTTCTTGAAGGTGTTCCCACTGAAGACTCAATTGCGAGAAACACCGAGTCTCTTCGCTAGACCACGGAGCGCAAGATGTCAAAACCGATTCGAGTCCATCTTATCACCGGGGGATTTCCTCCCGGTTCGTTCGCCGGCCATGACATGGATTACGCGCGGCTGCGCCTGCTCGGCCTGCTGCAAGAGAATTCTCAGGTGCTCACGACTTGCGGCAACGATTTTGCCGACGTCGCGAAGTGGCTGCCCGGCAGCCATTTTTTAATCACCTATGTCGCCGGCCCGTTTCCGAATGACGAGCAGGATGAGTCTATTCGCAACTTCCTCAGGTCGGGCGGGCGATGGCTTGCGCTGCACGGGACCAGCGGCGGAAAAGCGGTGCCGGTCGGCGACCAGCGCTACATCCGGAAAATGGTCAAGGGCCGCTATCACGAAACGCTCGGCTGTTTTTTTCTGAATCATCCGCCGCTGCGCAAGTTCCGCGTCGAGGTCGCGGATCGCGGGCACTTTATCACCAGAGGACTGCCGGCCTCCTTCGACGTGATGGACGAGCTCTATCTAATCGAGCTTCAGGACCCGTCGGCGTGCCAGACGCTGCTCACGACCGAACTCGCTACGGACCCCTCGCCCAGAGGATTCGGTTTCGTTTACGAAAGAGACAGCTCGGTCATGCCCGATGGCAAGACGCGCGTGCTCGGCTACACACGCGAGGTCGGCGCCGGCGCGGTTACCTATGTCGCACTGGGCCACTGCCATTCGCCGATAAGTAACGTCCAGCCGTTTGTGGATTCGAGCGTCGAGCCTGCCGGCCAAACTCCGCAGGTTTTCCGCGGTTCATGGGAGACCGCGGAGTTCGAGATGCTGCTGCGCAACGCGATCGGCTGGGGAAACGGCGCGCGGCCATAGAGCGCCGCCACGCACCCGGCCCTGATCCCCTCTCAAGTGTGATCGAAGATCACCTGCTCCCCGGTCAGAAACATCGTGAGCGGGACATCTCCAGAAGCGCCATCGTCTTCCACCGGCGTGGGTCCGACGCGTCGGCCTTCGGGCGTCGCGGAACCGGCCTGCATCTTGTTTCATCGAGGCCCACCAGACCTCGGTGATGCCGGCGGCCGGTTCCATCATGCCGCGCGACTCCTGCATGCCGCGGTTGAAGCGGCGTGTCGATCAGATGGCTCTAAACATATTTGCGCGCGCGGATCGCGCAGGTTGCATGACCCCGCACCCGTGACCCATTGGAATTCAGCCAATATTTCGTAGAAGGCCTTCGGCGCGATATCATCGCGGCGCGACAGGACATAAACGATCTTGATGATGGCGTTCCTCTTTGCGCAATTTGGCGTTGGGTTCGGCTGCCACGATGCTATCATAATCGGTCTTTGGACTGACGACGATCTCATGAGATCACGCAGGGAGAGAACGATGGATTTCACCGATATCATTTATGAGAAGCGGGATGGCATAGCCACGATCACGATCAACCGACCTGAGGTGATGAACGCATTTCGAGGCGAGACCGTGAGGGAAATGGTCGAAGCCTTCAGGGATGCGGCCCACGACCGCTCCGTCGGTGCCGTCATCCTTACCGGAGCCGGAGAGCGCGCCTTTTGTTCCGGTGGCGACCAGTCGGCACGGAGCAAGGGAGGCTACCAGGGCGGGATGAACGTCGATGAATTGCACTCGATCATCCGGGACATTCCCAAACCCGTGATAGCGGCAGTCAACGGATATGCGATCGGCGGCGGACACGTGCTTCACGTGATCTGCGATCTGACAATCGCCGCCGAGACGGCCAAGTTCGGACAGGTCGGCCCGCGAGTGGGCAGCGTCGACCCTGGCTTCGGAACCGCCTACCTGACGCGCGTGGTGGGTGAGAAAAAGGCGCGTGAGATTTGGTACCTGTGCCGTCAGTACTCCGCCCAGGAAGCGCTCGAGATGAGACTGGTCAACAAGGTCGTTCCGGCAACGCAGCTGATGGACGAAGCCCGGGCGTGGGCGCGCGAGATTCTCGCGATGAGCCCCACCGCGATCAAGATCGCAAAAGCCTCGTTTGCCGCGGAGACCGACCATATCAAGGGAATCGGTGCCCTGGGCGGCACCGCGCTGGCACTCTACTACGGTACCGATGAAGCAATGGAAGGCCGCAACGCTTTCTTGGAGCGGCGCAAGCCGGACTTCCGCAAGCCTCGGAAATGATTCCAGGTCCAGTCCTTGCCGCGCCGCCGAAGTAACAATGGCCGAAGCCGCGCTAACAGCCTGTCCGCCCTTTGTCGGTCGCGCGTTCGGCCTTATCACCGAGGACTTTCCAATGCTTTCGGAGTTTCAGTAGCCGA
>NZ_DATEQZ010000105.1:0-24121 GCF_035272065.1 Binatus sp. (SeqCode)
AAGCGCTACAACTAGCCCGCGCAAGAGTAGAAGCCGCCACCCTGAAGACCACCGCGCGCTAATTCCAAATCCGATTTATCGCTCGTTCCGCTCCAGCCGCTGCGGCCTCCAAATACCTCGCCCGTTATTTCTACGGGAGAGGCGGCCGGCCGCATCGCGGCCGGTAGGTGAGGGTTGCGGCTTCATGCAGAATCTAAACCCGCCCGCGAATCCATCCCCACAGTTCAGGGGATGAACTGTTCAGCCTGACGCTCGCGCGCCAAGCGTGCTATGACATCGGCTATGGACAACTCTCAGGTCAACTCTTCACTCCATTCCGCTGAAGTCACCGGACTATTGGTCCGAAAAACCAATTTTGACGGAACGAAACTACCCTTGGTGGTGCATCCGCCCCTGAACCACATCATATGGTATCAATTCTGCCGATGATCTGCGCATCTCGACTCCCGTAATGAAGCACTCAAACCAGGTCACTCTCATCCACCAGATCTTCGGCGCAATCGATCGCGGGACGCCGCCGATGGCCGAGCGGTTCACGCGCAACGACACCTCCGCGTACACCTCGCCGCAGCGCGCCGCCCGCGAGCGCGAGGTTCTGTTCCGCCATCATCCGATCGTCGCCGGCTTCAGCTCGCAGATTCCCAATCCCGGCGACTACCTCACCGAGGATCTCGCGCCGGTGCCGATCCTTGTCGCCCGCAACGCTTCCGGCGAAGTGCGCGCCTTCGTCAATGTCTGCCGCCATCGCGGCGCGAAACTCGTCGCCGGATGCGGCAACGCTGCGAAGCTGTTTTCATGCCCCTATCACGCATGGAGCTACGACACCGACGGGCGCCTCGTCGCGATTCCCGACGACTACGGATTCGAAGGACTCGATCGCGCCGCGACCGGCCTCGTCGCATTGCCGGTTGCCGAGAAGTACGGACTCATCTTCGTCATTCCCACGCCCGGTGAGCCGATCGACATCGACGCGATGCTCGCCGGGCTCGGCGAAGACATCGAATCGTACGGCATCGGCTCGATGGCGCATCAGGAAACGCGCGTGGTCCGCCGCCGGATGAACTGGAAGCTGGTCAGCGACACATTCTGGGAGGCGTACCACATCAAGGTCCTGCATGCGCAGAACGTCGCCCCGCTGTTCTTCAAGAATCTTGCGATGTTCGACGCGTTCGGCCGCAACACGCGCTACATCGGGGTGCGCAAATCAATCGAGAAGCTGCGCGACTTGCCCGAAGAGAAGTGGGATCTGATTCCGCACACGACCATCCTGATGAACCTGTTTCCCAACACGATCCTCGTGATGCAATCCGATCACGCCGAGGTCTACCGCATCTTCCCGGCCGGCGCGCACGTCGGCGAGAGCGTCGCGACGATCAGCATCCTCGCGCCCGAGCCGTCGCCGAAATGGTCGCGCACGATGGATCTCCTGCACGGCGTCGTCGATCAGGATTTCACTCTGGGCGAGGGCATTCAGCACGGTTTCGAGTCGGGCGCGCTCAGAAAAGTGATGTACGGCCGCTACGAAAACGCACTAGAACATTTCCACCGCTCAATCCGCGAAGCTATCGGGGAAGCGTGAGTAGTGCACATCCCGCGGACGCATCTATTTGGGCGCCGGCTCGGAATTACCTGCCAGCGCGCGGTCCACGGCCGCTTCCGCATGGAGCCGTGTAGTATCGAACAACGGCACCGGACTGTCCTCGGGTCTAACCAGCAGCATGATTTCCGTGCAGCCCAGGATTATGGCGTCGGCGCCGCGCTCGACCAGGCGGGTAATTACCGCTGCAAAAGCGGCGCGCGAGCTAGGTTCGATCCGACTCTGCACCAATTCGTGGTAAATGACGCGATGGACCAGCGCGCGATCGTCCGCCTCCGGCACGACGACGTCCAGCCCGAATTGGCGCTGGAGGCGCCCTTTGTAGAAGTCATGCTCCATTGTGAATGCCGTCCCCAACAGCCCGACCCGCTCGATGCCCGCCACCCGGATGCGCTCGGCCGTGGGATCAGCGATATGCAGCAACGGAATACGGACCGCGGCCGCAACCTGGTCGGCCATGCGATGCATCGTGTTGGTACAGAGCAGAAAGAAATCGGCGCCGCCCCGCTCCAGACGCTGCGCCGCCTCGATCATCAGGCGCGTCGCATCGTCCCACCGCCCGGCGTGCTGCAACGCCTCGATTTCGCCGAAGTCGAACGACCACATGAGGCATCGCGCTGAGTGCGACCCGCCCAGCCGCTTTCGGATCGCCTGATTGATAATCCGATAGTACTCGGCCGAGCTCTCCCAACTCATGCCGCCGATCAGCCCGATTACACCTTGCTGAGGCATTGCAATTCTCCGTGGAAAAAAAGTATTGCACCGGCGGCGATGGCATCAAACCACTGTTTTGAACACCGGCACTTCGAATTCTGCGCGGTACCCATCTGCTCTCGCACTCAGACGCCAGACGATCCGGCTGGCTGGATTCGGATCGTCGGTCGGCCGGCAATCCGGCGCAATCATGAACGCGACCGGAATCGCTCCCATCGAATCGCTGATCGAAGTCTGGTCAGTGCGCCACAGAATCCAGTCCCAGGTCGTGAGACTGTGCCAGTTTCCGCGCGTCGTGCGATTGATGCACTCGAGTTCGAGCGCGACTTGTTGCCCGGCCGGCGGAGGCTTGTCGACATGAACCGACCCGGTCAGCGAACCGCCGATTTGCCCCGGCACCGCCGCCATCACGAATCGCGACTCGCCGTATTGGCGCAGCCGCCGCCGCATTCGCATCGCCCACATCAGCATGACGACGCCAATCAGCGGGAATATCAAAGATGGCAGCGAGAAGTAGTCGGCGCTTCGGAGCGCGCGATGCGGCGCGATGAACAAGATCGGAAACGTCGCCACGCACCACGCGATTGCGATGACCGTCAGTCGATTCGCGTCGCGCTGCGCCGAGGTGCGGACCTCGCCTGCGGCCCAGTCCTCGCGCCACATCCACGGCGCGCCGGGATTCGCCGCCCGCAAACCCTCGGAAGGATCGACCGCGCGCGCGTGGTATCGCACCCACCAGATCGCGCCGAAGCCTGCTCCTCCGCACGCTATCGCGATCGACGCAGCCAGCGCCGCCTGCTCCCAATTGCCTTCGCGCGCTCGTGTGATCGCAACCATCGCGGCGAGAAGTGCCGCGATACACAATGGCGTGCCGAAAAGCTTTATGAACCCAAGAACGAACCGTTCAGGATATGTCTTCAACTGAGCGCAGCGAGGCGATCGAAAAAGTCCGGGAACGTCTTCGCGACGCATACGGGATCCTTGATCTTCACGCCGCCGAGTTTCAGCCCCGCTACCGCGAAACTCATGGCGATTCGATGATCGTCGTAAGTCTCGACGGCAGCGGGATGCATAGTGGACGGCATAATCTCGAGCCCATCGCCGTTCTCGACGACAGTCGCGCCGAGCCGTCGCAGTTCAGTCGCGAGTGCGCGGATGCGATCGCTTTCGTGATGCCGGATGAACGCGACGTTGCGGATCTTGGTCGGCGTCGACGCGAACGGAGCAATCGCGGCCAGCGTCGCCACCATGTCCGGCATCGAATTCATCGCGACCTCGACGCCGGTGAGCCGCCCGGTTCCCGCGACCTCGACGTGATCGGGATGCCACACGACGCGCGCACCCATTTGCTGCAGCACGCCAAGAAAACCGAGGTCGCCCTGCACCGAGCTCGAGGTCAGGCCCTCGATTCGCACCGTCCCGCCAACCAGAGCGGCGGCGGCCGCAAAATAGCTCGCGCTCGACGCGTCCGGCTCGATGACGAAACGCTGCGCGCGATACCACTGACCTCCGGGAACAACAATCATGTCGCCTTCGGCCGAGCTCTGCGCGCCCCAGGCCTCCATCAGCCGCAGCGTCATGTCGATGAACGGCCGTGCGGTGTCGCCGATCACCCGCAGCTTGAGGCCGGCTTTCCAGATCGGCGCCGGCATCAGCATCGCGGAGACGAATTGCGACGACACGCGTGCGTCGATCGAGGTTTCGCCGCCCTCGAAGCGTGCGCGCGACGCGTCGACTATCACTGGCGGACAATTGTTGTTGCGCTCGCTGTAAACGCTAGCGCCCAGACGCTGCATCGCGTCGAGTTGCGGCCCGATCGGACGCTGACGCATCCGCTGATTGCCGTCGATGCGGAAACGTCCCTCGCCGAGCGTGACCATCGCGACGAGGAATCGCATCACGGTGCCGGCGCCGCCGACGAAGATGTCGCCGCCATGCGCCGGGATCGTCCCGCCGCGCCCGCTGACCGTGATTCTGCGCGCCGCCTCGTCAATCTCGACGCTAAAGCCCATCACCCGCAGCGCCTCGCTCATGTAACGCGTGTCGTCGCTGAGCAGAACCGAGTCGAGGACCGAGCGGCCTTGCGCCAGCGCGGCCAGCACCATAGCGCGATTGGTGATGCTCTTGGAGCCGGGCAGCACCACGCGTGCGTCGAGCGGGCCGGTCAGGGGGCTGATTTCAATCTCATCCACGGTCTTCTTTTGAGTATCCATTCCAGACTAACCGCAGGGATTGATGGGTCACAAGCACGGGCGCCCGCACAGCACCGCGTTAGGGGGGTTATTGCCTCATACTTGACGCTACGATTACAGTATCTAACGTTACTGGCAGTAGGCTCAGGGGAGGTCGAACGCCATGAGACTCATCAAGCTGATTGTACCGGCCGCAATGATTGCGGTGCTCGCACTGTTCGCGTCGCATGCTGACGCGCAAACGATGGGCGAGTATGCGACGACGGTGGGAGTCGCGAGCGGCGGCGCCACCTCTATGGGCACCAGCATTGGCTCCTCCGTCAGCAACAGCACCGACGATCTCGGCGGAGGATCGAGGACGTGGGGCGCCAGCTCATTGGGCGGGAGTTTCGATGAGAGGGCCGGGGCCGCGTCGGGGTCTGGGTTGGGTCAGGATTTCGAAGCGCGTGCAGGCGCGTCATCAAGCGGATCGGGGTCGGAATCGCGCTGGCCTGCGTCACCGTTTGGCAACGGCGAGTCGTCGAACAGGTTCGGCGATTCCTCCGGCAGTTCATCCGGTAGATGGCCCGAGTCGGATCGATTTAAGGAACAGAGCCAGCTGTCGTCTTCGTCTGATCGCTTTCCGCCCGGGGTGTTGGATCAGAATCGTCAGGGGCTGGATACGCACTACAGCTCTTCTTCGGAGCTGGATAACCACTACAGCACGTCTGGAGAGTTGGACAACAGCTACAGTTCGAACTGACGTTGTCGCTAACTGATTAGGTCTGGGCGGCTGCGTTGCGGCGCAGGCGCTCCTTGCTCGCGGCCGGCCAGACGTCGTCGATCTTGTAGGCCGTATCGAACGCCGTCGCACCTTCGGGAAGCCTCAGCCACGGCAGCTTGCTCCGCGTGAAGATGTGAACGTCGGGCTGGACTGCGTCCGGATTATCGAGCGTCCCAGCGCGGACGAACAATGCGTCGGGGCCGGGCGCAACCTGATAGCGGCTCCAGACGTAGGTGCCGCACTGGTCGCAGAAGAACGCCTCGTGATCCTTGCCGGTGCCGCCTTTTAGAACGACTGACTTCGGCGTCGCGCCGGTCCTTTCGACGAATCGTTTCTCGATCCAGATATTGATCACAAAGCCGCTGCCGGTGATGCGCTGGCAATCGCGGCAGTGACACGCATGAACGATGAGCGGGCTGTTGGTCAGCTTGTAGCGGATAGCTCCGCATGAACATCTACCTTCCAGATTCATAGGACTCACCTTGAAATCAATTGAGGGACTGCCTTGATCGAAGAGACCTATCAAGGCAGTCCCATAGCTGGCTATTCTTCCTTGTGGCAGACGGCTTCGATGTTGTTGCCGTCGGGATCCTTCACGAACCCGCCGTAGTAGTTGGCAGCATAGTCGGGCCTGAGACCGGGCTTGCCATTGTCCTTGCCGCCAGCCGGCAGAGCGGCAGAGTAAAACGATCTCACGGCCGCGCGGTCGTTGGCGACGAATGCGATGTGCACAGGCCCGCGCGATTCGCCCTCGGCCAGCCACAAGGCCGGCGCGTCCTTGGGGCCGAAGCCTAGCACTCCGTCGCCCTCGTACTGCACGCTGAACCCGAGCGGCGCGAGTGCGGCGGTGTAGAAGCGCTTGCTGGCTTTGAGGTCCTTCACCTTCAACTGGATGTGATCGAACATAACTCTCTCTCCTTCTGATAAGTTTGGTCCTTCGTTCTGTTAAAGTCTTAGTGTCGGCCGCGCCACGCGGGCATATCCGCCAGCATCGCGCGCGCCATCGCGCTTGCCGCGGCGGGCGTGACGCCCTGCGACTCGACGTAGAAGCGGGCGTTGGTCTCGAGCACCTGCTCGTAGGACAGCAACTCGCCGCGCGCGTCGGTGCAATAGCGGCAGTAGGGGCGCGACACGTCGCCGCGCGCGAAGTCTTCGGGTTTCTCCATCGGCATTCCGCATGAACCACAAGCGGGACATTTTTCAGCCATCGTCTTATCTCCTTTTGCGGCTTCACGAGTTTTACGGCTTCACGAGAGTCATAAAATGATTCACCAGGGTTTCTCCCTGTTCTGCGATCACGGAGTCCCCGGTGGCGAACACGTCACGATTGACCAGATAGTGATGCACCAGTCCGATCCACGTGTTGAACAGCAGCGGCCGCGGAATCTTGCGCGCGCGGCCCGCTTTGCGTTCGCGTTCCAGCGCTGCGAACAGCTCATAGGACACGGCGGCGTGCAGCATCATCAGGGTGCTGCGCACTTTGGGCGGCAGCATGGGAGCCTCGGTCACCAGCCGCGCGTAGAAGGGCTCGAGCTCCTCCAGCACGCGCAGATGCGCCTGCAGGACGGCGCGCAGTCCAAGGTCATGCTCGAAAGCCTGCCGGAACTCAGCCGCCAGCCGGCGCCCGAACTCGTCGATCACCGCGATCACGAGGTCATCGCGCTTGGGAAAGTGCAGGAAGACGACGCCGTGCGACATGCGAATCGACCTGGCGATGTCGGCGGTCTTCGTATTCACGATACCCTTGCGGGCGAACAACGCCATGGCCGCGTTGACCAACCGGTCTCGCGTCACCACTTTCTGCTCCCGCCGTGTCGCTGCGTGTATCGACTGCTTTATCATTACTGAGTCTCAACTCAGTGAGTATATACTCAGCAAATGGCCATTGGGTCAAGAGGGTGAGTCCGGCGTTTTGCAGATGTCCTGCTTGATGCGAAAGTAAGAAAAGCAGGCAATCACGCATGGCACACTTATACAGGGCGATCGAACCTTACCAGCACGGCACGCTGGACGTCGGTGACGGCAATCGCGTGTACTGGGAGACGTGCGGCAATCCGCGCGGCAAGCCGGCCGTCGTGCTGCATGGTGGCCCCGGATCGGGATGCACGCCGTGGCATCGCAGGCTGTTCGAGCCGAGCGCGTATCGCGTGGTGCTGTTCGATCAGCGCAATTGCGGACGCAGCACGCCGCATGCGAGCGCGCCCGACACGGATCTCGCGAGCAACCACACGACGAACCTCGTCGCGGATATCGAACGCTTGCGTCAGCACCTGGGCATCGAGCGATGGTTGGTGCTCGGCGGATCGTGGGGCAGCACGCTGGCGCTCGCCTACGCGGAAAGGTACCCGAATCGTGTCACAGAGATCATTTTGTTTGGGGTCACGACCGGACGCCACAAGGAGTTCGACTGGCTGTTCCGCGGCGGCGTGTCGATTCTGTTTCCCGAGCAGTGGGAACGTCTGCGCGACGCGGTGCCGGCCGCGCTGCGCGATGGCGACATCGTCGAGGCATTCTGCCGACTGCTATGTGATCCCGACGCATCGATTCGCCAGCAAGCCGCACTGGCGTGGTGTACATGGGAGTCTGCGACGCCTGCGTGGCCGGCTGCGCATGGGTTGTCGCCACGGTTTAGAGATCCCAATTTTGCGCTCGCGTTTGCGCGCATCGTGACTCATTACGTCCGCCACTACGCGTGGCTCGAGGACGGAAGCCTGCTGCGCGACGCGCGCGCGATCGCGGACATCCCCGGCGTCATGGTGAATGGACGCTTTGATCTGCAGGCGCCGATCAGCTGGGCGTGGGACCTCAAGCGTGCGTGGCCTCGAGCAAAGCTGGTGATCGTTGACGACGCCGGCCACGACGCGACGAATGCGAGCATCACCGAGGAGCTCGTCCGCGCAACCGGCGAGTTCGCGCGCAAAGCCTAGAACAGAGAGCCAATAAAGCGCTCGAGCTCAAGATTAAATTTAACTAGCACCCGGTCCGATCCGCGCGTGAGGCCGATGCCGGGACCGAAGTTGTACTCGATCCCGCGCGGCAATTCGCCCTTGAGTACCGGGAAGATGTAGTGCTGCTGCGCGTGCAATGGATCGTTGTCGTCGATCAGGCCGAGCGCGCCGTAGAACTCGAGGCCCGGCGAAATTTCGCGCAGGTAGTCGTAGTAAACGCCCGCGGCGTAGCCGAACTCGAATCCCTTGTTCTTGTTGGGTCCGACGAAGACGCCCTTTTCGAAAATGGGATTGAGCAAGATTTCGAACTTGCGGAAGTCCTTCTCGATAATCGGTTTCAGCTCGAGCTCGAGCTGGTTGTCGTCGAATTGCGGCGTCCGATGCCATTCCAGCTCGACGTACCAGCCCAAATCGACCGGCAACTCGCCTTGCTCGAACAGACTGCCCCTCACCCGAAACTTCGAGCCCGCGTATTGAAACGACTCGGCGTTAGGGTGCGCGAGATTCAGGTACGCGGCGGCCTCGACGTGGTCCGTGAAGCCGTAAGTGAGCTCGAACGCCGTGCGATACAGCGCCTGGCTTGGGATATCGCCGGCCGAAGTGCCGTCGTAGCCGTGATTGTGACCGCTCGGGACGAAGCTGTTGAGCGATTCCAGCTCGACCATTCCCTTGCCTTCGGTCTGATACGGGTACACCTCGAACTCGAAGGGATCGACTTGCGCGGACGCATTCGCGGCGATCAGCAAAAGCGCCGCGGCGAGGATGATCGCGCGGATGCTCATGGCGCGCCCCGCTCAGATCCGCCGCCAGCCGACGCCGCGTGCGAGGATTTCTCGTCGACGATCCATCGCGTGATGGCGGCACGCTCGACTTGCGTCAGACGCGCCCCCGGATGCATCGCGCGGTAGTACCAGGGAGGCATCGCATCGCTCGCAATAAGACGCGCGACCTCGTCGAGCTTTTGATCCTCGGTGCCCGGATCGGAGGTGTAGTCGGTCCATGAAGAGAAGTTCAGCCGCCTCCGCCCTTCGCCGACCTCGTAATGAATCCACCATGAGAAAGGCGCCACGGCGCTGTACCAAGGCCATCGCGTTTGGTTCGAGTGACAATCGTAACAGGAGCGCTCAATGGCATCTTTGACGACCGGCGGCGCTGACAGGTCCCCGTTCACGTTGGGATTCGAACGATCAAGGCGCACAAACTGGGCCGCTACGATTGCGATTGCTGCCGACCAAAGGATCACGCCGAAAGCGCGAGCCGTTGGAGCATCAGCGCGAGACAATCTCGCCCTTGACCGCGCCGTGACTGAAGTCGTCGAAGAACGGGTACGTGCCCGGCGGGAGTGCCGGCAGATAGACCGTGATCGTCTGGCCCGGTTGCACGACGCGCTCGCGATGCAACTCGAAGCTTTCGAACTCGACCGCCGCGTCGCCGGAGTTGGTGACCTGCAATTTGATCGGTGTGTTGGCAGGCAGGGTCAGGCTCGCGGGCTCGACGGCGCCGGCGTGAAAGCGGAGTTGTGAGGAGTCATCAGCCGCGCGCGCCCAAGGCGCAACGAATAAGGCGAGTAGCGCTAGGGAAACGATCGCAGTCGTGGAGATAGTGGATGAAGTTTTAACAGTCACGGGCCAACGCTCCTGAGATTGAGAATGATTCTCATTTACATAAAGGCAACGACCCTGTCAAGCCGCTCCCTGTGCGAGTCTTCAGGTCGTCGGAGGGTGCCGGTGGGAACGTTTCGTTACGGAAGCGTCGCAAGCCGAGATATTTGTCTGGCAGCTGAACCGATAATTGCAAAGATTCACCTTAAGCCTAGGCGTAGAATTTATTGACTAGTGGAGCAATGGCAGCTAATTCATAGAGCCTGTTTCCCTGCGTTCAGCCGGGAGACCCGCGTGAGAGGGGACTCGTGCGCGGGGAGAAGCCTTTTGTTCGTAACGAAGTTGTCAGCGAACCGAATCGTAAAAATAATCGTGGTGCTCACGCTCGCGATCGCATTCGGCATCGCGTTCCCGCCCAACGCTTCGTCGGAAACCAAACTCCCATTCCCGCGTCCGAAATCGATCGAGCCCAACGTCGATTTCTGGGTAGATGTCTTCACCAAGTATTCGGACCACGACTTCGTGGTGGTCGATCGCGACAACGTGTCGCGCATCTACCATGTGTTTCATCTTCCCGGTGACGGCCAGCCGATGCGCACGGATATCGACTGGGCGAACGAGTACCTCAAGATCAAGTATTCCGACATTCTGAATCGCCTCGCATCACGGCCGCCTGCCGACGACGAAGAGCGCGAGGTCGCGGCCATGTTCAAGGGCGAGTCGCCGAGCGCCTATGCGGCCGCCGCACAGAACTTGCGCGTGCAGGAGGGACTGCGCGAGCAGTTCCACGACGGGCTGTTGCGCAGCCGCTATTACGTGCCGACGATGGAGCGCATCTTCCGCAACGCCGGACTCCCGCCCGAGCTGGTGACGCTCGCGCATGTCGAGTCGGGCTTCCACGGCGCTTCGCGCTCGAGCGCGGGCGCGGTCGGAATCTGGCAGTTCACGCGCGACACCGGCAAGCACTACATGAGAATCACGCGCTATCACGACGATCGGCTGAATCCGGAACGCGAGACGCTCGCGGCCGCCAAGCTGCTGCGCTCGAACTACGACACGCTCGGCGATTGGCCGCTGGCGATTACCGCATACAACTACGGCACCGGTGGAGTGGCGCGCGCGGCGGGAATTTACGGCGGCGACTATTGCCAGATGGTACAGCACTACCAGGGACCGCATTTCGGCTTCGCGGTGAAAAACTACTACGCGGAGTTCCTTGCCGCGTTGCAGGTGCATCGCGACGAAGACAAGTACTTCCCCGGCATCGAGGACGAGCCGTCGATTCGCCCCGCGCCAATCAAGACCGACTTCGCACCGAAACGCTCGAGGAAGTCGCGCGTATGCCATACTCACCGGGCTTCCTCGAAGACGCATCACTCGAAAAAGACTGTCGCGCAGCAGACTTGATCGCATCGCGTGGTCAGGTGCGCGAACTCGCATCTGCCACTCTTGTGCGCGGGCTGATCTCGCGGCAGCTCGGACGCTCGCGCACCCGCTCCAGATACGCATCGACCTTGGAGAACGCGTCGAGCTTCATTGCATCGACGTCGAGCACCATCGCCAGCGCCATCAGTGGCACATCGGCGAGCGAAAATTCTCCACACACGTAAGAGCCACTTCGGCGGCGCGAATGGGGCCATCGCAATTTTGCGGCGCACGCACTGCTCGCGTCTGTTATCGTTGACGAGATGCCACGCAAAGCCGCGCAATCCCCGCAGCTTGCCGTCCTCGCCAAACGGCTGAAGGACAGGCTGGGCAACGATCGCCTGGCGCAGAATGCGCTCGCTGCGGTCAAAGATTGTGCGCCCGACGAGCAGTTGGCGCTCGCGTTTCTGACCAAGCTCGCCGAGAATTCTGCCGACGCGCTGAAGGGGGTGCTCCGCGATCGCCCCGCCGGCGCGGACCTGATCTTTTGCCTCGGCTCGTCGGAGCTGGTTGCGACCGAGCTGTCTTTGGCCGGACCCGGATGGTCGGAAATTTTTCTCGACGCGCGCGCCCAGACTATCGACGGACTTGTCGCCGCGATGCGCACCGAACGCGCCACGATTGATGCGCCAGATCGTCAGAGCGCTGCCGCGGTACTCGGGCGTTTCATGCGCCGCATGATGGTTGGGGTGGCGATTGCCGATTTGCTCGACCGGCTAAGCGTCGGCGAAACGGCGCTCGCGATGTCGGAGCTGGCCGACGAATGCATTCGCACAGCGCTGGAACTTGCGAGCCGTTTTCTCGGCGAACGCGCGCGCACGATCGGGCGATTCTGCATCCTCGCGATGGGCAAGCTCGGCGCGCGCGAACTTAACCTCAGCTCGGACGTCGATTTGGTTTATCTTCACGCGTCCTCGGGTTCGCCGGACGGTTCCGAAGCGGCAGCACGTCTCGGCGAATGGTTTACCGAAATTCTGTCGGCGCGATGCTTTCGAATCGATCTGCGGCTTCGGCCGGGCGGCCGTTCCGCGCCGCTGGTGACGCCGATTGAAGGCGCGATCAACTACTACGAGAACCTCGGCGAGCCGTGGGAACGCGCCGCGCTGCTGCGTGCGCGGCCCGTCGCCGGCGACCTCGAAATCGGGTATCAATTGCGCGCCGAGCTGAATCACTTTGTGTTTCGCAGCTACCTCGACTTCGACACGCTGCGCCAGTTGCGCGCGATGAAGCATCAGATCGAGGCGGAACTGAAAACGCCCGCGATGATCGAGCGCAATATCAAGCTCGGCCGCGGCGGAATCCGCGAGCTCGAATTCATCGTGCAGGCGCTCACGCTGATTTACGGCGGGCGCGATCCCCGGCTGCGGGTCGAGCAGACCGTCGCCGCGCTCGAGAAGCTCGACTCACTCGGCTACCTGCCGTCGAAACGCGCGCACGAACTTTCCGACGCGTACCTGTTCCTGCGCGACGTCGAGCACAAGCTGCAAATCGTCGCCGGCCTGCAGACCCACGTGCTGCCGGCCGATGACGACGGGATACGCGCGCTTGCGGCACGAATGGGTTTTGGCAAGGGGGCGGGCGCGCTCGAAAAATTCAGCGAGCGGCTGAAATCTCACCGGGCGCTCGTCGAGCTGCAATTTCGCGAGACTCTCGCCGGCGGTGACGAAGAATCGACCCGTTCGGTCTCCTCCGCGGCGGAGCTCGCGTGGAACGCGGCGCTCGATCCGGATTCCTCGACTCGCTACCTGCGCGAGCTTGGCTTCGCGCGCGCCGAAGAAAGCGCGCGTCATCTCGAGCTGCTGGCTCGAGGACCCTCGCATGCCCCCACCAGCCCGCGCCGTCGCGAGCTGCTCGAACGGCTCGGCCCGATGCTGATTGACGAGATCGGCAGGCTGCCTGATCCCGACCTGGCACTGATGAACCTGGCCGAGTTCATCGCTGCGATCGGCGCGCGGACCTCGTTCCTCGCCTTGCTCGAGCAGCATCCCGCGACCCGGCGCATCCTGCTGCGGCTGTTCGCCTCGAGCGCTTACCTCTCGACCATCTTCATCCGCCATCCCGACATGCTCGATACTCTCGTGCGTTCCGACCTCGCGGCGACGCGGCGCAGTCCGGCTGAACTGCGCGACGAGCTGGCGGGATTGATCGCGGCGAGTCCGGATTTCGAGAGCAAGCTCGACGCGCTCCGCGCATTTCGTCACCAGGAGTTTTTGCGCATCGCAATCGCCGACCTGGCCGGCAATCTCGAACTGTTCGACGTCGAACGCGAGCTCACGACTCTCGCCGAAACGGTGCTGGACGAGGCGATGGTGCTCGCGCGAATCCAGACCGAGGCGCGTTTCACGATTCCGGCCACGATGCGCCTGTGCGCGATTGCGATGGGCCGGCTCGGCGCCGGCGAAATGTCGTACAACTCCGACCTCGATCTGATCTTTGTCTATGACGATCGCGCGGAAGTCGCTGCGGGCAGCCGCGAAATCGCCTCGCGAATCACGCAGAAGCTGATCGCGATCCTCGAATCGCGCACGCGCGAGGGCTATGCCTACAAGCTCGACCTGCGCCTGCGCCCCTCGGGCAACGCGGGCCCGCTGGTCACGTCGCTGGCGGGGTTCCGCGAATATCATAGGCAGAGTTCTGCAGTATGGGAGCGACAGGCGCTGGTACGCGCGCGCGTGATAACCGGCGACCGCGAACTGGGCCGCGAAGTCGAAGCGGCGCGCCAGGAATTCGTGTACGGCCGCGGACTGACGGCGAGCGAGGTCGGCGAGATAGCCGCGATGCGCCACCGAATGGAGATGGAGATCGGCGCCGAGGACAAGACCCGGCTCAACATCAAGCAGGGTCACGGCGGATTGGTGGACGTCGAGTTCCTCGCGCAGATGATGGCACTGGCGCACGGCCATCGTCATCTGGAGCTGCGCGTGCGCGACACGATGGGCTTACTCGAGGCGCTCGACACTCTCCATTTGCTGGCGCCCGCCGACGCCGCCATTCTCGAAGACGACTACCGATTCCTGTCGCGCCTGGAAAATCGCCTCCGCATCGAGAGCGATCAGCCTGCCTGGGCCATCCCGACCTCTGTCGCTGGCCTCCGCCCTCTAGCCCGCCGGATGGGCTTCGAAGGCCCCGATGGCGCAGCACGAATGCTCGCCGAACTGACCCGGTGCCGCGATCGGATCCGTGCAATCTTCGAGCGATACTTCGCCGCCGAGCAGGCAAGGGGCGCTTGATGGACCGAATCTTTGCGGTTGTTATCAGGGATTTCGACTGGTCGATTGAGTAGAGAAAAGGCAATTCATACCACCTGTTGTGGTCAAATGACGGGCGTACCACCAAGGGTAGTTTTGTTCCGTCAAAATTAATATTTGGAAGCGGACGTTGCCCGATGTCGCGTGATGGCCGCCGCGATTGTCGTGATTGTTGCCCATAGCGATTGGATAGCACGGATGGGGCGGTGCGGTAAGGCTGAATAGTTCATCCCTGAACCGAGATCGCTGCAGGGAGAGACAGGGTCGGAAGGACAACGGAGAGCTCATTCCGAGGCCGAGTGGGATGGGCGCAGTTGGGAGCGGAATGCGGCCCAGAAGCTGCAAATACATCTGTTCGTAACACTCTCAGTTGACTTTCACCACGATGTGAATGTCAACTCGTGGTAGATAAAGTTAACTCTCGGTCAGCGAGCTGTGTCGCGATTAAGCACTCGGTTCGTAAGCAAACGGAGGAATATGAAATTTCTAAAATAAGAGCAATCGTGATTGTCGCCGCTCTGGTCGCAGCGCTGATGGGGGTGAGCGCCAGCGCGCAGTCGCCGAGCGCTGCGGCGACCGCCGCGATCGCTCGATTCGCCATTTCTGAAGAGCCTCCGCAGTTTTGGGCCGCCGAAGGTGGGACTCAAGCTAGCTGGATGGCCTTCCGACAGCGGTGTGCCGACATTGGCGCGGAGTTGACGCGCCGACAGGGTATGACCTACCAGCAATTTGAGGCTTCGCCCGGACTCTCGTTCAGCCGAGATGAGATGCTTCGCTGCACACATTTCCTTGCTGGGAAAGCAACGGCAGGGCCGGCACTTTCACCTTCGGCCGTCTCGCCGGCGATCACACCGACTCCGATGAACACTCCGCTTCCCCCGCAGTTTCCGGTCGGGCCGGAATCTTCTGTGCCCGATACGTCCGGCCCTCCTACCGCCGGGCAGCCGTTCGCCGGAGGCAGCGTCTCCGCCTGCCAGAACCCGCCCGCACCGAACGTCGGGGCCCAAACTCCGCCGCTCGATGTTGCGGCTGATGTCTCGCCGTCTCAGAATGTCGAGATGCTGAATCAGGGGCTCTGGGTCTTCGACAAATCCGGAACCGTCCAAGGGAGCGGGCCCGAATCGCTCTACGCGTTCTGATGCGGCAGTCCGGGTGCGAACGGAAATCCCCTGCCGTCGTGTGCCGCGATAGGAAACCCTGACCCCGTCAATTTTACTGACACGCAGATCGCCTATGACTCCATTGACCAGAGGTGGCTCGCCACTACGCTTATACTAGATTCGATCAAACATACGGGTGATTTGATTTTTGCGATCTCTACGGGAACCAGTGCTCTGGACGTTTCCGGCGCATGGGAGCGCTACGACATACCGGTCTGCGCCGCGAACAGCAACGGCTACATTTTTCCCGATCAGCCAATACTCGGTTACAGCTCAAGCTGGGCGGCAGTCGACACAATTTGCGATTACGTCCGATCAGGATTTCGACATCAACGCCACCGCAACCAGCTTTACCTCCACCGGCGCCCCCTTTTCGATCTGGTTCGCATGGCACGAATTCCCGGCAATGTTCGGCTTTCCTGAGACAAACTTCGCAGGCAGCGCGGCAGTTTACACAGGACAGAACACCTGCCCGACTCCCACACCAACAGGAAGCATCAGTCCGACTCCCACGCCGTCTCCTTCGGCGACTCCAACGCCGGGGCCTGTCCTGCAGCGCTGGGGCGACTACAATTCACTCATCTGGGATCCCAGCCTCACCAGTTCAAGCGGTGAGAAGGGGCTGTTCTGGAGCGTGCTGGAGTTCACGCAGGGCGGCACCGACCAGTCCACCGTATGGACGCCGTTCAACGATGCGCTGCCGTACTTTATTGGGCCAGCAAGCAATGTCGAGTCCGAGTGTTCCGGCGGTGCAGGATCGACGTGTAAGGTCACCGTTCAAACGCCGTCCGGAGTTCAGAACGGCGACGTCGTTCTTGTGGGCATCTTGTTAGGCGAACCGGCATCACATCCACCAACGCTACCCGACAGCAGCTGGACGTTGCTTTCCGCATCGAACATCAGCGGGGCTCCTCAGCAGATCTCCGCATCAAACACTTCCGGCACTGATACTTCTTGGCTCGCCGCACACATTTTCGGAAGTGTCCCAAATGATTCCGGCTCGTATACATTTAAGCACTTTCTCAACAGTTCCGTGGAGCTCGGCTCGTTTTTGATGGTTTACCGGGGCGCCGGTCAAAATTTAAGCAATTATACGGCGTATGGCTTCGAGCGGAATGGCTTTCACAGCAACTTCACAACGGGTTCCATAACTCCCCTGGGAGAAGCCCAACTGGTCGCAATGATCTACGCCGAGATAGGTTGCGAGGATCCAGGTAATGAGCCGGTCGACACTTTCGCGTCTCCATCGGGATCGCCGGCGCTGTCGGCTGAGACCCCGCTCGTGCCCCCAAACGGGTCGCTTCCTTGGTTAGGCGCGGACGCTGGCGTGCCAAGTACGGGCCAATCTTTTGGTCCATATACGTTTAGTGTCACCACGGCCTGCCCAGATACCGCGAACATCTGGCTCGGGTGGGAAGTTGCAGTACCAGAGGAATAGCAGTGGGTTCGAAAAGCGGCCAATGACCGGGGCCGGAGCGAGTGATCGCTCCGGCCTTTTTTCCAACTGCCGCGCTAGTTGGGGAAGTCGCAGATCCGGAATTCTTTGTTTCTAATTCAGCCGCATGGAACTGCCACCGTCACGGTGGCGTTTGCGCCACCCGACTCTGGAAGCAGTTTCTCGGCCAACATCAGGGTCAACAGCGACGCGACCGCGGGCGACCGGTCGGCCAAAGTCAAACTTACAGGCTCGGCAAAAAAACGTAAGCGGCCGACTCCGACGCCTACGCCAACCCGCACCCCCACCGCAACGGCGACCTTGACTCCTACTGCCACAGCTACTGCATCGGCAACGGCAACTACTACAGCGACGGCGACAGCCACTTCTACGGCGACGGCCACGGTCACTGCGACCGCAACTCAGACTGCTACGGTAACGGCGACGGCGACTAGAACCGCGACACCAACAGCCACGGCAATTGCAACTCAGACTGCGACTACTACAGCCACGTCTACGATGACAGCCACCGCAACCGCGACTCGGACCTCGACGGCAACCGCAACGCGAACAGCCACCGCGACGGCTACTCAGACCTCGACCGCGACCGCAACTCCTACGACGACCGCCACCGCAACGTTCACGGCGACCGCAAGTCCGACTCGCACGGCGACGGCTACATCGACGCCGACAGCGACCGCGACTGCGACCTCGACAGTCACGGCCACACCCACGGCGACCGCAACACCGCTGGTCTTGACCGACGTGCTGACCTATCACAACGACATCGGACGTACTGGACAAGATCTGACCGAGAGCATTCTGACGACAACGAACATCAACAACGTCACTAACCCTACGCCTGCATTCGGCAAGCTGTACGAGCTGGGGGTTGACGGACTTGTCGACGCGCAACCGCTCATCAAGACGCAGGTCGCGATCCCGGGTAAGGGCACGCACAACGTGCTCTACGTCGTCACCGAGAACGACAGCGTTTACGCCTTCGACGCCGATAGCTCCGGGGCGGCACTTTGGCAGGTATCGGTGGTTGGGTCGGGAGAGACTCCCTCGGATCCCCGAGGATGCAGCCAGGTACCGAACCAAATCGGCATCACGTCCACTCCCGTAGTCGATCCGACGGCCGGACCCCACGGCACTATCTACCTGGTAGCGATGTCCAAGAATACGAAGTCGGGCGCCTACATCCAGCGCATCCACGCGCTCGACTTGACGACCGGGGCCGAAGAATTCGGCGGCCCGGTTACGGTGACGGCGACGTTTGCCCCCGGTCCCGCTTTCAGTCCGGGACAGTACAAGGAGCGGGCGGGATTGCTCTTGCTTAATGGCCAGATCATCACGACCTGGGCATCACACTGCGATGACCAGCCTTACAATGGCTGGATCATGGCCTACGACCAGAACACATTGGCGCAGACTTCCGTTCTGGATATCACCCCGAACGGCAGCGAAGGCGCGATTTGGCAGGCTGGCGGAGGGCCCGCGGCCGACAGTTCGGGCAATATCTATCTGCTGGACGGCAACGGTACTTTCGACACGTCTATCGTCGGAGGTTTCCCCAGCAAGGGAGATTTCGGCAACGGTTTCCTGAAACTGTCGAACTCGAGTGGATTGCAGGTCACCGACTTCTTCGAGCCTTATGACACCGTCAGCGAATCGAACAGCGATGCGGATTTGGGTTCAGGCGGCGCGATGGTGTTGCCCGACATGACCGACTCGACTAACACGACGAGGCATCTAGCGGTCGGCGCCGGCAAGGACGGCAACATCTACCTCGTCGACCGCACCAACATGGGCAAGTGGAACTCGACGAGTAACAACAACTTAAACGCCTACCAGGTGCTGACGGGCGCATTGAACGGCGGTGAATGGGCGATGCCGGCGTACTTCAACTTCACTCTTTACTATGGCGGAGTGAGCGAACCACTTCAGGCGTTCGCGTTTTCGCAGGCCAAGCTCGGGGCGATGCCGACGTCGAGCAGCAGCGAGACCTACGGTTATCCGGGGACGTCACCGAGCATTTCGGCCAACGGGACGAGCAACGCAATCGTGTGGGCGGTCCAGGCTAACGGGTCAGCTGGAGTCCTGCACGCGTACGACGCGACCAATCTGGCCACCGAGCTTTACAATAGCAGCACGGTGCCGGCCGACAGTTTTTCGGACAATAAGTTCATCACGCCGACGATCGCGAACGGCAAGGTTTACGTCGGTACGCCGAGCAGCGTGGCGGTGTTCGGATTGAAGCCCTGAGACGGCATGCGGCTTGGACTGGTTTGGCGTAACTCCTTTTTTCTTTGCGAGGAGCGCGCTTAGCTCCTCTCGGCTTACTGTTTGTCGAAGACCAGCACGTCGCTTACCGGCTGGCCGTCCGAACCAGTCCCTTTCGCCGTGATCGTCATGACCTTCCCATCCTTGGAGACCACGAGTCGCGACGTCCGAACTACTTTTCCGGCTTTCTTGAAGGTCGACTTGGTCGTGTCCGGGTTGATGCGCTTAAGGGCAATAGTATCGGCGCCGCTCGGTCCCGTCCCTGAAATCGGATTGGACTTACCGTCGTAGTTCGCCGTGTAGCTCCAGGTGGTGGGGCTTCCATCCGGAGCAGTCCCCTGGGAGCTAGCTTTGACGCCATTGTCCTGGGCTTCTAATGTCAGCGTCAGACTCTTTGGTGCCGGCCCAGGACTGAATTTCGACTTTTCGGTGTTCAGTTTCCACGTGCCAGCGGAGGGGTTGCTTTGGGCCAGTACGACACCCGACACGAGCATACCCAGGACAACGACAGTGACAGATACTAAAGTCTGCTTCAGTTTCATCGGGATCTCTCCTTTCCGTCAGGCCGCTAGCTTTTAATGTTCGGTGTAGTGCTTGGCGAACTGCCTGTCTGCTACTTGCGACTGCGGGTGCGCCTGATTCGTAGAACACGTAAGGGGCCGGACACGAACCGGCCCCTTGGATTGTCAAACTGGAATCCCCGGTTTGAGTCCTGATTCAAGGTAATGGAAAAACGCAATCGGCGCGAAACTGGTTTTGACCTGTGCACACCGGTGCTGATTATCGACTTTGCTTCTCTCGCGCCTCTAACACTTGCGCTACCGTGTCCATGAATTGGCCGTAATCGGCTAGTGGGTGCACCTCAAAATCATAGAAGAGTCCCAGCGGCGAGCCGAACAGGCGCTGGTTCACGTCTTCCGCGGAATTGGCGTTCAGGATACTGATACCGCCACCTCCCACGAAGGCGTAGGCACAGTCAACCTCACCACGCTTGATCGCGCCGAGCAGCCCTTCCTTCTGCGCTCGAATCATCTGGCTGGTCGGCTGTACAAGCGCCCCGGCGCGCGGTTTCCGAATCACGAGAAATTTCATTGGACTACCTCCTATTGACTCAAGCTATTAATTCGCCGGCCCGATGCCCTGCACCTGTTCTCCTTGCGTTGCCGAGCTGAGTTCGTTACGACGCCAAAACCCTCGACTACTCCAGCGTCAGGTTTAAGGCAACTCGGGGTTGACGGGAGGCTGGGTGGCCGCGATAAAGCGCAGCATCAGCGCCTGCAGCTCCGCGCCATGAGGTCCGAACAGGATCGCGGTGCCGTGCGCGCTGCCCGGATAAACCTCGATCGACTTCGGCGCTTGCGCCAACCGATACAGGATTTCCGGCTGCCCTCCGACCAGAGGGTCGGCGGCGGACGTGACGAACAGTATCGGCGCGCGAACGTGGCGGATGGATTCGGTGACGACCAGTCCGCCAAAGCTGGTCGGCGCCGAGATACAGATTATTCCCGCTACATCCTCGCGCGCGGCAACCAGGATTGCGGCCTCGGCACCGAGACTCGCGCCGGCGATGAAGATGCGCGAGACGCGCGGGCGCATGAACTGGTAGGCGGCCAGCAGATCGGTGCCGGCATACTCGGTGCCCGAGGTTCCCTGCGACTCCGTGAATCCGCGGAAATCAAAAGTCAGCGCCTGGTAACCGTGCGCCGCGAGCACTTGCGCGAAGTCGGTCCAGTCGGACTGATCGGCGGGATACATGTGCGCGAGGATCACGCCGGTCGAGCCGTTGCCATACAGATGACCGCGCAGCAGCACGCCGTCGGAGGTCGTGAACGAGACGTGCTCGCCGCCTAGATCCTGCGGCTTGCGCGTCGGATTCGGCGCGAAGCATCCCGCGGCAACCACAATGATCACGATGAGCGCAAGTACGCCGCGCTTTTTTCGGGCTTGTAAGGATCCTGATTGCTGGTAGTAAGATGCGAGCATCGGAGGAAGCAACATGACAAAACTTCACGGAACTTCAAGATCGCGCAGCGCCCGGTCCTTGTGGGCTCTCGAAGAGCTCGGCGTCAAATACGAACACAATCCGATGCCGACCACCGAGGCCAAGTCGCCCGCGCATCTCAAACTCAATCCCAACGGGCACGTGCCGGTGCTCGAGGACGACGGCGTCGTAGTCTGGGAGTCGATGGCGATCAATCTCTACCTCGCCGAGAAGTACGGCAGGAATACGCTATGGCCGCCCGAGCCCGCCGCGCACGCCGACATCTACAAGTGGAGCTTCTGGGCGATGACCGAAGTCGAGCCGCATCTCATCACGATTTTGCGCAACCGCGTGATGAATGCACCCGAGAATCGAGACGAGAAAGCCGCGCAGGCCGCGGTCGAAGCGCTGAAGGCGCCGTTCAACGCGCTAGAGGAATCGCTCAAAGGCAAGGAATATCTGCTCGGCAAAAACTTCACGATCGCGGACTTGAACGTGGCCGCGGTCATGAGCTGGATTCCTATGCTGAAGCTGGACTTGTCGTCGACGCCGAACGTGCAGGCGTGGCTGCAGAAGTGTCTCAGCCGTGAAGCAAATAAAAGAGTTCGCGCGCTGAAGTAATTCGCCGGCCGACTGAAGTGAGGTAGGAATCATGGGAGTGTTGTCAGGTTATCGCGTCATCGAGCTGGCCGGGATTGGCCCGGGTCCAATGTGTGCGATGCTCTTGTCAGATATGGGCGCCGACGTCCTGCGAATCGATCGCGCCGCCGAGGCCGGTTTGGGCATCGCGATGGATCCGAAATACAGCCTGCTCAATCGCGGCCGCCGATCGGTCGCGTTCGATCTCAAACGGCCCGAGGCGATCGAGGCCGTATTGAAGCTGGTCGCGAAAGCCGACGCGCTGATCGAAGGCTACCGTCCCGGCGTGACCGAGCGGCTCGGCCTCGGCCCCGACGATTGTCTCAAGCGCAACCCGCGCCTCATCTATGGGCGCATGACGGGATGGGGACAGGAGGGACCGCTCGCGCATGCGGCCGGCCACGACATCAACTACATCGCACTGTCAGGCGCGCTGCACAGCATCGGGCGCAAGGGCGAGGCTCCGGTGCCGCCGCTGAACCTGGTTGGCGACTTCGGCGGCGGCGCGCTCTACCTGGCTCTGGGAGTGGTCGCGGGCCTGCTCGAGGCGCAGAAGTCCGGCAAGGGCCAGGTGGTCGATGCGGCGATGGTGGATGGAGCGGCGTCGCTGATGACCGCGATTTACGGCATGCACGGCTCGGGGTTCTGGAACAACGAGCGCGGCGACAACATCCTCGACACCGGTGCGCATTACTACGACGTTTACGAAACCAAGGACGGTAAGTACGTCGCGATCGGCTCGATCGAAGCAAAGTTCTACGCGGAGTTGCTGCGGCTGTCGGGACTCCAGGGCGAGGAACTGCCACATCAGCAGGATCGCAAGTCGTGGCCCAGGATGAAGGAGCGGCTGAAGACGCTGTTCCGCACCAAGACGCGCGACGAATGGTGCAAGATAATGGAGGGCAGCGACATTTGCTTCGCGCCGGTGCTCAGCATGGATGAAGCGCCCAAGCATCCGCACAATAAGCATCGCGGAACTTTCATCGAGCAAGGCGGCGTGACTCAGCCGGGGCCGGCTCCCCGATTCTCGCGCACGCCGAGCAGGATTCAGCGACCGCCGGCGCGGCCCGGTGAGCATACCGAGGAAGCATTGCGCGACTGGGGTTTCGCCAAAGCGGATTTGGATGCGCTCCGCAAATGCGGCGCGATCGGCTAGGCGTTTAGCTCAGCAGCGGCTCGGCGTCCTTCGGGTTGCCCCTAAGGTGAAAACGGAGTACGGAAACGGTGCTGGCGCTTTCGGAACTAGAGTGTCTTGAGCCGCGCGCTGATGACGACGAGCGGCGTAGAGAAAACAAGTCGAGAGGACACAATATGCCTTTGTACCTGATCGAGCGAAATTTTGCGGAACAACTGAACGTGAACAAGGAGGCCGCCACGGCGGTCTGCCAAGTCAACACCGATGTCGGCATCCAGTGGCTCACCTCATTCCTGAGCGCCGACAAGAAGAAGACCTACTGCCTGTACGAGGCGCCCAATCCCGAGGCGATCCGCGAGGCGGCGCGCCGACTGAATCTGCCCGCTGACACGATTGTCGAGCTCGGTGATCAGCGGATTTCGCCGGCGGCTCCGAATTTGATGGCGCCTACGCGCGTCAACTGATCGATCGCTCTAGTGTAGGTCGGGCTTCATTTCTGATGTCGCGGCCGTGATGCGTTCCTCGAGCGCGCGCATCCCCAACTCGCGCGCCGTGACGAGAGCAGCTTCGAGCAGCGTCGCGGCCTTATCGCGATCGCCTGACTGGTGGCGCGCGAGCAGCATCGTCGCGTACTGCTGTTGGGTATGCGCAAGCCACGGCCGCGCGTCCATGCGTGCGTTCATCGCCAATGCGTCTTCAAAATGCCGCTCGGCGACGTCCCACCGTTCGAGGGTGGTAGCTAACGCGCCTAGGTAGCGGGAGACGGCGCCGAAGCAGGCCACGGCATTCCCGACAACTATATTGAGCGCAGCGAACGGTAACAAAATCTGGTACAGCGTTTCGGCGCGCGCCCGATCCCCTAGCAGGGTGTTGAGGAAAGGGTTTGATTACTCAAGTTTCATATCTCGTTAGGGACGCGGGACTGGGATTGCAGGTTCTACCCGCGACCTACTTCAGTCGCGGCACGGTGTGGAAGAGTGGTGTGGGCTGATGATTC
>NZ_DATEQZ010000106.1:0-3413 GCF_035272065.1 Binatus sp. (SeqCode)
GGCCTGGACCTCTCCTACGCCACCGTCGACAAGCAGGTGACGCTCATCCGCTGCTACGTACCCGAAGGAATCAATCTGTTATCCGCCCATCTGCAGGACATCAGCGTGCGGCGCTCGCGCACCGGCGCGGTGTTCGGCAACTTGGCCAACATCCACGGCGACGCGTCGTTCCTGTTGGGCGACTTTGGCCCGGTGAGCTTCATGCGCGCGCGAATCGACGGGACGCTTGACTTGACCGGCGCGCGAATTTCCAATGCCGGCGACGACACGGTCAATCTCGTCGAGGCGAACGTCGCCGGCGACGTGCTGTTTCACGATGGCTTCACGACCGACGGCATCGTGTACGCGCGGCTGGCGAAGATCGGGCACGACTTGAGCGTTCACGGCGCTGAGTTCGAGGGCGATGGGGAACTCGACGCCGAGCGCGCCGTCATCGACGGCACCTTCTACTGGGTCGACGTGAAGCATACGGCAAAGACCGTGCTCGACCTCGAAGACGCTCATGCCGGCGCTATCTGGGACGACGAAGCGAGCTGGCCCGCGCCCGGCAACCTCGTCATCAACGGCTTCGTGTACGGCGACATCGCCGGCGGTCCGAGCGACGGGCCGTCGCGCCTGCGATGGCTCGCATTGCAGCCGCCCGAATACCATCCGCAGCCGTTTCGGCAATTGGCGAAGGTCCTGGCCGAGATGGGGCGCGACGACGGCGCGACCAGTGTGCGGATCGCCAAGGAGATCGCGCAGCGCCGCTTCGGCCACGAGAGCATCCCGCAGCGCGCGTGGAGCCTGATGCTGCAATACACGATCGGCTTCGGTTACCAGCCGCTGCGAGCGCTGTGGTGGATCGCGGGTTTCGTCGGCCTCGGCACGATTCTATTTGGATGGGGCTACCGGATGCGCATCATCACGCCGACTGAGGAAGGTCCTTACCGCGAGTTCGTCGCCAGCGGCGAAGCGCCGCCGCACTATCCGATCTTTAATCCGCTGGTCTATTCGCTGGAAAATTTCCTGCCGGTGGTCGAGCTGCACCAGGACAAATACTGGCGCCCGAATCCGCGCCACCGAGTGCGCGGCAGGCCGAAGCGAGGCGGCGAACCAGGCGATCCAAGCTCAGTCCCAAGCCGCTTGCTGCGATGCTATCTATGGCTGCACATCCTGGCCGGCTGGACTATCACGCCACTACTGTTCGCAGGGCTGTCGGGTTTAGTCCGCCCCGACTGAATTTGTTCCAACGCGATTGTTCCCCTTTCCCACCATGGGAAGGGGATTAGGAGTTAGGTTTGCGAACATCGAGACTCACTTCTTGATTGGGTGCGCAGTCGCCCGCTCTGTTACCAGCGCGGCCATTGCGGCGAAGCGCTCCTGCCCCACCGCGATGAACAGGCCGTCGGCTTCTGCCGTCAGCACGCCGTTGGCCGATAACGTTCCGTGCGTGAAGATTTTGCGGCCCTCGACGCGGTCGACGAACGCCTCGAAGACCAGTTCGGTCAGCAGCGGCGTCGGCCGGCGGTAGCGAATCGTCAGCGTCCCCGTCATGCCGGGATTGCCCGTAAGCGACTGCGCCATCCCGAGCACTTCGTCGAACGCGGCCGCGAGAAATCCGCCGTGCACGTGTCCCGGCGGACCTTCGTATGCGACGCCGAACGTGCCACGCCCCTCGACCTTGTCGCCGAGCACGGCCAGCCGAATCGGCGGCGCGAGCGGATTTGCGATTCCAATCAGCGGGCTGTGATCGAAAAACGCATGCGGATCGCCGGCGTTGGCGCTCTCGGCAAATCCCTCGTAGCTGCGCGAAACAGGATATTTCGATAGACGTTTGGCGTAGCGCTCCAACGCGTCGGCCGCTGCGGACAAGTCTTCCTCGGGCGCTGCGACTTGCACCAAGTGGTCGATCACGCGCCGCATTGCGTTGGCCAATCGATGCGCCTGGGCGCGCCGTCCGGTCGCGGGCGCCTGGCTGACGGCCCACGCCGCTTCGAAATTTACATTTTGATCGCTCATTCTTGATCGCTCATCTTGCTCGGCCAATTTTCGTGGGAAACCGCTGCGAACTTTTTTCGATGGTAGCTGTCACTTCGCGCTCAATCTACGGCGGATTCGGCAAGGTGAAGCGGCACTGGATATGCTTCGTATTATAGTAGAATGAAATCGAGCTGCCCGATGCGAACCGGGATCCTCATACTATCTGCGCTCGCCTGCGGACTGACCGCGATTGCGATTCGATCCGCTCGCGCGCAAACAACCCTCGAGGTCCCCGGACCGACGAATCAGTATCAGCCGTACATTCCGCCGCATCAGGCGCCGCCGCCCTATCAGCCAGACAACGGCGATACGATTCAACTGCTGCCGCAATTGACGAGGCCCGCGCCTGTGCAGCCTCAGCCCGTTGCGCCACCGGCGCCGCCTCCGGTCAACGCAGAGCCAATGACGGCGCAAGCGGCCCCCGCGCTGCCGGCCGTGTTCCGCGGATGCTGGCGGGGAGAAGTGAATCAACTCGATTGGATCTGGCGCGAACCGGGCGCGCACAAAATCGGGTTCTGGACGCCCAAGACCTACAGGCTCTGCTACAAACAAGTCGGCAGCCAGCCGTTCACGCTCACCTTCACCGAAACCGGCGTCGCGCCGAGCGACAAGATTATCCATCCGCAAGGCGATGTAGTGCCGATCGCCACTGACGGCCGCGCCTACGCCACGATGCGCTCGCGGCTGAGTTTCGACGAATACCGAACCCATTTCGACGGCTCGTCGCCAACCTTCGCCGTTGACGAAAACACCAACCTCGACTGTCGCATCGCGGGCGACGACATGATGGTCAGTGCCGACGTGTACGGCACCCGCGACGGCGAGCCCTGGTTCCGTGCCCACTGGCGCGCCGACTTCCATCGTTTCGCCGAGTAGCGGCGCGCGCTGCCGCTTGCCTCTCAGACCCGCCTAACCTAATGATCTCGCATGCCCAATCCGCTCGATCCCCAGATGAAGGTGATGCTCGACGCATTCAACGCCGCTGGCCCGATGTTCCTGCGCGCGGAAACTGCCGAGCAGGCGCGCGCCAAGATGCGCGCGCTGCTCGAGGCGAACCCGATTCCGCCGCCCGCGATCTATCGGGTCGAGGATCGCCCCATTCCCGGCGCCGCCGGTAATATTGCGGCGCGCGTTTACACCCCCGAGGGTAATCCGCCGATGGGCGTGCTGGTTTATTTCCACGGCGGTGGATGGGTGCTCGGCGATCTCGAGAGCCACGACCGCGTATGCCGCGCGCTCGCCAACCAGGCCGGCTGCGTTATCGTGTCGGTCGATTACCGCCTCGCGCCGGAGCACGTTTTTCCTGCCGGCGCCGAAGATTGTTACGCCGCGACAAAGTGGGTGGCCGAAAACGCGGCCTCACTCGGCGCCGATGCGTCGCGGCTCGCGGT
>NZ_DATEQZ010000107.1:0-3762 GCF_035272065.1 Binatus sp. (SeqCode)
GGGCTTATGGCCGGCTATGCGGGCGCGGCGATCACACTCTCCCTCGGCCTTATCCGACCCAGGCGACCTCGATCTGCCGCGCCGCGGTTGTTCCTTTCCTTCTGCACAACTCAATTCACAGATACAAGGCGGCCGGCCGCATCGCGGCCGGCGGTGAGGGTTCTGCGATCACGTCACAAAAGCCCGCCTGCCGTCTGTTATCAACACTTGTTACGCGCAATTGACTTTACAGTGAATTCATTTCGTGGCAGTGTCGCGCGAACGCGCAATCTGTATGTTGCTGCAACTCACCGCCTCCGCCTATTTCGACTTCCTCCAGCAATTCGCATCCCTCGCGCGCGACCCGGTCGGCTACGGCGTTGGAGTGCCGCGCGGCGACGGCCGTCCCGTGCTGCTGATTCCGGGATTCACCGCGGGCGACTGGTCGCTTGGCACGCTCGCGCGATGGCTCGGGCGCATCGGGTACAAGCCGTACTTGTCGGGAATCGATCTCAACGTCGGATGTCCGCGACGCAAGGTGGAACTGGTCGGATGGCGCGCGGAAAAAATCGCGCGCGAATCCGGCCAGCGCGTCACAATCATCGGGCACAGCCTCGGCGGCGTCCTTGGACGCGCAATCGCGACGGCTAATCCCGCGGTCGTGCGCGAGGTGGTCGCGCTTGGCTCGCCGATTCGCAGCGGCTGGACGGGAGTACACGATCAAGTCCGTCCGGCGCTGCAGGCGATCCAGTCGTTCTGGCAGACGTTCTCCAGCGCTCCAGAAAATTGCGGCACGATGGAATGCTCGTGCGGTATTGCCAACGCCGTGTTCGCGCCGAGCCCGCCGCGCAGCCGCTTCAGCGCAATCTACACGCGGCGCGACGAGGTCGTGCAATGGCAGGCGTGCATCGACGATGAGGGCACGAATTTCGAAGTGCCGGGACTGCACGCGAGCCTGATCGTCAATCGCGAGGTTTATCGAATCCTCGCGTCGATCCTCGCAGACGCCGCAGTCGACAACGTCGTCGCTTGAACCTTTCCTTTCTGTAGTTAGTATTCATCGTAACGAAGATTCCGGAGAAGAGGAGATTCCGACGTGGCAGCAGTTCGCGATTTCGCCGAGAGCAAAGACGGGCTAAAGCTTCGCTACGAGATTCGAGGACATGGCGAGCCGGTCGCTCTAATCATGGGGTTCAGCGGCTCGGGCCGCGGATGGGGCGAGGCGTTCCTCAAACTGATGGAGGCGCGGTTCACGATTTTCGTGATCGACAATCGCGGCACCGGCGAGAGCGACAAGCCCGACGCCGAGTTCACGCTCAGCGACATGGCGGCTGACGTCGCGACGGTGCTCGACCATGCGAAGACGCCGCGCGTGCATATTTTCGGAATCTCGATGGGCGGGATGATCGCGCAGGAATTCGCGCTCGCATATCCGGAGCGCACGCGCGGGCTGGTGCTCGGATGCACCAACTGCGGCGCGAGTCATTCGGTACCGGCCGATCCGGCGGCGATAGCCCACCTGATTCCGGCACCCGGCATGGATCCGATCGAGCAGGCGCGGCGCGCATTCTCTGTGGCGTGCGGCAAGGCGTTCCTGAATTCGGAGGCCGGGCAGGCGACACTGACGCAGGCGATCGCGGAGATGGGCAATTACCCGGTGACGCCGATGCACACGTTCATGCGGCAGGGACAGGCGATTGGCGGATTCGACAGTTTCGCGCAGCTTGGACAAATCAAGTCGCCGACACTTATTATTCACGGCGACGACGACTCGATCGTCCCGTATCCGAACGCGGAAGTGTTGCAGGGCGCGATAGCAGGATCGAAAAAGCATACGCTCAAGGCCGCGGGTCACATGTTTTTCTGGGAAGTCCCGGATGAAACCGTGCGCGTGGCAGGAGACTTCATGGCCGCGGTGAACTAACCGCCGGAGATACACATGGCGAACTACGAAACCGTCATTTACGAAAAGGCCGAGGATAAAATCTACCGGCTGACGCTCAATCGGCCGGAGAAACTTAACGCGCTGTCGCAGAAGCTGCTCAAGGAACTCGATTCGGTGATGGACGAGTACGAGTCGAACGCCGACGCGAGCGTGCTGATAATTCGCGGCGCCGGGCGCGCGTTCTCGGCGGGCTACGATTTGCAAGGCACGCAGCATCCCGGCTCGACGTTCACCGTCACCAACGACCGGCTCGGCCTGCACAAGACGATCGAGCGATGGCAGCGGCTGTGGGCGATTAACAAACCCACGATTGCGCAGGTGCACGGCTACTGCCTGGCGGGCGGCACGGAGTTTGTCGGCCACTGCGATATCGTGTTCGCCAGCGAGGATGCGCAGTTCGGGCATCCGGCGGGCCGCTCGCTTGGTATTCTGCCGACGATGTCGATGTGGCCGGTGCTGATGGGTCCGCGCAAAACGAAAGAGTATTTTTTCACCGGCGACTACATGTCGGCGAAAGAAGCGCTCGAATGGCACCTGGTCAATCGCGTCTTCCCGAAGGACAAGCTCGAAGAAGAGACGATGAACTATGCGCGCCGCGTTGCGATGGTTCCGGCGGAGTTGCTGATGCTGCACAAGGCGGCGGTGAATCGGTACCTCGACATCATCGGGATTCGCGCGGCCGAGCAATCGGCGGCGGACATCGATGTGATCGCTCACCAGACCGACACGGTGAAGAACTGGATGAAGTCGAGCCGCGAGAAAGGTCTCAAGGGCGCGCTGACGGAGCGCGATCGTCCGTTTGCCAAGAAAGCATAGCGACAGGTTTGCTGGGGAAGGAATGAGGCAAGGAGGGAGCGATGGGGACAATGATCAAACGTGCGTTGATGGGGGCAGCCGCGGTCTTTGTAGTCGCGTGCAATTCCGGGCCTTCACAAACACCTGAAAACACGGTTGGAGGCGCCAATGTGGTTTCGTTCAAGGAAGCGCCGCTGAAGAAGGGGACCACGGACCTGACGCTCGATTGGGGTTCAAAGGGGCAAGCTGGCCAGGTCGCGATCGCCGTCGTATTGAGCTACGGCGGCTCGAAACCGACGATTACAGCGCCGGCTGGATGGCAACTGATTCGCGACGATTCAACTAAAACGACACGTCAATCGCTGTATTGGCATGCAATCCAGGCGAGTGACGCCAGCACAGCGACCTGGACCTTCAGCGAACCGGTCGACGCGCAAAGCGCAATCGTATTGGTGGACAATGTCGCGACCGCCGCCCCGGTGGATATGACCAGCGGCAACACCAGCGAGAGCGGTGGATCGATGACGGCCAAATCCGTTGCGACGACAAGCGACGGGGATCTCATCCTTGCTTTCGATGCGACTGATTTCGGCGCCTACCGTCCTACCAGCTGCGGAACGTGTGACGGACTGAATCCAAAGCTGCCACCCAACGTGAGTGTCGTCCTGAATCATGAGTCCACCGCTCTCGAATATTGGATTCTGGCGAACTATCAGAATCAGGCAGGAGACACTGAGCCTCAAACCAGCGAGGCTCCGCAGTTTTTTAACTGGGTCGCTGCGCAAGTGGCGATAAAACGGGGAGCGGTGACGTCTGCGACACCGTAATGCGGGTGCTTTTAGCGACTGGGATTTGAATTCCGCTTCCCAATGGGCGGCATATTGGAGTGTCCACCGATACCGTCAATTTCCGCTGTGGAATCCGTTCCTATGCGGCGGTATGCCGCTACTCGGTGATCCCCAGTCTCATTTCCTGACTCCCTGGTTCTTTCTCACCTTGATGTTCGGCCCGGTGGTGGGTCTGCATCTAGAGGTCATCCTTTA
>NZ_DATEQZ010000108.1:0-3300 GCF_035272065.1 Binatus sp. (SeqCode)
CGCATCGCGCCGTCGCTCAAGAAAAAGTTGAAGCGCAATCTCGCCGACTACGCCGCGCTCAAGACTCGCGAGGAAGTTTCGCTGAGCGCGCTGCGCGATTCACTCCCCGCCGGCGCGCTGTTGATGGTTGCGCCGGACCTCGGCCGCGAGCCGCGCACGATCGCGGACCTAGCCGAGATCGGCCGCGGCATCCAAGCCATTTGATCGCCCGATCAACTCGATTTCTTCGCGCGCCGAATCGCCGGTTTCGCTTTCGCGGGTTCGTTGTGATCGAGCAAACGATCGAGCTTGATGCTGAGGTTTAACAGTTGCGAGCTCAGATGATCGAGCCGCGCTTTCAGGTCGCGCACGTCGCGTTTCGAGGGAATATTGACGAAATCGAGCACCTGCTCGACGTTGCGATCGAACGACTGCTTGTTCGCCATGAAACGTTCACCGGCCTTGCCGAAACTCGAGCGCATCCTGTCGTTCGACATGATCTCGTTGAAAAAGCCGGTGATGCCTTCCTCGCTCATCTGGCGGAGTTTGTTCATCAGGTTGTCGTCGTCGCGGCGTGCCATGATTTTCAACTATATATAGAGGGGCGCGCCGCGCAAACCGATGAGCACTCTTGCCAGCATTCTAAGCATCGCGTCGGGATTCGCCCTGATGGGGTACCACGAGACACCCGCGAATCTGATCGCAACGTCGATCATCGTCAATCTCGCGCTCACTCCGTTAACCGCAATCGTAGCGTCGCGCCGCGGCCGCTCGATCACGCGATGGACCATCGCGGGGCTGACGCTAGGCGCGTGGGCGCTCGCCACAGTTATGATTATTCCTGCGAGCCGCCCCGCTCCACCGCTGCCCGACGCCCCGGATTATCCGCCGACTTCTCGTGCTGCTTGATCCACGCCGCCGTCGGCGCGAATACCTGGCTCTCCGACTTCGTACCTGCCAACACGTCGAGATGGCCCCAGTTGTCGAGCTTGGTGAATGAAGGGTCGGGCGCGCCGGTCAATTTCGATGCCGCTTCGACCTGGCCGGGCCAACCCGCACCGAAGTTCGTGCTCGCGAACGCGATCACGGGAATCTTCGACGCCTTGAGCGACGCGAGCAGGTCCGGCGTGAACGGATTCTCGCCGTCCTGCACCGAGGGCCAGTAGCGATCGTAGGCGATTAGTAGTTTGGCGAGCACAACCGCGTCGGAATAACCGCCCTGCATATTCGCGAACGCGCCGTTGCCGGGGGCCGCATCGTACATGACGTGCTCCAGGTTTTCGCGCGCACTCTTGTACTTGGGAATCGGCGCCGGTTGATCAGGATTTTCGATCAGCATCTGCATCAGCTTGTAGCGTTTGTCGTAAGTCAGATGTTTGCCGCCGATATCGTCGGCATACTGGCCGGCCGGCGCCGACTCCGAGCGCATCGGATGAGTCGGAATGAATCCGTCGAGCGCGATGATTCCCGCGACGCGCTCCGGATAATGCTTGGCCGCGAAGAGGTATGCGAACTCGACGCCGCGGCTGAAACCGGCGACAAAGATCCTGCTACGGCCGGATTTTTCGCTGACGAACTTTGCCGCCGCGTCGATGTCCGACTCGAAAAGATCGTTGGTCCATCCCGCGAGCTCGGACAGGTCGCTCTGCGGCGTCGGCGACGGAATAAAATGCGTGCGATAGTCCATCGACCACACGTCGACACCCTGCTCGGCGAGGTAAACCTGGAACGAGTAGCGCGGATCTTCGAGCGCAACTTCGCCGTTCATGTTGGTGCCGGGCAGATACAGAACGACAGACTCGGGATGCACGGGCGGAGTTGGTCCTTTGGCCACGCGATGCAGCGCGATTTTGTCGAACGACGATTTGCCGACGGTCGCTTCGAACGTCCATTCGTAAATTCCCGGCGCGCCCTCTAGTTCGCGCGCAACGCCAACGGGAGTAAAGTCGGCGGCCGATGCGAACGTCGCGACGAGAAGAAGCAGGACCGCCGATAAGTCGAGGACAATGCGTCGTCGAATCTTCATGGGCACAATCCTCTCCACAATTTCCCGTCGCCGCACAAGTCCGCGAGCGCGCCGGGCCGTCGCTGGTTGACCCTTCGCGGTGCGGCGTGCGAAACAGAGTCGGAAGGTTCTCACGCTAATTTCGCACGGGAGTAGATTTCAAATGAGCAAGAAAGTGCAATTCGCCCTGTTCTCTCCGCAAGCCGGACAATCGTGGCATCAGCTCGAAGAGCGGGCGCATCGATGTGAGAAGCTCGGCTTTCATTCGATGTGGCTGGTCGATCATATGTGGACGCGCGGGATGCCCGATCTTGATCATCACGAATGCCTGGCGCTGATGGCGGGGCTGTCGGCGAAGACCGACAAACTTCGCATCGGCACCATGGTCATCTGCAACTCGTACCGCAATCCAGCGCTGCTGGCGAAGTCGCTCGCGACCATCGACCACATCAGCAACGGCCATCTCGAGATCGGCTACGGCGCAGGCTGGATGGACGAGGAATACAAGGCGTACGGCTACCAGTTTCCGTCGATGGGCACGCGGCTGAAGATGTTCGAGGAAGGCCTGCATATAATGAAGGCAATGTTCACTGAGAAGCGCGTGACATATAAGGGCCGGCACTACTCGGTCGAAGAAGCGATCTGCAATCCCAAGCCGATGCAACAACCGCATCCACCGATCACGATCGGCGGCGCCGGCGAGAAAGTCATGTTGAAGCTGGTCGCGCGGTTCGCGGACCGGTGGAACTGTCCGGCCGGCTACGAAAGTTTCGAGCACAAGTTCAACGTGCTCAAGCAGCACTGCAAGGACGTCGGGCGCGACGTAAACACGATCGACGTGTCCGAGCAGTTGCTCGTGTGCATCGGCTCGAGCGACGCGGAGGTCGAGGCGAAGTGGAAGGCGGCGCAAATGCTCAAGCCGTTTGTCAGCACCGGAATCAAAGGCACGCCGAAGCAATTGATCGAGGAACTCAAAAAGCGTGTGGCGATGGGAATCACGACATTCGTAATTTTCTTCAGCGACTTCGCGCCGCCGCCGACCCTCGAGCTGTTCGCGAAGGAAGTGATGCCGGCGTTTGCCTAGGACGATCAGACTCCTCGCGCCGTTCGTGGTTGCCCTGCTGATCGCGGGATGCGTCAGTCAGCCGTCATTCTACACTACGCAGCTCGACACCAGCGGCGGGCTCGGGCCGGGCGATCCGATAACGCACGCGTCGGCGACGATTGGTCACGTGACGGGAGTCTCGCCGATCAGCGACGGCGATTCGGAGATTGCGTTCGACGTCGATGGTTCGCACGCCGACGAGATTCACTAC
>NZ_DATEQZ010000109.1:0-47745 GCF_035272065.1 Binatus sp. (SeqCode)
GGGCTTATGGCCGGCTATGCGGGCGCGGCGATCACACTCTCCCTCGGCCTTATCCGACCCAGGCGACCTCGATCTGCCGCGCCGCGGTTGTTCCTTTCCTTCTGCACAACTCAATTCACAGATACAAGGCGGCCGGCCGCACCGCGGCCGGTAGGTGAGGGTTCTGCGAATCGAGATGTGAATACGCTGCGTAGCGAGCCAGAACCAGCACCGGCTTCGCTGGCGCGAAGCTGTCCGAGACATCCGTCGCGCAGCTCGCTTCAGTCAGGTTGACACAAAAGCAATGACGGCGCGGGCATCGGTGCTGCAGAAAAGTTGCGGCTGGTAAGTATCCCATGACTGTAGAGATTACCAAGCATAATCGGTACAATCCTGATCGAGGTGACAGGCCGGAATTACCTCAGAGACGCATCGAACAAATCAAGAATTTCAGCAATGTTCGAGTGCAACTCCTGAAGCGTTTCAATGACAGGGAGTCCCTCCCAATCCACGAGCAATATGCTGAAGGTATGCTCGAAATCCACGCGCACTTGGTTGGGAGGGACGATCTCGGTGTCTGTCTGTGTGTGAGGGACTTGGCGAGTGATTCGGCTGACGCTGGGTTTAAGCAACTGCCGGTGTTTGTCTATGTTGGACAGTTTGTGAAACAACTTCAAAAGCGGAAAGCGATTGTACGGTTGAACCGACTCGACGAGTGCGACCTGTTCGCAGGTGAGATATCGCAAGCCGTCTCTTTTACCGCCGTTCCGATTTCCTTCAAAGACTTGTTTAGAAGAATTGATCGGAAATTGCGTATCGTCCTGCTCGGTTCCGGTATTGATTCGGGCCAACACGAAAATCAGGTAGTCGAGCGCGGCGCGGATATGGAAAAGAAATTCACTGACAAGTCTACGGGTTTCGTCTTGAACCTCGTCCAAGAAGCCAAACAGAACAAGCATCCGTTCAGTTTCAGCTTGACTGCTGCTTACCTGGAGAGCGGTTTGGCTTGCGCGGTCAACGAGCGTGTCCAACTCATCGAGCTTTTTCTGTGCCCACAGTATCCGGAGCTCAGATTGATAAAGTATGTCCCCCATGGCAATTAACTATTGTGAAGGGCGAACGAAAACAAAAGACTAAGACGGGTTACAAAATCCCGATTCCGAAGCGCGGAGATTTTCTGCGCAATCTGACTAAGGCCGCTAACGCTTCTCCGCCCCCGAAGCGTGCGCCACGCGCGAAGCCAAAAGATTGAAGTGCCCGCGCGGATCGTCTTTGTGATTGTAGCGCCAAGCGTACTCGTCCAAGTACGACTGCAAATGCTTCGCTGATACATTGTGATACACGCCAGAAATTCCGCGCTTCACTAGCGACCAGAATCCCTCAATCGTGTTCGTGTGCGCTTCCCCGCTTACGTAAACCTTCTGCGAATGATTGACGCGGCCATGCTCAAAGCCCATTGAGCGCAATGCTTTGTAGTGGTGCGCTTCGTCGGTGAATATCGTGGTCGCAGGCATCACGCGCTCGCGAATCGGCGGATGGATGTAGCCTTTCCACGGCAATGGCAAGACCGATGCGATGACGCGCGGAGATTTCTTGCCGCGTCTCTGGACCATTCCGAGTACTGGCGTCTTTGCCATTCGAGATGTTCCGGTTCGCTTGTTCAGGTGTTTGTTTTCTTCCTTCCCGCCGAAATATGACTCGTCGATTTCGACATGACCTGACAGTCTCGGACGATCGTCGCCAAGTGAGTACCGGATTCGATTGAAGATGCGCCAAGCCGTCTTGTATGTAACGCCCAATTCGCGGCCTAGCTGCTTCGCGGAGATGCCGCATCGGGTGCTTGTGATCATGTACATCGCGTAGAACCAGAGATGCAGCGACGTGGACGACTTGTGGAAAATCGTCCCTGCTGTCGGATGCAGATGATGGCCGCACGCGACGCACGTCCATGACTGACGCTGCTGCTTGATCGCGTATCGTTTGAACGACCGCTCGACGTTGCATTTAGGGCAATGCGCGTGCTCTCCATCTCGCGATAGCCGCGTCTTCCAGAGCCATTGCAAGCAAGCCTCATCGTCGGGGAACTCGGCCATGAACTCCATGAGCGAATAGCGCGAGTCCGATGAGAAGCAACGCTGCGGATTCTTTCGATTTCCTGCTGCCATACGCACAATCTACCAGAGCGCGCTTATACAGTCAAGGGATACTTACCTTGCGGCTTGACAAATGAACGTTCATTCAATACAAGTCGGGAATTGGGGAACGGCCGTTCAACGCGCCGGACCCATTCATCGAATAATGCCACGAGCCGCCGAAGCTATACGGTCACTGCCGCAGGACGAGAGTCTCGTCAAAGCGCGGCGGCGGCAGATTTTTCTGGCTGCTTGCCGGGTGCTGGCGCGGAAATCGTTTCATGAAGCGTCCGTGAAGGAGCTTGCGCTCGAGGCGGGGCTCGCGGCGGGTTCGATTTATCTTTATCTCGACAGCAAGGACGAGATTATTCCGCTGATTGCCGAGTCGATGGTGGCGGAGTTTGTCGAGATGCTGCCTGCGATTCGCGAGCGTACCGTCGGCGATCCTCGGCGTGAGCTGATCGACGTGATGCGCGCGATCCTCGACGTGATCGATCGTTATCGCGAGGCCTTCAACGTGCTGCATCATGAGGCCCGCTACCTCGAGCGCCGCCCGCAGTATCGCACGGCGATGAAGAAGATTGGCGGCGACTACCTGGGCGCGGTGGCTGAGATTATCGAGCGCGGCCGGCGCCTCGGCGTGATTCATTTCGAGGATTCGCGGAGCGCCGTTCACGCGATTCACATGCTGTGCGCGGGATGGGCGATGGGCGCGAACAATCTCAAGGGGACTGACAAAGAAACTTACTGGCGGGAAATTGCGGCGATCGTCGAAGGACGTTTTTTCGCATCCGCCAATGGAGCAAGCACCACGACCGCGATTCGCTGACGTGGCACGGTCATCACGAGGAGTTGCGAATGGCACTTTACGACAGGCGAACTCTCGAAGGCGTTTACAGCGTCCGCCAGAGCGTCATTTACATTCAAAATTATCGCTACGCCGAAGAGCGCATGATGCGCATGATGGCCGGCTGGATCGCGCTGACGCCGGAGCTCGCGGTCAAGCTCGAGATGGCCAAGCAGGTCTACGAAGACGCGCTGCATACCGACGCGCTCGGCAAGCGGCTGCCGGAACTGCGCGCGCAGCCGCAGATATCCAAGCCGCCCAACGAAGCTTTCGTCACGTTCATGAACGCGATCGAGGATAAAGAAGAGTGGGAGGACACGATCGAGCGGCTGGTCGGAATCTACCGCGTGCTGAAGCCGCATCTGATCTCGCATTACAGCTCGCACTTGACCGCGATGAATCCCGTTTACGAGCCCCCTACCCTGCGGATTCTGCAGCGGCTGGTCGAAGAGGAAAAGGCGCACGTCGAGCGCGGCAGCGTGTTGCTCGACGAATTACTCAACTCAAAGGAGAAACATCTGCGGGCAGCGAACTGGCAGTCGCATCTAGAAGGATTGCTCGGCGCGTCGGGCGGAGTGACCGGGTTTGAGTCGGAAGCCGAACAGCCGCGCAGAAAAGTCGGGCGTAGCTGAGCGGGCTGAGCAATATGAAGAAGCTGGACGACATCACCGACCTGCGCGACGCGATCGCGACGCACGCGGCGGCACTCGCGGCGGGCGATAGCGCCAAGGCGGAAGCGTTCGCGCTTCCGGGTGCGATCGAGGCGCATCGCCATGCGGGGGCGGAAATCGCGCGCATTCCCAGGCCGATCAACGTCGAAGCGCTCGCGCTGGCGAAGGTCGGCTTCCAGTACATCTCGAAACTTCGATTCACGAACGCGGGCACGATGCGCCGGGTGCTGTATCGATGGCGCAAAGAGAGCGACGGCAAGTGGGTGATCGTCAGCGTCGAGGACACCACGGGCAAGCGCTCGTCGTGGAGCGACATTCCCGAGCTTGCGGCCGCGGTGGCGCAAGCTCGGGCGGGGAACGGCAATGCCTGACCTGGGAGAACGCGGCAATGTGATGGGTCCGCAGCCGATTGCGCCGATAGTCGAGCCGCCGGCCGCGATGCTCGCGGCGGCAGAGCACCTTCTGAACGCGCTGATGCGCGGCGACCATGCAAGCGTCGAGGCGATGACCCCGCCGCATGTGCGCGACGAGATGTTGAGAATCGCGAAAGAGATTCCGCCAAACCGGTATGATAGGTTTGAAATAATCGGTCGCGCGCGCGTCTCGCGTCATTACTTTTTGAAAGCGCGATTGACGGGCGCCGATGCCGAACCGTTCAAATTTCAGTTTCGGCTCGGAGAGACCGACGGCAAGTGGACCGTGCGCGAAGCGTTGAACCTGACCGGACGACGGTCAGCGTGGAGCAAGTGATAATCTGGCAGGTCGAAATAGTAAGAGTGGGACACTGAAAGAAGGAGCAAGCTCGATGCAAAGAATGATTCCGGTCGACAAGCTGGCGCGTCCCGAGGACCATATCCTGCTGCCCGCCAATCGAACGCGAAATGCGCGCAGCGAGCAGGGATTGTCGCCGGGCAACGCGATGCCTTACGAGGATGATTTCCTGAAGTCGCGGATGCACGGGATTTGCGGCGGCGAATTCCAGGCGATGGAAGCGGCCGGCCGCACGCTTTACGACTTTCCCGACGCGCCGTGGGAGTTCCAGCTCGACATGGCGCGCCAGGTCTGGGACGAATCGCGCCACGCTGAGATCTATATGAAGCTGCTCGAGTACGTCGGCTCCTACTACGGAGAATTTCCCGAAGGCGAGGTACTGTGGTCGTGCACGCAGGCCGAGGATCCCGCGGCGCGCGTGGCGGGAATCAATCGCGGACTCGAGGGGCTGGCGTGCGACGTGTTCGAGCAACTCATTCGTATCGCGCAGAAAATGGGCGACTCGGTTATCGAACGTTCGGTAGATTACGTGCTGGCCGACGAGATCACTCATGTGCGCATGGGCTCGAAGTGGATGCGCCAGTTGACCGAAGGTGATCCCGAGCGGCTCAAAAAGGCGCAGGCGTTCCAGGACAGCATCGACGACCTGTTCAACTTCGGCGGCGGGCGCAAGCGGATCGAAGACGTCGATCACGTCATGCAGCGCGTCAACGACAAGGAAATCGAGATCGACTCCGGTATCACGATCGCGCGCGAGGCGCGCCTGCTGGCGGGCTTCACTGAAGAGGAGATCGATCGGCTCGTCAAAGGCTTCGGCAAAAGCGCCGCCTACTAATCGCGGCGCCTTTCGACCAAGGAATTTCTGCGATGGAAAAATGCATCCCCGTTGACCGCCTCGCCCGTCCCGACAATTGGGTAGTGCTGCGCAGCCGGCAAGTCCGCGAAATTCGCGAGGAGCAGGGCCTCGACGCCGGCGGCCCGATGCCGTTCGACGAAGAGACGCTGCGCGCGCGATTGCACGGCATCTACACCGGTGAGTTGCAGGCGATGGAGGCGGCGGGCCGCACGTTGTTCGATTTCCCTGACGCGCCGTGGGAGTTCCAGCTCGACATGGCGCGGCAGGTGTGGGACGAAGCGCGCCACGCCGAGATTTTTCAGCGCCTCGTCGAGTACATGGGCGGTCATCCCGGTGACTACGTCGAGACCGAGATTTTGTGGCGATGCACGCAGGCGATGGATCCGGCGGCGCGCGTCGCGGGCATCAACCGCGGCCTCGAGGGCCTCGCGTGCGACGTCTTCGATCAGCTAATTCGCATCGCGCAGCGCAACGGCGACGAGGTGATCGAGCGCTCGGTGGATTACGTGCTGGCCGACGAGATCACGCACGTGCGGATGGGCTCGAAATGGATGCGCAAGCTGACCGAGGGCGACCCCGAGCGGCTGGCCAAGGCGCAGGCGTTCCAGGACATGGTGGACGAGGTCTTCAACTTCCGCGGCGGCCGGCTGGCGCAGGAAGACATCTCGAACGACGACGGGCAGATTGTCTCGATCGCGAAAGAGGCGCGCATGCTCGCGGGATTCACCGAAGAAGAAATCCAACGGCTGATCGATTCCGCGCGCAAGAGCGCCGCCTACTAGCGGTTCCAAAAGCGCAAGCTTACGCGTTCGTCGCGAGTCAAGCGGGCCGAAAGGGCCTCGTGCCCGCCGACGGGGTAAAGAATTGCTTATAGTTCTGACCCTTGATTATTCTAATCTGCTAATCTACATATTACGATCTGGTTTTCATCGGGTCGCGTTTCGCCGGTCCGCATGGAACAAGAGTTACGTTTCTCAAGGACCGACTTGGAGCGCATGAAGTGACGCCCAATCCCAACGAAAACGCAAACAGTTCGCCGACCAGCAGCCGCGCGTTGCGCGATTGGGTCAACGAAGTAGCAGCGCTGACCAAACCTGACGCCATTGTCTGGTGCGACGGCTCCGAAGCCGAGAAAAATCGGCTCACCAAACAGGCAGTCACCGCGGGAATCCTCATCGAGCTCAACCAGCAGAAGCGGCCCGGCTGCTACCTGCATCGCTCGAATCCCAACGACGTCGCTCGCACCGAGCAACTGACTTTCGTCTGCACGCCGAACCAAATCGACGCCGGGCCGACGAACAATTGGTCGGAGCCCGTGGAGACCTACGCCAAGCTGCGCGGATGGCTCGACGGCTCGATGCGCGGGCGCACGATGTACGTGGTGCCGTACGTGATGGGGCCGCTCGGCTCGCCGCTGTCGAAGGTCGGCGTCGAGCTCACCGACAGCCTCTACGTCGTGCTGAACATGCGAATCATGACGCGCATGGGCGCGGCGGCGCTCGAGCAACTTGGCGAGTCCGCCGATTTCAATCGCGGAATCCATTGCACGCTCGATTTGAATCCCGAGCGGCGCCTGATTTGCCACTTTCCGCAGGACAACACGATCATCTCGGTCGGCAGCGGCTACGGCGGCAACGCGCTGCTCAGCAAGAAATGTTTCGCGCTTCGAATCGCGAGCGTGCTCGGCCGCGACGAAGGCTGGCTCGCCGAGCACATGTTGATCCTCGGGTTGCAGAGTCCGGAAGGCGAGACCACTTATATCGCCGCGGCGTTTCCGAGCGCATGCGGCAAGACCAATCTCGCGATGCTCACGCCGCCGGCCGAGTTCAAGGGCTGGAAAGTTTTCACGGTCGGCGACGACATCTCGTGGATGCGCGTCGGTCCCGACGGCGGCTTGTGGGCGGTGAATCCCGAGAACGGCTACTTCGGCGTCGCGCCCGGCACCAGCGCAAAATCGAATCTGAACGCGATGAAGATGGTCGAGCATGATACGATTTTCACCAACGTCGCGATGACCGCCGACGGCGACGTGTGGTGGGAAGGAATGGACGTGCCCGCGCCCGACGGGCTGCTCGACTGGCAGGGACATCCGTGGAAAAAGGGATCGACCGACAAGGCAGCGCATCCGAACAGCCGCTTCACGACTCCGATGCGCAACAATCCCGCGTGGTCGCCGAGCGCCGACGATCCGTGCGGCGTGCCGATCTCAGCAATCATCTTCGGCGGACGCCGCGCCACGACGGTGCCGCTGGTGCTCGAATCGATGGACTGGGCGCACGGCGTTTTCATGGGCGCGACGATGGGATCGGAAACGACGGCGGCGGCTTCAGGAGCGGTCGGCGTGCTGCGGCGCGATCCGATGGCGATGTTGCCGTTCTGCGGCTACAACATGGGCGATTACTTCGCTCATTGGCTCAAGATGCGCGGCTCAATCAAAAAACCGCCGCGCCTGTTCATGGTCAACTGGTTTCGCAAGGACGCCGCCGGCAACTTCATCTGGCCCGGCTACGGCGAGAACCTGCGCGTACTCAAGTGGATGCTCGATAGAATCCATGGACGCGCGGGCGGCCGAGAGACGCCGGTTGGGATCGTTCCCGATGAAACGGAACTCGATCTGAAGGGCCTCGATCTTTCCAAGAGCGCGGCGCGCGACGCACTCGCGGTAAATCCCGCGGAGTGGAAGTCGGAGCTGGAATCGGCGGGCGAGTTATTCGAAAAGATCGGCCCAACGATGCCGAAGGAATTGAAGGATCGCCGCCAGGCGATCCTCCATTCGCTCGACGGCGAAGCTCCCGTGCGTCAAATCGCCGCGGGCCGCTGACAGATCTGCAGAGCTTCGACGCGAACGCTGCGCCCGAACTCTGAGTTCAGCCAAGGTCGAGCACTTCGCGGAGAGCGGCCACGACGCGCTCCATCGTTGCTTCATCGAGATGTGACAGAGGGCCTTTGACCAGGAGGCGGTTGTCGATCGCGCGCAATTGGTCGATGAGCAGATCAGAATTGCGTCGCAAAGAGGATTGCGCATGCACGCGTATGCGCAGCGGGTCGGCATCGTCGATGAGATTGGTGGTCAGAGGGACTATCAGTGTCGAAGGGTGGCCAGCGTCGATCAGCGCCTGCGCCTGAACGATCAGCACGGGGCGGGTCTTGCCCGGCTCGGTGCCGCGGCGAAGATTAAGATTGGCGAGCCATACCTCGCCACGCTCAGGCATCCGGGTCGCGCTCGATCGCGGCGAACTGGGCATTCACCCGCATGCTTTCCTTGCGGACCTTGCGCGACGCGCGAGCCATCCGCTCCGCGCGAGCGCGGGCTTCGGCCTCGCGGTTCATGCGTTCGATTGCGCGGCGGATATATTCGGCGCGCGGGATCCCCAGCTCACGGGCGCATCGCTCGCTGGTTTCGAGCAGGTCCTCGGGCAGCTTAAGGGAGATAGACTCCATGAGTTTCGCTCCAGATATCTTTACAAGATATCCTCGACTAATATGCGCCGTGCGGCTAAAAGAAGCAACCCAGCGACACGCGGACAGGAGCGGTGACGACGCGAATGCGGCGCGGGAGTCGTTAGACTCCGGCGCCGCAATTTTTTCTGTGATGGCCCGCGCTAGTCGAGGTGCTTGCGCAGGAAGGTCGGGATGTCGAGCTTGTCGTCGCCGTCGAGCAGTGAGTTCGGCTCGAGCTTCTCGCCGTCCGCCAGGCCTGCATCCTCGCCGCGGCGTCTGAAAGCCGGGATGTCGAGTGTGCTGTCGTCGACGACCAGCCCCATCCTGCGCACCGGCTTGTTGCCGGGGAACATCCGCACCTGCCCAGCCTGCACGGGAGCCGGCTGGCTGGCCTCCATCGGATCGACGGGCCGAGTCGAGGCCGCCGCAATCGGCGTGGTGACGGGCGCGCCCGACGGCGAGTAACGCGGTGAACTTCTATCGAGGTCGCCGAAGCCAGTCGCGATTACAGTGACACGAATCTCGTCGGACATCGCGTCGTCGATCACCGCGCCGAAAATGATGTTCGCGTCCTCGTGCGCCTCTTCCTGGATCAGGCTGGCCGCCTCGTTGACTTCGTACAGCGCCATGTCCGAGCCGCCGGTGACGTTGATCAGCAGGCCGCGCGCGCCTTTGATCGAGACGTCTTCGAGCAGCGGGCTCGAAATCGCGCGCTGCGCCGCCTCGACCGCGCGATTCTCGCCCGACGCCGTCGCCGCACCCATCATCGCCATGCCCATCTCGGCCATGATCGATCGCACATCCGCGAAATCCAGGTTGATCAGCCCATGCACGGTGACAAGTTCGGAAATACCACGCACCGCTTGCAGCAGCACGTCGTCGGCCTTCTGAAAGGATTCCTTCAACGACGTATTTTTGCTGGCGACCGAGAGCAGACGCTGATTGGGAATCGTGATCAGCGTGTCGACCGCGTTCTTCAGCTCGCGCAGTCCTTCTTCCGCCTGTGCCATGCGGCGGCGTCCTTCGAACTGGAACGGCTTGGTCACGACGCCGACGGTCAGCGCGCCGAGCTCGCGCGCGATGCGCGCAATCACTGGCGCAGAGCCGGTTCCGGTGCCGCCGCCCATTCCGGCCGTCACGAAGACCATTTCGGCTTCGGACAGGATTTCGCGAATCCGTTCTTCGTCTTCGAGCGCGGCCTTGCGACCGATTTCAGGATTGCCGCCGGTGCCGCGTCCGCGCGTGATCTCGTCGCCAATCTGAACGCGCAGCGGCGCGTGATTATTCTGCAGCGCCTGGATGTCGGTATTCACGGCGATGAAATCGACGTTGCGCAGGCCCACATTGATCATGTGGTTGACCGCATTGCCGCCGCATCCACCTGCGCCGATTACCTTGATCCTCGCGCCCGGGTCGGGACTACTCACCAACTCAATCATCACAGATCCTCCTCCACCACCTACCGGCAAAGTTTGTTGCCCAATTAATTTCTTGTTGCGCCGACTTCTCAAAAGAAGTCTCTCACCCAATCGCTGAGCCGCGAACGCAGACGTCTCAGCCGGCCCGTCCTTCCGATTCCGTTGCCAACTCCGCCCGCCGCGCTCTGGTACAGCAGCAAGCCCGCTGCCGTCGTGAACATCGGCTTCATCAACTCTTCCGGCAGACCCTTGAGGTTGATCGGAAGTCCACGCCGCACCGGCACGCCGAAGATGCGCTCGGCCAGTTCCTGCGTGCCCTCGAGCAGCGAAGTTCCTCCGACCAGCACCACGCCCGACGCGAGCCCGTCCGAAACGCCCGAGCGCAGCAGTTCGCGCTGCACCATCGTGAAAATCTCTTCCATGCGCGGCTCGACGATTTCACCGAGCAGCCGGCGCGCGATCACTCGCGGCTCGCGTCCGCCGACTCCCGGCACCTGCACCATCTCGTCACGCCGCACGACCTGGTTGGTCGCCACGCCGAACGTGACCTTGAGCCGCTCGGCGTCGGAAATAGGAGTGCGCAATCCCGCGGCGATATCGCTGGTGAGATGATTCCCGCCAATCGGCAGCACAGCGGTATGCATCACCGCGCCGCCGTGAAACACGATGATGTCCGTGGTCCCGCCGCCGATGTCGATCAGCGCGACTCCGAGCTCGCGTTCCTCCGGAAACAGCGCCGCGTCCGCTGACGCCAGCGGCTGGAAAACCATCTCCGACGGCGTCACACCCGCGCGCTCGCAGCACTTGGTGAGATTCTGGCCGTAGCTTTGCGCCGCCGTGATGATATGAATGCGCGCTTCCAGCCGCACTCCCGCCATTCCGTACGGCTCGCGCACGCCCTCCTGCTCATCGACGGCGAACTGCTGCGGCAGGATATGCAGCACCTGCCGATCGAGCGGGATTGCGACCGCGCGCGCCGCATCGATCACTCGATCCACATCGCGCGAACTGACTTCGCCGCCGCGCACCGCGACGATCCCGTGACTGTTGAGGCCCTTGATGTGCGGCCCCGCGACGCCAACCACTGCCGAGCCCACGCGCACGCCGGAAGTTTTCTCCGCTTCGTCGACCGCCGCTTTGATCGCATCGACCGTCGCCTCGATATTGACGACTACGCCTTTGCGCAGCCCCGTGCATGGCGCGATTCCAAAGCCGAGCGTCGCCAACTGCCCGTCGGGCAGTGACTCGCCGACGATCGCGCAAACTTTGCTGGTGCCGACGTCCAATCCGGTGAGCAGATTTCTCATTGCGTCACCGGCTCCCCGCCCGGCTGGTACGAAACTTTGCGAAGCGCGGTCTTGTGCTTCGAGTTTTTAATCTCGGCCGCATGCAGGCGCACGACTGCCAGCCCCGGCGTGGTCAAATCGAGCGCCGCGATCAGATTCTCACGCCCCTGCCATTGCCGCCGCACCTTGATCGCGCGCTGAAGTTCTGTCGTTGCGCGATCGAGATCGATCACCACCTCTGTGCGCTCCCGCTCGAGGAACAGCCACGCCGTCCCGTCATCGCCAACGCGCATCTCGGAGATAATTTCCGAAAGTTGCGTTTCCGCGCGCACCAGTTCCGAGGCGTAGTCGACCATCTGCGGACCGCGAGCGTTGTCGAGTGCGGCGCCGCTCAGCACCGGCAGGTCGCCCTGCTTGCCGGGCGAGACCGGCCCGCGCAGCTCGCCGCCCTTGAACAGTTCGTAGAAGCCGTCGTGACGCTCGACGATCGCGATCGCACCGTCACGCATGTCGCCCGCCGAAATCGCCGCGGCGCCCGGCTCGCGCAAGCCGCGATGGTAAATCCCCGCGCGTCCCGCCCACTCGACCAGCACCGCGGAGTAGTTCGCGGCGGTCGTGCGCGCGGGCGCAAGCGAATTCATGATTTGATCGCGATATGCGCTGAGAGTCGCTGCCGCTCTGAGCGCGACAACGCGGCCGGTCGTGCTGAATCCCGTCATCACGCCCAAGGCGAAAAATGCGCAGACCACCAGCCCGCCCATCCGCGCGTTCCATCCCGCCACCGCTTTATTTCCTCCGCGAACCGCCACCCCGCCACCTCAGTGAAAAATCCAAATCTCGCTTCACCAGTCGCCGACTAACCTGACCTCCGGTTCAAGCCAGACGCCGCTGTGCTCTTTCACCTTGTCGCGCGCCATGTCGATCAGCGCGCGCACGTCGGCGGCCTGTGCGCCGCCAAGATTCACTATAAAATTTGCATGCTGATCCGAAAACGCCGCGCCGCCCAGCCGCGTCCCTTTCAGACCCGCGCCTTCGAGCAGCTTCCCGGCGAAGTTCCCCGGCGGATTTTTGAAGATCGATCCCGCATTCGGAACGCCGCGCGGCTGACGCGATGCGCGCTTGGCCTTCAACTCCGCGACCCGAGCCATCAGACGCTCGCGATCGCCGCGAGCAAGTTCGAAATCGACGCGCGTGATTATGAAATGACTTGGCAGTTCGGTGCGCCGGTACGCAAATTTCACCTCGTCCTTGGTCAGCGCGAGCGCCTCGCCGGCCTCGGTGACGCCATGCACCAGCGTGACCACCTTGGCGATCTCGCCGCCGAACGCACCTGCGTTCATCACCAATCCGCCCCCGACCGTCCCTGGAATGCCTTCGCCGAATTCGAGCCCCTCAAGACCCTGATCGATTACCGCCAAGACCAGCGTCCCGAACGCGGCGCCAGCGCCCGCAACGACTTTCGTGCCGTCAATTTTTATTTTCGCGAAGCCGTCGCCGAGCCTCACCACCAGTCCGCGCATCCCGCGATCGCTCACGAGCAGATTCGTTCCCGCGCCGAGGCAGAAACACGGCACGCCCGCGCGATAAGCCGCGGCCTTCGCATGCATTAGCTCGGTTTCGTCCTCGACGTTGACGAACAAGTCGGCCGGTCCTCCGATCCGAAACGAGGTCAGCTCGGAAAGCGGCATCGACGCGCGGACTCGCGCACCGAATTTCGCGCGCAGCTCGCCCTCAAGCGCCTTCATGAACTTTGACCTCGGCGCTGAGCGCGTTAAGTATTTCGCCGCCCATCTTGTAGATATCGCCTGCACCCAAAGTCGCGATCACGTCGCCCGCGCGCGAGCCTTGCGCAATGCGCGCCGCAGGATCTTCCTCCGCGCCCAGGTAATGCACCTCGAGATGCCCGCGCGCGCGCAGCGCTTCGTACAGACGCCGTGACGAAACGTCGGCAATCGGCTCCTCGCCGGCCGGATACACGTCGAACAGGTAGAGCACGTCGGCGTCATCGAAGGCCGACAGGAAATCGTCGAACAAATCGCGCAGGCGCGTGTACCGATGCGGCTGAAAGACCACCACCACGCGGCGCTTGAACGACGCCCGCACCGCGGCCAGCGTCGCGCGCACCTCGGCCGGATGGTGAGCATAGTCGTCGAGCACGATTCGTCCTGCCGCTTCGCCCTTGATCTCGAATCGTCGGCTGATTCCGCCGAACTTTGCCAGCGCCGCGGCCGCGCGCTCGAAACTGATTCCAACTTCCATCGCGACCGCGATCGCCGCGAGCGAGTTCAGTGCAACATGCACGCCCGGCGTCGGGACAGTCACTCGCCCGAGATGCTCGCCCTTGCGAATCACCTCGAACCGAGTCGAAAGGCCATCGATCACGATTTTCTCGGCACGCAGGTCCGCATCCTGGGCGACGCCATAGGTCACCATTGGTTTGCGAATCGACGCCATCAGCCCGCGCACGTTGACGTTGTCGATCCCAAGCACTGCCACGCCGTAGAACGGCACGCGGTTGATAAAGTCCGCAAACACCTGGCGCACTCGATCCATCGTGCCATAATGATCGAGGTGCTCCGGATCGATATTCGTCACTACCGCGATCGTCGGGATCAGCAGCAGGAACGACGCGTCGCTCTCGTCGGCCTCGGCCACCATGAAATCGCCGCGCCCGAGCCGCACGTTGCTGCCCGTATTGCGAATATTTCCGCCGACCGCCACGGTAGGATCGAGCTCCGCCTCTTCCATGATCAGCGCGATCAGGCCGGTCGTGGTCGTCTTGCCGTGCGTGCCTGCAACCGCGACGCCGAGCTTCGCCATCCGCAGCAACTCGCCGAGCATCTCCGCCCGCGCGATCACAGGAATTTTCATCTCGCGGGCGCGCGCGACTTCAGGATTCGAAAATTTTATTGCTGACGAGATCACCACCGCGTCGATTCCGCCGTCGTCCTTCAGATGCGCCGGATGATGCCCCTGGCTGATTTCCGCGCCGAGCGACGCAAGTCGCGTGATGGTCGCAGACGGTTTCAGATCGCATCCGCTGACGCGGATCCCGAGCTTGATACACAGCTCGGCGATTCCGCTCATGCCGGCGCCGCCGATTCCGACGAAATGCAGCCGGCGCTGACGCGTCAAAAGACCATTTGCGTGCAGTTCACTCACGCCGCTGCTTTCTCCGCAAGCTCGAAACAAATTTTGGCGATACTGCGAGCCGCGTCGGGATGCGCCTCCTGATGCGTCCGAAGACCCATCTCGTCCAGCCGCGCCGGATTCCGAACCAACGCTTCAATTTCGCGCGCGAGGTTGGACGCAAGCTGATCGTCGTCGCGAACTATTATCGCCCCGCCGCGCTTTTCGATCACGCGCGCGTTGTGCACTTGTTGCTGATCCTTGTGGAAGGGATACGGCACGAAAATGGCCGCACGCGCGCCAAGAGCAATGTCCGTGACCGTCATCGCGCCTGAGCGCGCGATAACCAGATCGGCCCGATGCAGCGCGTCAGCGACGTCGTCGATAAACGGCAGCACTTCAGCCGCGAACCCGATTTCGCGGTATGCACTCCTCACCAACTCCCCATCCGCCTCCCCGGTCTGGTGGACAACGTGCAAATTTATAACACTTTTTCCGCAGATTTTGAAAGCCCCTACGACGCCAATATTCAGGCGATGCGCTCCGGACGAACCACCTAAAACAAGGATTTGTAATTGGCCGCCCTCCCGCCTCGATCGGTCAGGCCGGTACTTGAATCGGGTCGGATTGCCCGTCACCGCAACTTTAGAAGAACTGAAGTAACTCGCGCTGTCACTGAAGCCAACGCAAATCCTTTCCGCGAATCTAGACATCATTCGATTCGCCAAACCCGGCCGCGTGTTTTGTTCCATCAACACCAGCGGCGTCCGGGTTAGAATTGCGGCAGCGCCGATCGACGCCGACGCATATCCGCCCGCGCTCACCACGATGCTCGGACGAAACCGCCGCACCAGCGACAGCGCGAGTCCAATGGCGCGAATGAATTCCACTGACGCACGCGCCCGCTCAAGAGCGCTATGCCCGCGAATTCCATGCATCTCGAACAGCTCGTACCTGTATCCGCTCTTCGGCAACCACTTCGCCTCGAGTCCCGCGCTCGTGCCGACGAACAGTACCTCGATCCCCGGACGCTCGCGAATCATTTCCTCGCCCAGCGCGACCGCCGGGAAAAGATGCCCGCCCGTGCCACCGCCTGCGATTATCACCTTCATCGCACCGCCGGCCGGCGCCCGAGCGCGAGTAACGCGCCCAACGCCGCCATCGCGATGATGATCGAAGTGCCGCCGTAACTCAGGAACGGCAGCGGCAGCCCCTTCGTCGGGATCAGCCCAATCACCACCGACATGTTGATCAACGCCTGGATCGAGAGCAGCGCCGTCAGCCCTACCGCGAGCAGGCTCGCGAACGGATCGGGCTCGTCGTGCGCGATGCGCATCCCGCGAAACAGGATTACGAGGAACAGGGCGATCACGACTGCCGCGCCTATCAGCCCGAACTCCTCGCCAACCACCGCAAAAACGAAATCGGTGTGCGCCTCCGGCAGATAGAACATCTTCTGGCGACCCGCACCCAGACCGACGCCCCATTTGCCGCCTTCGCCGAGCGCGATAAACGATTGCACGAGCTGGAATCCCGCGCCGCGCGCGACCGACCACGGATCGAGGAACGTCGTCAGCCGCTTCATTCGGTACGACTTCGCCACCGCCTGGAACGCGAGGAGGCCGAGCGCCCCGCCGCCAGCGCCAGCAAGATGCTGCCAGCGCGCGCCGGCCGCCCACAGCATCGCGAACAGGATCAGCGCGATCATCACGGTGCTGCCAAAGTCCGGCTGCTTCAAGATCAAAAGTGTAATCGGCCCGACGATCAGAAATACCGCCAGCGGTCCATGCTTGAACTCGCGGATACGATCCTGCCGTTTGCTGAGGAACTTCGCGAGGAAAAATACCAGCGCGAATTTCACCAGCTCTGACGGCTCCGCGATAACCGGTCCCAGTCTGAGCCATCGGCGCGCGCCGCCCTTCATCAGTCCGAGACCGGGCACGTAGAGCAGCGCGAGCATCACGATCGACGCGATGAACAGCGGCATTGCGATTCGGCGCAGACCCGCCAGCGAGAATTGTGAGAGCAGCATCAGAAACACAAAACCCACCGCGATATGCGCCAGGTGAAGCTTGAAAAAGTGGAACGCGTCGCCTCTCTTCTCGATGCCGAGAAAGTACGTCGTGTTCAGCACCATCAGCAGCCCGAGCAACAGCAGCACCGCCGCCGGCAGCCACAGCCACGGGTCGGGCCGCCGGTAACTTACAGCGTCAAAGCGCCCGAACCAGCTCTTTATATACGTTCCCACGTTCCGCATAGTCCTTGAATTGATCGAAGCTCGAGCACGCCGGCGACAGCAACACGTTATCTCCCGTCCGCGCCGCGCGCGCCGCGTGTTCGACCGCTTCTTTGAGAGTCGCCACCGTTTCGATCTTGGTCGCACCCGCGAGCGCCGCCGCCATCTTATCCCGCGCCGCGCCGTTAAAAATCGCGAGCTTGACTTTTTCTTCGAGCGGCCGCCGCAGCGGCGCGTAATCGCCACCTTTGTCGAGACCGCCCGCGATCAAAATAATCGGCGCCGCGAGCGCGTCGATAGCTTCGACCACCGAGCCGACGTTGGTTCCCTTTGAGTCGTCGATATAAGTCACCCCGCCGTGCTCGTGGACAACTTCAATCCGATGCGGCAGTCCGCGAAATGACGCGAGTGCGCGTTCGATTTCTCCGGCCTCGACGCCAAGCGCGAGCGCCGCAGCCGACGCCGCCATCGCGTTGGAGATGTTATGCCGCCCGCGCAGCCGAAATCCTTTGAGGCTGATGCGCCCGCGGCGGGCGACCTCGAAATCAAAATCGAAAACGAGCGCATTAGTCGGCTCGTCGAACCAGATCGACGCTCCGGATTTGCCGCGCGCGCGCCCGAAGCCGATCACTCGCGAGCGCACGCTCTTCGCGAGCTTCCATACGTTCGGATCGTCGCGATTCAGAATTGCGTAGTCCGAAGCTTGCTGGTTTTCGAACAAACGCGCCTTCGCGCGCCCATAGTCCGCGAGGCCGCGATAGCGATCGAAGTGATCGTCGCTCAGATTAAGATGCACACCAGCTCGCGGACGAAATTTCTCGATCCACTCGAGCTGGAAACTCGAGACCTCGACGACTGCGACGTCCCATGTGCCATCGATCGCGTCGATTAGCGGCGTGCCGAGGTTGCCGCCGACGAAAGTGCGCCGTCCCGACGCCTTCAAAATCTCGCCGAGCAGCACGACGACCGTGCTCTTGCCGTTGGTGCCGGTGACCGCGGCGATTGGCGCCTCGAGAAAGCGGCTCGCGAGTTCGATTTCTCCGATCACCGGAATTTGCCGCTCGGTCGCAGCGCGCAGCAATATCGAATCGCGCGGGACTCCCGGACTGGTGACCACGAAGTCGACGCCATCGACCCAGCTCGGATCTTCGGCCCCCAGCTTAAGCGCGCCCGCCGGCAGTTTGCCGCGCTCGACGTCGACGCGGCGATCAGTCATCACGAGCTTCACGCCGCGCGCCGCGAGGAATCGCGCCGCGGCAACTCCGCTGACTCCCAGTCCTACAACCATCACGCGTTTGCTCGACAGCTCCATCTATTCAACGCAGCTTCAGTGTGCTCAGCGCGACTAGCGCACACACGATCGATACGATCCAAAATCTGATCACGACCACAGTCTCGGGGATTCCCTTCAGTTCAAAATGATGGTGCAGTGGCGCCATCAGGAAAAATCGGTTGTGCGTCGCCTTGAAATAATATCGCTGGATGATGGTTGACGCCGCCTCCGCGACGAACACTCCGCCCGCTATTATCAGCGCGAGTTCCTGCTTGGCGAGCACAGCGACCGTGCCGAGCGCTCCGCCCAGCGCGAGCGCGCCCACGTCGCCCATCATCATCGAAGCCGGGTACGCGTTGAACCACAGGAAGCCGAGCGAGGCGGCGATTATCGACGCGCAAAAAATCGCAACTTCGCCCATGTTCGCGATATACGGTATCTGAAGATAGGTCGCGAATTTGTAATTTCCCGCGACATACGAGAACGTCCAGTACGTGAGCGCGACGGTCATCACCGGTCCAATCGCCAGCCCGTCGAGCCCGTCAGTAAGGTTCACCGCATGCGAGCATCCCACGATCACCAGCATCGCGAACGGGATGTAAAACCACACGTGCAGATCGGGGTGCACGTTCTTCAGGAACGGGACCGTCAGATGCGTGTCGAAGCCGAGATACAGAAACAGCCACGCGGCCGCGATGAACGCGCACGAAAATGACCACACCAGTTTGGCCGGGCCGCTGAGTCCCAGCCCTTTGCCGCGCGTGAGTTTGAAGTAGTCGTCGCTGAAACCGATCGCGCCGAAGGTCAGCGTCACAAAGATCGCGATCCAGACGTACGGATTCAAAATGTTGGCGAGCAGTAGCGTCGCCGCCAGCATCGACGCCACGATCAGCAGTCCGCCCATCGTCGGCGTGCCGGCTTTCTTCTGATGCGCCTGCGGAACGACTTCGCGAATCGTCTGTCCGATATTCAGCGCGCGGAACCGTTCGATCAGGATGGGTCCCAGAGCCAACGACAGCGCCAGCGCCGCCAGCCCGGCCAGGACTGATCGCAGCGTCTCGTACCTGAGCGCATTGAAGCCGGAGTAATATTTGTGCAGGGGGTAGAGCAGCAGATAGAGCATCGCGGCGCTCGCCGAGTCTCAACTCTGCCCGCCGCCGAGTTCCGCCGCAATCTCGCGGACCACGACCCGATCGTCGAATGGAAGCACGCGCCCCGCCACCAGTTGATAGTCCTCGTGCCCTTTGCCCGCGATCAAAACCGCGTCGCCCACCGCCGCGAGTCGAAGCGCAATGCCGATGGCCGTGCGGCGATCTGGCTCGACGATATATCCGCCACCGATCGACGCGTCGACAAAGTTTTTCTCACTCGAGATTCGCGTGCGTCCCGTCGCCGTCAAACCCTTCTCGACTTCGGCGATTATCGCCATCGGATCTTCGCTGCGCGGATTGTCTGACGTGAGCACCGGGATATCGGCGAGCCGCCCCGCGATCTCACCCATGATTGGACGCTTGCCGCGGTCGCGATCACCGCCGCATCCGAACACGCAGATGATTCTGCCCGCGCGCAAACGCCGGAGCGCCGTCAGCACCGCCTCGAGCGCGTCGGGCTTGTGCGCGTAATCGACCAGCACCGTGACCCCCGGTTTCGCTTTCGTTGAGACCACTTCGAGCCTGCCGGGGGCCCCTGGGCATCGCCGCACCCCATCCGCCACCGCATCCATATCGACACCCAGGGCCGCCGACAGAGCCGCCGCGCCCAGGATATTGAGCAAGTTGATTTCGCCGATCAGGGGCGATTCGATTTCGATTTTCCTGCCGAGCACCGAGAGCGTCGCGCGAATCCCGCTCAGGTCAGCGTCGAATTTCTCAGGATAAGCATCGAGAGATCGATCCATTCCAAAACTTATTTTCGACCCCTTTACCGACTTGAGCACGCGCCGCCCAAACGGATCATCGCCGCGCACGATCGCGACGGTGTTTGCCCGCCGGCTGTGCGGTAGTATCTCGGTGAACAGGCGCAGCTTCGCCGCGAAGTAGTCCTCCATCCTCGCATGATAATCCAGATGGTCGCGGCCGAGGTTGGTGAACATGCACGCGCGGAAGCTCAACGCGTCGACCCGGCCTTCCGCGATTCCAATCGACGACACCTCCGCCGCCGCGTGACGCACGCCCTCATGCTCCATCTGCGCCAGGGCCGACTCGAAGTCGATCGACTCGGGCGTTGTCAGTCCGCTGTAGATTTTCTTGCGGCCAATGAAAATTCCAATCGTGCCGATGATCCCCGTCGGCATACCGGTCGCTTCTAAAATCGACGCCACGATGTAGCTCGTCGTGGTTTTGCCGCTGGTGCCCGTGATGCCGATCAAATCGACGCGCTCGCTCGGTGCGCCGAAGAAACGCGACGCGGCCGCGCCCATCAGCAGGCGCGGCCGCTCGCTCACCACCAGGGTCGCCGCGGGGCGCGCTGTTCCAACATCCCATCCCCCAACCACCACAGCGCGCGCGCCACGGTTTAATGCATCGTCTATGTTGGTCCGGTTGCGCGTCGTGTCGCGGGCCGTCGAGAAGTACAGATGACCGGGCCTCGTTTGACGCGAGTCGTAGCTGAGGCCCGTGATTTCCACGTTCAGGTCGCCGTCGATTCGACGTACGTCGAGTCCTTCGAGTAATTCACCAAGTTTCACTTTCGCTTGACGGGCGATATCCCGCCGCCACTGAAATACGATGCGGGCATGACGCCCGAATCCGCCGCCGTATCGGCGCCACTGTCCGCGACGATCGGCGCGAGCGTGAGTTTCACCGTCGCATGATTGAGCGGGGCGCCGGCGTCCGGTTCCTGCGCAACGACGTAGCCGCCGCCATGCACATCGACGTTGACGCGCGACACGCGCGCCAACTCCATCGCGCGCCTGAGACTGAGTCCCGCAAAATTCGGCGTCGCGCGCGTTAACTTGGAGCCCGTCAGCACGGGCAAATAGTCATCAGGATCCGCAGCCGTTGCAGCAGGAGTTTTGCCGCTCGAGTCTTTGCCGAAATCCGGCATCGGGATTATGCTGGCGGTATCGTAGGGCTGATTCGGCGCCGTGATGTTCAAATCGCGGACCGCGCCCTGTGCGATTTCACTGAACACCGGCGCCGCTATCAAGCCGCCAAAATGCTCGTGGCCGACATCATACAACGCCACCAGGATCAGCAGCCGCGGATCGTCCGCCGGTAAGAATCCGACGAACGACGACACGTGACGATTCTGATAGTAGGTGCCGTTTTCCGGATTCACCATCTGCGCCGTGCCGGTCTTGCCCGCGACGATAAAGCCGTCAACGCGCGCCTTCGCCGCCGTGCCGCCGTCGGACATGACGACGTTGCGCAGGAGCAGGTTCATCTGATGCGCGATATCGGGCGCAATCGCGCGACGCAGCACCTGCGGTGTATGCGTCAGGATCGCGCGCCCTTCGGCGTCGTAGGCGGCCTTCACCACGTACGGCCGCACGATGTTCCCGCCATTCGCGATTGCCGCGTACGCCACCGCAAGCTGGATCGGCGTGACCGCCACGCCCTGCCCGAAGCCGTGATTGGCGAGATCGATTTCCTTCCACCCGGCAGGCTTGTTCAACAGTCCTGACGCTTCGCCCGGCAGGTCGATTCCCGTGCGCGATCCGATTCCAAAGGCGCGCAGCCCCTCATAGTAGCGCTGCGAGCCGAGCGTCAACGCGATTTTTGCCGCGCCTATATTCGACGACACTTCGATTATCCCGCCGAGGTCGAGCCATCCGTGCGGGCTGTGATCGTGGATCGTGTGCCGGTCGAGGTAGAAGCGCCCGTTCTCGCAGAAAAACTGTTTGTCCGTAGTGATCGCGTGATCGGCCAGCGCGATCGACCCGAGAATCCCCTTCATCGTCGAGCCCGGCTCGAACGCGTCCTCGACCGCCGGGTTATGCAGACGGTCGTGAACGTTGACGCCGTCGGCGGTGACGTTCGCCATCGCCATCACCTCGCCGGTAAATGGATCGAGCACGATTACGCTGCCGCGCTTCGCGCCGCTCGCCTGCACTTCCGCCGCCAGTTCGGTTTCGGCGAGCGATTGGATCGACGAGTCGATCGTCAGCTCGAGTTGCGCGCCCGGCTCCGGCGCCTTGAGCGCCAGCGGGCTGTCGAAAATCGGATGCCCCTGCGCGTCATGGTCGAAGCTCAGCTCGACCGCTTCGCCGCGGGCAATCCTGTCGTACTGCAACTCCAACCCGGAGAGCCCCTGGCCGTCCATCCCCGCCAACCCCACCACCGACGCGGCCAGGTTGCTCTCCGGGTAAAACCTCTTGTACTCGCTGATCGTGCCGACGCCGTCGATTCCCAGCGTTTCCGCGGCCTGCGCCTTGTCGGGCGATATTCGTCGCTCGAGCCATACGAACGGCGCGTCCTTGTTCAGCTTCGATTCGAGCGAAATCGGCATCATCATCAGGATCGCCGCGAGCTTCGACCGCTCGGCCGGAGTGCTCGACTCGAGCACCTTCTTCGGCCGCGCGTAAACCGAGCGCGTCTCGGCCGACAGCGCCAGCGGCTCGCCGTTGCGATCGACGATCGGCCCGCGCACCGCCGCGAGTTCGGTTTCTCCCTTATGCTCATGTTGCGCGAGCGAGTTCAGTCGCGGCCCGTAAAGGGCAACCAGCACCACCAGCCGAATCACCGCGAAACCGAACAATGCCGCCAGCGTGAGCGTGAGTGCCCCGATTCGCGCGCGACGCTGCTTGAACGATGTATTCATGGAAGCATCACCACCTGCCCACGCCCCGGCGGCGCAAGATGATACTGCGGCGCGAGCGCGCGCAGCCTGTCATGCGAGCTGAGTTGCGCGGCGGTCAGGCGCAGCTCGCGATTTTCGTCCTGCAGCTTCGCGATTTCATCGTGCAGCGCCGAGAGCCGATAGCCCTCGCGCGTAGCTTCCAGCCGAATCATCAACGTCGCGAATCCCACCATCGCGATCAGCACGCCCAGCACCGTCGGCAACACCTTCGACGGCCGCCGCGTCGGTTTCACCCGCGCGCTCATTGTATGCTCCGTTCGATGCATCGGACTTTCGCGCTGCGTGCGCGCGGGTTGCGCGAAGTCTCCGACGCTGACGGCTTGATCACCTTGCGCGCGATCGCGGTGTAGTCTCCCACACGCACCAAATCTCGAAAGCGCTCTTTGACCGGACGGTCTTCGAGCGAGTGATACGAGATGACCAGCATCCGGCCGCCCGGATTGAGCAGCGCCGGACCGTCGCGCAGAAGCGCCGCGAGACTTTCCATCTCGTGATTCACCGCAATTCGCAAAGCCTGGAAGGTGCGCGTCGCCGGATGCGCCCCGCCGCGCCGATGGGCTCCCAGAGCCCGCTCGACGACCGCGCGCAACTCGCCCGTCGTCTCGATCGGGCGGCGCCGGCGCGCCTCGACGATCATCCGAGCTATCCGCCGCGACCCGCGCTCTTCGCCGTATGCATAGATGATGCGCGCGAGCTCTTCGGCGCTCTCTTCATTGACGATGTCCCGCGCGCGGAGCGTCTGCCGATCGTCCATCCGCATGTCGAGCGGACCGTCGAGCCGAAATGAAAACCCGCGATTCGGATCGTCGAGCGCGTAGCTGCTCATGCCGAGGTCGGCGAGCATCGCGTCAGCGCCGTCGAAGTGATGACGCTTCATCACGGCCGCGATTTCACCGAAGTCGGCGCGCTCGAGCACGACGCGATCGCCGAACTCCGCCAGCCGGTCGCGCGCGACGGCCAGCGCCGCCGCGTCGCGATCCAGCCCGAGCATCCGCGCCTTCGTGGCGCGGAGCATCGCCTCCGCATGCCCACCCGTCCCAACAGTCACGTCGACGAACGCGAGCGGACCGTGTGCGGACAGCAGCCCGCACACCTCCTCCACCATCACCGGCACATGCCACCGGTCCGCCGCGTCGTCTTCGTCTATCACCGCCAGATTCATCGCACGTCACAGACCCAGCTTCGCAAAAAATTCTGGATCCATAATTTTTTCCTCGGTGGCCTTCAAAACCTTCGCGAGGATCTTCTTGTCCCAAAGTTGAAAATGATCCTGCCGCGCCGAAAATGTGACCTCGCGATCCAGCTTTGCGTAGTCGCGCAGGTTCGTCGGAATCAGGATTCGCCCCTGCCGATCGACGGGCACCTCATGCGCTCCGCCGATGATCAGGGTCTCGAACACTTGCACCAGCGGATCGAATCGCGGCTTGGTCTGCAGCTTCGCGTTGAGCGTGTCCCACTGACTCGGCGGATACAGCGCGAGGCATCGCTCTCCTTCGTGAGGGAAGTTGGTGATATATAGACGATCGTGATTTTCGCGCTGCAGAACCTCGCGAAAGCGAGCCGGGATACTCACCCGCCCCTTCTCATCGATCGAATGGTCAAACCGACCACTAAACACCGGAATCCCTCCCTAGCGCCCCACAACATCCCACTCTATCCCACTACAGTCAAGCAATTCGCGCGTCCTGTGATGCGATAAACTGACTATTGGCTCGATTAGTCAGTAACGAAGAAAAAGCGAAACTGAGATTTGCTCTAGCTATTCTGTGCAAAGCCTGTCTTGAAGATGCTTCGCCGAAAAAACGTCAGCTTGACAGCGACGCCATTCATTGGCGAAACTCGCGCGATTCGATTGTCGATCCACAGAATCAAAATTAATACGAAGTAACTCATCGGGGCAGAGAGAGGATAGATGAAGACGGGAAATTCTTGGCTGCGAAGCGCCGCAGTCGTTGCAGCAGGCTTGGTAATGACGGTGCTTGTCATCAGCCCGGCCGCTTATTCGAAGGGAAAGAAGAAAAAGGCCGAGGTGACGCCCACCGAAACCCAGACGCCGACCCCAACGCCGACCCCTGAAGTTCACGTGTGGAATTTCGATCAGGACAAGGCGGGCGAAGTGCCGTCGGGATGGAAAGCGCTGGAAGGCGATTGGCAGGTGATTGCCGATCCGAGTGCGCCCAGCAAGCCTAATACCTTCGGCTTGCCCGCGGGCCGGCTGCTCAAGTCGCTGACCAGCGCACTCGCGTATTACCCAATGGCAATTCAAACCGATCCGACTGAGTATTCCGACTCTACTCTCGAAGCTCAGTTCAAGTCCGCCGGCGGACGTTTCGATTGCTCCGGCGGTCTCCTCTTCCGTTACGTTGACGACAAAAACTTCTACCTGCTTTCCGCGGGATGCCCCAGCGATTACTTCGCGCTCTCGCGGATGACCAATGGACAGCTGAACACCCTCAAGCAGAGCGTCGTACCGACAGACAAGGACACCTGGTACCGGCTTAAGGTCACGGCTCAGGGTGGACACTTCATGTGTTACGACGACGACAAGATGATCTTTGATTTCGACGACAGCAAAATAGCCAAAGGCAAAGTCGGACTCTGGGCGGCCGACGATTCGCAGGCGCAATTCGACGACCTGAAAATCACGGTCCTCGGCGCAGGCGAAAGCGTGCCCGCCCCCGCTCCTGCCGCGTCTGCGTCGCCGTAGCACCGGCAATCTCGCCGGGCGCCCGAATGACGTAGTTGCATGCGGGCGCCCGGCAACTTACTCTGAACCCTGATGGAAACCACTCAAGAGAAAACGCCCGTCGAGGTTCGCATCGAGCCGCTGCGCGGGCTTCCTCTTATATTGGAAGTTGCCGGCGGGGTCGGCCGCACGCTGGGTCTGACGCTGCTGTGGGGCCTCGAGATCGTCCGCGATTCCTACTTCCGCCTGCTCGATCGTCTCAACGTCCGCCCGCGCCACAAACGCGCCAGCGCGTTTCCTCCCGGCCAGCCAAAGAAACGCACCGCCTCCACCCGTTAGTTGTCCCGCTGTCGGTACTACCGCCGCTCGTCCTCGAGCACCTGCGCCAAATAGCGCGCCAGCTTGTCGTCGAGCACCCGCACGAGGGCGTCGGTTTGCGCGGCCTGCGTGATCTTGAGAAATCCTTCGAGGCGATGTTCCTTGTCGTGAGCCCGAATCAGCCGCGCGATCATGCTTTGCGAGAGCGCGGCCAGCTTTAGTTCGAGGGCGCGGCGAATGCCCTCCATCGCGTCTTCGAGTTCCGCCTGCGGCGACGAAGCGCCGAGCTGAAACCCGCAGCTCGCACATCGCGGCGTCGTCTCGGGCGCGATTGCGTCTCCCAGCTCGCATCGCACGACGCGCGCGCTCAACTCCGCGACCCGCGCGCTGAGATGCGCGCCTTCGGGACGCCCCAGCGCGACGATCGCGTTCAGCCGCGCAAGCGCGTCGAAGTACCGCCGCCCATCACCCACCGCCAGCTCGAGCCGTTCCATCTTCTGGCGCCATTGCGTATGCGCGCCCAGGTAGCACTGCACGTATGTCCATTTGAATTTCTGGAAACGCGCTTCCAGCGCATCGAGACTGCGCGGCGGCCCGGTCAGGATGCGCGGCCCAAGCTCGACCCGGAGCAGTTCGCACTCGGTCTCCAATGAAGCGATCACAGATTGTTGCCAGACATTCTCTCTGAGGGCGGGTTCGTCCGGCGTGGCGCGCAGTCCGGTCGCAGCCAGGTACTCGCGCATCGCGCGCATCCGCGGGATGGATTCGGCCGCGGCAGCCAGAATTTCGTAGGCGCCAGCGATTTGGATGGCCGACGCCAGATACGATCGATCGGCGGCCGCCTCGAGCATCGCGGCCGCGCCCGATTCCGCCAGCGCGATATATTCCGCGATCACCGCGCTGTTCGCCGCGGGCATCTCGAGGTTCGCCTCTCCGAGCGCCGACGCGAGCACCTCGCGCGTGCGGACTGCACGCTCTACCGCAAGCGCCATCGAGGCGTCGAGCCGATTCAGGCGCGCGGCGAGACTCTGGCGGTCGCGCGCCAGCGTAAGCCGCGGATCGAAGCCTTGCGCGAGTACCAGCGCCGCATTGAACGCCGCAAGCTCGGGCGCGCCGGCCGCCTCGGGGTCGAACCGCACCGCGTCGGTCTCGAGACGAATCACGCCCCCGGTGGAAACCTCCAATCGGCGCAACAATTCGCGGACGCCCGGCGCTACCCGCGCATCGGCCGCCGCTCCGCACGCGACGATCGGCACTCGCGCCTTGAGTTCTTCGATCGCGAGCGCCGCGGTTTCGCCGCACACGTTCTCCACTATCAGCGAATCGACGATTTCGCGCGCGAGGTCCTTCTCATAGCCATCGAGACCGGCGACCGTGTCGCGCGCGATCTTCCACGCGGCGCGTCCCGCTTCAGCCAGGTGAACCTTGACCAGCTTTGAGATCTCCGCGTTCATCGTCAGGTCGGGCGGATAGATCAGCCGCGCCGGCAACTCGCCGCCGCTCCCGTCAAAGGTCGACGACACCAACACTTCACGCGCGAGGCGTGACAACGGTACGATCACGGCGCGCTCGGCCCTCGCGCCGTCCGGAATGCGACGGCTGGCTATTGTTCGAAGCGCTTTAAGCGCCGCCGGATGGAACGGGAAGATCGCATCGGGCGCCAACCCCGCCGTATCTATTCCCGCGTATGCGTTGCTGGCGTGAAACTCGGCTTCCTCGACCAGCCGCCGCGCTCGGCGCACCGCAATAGTCGTTTCCTCGTTCGCATCGATCGGCGCCACCGCAAGCGGACGCGTCGCTTCCGGAGCCATCGCGCGGCCGGCAGCGATCACGGTGAACTTCACCTGGCGGAAGGACGCTGCAACCTGTGCCAGCATCGCGAAAAAATCGGCCCCCGCTTCGCAATGCGACGTACCGAAGTCGATCGCGACCGTTACCGCCCTGAGTTCCCGTCCGCCGCGCGGTCTCCAGCCCCACGTTCAACGCGGACGCGCCACGCAGTTGGCGGAAAAGTTCACCCGAGCGCGGGTCGCCGCCGATTTGCTCGGCCAGAACGCTCAGCAGGAACAGCTCGACTTCCCTGCCGTCGAACCGCCCGGCCAGCTCGAGCCCGCACACCAGCCGCCGGGCGTTTTGCGCGTCGAGTGCGCCGGCCCGCCGCTGCAACGCAATTACGTAGTCAAGAAAATGCGTCTTGCCGCATCCCGCCGGTCCACCGATCCAGAACACTCCCCCTTGCGGCCCTTCGAGATGTTCATTGAGTAATTCCCAGGACCGCTCGGCGGCGCGCGTGAACACGTAGCTGGCGACGGTCGAGACACGCGGCGAGGTCTGCAGTTCCAGTCGTTCAGGTGCTGGCGGCTCGAGTTCGAACCAGCGCCGCACGCGCCGTTCTTCTGACTTCGCCCGTTCCATCGGCTGAGACTATCGCAGTAGTCAGCATCACAATGTCACGTTACTCGACGAAAATATGGACTTTGTGTCACTCCGAGAACCAACTCGCCCTTCAAGCTAGTCGAGGCGAATCAGCTTGTGCTTGATCGCGTAGCGCACCATCGCCGCGGTCGAGCGCAGCTCGAGCTTCTGCTTGAGGTTGTCGCGATGCGCCTGCGCGGTCTTGACGCTGATGCCAAGTCGTTGCGCGACCTCCTTGGTAGTCGCGCCCTCGCCTATCAGCTTGAGCACGTCGCGCTCGCGCCGGGTAGGATTTGCCGCGCGGGAGGAGTTCTTCGGGCTGTTGCGCAGCCGCGCGAGTACGATCGGCGCGATTGTCGGGCTCAGATAGCGCCGCCCCGAGTGAACCGCCCGCACCGCGCTGAGCAGCTCGGCCGCCGCGTCGGTCTTTACCACGTAGCCCGCCGCGCCCGCGTCGCCGAGCGCCTCCAACACGTATTCCTCGTCGTCGAATTGACTTAGCATCAGCACCTTGCACGCCGGCGCTTCTTTGGCGATTCGATACGCCGCCGACAGCCCGCCGATTCCCGGCATCCCGATGTCCATCACCACCACATGCGGTTTCAGTTGCGCCGCGAGCGCGACGGCCTGTTCGCCATCCGACGCTTCCGCCACGACCTCGCATTCGGCCGCGAGCACCATCCGGAGCGCCTCGCGCAATATCCGATGGTCATCGGCGAGCAGCACGCGAATCCGTTCGTGACCTTCCATCACGCGGACTCCGGGATTTCGGCGACGACCGCCGTACCGCCCGCATGGGATTCCAACGTCAACCTGCCGCCCATCAACTCGAGCCGCTCGCGCACACCCGCCAGGCCAATGCCCTCGCCCTGGTTGGCGCTGAGACCGCAGCCGTCGTCGGCGACCGAGACGCGCAAAACCGCGTCGTTGCTCTCGATCGTTATTTCTACCGACTTCGCGCGCGCATGCCTGATCACGTTGGACAGCGCCTCGCGCACGACCTGGAAGCACAGTTGCTGTACCGGGCGCGAGATTTTTTCCGCCGTTGCGCCGTGAATCAGATGAAAAAATTTCGCCTTCACGCCCGCGCGGTCCAGCCGCTCGAACTCGCGCTCGATCGCCTGGTCGAGCGATGCGTTCCCAAGCATGGCCGGACGAAGTTCGCGCGTCTTGCGGCGCAACTCCCGCTCGACTTGCTTGAAGATCGAGCGTGCCGCCTCGCGAGGTCCATCGAGTGCAATTTGTGCCGCCGCCAGAAGCTGCGCTTGATCGTCGTGCAGGTCGCGCGCGATCTTGGCGCGCTCCTCGTCGATCGCCGCGAACATTCTGAGCGCAAGCTGACGCACCAGCCGGCTCCGCCGCGCGGCGTCCCGCTCCAACACCCAGCTCGCGGCAAATGGAGCCAGCCGCTCGACGATACCCTCCGCCCTGGCCGCCGATGCGCGCGTGTCGCGTGACGCCAGCGCGATCGCGCCGGCCTCGAACGGGATACACACGTACGAACCACCGAAGATTCTGTCTTCGAAATATTGCCTTGCGTGAGCGACGGCGCCTTCGCCGCGATCGCGCCATCGGGCGATCACGATACGGCGCCGGAAGCTTTCCGCCAGCGCACTGTTCTCACCCAAATCAAATTGTTTGTGGCCGGACGACGATGCGGCCACGATGAACGAGCCGCTGTCGGCGACCGCAACCACCCATTGGTCGAAGCCGGCTCCGTCCGCGACGAGTTGGCCGAAGCGGCGGAACCGCTCGCCCGGTTGCGCACGGCGCGCCGCGACGACTGCCTCATCCAGGTAATTCGCCGCCGCCCGCTCCCGCCCGAGTTCCCGCTTTGCGCCAACCGCCTCGCGCCCATTCTTGGCGCCATGAGTCCGCCAGAACTCGAGTGACGCGCGCGCGGCAGCGAGCGCCATCTCGCCGAAAACGGCGCGCGCGATAAGTTCAACCGATGCCTCGAGTTCGCCGCGGTCGCGATCCGCCCGCGCCACCATCGCGATTCGCACCGCGCTTGCGCCGTCAGTGAACGCCGACGCAGCTAACTGATACTCATCGCTAATTTTTTCGAGCCGCGCGATTGGAGCGACCTCATCCGCGCTCAGCGCTATCCTTTCGATCGATTCGATTGAACCCGGCGCACCACGCGCCCGTTTCCGCCCGCCCGCCGCAATCGCATCAACCAACCGATTCTCGAGTGCAACGAGGATCGCGTTCAGCGCCTCGTCCCATCGCGAGTCTCCCGGCGGCGCGTACACCACATCGCCGGCTCCCGCTCCACCGGATTGAAACGCGATCGCGCATCGCTCGGCCGCGAGTGTGCCGGCGCCAAGCTCTGCGATAGCGACGATCCGATCGCTGAGAGAGGCTCCCCGCGATGGCGGCGGAGGAGCGACAACTGCCAGTCGATTGCGTTTTTTGACAGGGCTTCCCAAAAAATTCCTCTGCCTAACAATGACAGAGGAAAACGCCTGCCCTAAGGAGAGCGCGACCAGATACTGCGCGTCCAGTAACGCAAGGAACACTTCCGGAGGACGATGACGTCCCGACTCGCGCCCAGTGCTATCAGGGATGTCCGGAGGCTGACGGCTTCGACAGTTCGTCGCCCAGCGCCTTCATTTCTGTGCCGAAGGCTGTCCAATCGCCTGCGCGAATTGCGTCCATCGCGCGATTGTAATGTTGCGCAGCGCTCTGCATGTCGGCCTTCCCCGGTACCGTGCCCTGCGCGATCGATTGCGGCGCCGTCTCATTCGCGATTGCCTTGGCGATCGTCGGCGCCGGCGGCGCTTCATTGGTGAACAGCGCCGCCAGCGTCAGGTCGAGCGTATCGCCCATCACCACGCGATCGCTGTACGACGCGACCACCCGCTGCAACTCGGGCAACTGGCCGTTCTCGGCCCGGATGAACAGCGGCTCGACGTAGAGCAGCGAGTCCTGGACCGGTATCACCAGCAGGTTGCCGAGGATGACTTTCGAACCCATTTGGTTCCACAGCGAGAGTTGCCGCGAAATTTCGGGGTTCTGATTGATGCGCGCCTGGATCTGATAAGGGCCGTAGAAAAGCCTATCCTTCGAAAATGAATACTCGAACAGATGACCGTAATCCGCGCCGTCGCAGCGCGCCGCCATCCACGCGATCATGTTGTCGCGCCCTGACGGCACCATCGGCAGCATCAGCATATACTCCGCCTGGGCCTCGCCCGGTAGCCGCATGATCACGTAGTAGGGCGACATGGGCACCGTCTGGCCGGCGTAGTTTTCGCGCGGAAATCCCCACAGGTCCTCGCGGTTATAGAAGACCTGCGGATCGGTCATGTGATAAGTGCGGAAAGTGTCGGCCTGGATCAGAAAAAAATCTTCCGGATAGCGGATGTGCGCGCGCAACTCAGTGGGCATCGCCGCCATCGGCTTGAACATCTCCGGGAACACGCGCTGCCACGTCTTGATTATCGGGTCCTCGGGATCGGCCACATAAAAATCGGTGTCGCCGGTGTACGCGTCGACCACCACCTTGACCGAATTGCGGATGTAGTTGATCCCGTCGGCGTTGCGCTGAGAGTACGGGTAATGATCGCTGGTCGTATAGCAGTCAACGATCCAGACCATGCGGCCGTTTAGAACCACGGCGTAAGGATCGCGATCGAGATTCAGGAACGGCGCAATGTAGGCGATGCGGCTCGCGATGTTGCGCCGGATCATGATCTTGCTCTTCGCCACGATATTCTCGGTGACGAGCAGGTTGATGTCGCGAAAAAAGATGCTGAACAGCAGGCGGCGAAAAAATCCCGCGACCGGCACGCCGCCAGATCCCGAGTAATACGAAAAGACGTTGTCAGCGCCCTTGGGATAGTCGAACTCGGGCGTCGCCGAATCGACGACGGCGTAATTGTCGCGCGCCTCGCCAAAATAAATCGCGGGCTGCTCAACCTTCAGCCCCACGCTAGAGACTGCGGGAATATCCTTCACATAGAACACCGGAAGCCCCTCGGTGTCCTTCTTGTTGACCGGACTCATCGCCAGCCCCGCGCCATGCGTGAACTTGAGATGCTGATTGACCCAGGTCTGCGCGGTGTCGGGCAGCTGGTCGATATTCATCTCGCGCGGCGACAGCATCACCTCGGTGTACTTGCCCTCGATCCAGTAGCGATCGATATCGACGTCGCGAAAATCGTAGTAAGTGCGGATTTCCTGCAACTGCCGGTAAGTATCGATCAGCGGGCGCGGGTCCCACAGCCGGATATTCTTGACCGTCGCCTCATCCTGCCCGAGTGCCGCGGGCGTAAGCGTGCCCTGCCCCGCGAACGGCTTCACGTCCACCGTGTCGAGCTTGTACGCGTGCCGCGTCGCCTCGATATTGCGCTCGAGGTACGGTTTCTCGACCCGCAGCTCGTCGGGCTTGACCCACAGGCGCTCGATCACCGGCTGGATAAAATTCATGATGAGCGCGGGACCGAACACGATAACGAACGCGGCGACAGGAAGCCGCAGGCCACCCTCGCGCGCGTTGTATATGCACATCACAGCGGCGGCCAACGACAGCGCAACGAGCAGCCACAGCCCCGGCTGCCACAAAATTCGATCGACGTAGCGCAGTCCGAACACAACGCCGTCGGTATGCAGCAGCAGGTCGAAGCGGCCGAGCCAGTAACTCATCGCGCGCTGGATGAAGAACAACCCCAGCAGCACCGACAGATGTCCCGTCGCGCCCGGCGACACGCGCGGCGGCGTTTCCTTGAAATCGAGTGCGCCGCGCGCCCAATAGACCGCGATCGCCATCCCGGCCGCCAGCACGATCACCATCAGGAACAGATCGCGGATTTCCTCGAGCAGCGGCACGGTGAAGACGTAAAAGCCGATGTCGTTGCCGAACGCCTGCTCGACGATTCCGAACGGCACCCCGTAAAGTCCCTTGAGGTACGTATCCCAACTCGTCGCCTCGCCCTGCGCCGCGAACAGCGCGAGCAGTGCCGCGCCGGCAGCGACGATCACGCGCCAGGGCACACGTTCGCCGAGCGCACGAATCAGCTCGGGCAGATTGACCTCGACCATCTCGTCTGGTCGGCGCACCACGCGCAGCCGCTCGTGATTGCGGCTCCCGCCGATCGCAATCAGCCCGCTCACGAAGATCGCGGCGAACGCCACCAGCCATACGACGAGAAAGATCGCGATTTCCGCGCCGACGGTCGTGTTGAAGACCCCGCCATAGCCGAGTCTGCCGTACCACAGGTAGTCGACCAGAAGCTGGTCGAGGAAGCTCAACATCACCAGTGCGACGACAACGACTGCCGCGAGAAGGATCAGGAGATTGCGGGGCCGCATCAACGTGATGTGCTATTCGCCCCGGCCAATTTGGCTGACGTGTTCGCGCACGACGTCGGGCGGACAGAGCCAGATAAACAATTTGAGCGAGAGATACCCGATAAGAAGCCAATCGAGTTCGCCGACAATCGGGACCATGTCGAGCTCGAGCGCCGGCGGTGTGAATATAAGGAGCACACCCATCCACGGCACCAATTTCGCCAGCATCGGCACGCGCTCGTCCCTCATCAACCGATAGAACACGCGCACGAACTGGGGCAGGTACATCACGAGCCGGCTCAGTTGCATAGGCCCGAGAAATTGCATGCGCAGTATCTTCGAAAACATCAGCTTAACCCACCAACATCATACTCTAGCACAGCGCGGCGCCGAAGATGTCCTGCGATGAGGAAGGCAACCGCGTTTTTGTTACAATTAGCCGAGAGCTAGGAGGGCGAAGCGGAGTGAAGAGGCACATGGCGCTGGGCGATTTCCTGGTCGCGTACCTGCGCAAGATTGGCGTGTCGCACGTCTTCGGCATCCCCGGTGACCTCGCGCTCAAGCTGTTTTTCGCGCTGGGCCGCAAGCACGGGATGAAAATCATCACGCTGTCGCACGAGCCGGGCGTCGGCTTCGCGGCCGACGGCTATGCGCGCGCGACCGGCAAAATCGGCGTCATCTGCGTCACCTACGGCGCCGGCGGCCACAACATGGTCAATCCCGTCGCGGGCTCGTTCTCGGAACGCGTGCCGATTTTGATTTTTTCAGGGGGCCCGGGCGAGGAGGAGCGCAAGCTCGGCACGCTGATTCATCATCAGGCCCGCGAGATCGAATCGCAGCGCCGCATCTACAATGAAGTCACTTGCGCGTCCGCGGTGCTGACCGATCCGCGCACCGCCGCCGACGAGTTGCATCGCGTCGTGAAACAAATATGGGCCGAGCAGCGGCCGGGCTACGTCGAGATTCATCGCGACATGGTCGATAGGCAAATCGAAGTCCCCGATGAGCTCATCGAATGGGACGGACGCCTGCACTTCCAGGAATCCGACGCGCGCAAGGTCGAGGAAGCCGCGCACGAAACGGCCGCGATGTTCAACGAGAGCCGGAAGCCCGTGCTCATCGCCGGCATCGAGATTCACCGCTTCAAGGCGTCGCAGGAGCTGGTCGAGCTGGCCGAGAAGATGGGCGCGCCGGTGTTCACGACCGTGCTCGGCAAGGGCGCGTTCCCGATGGACCATCCGTTGTACATGGGCGTGCACGTCGGCCCGATCAGTCCGCCGTCGATCGTCGCGCGGATGGATGCTGCCGACTTCGTGCTCAACCTCGGATGTCTCAAAACCGACATGAACTTTGGCAACCGGCCGCCGCACGTGATTCAAGGCAGGACGGTGTGGGCCGTCGATCGCAAGGTCGAAGTTAAGTATCACACCTACACCGACGTCGGGGTGCGTGATTTCGCGCGCGCTCTCCTGCGGCACAAGCTGCGGCAGCATCATGAAAAGGTTATCTATGCCGACAATCTTCGCGAGATCGCCGCGCGCGACGGCAAGCCAGTCAAGGTCGCGCAGATTTTGTCGACGGTCAACGAATTCCTCGCCGACAAACGCGAGTACATAGTAGTCGCCGAGTCGGGCGACATGCTCTTCGGCGGGCTCGACATCCGGGTGCCGCACAACAACGCTTACTTCGCGCAGGGATTTTACGCCTCGATGGGATTCGCGGTGCCCGCCGCGCTCGGCGCGCAAATCGGCAGCGGCATGCGGCCGCTCGTGATGTGCGGCGACGGCGGCTTTCAGATGACCGGCCCCGAAATTTCGCAGGCGCCCGCCAAGGGCGTCAATCCGATCGTCGTGGTGATCAACAACGGCGGATGGGGCATCTTCCGGCCGATTGCCGAGCGCCGCGAACTGCTCGAAATTCCGCCGTGGCCGTACGCGCAACTCGCGCGCGATTGGGGCGGCGAAGGATTCGAAGCGACTACGGTCGAGCAATTGCGCGACGCGCTCCGCGCGGCGCACGACTGCAAGTCGTTCGCGATAATCGACGTGCGCGTCGAACGCGACGACCTCTCTCCCGTTACCGTCAAGTACATCAAGGCGGCGGCGAAACGCTCGCAGGCGCCGGCCGAGCATGCGGCGCGCGGGAATTCGCGCCCATGACGATCGAGGCAATTGAGAGTTATCGGCGCGCGTATCGCGACTTCCGCTGGGAGACGCCGGAGCATTTCAACTTCGCCGAGGTCATCGACAAGTTCGCCGAAGATCCGCGCCGGGTCGCGATCCTGTTCGAGGATAGCGAGGGCCGGCGCGCGCGCCTGACCTTCGCGGACATCGCGGCGCAATCGAAGCGTATCGCGAACGTTCTCGCCGGCCATGGAATCACGCACGGCGACGCGGTCCTGCTGGTGCTGCCGCGAATCACATTGTGGCAGGCCGCGTATATCGGCGCGCTCAGGCTCGGCGCGATCGTCATCCCGTGTACCTCGATGCTGCGCGAGAAGGACTTGATCTATCGCGCGAACCATTCCGGCGCGCGCGCGATAATCGCCACCGTCGAGAACGCCGCGATGATCGCCGACCTGCGCAAGGAGTGCCCGAGCGTCGAGCACTACTTCATAACCGGCACGACCCGCACTGGATGGATCAGCCTGCAGGAATACATGGGTCACTCGTCGCCCGCCTTCAAGCCCGCGAATACGAAATCGTCTGAACCCGCGATTTGCTACTACACTTCCGGCACCACCCGCGAGCCCAAGGCGGTTCTGCATAGTCACTCCTATACCTACAGCCACAAATTCACCGGGCTTAACTGGCTGGACCTCAAGCCGGGCGATATCCACTGGACCACCTCGGACACCGGATGGGCCAAGGCCGCGTACGGCGTGCTGTTCGGGCCGTGGATGAACGGCGTAACGACATTCATGTACAACGGCCGCTTTGACGCCGCCAAAGAACTCGAATTGCTCGCGCACTACCGCATTACTACTTTCTGCGCCCCGCCGACTGAGTATCGAATACTAATTAAGGAAAAACTCACTGACTATTCATTCCCCAAACTGAGGCATTGCACGGGTGCAGGCGAGCCACTGAATCCGGAAGTGATGGAGGTGTGGCGCGACAAGCTGGGATTAACGATTCACGACGGCTACGGCCAAACCGAAACAACGATACTGGCAGCAAACATGCCCGGGATGCCGGTAAAAGTAGGCTCGATGGGCCTCCCATTTCCCGGCCACGACGTCCGCGTTATCAACAACGACCTCGCCGAAACCAAGCTCGATGAACTCGGCGAAATAGCAGTGCGCGTAACTCCCGAGCGCCCGCCATCGCTGTTTCTCGAATATTGGAAAAACGCAGAAGAAACCGCCAGCGTGTTTAAGGGCGATTGGTACCTGACCGGCGACCAGGCCACGCGCGACGCCGACGGCTATCTATGGTTCGTAGGCCGCGCCGACGACGTAATCATCTCGGCAGGTTACCGAATAGGTCCATTCGAAGTAGAAAGCGCCCTCTTGGAACATCCCGCGGTAATGGAATCCGCAGTAGTGGCAACTCCCGACGCCGATCGCGGCTCAATCGTAAAGGCCTTCGTAAAACTTCGCCCCGGCGCTGTAGCCAGTGACCGGCTGGTGACCGAGATCCAGGAACACTGCAAGCGCGTGACCGCTCCCTACAAATATCCGCGCGAAATAGAATTCATCGACGAGTTGCCGAAAACAGTCAGCGGCAAAATCCGCCGCGTAGAGCTACGCCGCCAGGAAGAATTGCGCAAGGGCAAATCTGCATGACGACTTTTCAACAGACTTCCCTGCTCCTGACTCTATTCTGGCTCGTGGTAGTCGCGGTTCGCTTTCGCCGCTCGACCATCGTTCTGATTGGAGGGCTGGTCGCGATTGGCTTGTACCCGTTGGCGGCTTTTGTTTCTGACAAAGTAACTCTGGGTGAGCTTGGGCTGGCCACCCCAAATTCATGGTGGCCCGTGATTGGATTGGCCGTAGCCTGGACGGCATTGATGTTCGCTTACAGCCCCTTGGCTGACCGGTTGGCGACCCGAGCGTTTGCCAAGCCGCCAACCCTTGGGTCATTCCGCGCGATACAGGAATCCAGGGTCAAACTTATCGCCGGTATAGTAGTAGCCTGGGTGCTTGGAGGAATTTTAGAGGAACTTGTTTTCAGGGGGATTGTTCTCAAATCGGTCGAGTCATTGTTGACCGCGTGGCTCACCGCGCCGCTCGCATCCGCGGTTGCCGTCTCCGTCGCGGCATTGGGCGCCGGGCTCATCCACTTCTACCAGGGCCCTCGTGCCATGGTTATCATAACTCAACTCTCGATTTTATTTGGCGTTTTGTTTGTAATCAGCGGGTACAATTTGTGGACTGTGATGCTATGCCATGGACTGTACGACACGATCGCGTTCATCAGGTTTGCGAACAAAAAATCCAAATACTCAAATCTTGACAGCGACAAGTCATTGTCGTCAGGAAAACAAACCTTGGACACTGGCCTGACCCTTTGAGTGCTGTCAGTCTAACGGCGATATTATCTCCGACGTGACGCAGCGGCCTCCGCTGCTTCTTTAACAAATTTCAGCGTTTCGAGATTGGGAGAAGCACAATGGCAAAGACTTTCGGAGCGGAATCGACGGCCGATGAGGTCCTCGAAGGCATCAACCTCTCGGGCAAGCGGGTGTTGGTGACTGGCGTCTCGGCCGGCTTGGGCGTCGAGGCCGCCCGCTCGCTCGTCGCGCACGGCGCCACCGTCGTCGGCACGGCGCGCGATCTCGCGAAGGCGCGGCGCGCCCTCGCGGAAGCCGGCAACCCGCCGGTAGATCTGGTCGAAGTTGATCTCGCTTCGCTCAGCAGCGTGCGCAAGGCGGCGAGCGATTTGATCGCGCGTGCCAAACCCTTCGATGTGATCATCGCGAACGCCGGCGTGATGGCGTGTCCGCAGGGCAAGACGCAGGACGGCTTCGAAACGCAATTCGGGACCAATCACCTGGGGCATTTCGTGTTCATCAACCGACTCGTGCCCCTGCTGAAGTCCGGCGCTCGAGTCGTCACGCTCTCTTCGGGGGGTCACCAGATAAGCGATGTCGACATTGAAGATCCGAATTTCGAGCACACTCCCTATCAAGCCTTTACGGCGTACGGCCGCTCGAAGACCGCAAACATTCTTTACGCGGTCGCTCTCGACAGCCGGCTCAAGGCACGCGGCGTGCGTGCGACCGCGGTCCATCCTGGCGGAATCCAGACCGAGCTCGGCCGCCATCTCACGCCTGAACTCATCGAGCAGATGATGGCGCGAGTGAACAGGGGCGCGAAGAGCGGTCAGGCGCCCGCGTTTCGTTTCAAGACGGTGCCGCAAGGCTCCGCGACTTCAGTGTGGGCCGGCTTTGTCGCGCCGGCCGATGCGGTCGGCGGGCGCTATTGCGAAGACTGTCACGTATGCGAGGTCAATGACGACGCGACGTCGCGCGTCGGCGTGCGCTCCTACGCTCTCAACCTCGACCGCGCAAATGCTCTGTGGCGAAAAAGTGAGGAGATGGTCGGCGAGCGCTTCTCGTTGTAAGCGCGAGAGAAGTTGCACCCTCACTTAGCCGTCGCTTTCTTAACACCGGGTGCAGGGGTCACCCCTGCACAAGGAAGCGTGAACCCCAGAACGGGTTTCACATTCAATTGAGCCGCGGAAATAGAGCGAGCGCGTTGCCGCGCCCGATCGCGCGGAAGTCCTCCGCGGACAACAACTTGCTGCTCAGCAATTCTGCCAGATGCGCCGACACCACCGACTCCGGCGTGTGTACGTAGTCGCTGCCGTAGAGAATATGCGAGCGTTCGGTCATCTCGAGTAGCGGCGCGAGCGCATTGGAGCCGGGCGAGCCTGCAAGATCATAGTAGAGTTGGCGCAGATGCTCTTCAGTGCTGACCGGAGTACTCCCGCTGCCGCCGGCGAGACCGCGGCCGAACATGCCTATTCGCCGAGCCAGGAACGGCAGAGTGCCGCCCGCGTGAGGCACGATGATGCGGAGTTTCGGACAACGCACCGTCGTTCCGCTGAATATCAGGTTGACCACCGCCCGCGTGCTGTCGAATGTGAATTCGATCATTGGCCGCGGATATCCGAGCGCGCTCTGCTGCCAACATATCGGCGAGGTGGGATGAATGAAGACTACTGCTGCCCGGCGGTTGAGCTCATCGAAGACCGGATCCAGCCGCTTGTCACCGAGGTACACGCCGTTGAAGTTGGTCAGCATGACTACGCCGTCGAGCTTGAGCGTATCCAGCGCGTAGGCGATCTCTTCCAGCGCACCGTCAACGTCCGGAAGCGGCAGGCTGGCGAAGCCGCCAAAGCGCCCGCGATAGTCCCCAATAGTGCGCGCGGCAAACTCGTTGACGGATCGAGCCAGCAGACGGGCTTTTGCGTCGTTGCCGAAGTGCACTCCGGGAGAAGATACCGACAACATCCCGGTCGCGATTCCCATTCGGTCCATCATCGCGAGCACGGCCTCCGCGCTCCATTGCGGTGCCGCAAACCCATCCGGCGAACCGCCAACGGCATCGATCATTTTCTCGCGATACTCCGGGCTCAGATAATGGAAATGGACGTCGATGCGGTCCGTGAACTGATCTGTCATCGGGGTCGGCCCTCCGATTCCGTGGTTTGTGCGGCTTGAGTCGAAACGAGCGAGCGTCGTAAAAGATAATAACTCTCTTACTCTCGACTTGGTAAACAGTAGCAGCACGATCCGTATAACTTCGACGCTTACTTCGCCGCCGCTTTTGCCTCGGCCCTCTGGTAGCGCGGGCGCAGCACTTCCATGACGTGCGCTGGCGCGCGGCCCGCATGCCCGTCGAACGGCGGCTGCGGATCGTATTCGATGCCGACCTGGATCGCGTGCGCCACGGTGTCGCCCGCCACGCGGCGCACGAGATGCAGCGCCATGTCGATGCCGGCGGAGACTCCGGCGGCCGTGATGATTTTGCCGTCTTCGACGACGCGCTCGCTGCGCGGCTCGGCGCCGAACTGGCGCAACTTATCGAGTCGCGTCCAATGCGTGGTTGCGGGCCGTCCCTTCAGCAGCCCGGCTGCACCCAGCACCAACGCGCCGGTGCAAACCGACGTAGTCCATTATGTGGTCTTGTCGATTTGCCGTATCCACTCGAGCATGTGCGGCTTCTCGCGCACCTGCGCCTCGCCGCGTTCGCCCGGCACGAGCAGGATGTCGGTGCTGGTCACATCGGCGATCGAATAGTCGGCGACTATGCCGAGCGATCTCGGATCGGCGCGCTTGATGCCCGCGGTTTCGCCGACGAACATCACCTCGGCGCCCGGAATTCGGCACAGCACCTCGAACGGTCCAATGGCATCCAGTGTTGTGAGGTCGTCGAAAATCAGGAAGGCAATTCGCATGGCGTTCTCCTTTTTCGTCAGGCGCTCAATTTTTGGTGAAATCGGCTGCGATACGCGCTGGGCGGCACGTGCAGCGTGCGGATAAACGCGCGGCGCATCGACTCGCGCGTACCGAAGCCGCATTCCGACGCGATCGAATCGACGCCGTCGGCGGATTCTTCGAGCCGCCGGCGCACCGCTTCGACGCGCGAGTTCTCGACGAATTCCCCCGGCGTCACTCCGACTTCGCGGATGAACACGCGCGCGAAGTTCCGCGGGCTCATCGCGGCGCGCCGCGCAAGCGCTTCAACCGAGAGATCGGTGCCGAGATGATCCGCGATCCATCGCTGCAGCTCGCGGATCGGCTCGCGATCGGCAACCTGCGCGCTGAGCTGTACCGAGAACTGCGACTGCCCGCCGGGGCGGCGCAGGAACATGACCAACTCGCGCGCCACCGCGAGGGCAACGTCACGGCCGTGGTCTTCCTCGAGCAACGCCAGCGCCAAATCGATTCCCGCAGTCACGCCGGCCGAGGTAAATATCTTGCCGGCGCGAACGAAGATCGGGTCGCTCTTGACCGACACCGCCGGATAATCCGCAGCGAGCCGCTCGCATTGCCGCCAATGAGTAGTCGCCGACAGCCCGTCGAGGAGACCAGCCTCCGCGAGCAGAAATGCGCCAGTACAGACCGAGCAGAGGCGGCGCGCACGCCGCACGCTGCCGCGGAGCCATTCGATCAACGCGCGATCGCGCAGCGCGTCGGTAGTTCCGCGCCCGCCGGCGACCAGGATCGTGTCGAGCGGCCCGCGCACCTGCGCAATCGAGCGTTCTGCGATCACCCGGATGCCCGATGAAGTCGTCAGCGCGCCCGCCTTCGCCGCCACAATCTCAACTGTGTACGCGGGAACGGACCAGCCGCGTTCGTCGGTGAGCAGACGGGCGGCGCGTCCGAACACTTCGAGCGGCCCGGTGATATCGATGATCTGCGCGTCGGGAAACGCGAGCATGACGATTCGGCGCGTGCGCGATCTGCGGGACGTTCGTGAGATCTTCATGTCAGGGAGATTGTCGCGCGCATCGATGTTGGCAGCAATAGGCAAGCTGCCACAGTTACTGCCAATCGTGGCTACGCGGCGGACATTTCAAGGATGGGCCGATTGCGGCGTCGGCGACGAAGGCTGAGCCGCCGCGATGGGTCGCATCGGCAGCGCATCGCGAAATTTCGGCTGGAGCATAAGCAAACCGACGGCGCGCGAGAGCGCCACTGACAGGGACTCGGCGGGCTCCGTCTCGAGCGGCAGAAAAACCTCGGCGCCAACGGGATTCGGCGGCTCATTCTCGATGCCGCTGATCTCGTCCGAGTAAATCACGGCGCCATCGCGATTCTTGAGCTGGTACTTTACGCGCACCACCGCTTTCATCGTGAAGTACTGGCCGTGCACGGTCTCATCCGCGCCGAAACGCTTGTTCACTTCGAGCTGTTCGAGCTCGGAGGTGAGGAGAAAATCCGAGCCCTCGGGCGGCTTGCCGTCGACGGGATTCGAGTCGAGCGCCAACGGCACCAGGCCGGCGTCCGCGAGCCCCTTAGTCAGCGCGATGTTGAAAGCATGCGCACCGTCAGCAACTACGAGCGTATTCTCGGCTGTGCCATCGGCGGCGTAGATCATGCCGGTCTCGGAATCGCCAGAGCCGAAATTTCCAATCGTGGGAGGCACCGCAATTTTCGCGGGACGAAAAATATTTTGCGAGCCCGGAACGAAATCCGGTAGATAGTGAAGATCGATACGCGTGCGCGGCTTGCATCCGGTCAGCGCGAGCATGAGCGCCACGAGCGTGACGCAGTCGCGAACGCAACTACGGTTGAGGCCGCGACACTGCAGGATGCCGATCCCTCCACCAAAAAACGAACACCACGAGCAGCAGGACGAATCCGGCCACGCCGATCCATCGCGAAACCTGATGCGCCATCGTCAGCGCCGGATAAAGCTCGTCACCCACCAGGTAGCCGACGGTCACGACCAGCGAGCACCACACAATCGCGCCGAGTACGTTCCATCCGAGGAATTGAAAGAACGGCATCCCGCACGCACCAGCCATCGGCCCTGCCATGAATCGCACGCCGGTAATGAATCGCGCCATGAACACCGCCTTGCTGCCGTGAGTCTGAAAGAAAAGTTGCAGCCGTTCGTAGCGCGTGCGCATGAAAGGGAAAGTCGTGGCCAGCCGCGAGAGCACGCGCTGTCCGCCGGTGCGCCCGATAACGTAGCCGCAGCAGTCGCCGGTGACCGCGCTGATGACTACGACGACATACACGAGTCGCAGATCGAGCAGTACCTGCCCGGCCAGGAATCCAGCGGCTAGCATCACGGTTTCCTCGGGCACTGGCACGCCGAGGTTGCCGACGAACACGGCAACGAAAATGCCGAGATAGCCCCACGTCGCGAGCAGATCCGCGATACGGGCGGGGTCGGTTATCCCATGCATTGAAAATCCATTTTTCGCGACGTCAGCGGCACTCGGACCCCGCTCGGCCATCTCCAGCTTGCCGGATTGAGTGTGCCAGCGTAAGAGGCTTTGGACTAGCAGGTGTTAAAATTACGCGTCGGAAGCAAAACGCCGCATTTATGATTCTAATGCAACGGTCGCCGGCTTTTTGAACACGAAAAACTTATAGCCGAAGAAATTCGTGAAGAGCGTTAGTCCGGCACCGGAAATTGCGCCGAAGTTTGCCCACAGCTTGGTACTCACTCCGCGCGGTGCGCCGATGACGTTCACAATCACGTCCGCGCCCGCCACGTTGAGGCCCACCGCTACCAGCGTCACCACCAGGAACGAGACCAGCTCCCGTCGTGCCCCCGCGGATTTCGCGGTATCGAAGGTCCAGTACTTATTCCACAGATAGCTGTTGATCGTTCCCAGCGTCACCGAGACTGATTTGAACGCAACAAAGCCGGCGCCTGAGGACACGCCGGTTATCAGCATCAGAGAATTCAGGACGCCAAAATCGACGCCGGAATTCAGAACGCCGGTCAAGGCAAACTTCGCAAATTCGAACAGCGAGGGAACTCGGCCGGCAACCAGGCTCGCGACGAGCAGCGCGATCGCGAATAGCACGGCGCCAATAGGGGGCAAGGAAAACAGCGGAATCCTGAGCACGGTTCGGAGCCCAAGATTGATCACGATCGGGATTGCCAGCGCACCAGTCAGAAATCCGACGATCAGCGCGAGCACTGTGTCCCGTGCCAACCTGCTACCGCCGCCCGAGCCGCTAAACTCCTGTGATGCCATGTGGTCGTAGTTGCGGATACAGAAGCAAACGTCGCGAGCCCTCGCTCCGCGCTCTCGACGTGCCAGTCTACCAGTCCTTCCTCCAGAGAATGATTGTGGCGATAAGACCGAGCAGGGTAACAGTCACGGCTACGGCGAAATGCTTGGGCCGGAATCTCAGCGCAATGTCCTGGCTGCCGGCAGGTAGACGGACTGCCAATAATCCGCCTCGCGAAGCGGGGTCGCCAACTCCGCGTACGACGCGCCATCCCGGAAAATAATTCTGATTTACTACCAATTCGGTCGGCGCCGTCGCAGATACATGGTATGTCAACTGGTTAGGCGTCCACTCGACCTGAGTAGCTTGGCCTGGTCCGACGAGGTAGTACTCGCCGGAATAGTCTGCCTGATTGTATCCCACGACTCTCGGTGGAATAGACGCAGTGCGATAGCAGTTGATAGCACCAAGATTTGCCATATTGTATTCGGTCATCTTCTGCGTATCGTCGGACCAAAACTGCCGGAACTGAGCATAGTGATACAACTCGTTCGGAGTAGGGCTGTGAAACAGGTATCTGAGATTGGGTGGGCCAACAAACCATGCGTCGACTAGCCCGATAACAAAAAGCGCACCGACTGCGTGCGGACCCCATCGTCCCGCGTTGCGGCAGACGAAATCCGCTCCGAACGCGGCAATCGCGCCAACCGCAAACACGAATGGGTACATGAAGCGCGTGGGAAAGCTGATATTGCCGCAGAGCGGAAGTCTTTGCAGCAGCGCAAACGCGGAGTAAGGACCAGAACTTCCGCGCGCCAGCAAGAGTAAGACTATCGCCGCGACGAGCCATGGCAGCGTCTTAAGCCTCCCGGGCAAGCCAAACACCGCCAGCAGTGCGAATGCCGGCGAAACATACGCACCGTAACAAGCGAACAGCCCGGTGTTGGGAATTTCACGATACAAGTCCTGGTTCCTGGAGAACAGGAACGTCGGAATCATAGACAGCGTAGCATCTCGGCAAGCCAATCCGGCGGCGCGCGGATAGAGGGCTATGAACTCTGCAACGGGCAACATCTTGATTGCTCCGATGGCCGCTCCAAAAACTACCAGAACGACTGCTGCGATGCCTGGCCAGATGCTTCGTTGCGTCAATGCGATCATGAGTGAAAGCAAGGCGAGCAGAATGCCTGCATATACGAATGTGTAATTGCCCTCCGTCGCAGTGAGGGCAAGCATGATCCCGCCTACAGCGAGCGGTGCAATCTTTCGGCGATCGATCCCGACAAAGAATAGCGCGAGCATCCACAGCCAGTACGCAACAGGCAGCGATATCTGGAGATTACCCATCGCGAGCTGAAGGTATAGCCACGAACACGAAAGAAATACTGACCCTAGAACCAGCCCTGCAATCGCTCCCAGTCCCATCACACGCGCCAATACGTAGGCGCCGGCAAACCCAAGCGCCAGGTGCAGGACAATTTGAAGGTAAACTCCGGCAATCGGTCCGGTCGCCATATCGACCAGAAGAAACGGCGTGGCAACGATCGCCTCAGGATTACCCAGCATCGGCATCCCGCCGCATTTGTATGGATTCCAGGACGGAAACTGAAGGAAGTGAGTAGTCGTTTGATACACTACCCACCGCAATGCTGTTTCCTCATCCCAGTCGCCATTGACGGGGAGACGAGCCAGATGACTAAATACCGGTCCTGCGGTTATCCATCTGAAGACGCCCGGACCCAGGTAGACCAGATCGCCGAGTATCGGGTACGAGAACACGAGCGCAAATGCGAGCGAGCCGACGACGAGCCACGCGGCTTCGCGCCGCGTGATCGGTTGAAACCATCTGTCGTTGGTGCAGAGTGAATCCCCAGCCGCGGCGACCTTGGTGGAAGGTTCCCGCTCGAACAGAGCATTCGTCAAGGCTGAAATGATTCGTTGCAACAAGTGAGCATCCTCAACGGATCGGTTGCTTCGCCATACTCTTAAGCCCCCGAAGCCAAACTCAAAAATTACGCGCCTCGAAGCGGCGCGGTGACTCCCATCGGATCAGCACAAATGCGGCGAAAGCAGTCAGCATTGAGATTATCAGCCCGCAAATTGCCGCGATGCTGATGTATCTGAGGACGATTCGGCTTTTTCCAGCTGGCACCCGCACCGCCAGCAATCCATCTTGCGAAAATGTCTGGCTGGGGCCCGATGTGACTCGCCACGATGGATCGTAGTTCTGATTGACGACCATCACCGAAGGCACCGGCGCGTCCACGGCATACTCGAGGCGGTTGGAAGTCCATTTCTCCAGGCGCACCGTGCCAGGCCCTATAAGGTATTGCTCACCCAAATAGCCGGCTTCGTTCCATCCTTTCGCCTCTGTCGGCCAATCGGTGTACGTCTAGCAATTCACAACGCCTTCGTGATGCCGAATCACGCTGGTCTCGACGAGTGCGGGATCGCGCTGATATTGGGCAAAGTCAATCCGGGGCGGACCATGATCGACGACCCACATCGATGTGTAACGCAGGTTGGGAGGACCGACCAGAATCAAATCAACGCCGCCAATGAGTATGAGAAAAGCAGAAACCGCGAGTGCGGCGGCCGAGCCGCGACTGCACACCACGTCGATGCCGAGACCGGCCAACACCGCCACCATCAGCGCGAGTGGAATCAGAATGCGCGACGGCAGACGGGTCGAAGAAAAGAGTGGCACACTGTGCAGCCATACATACAAAGAGTTTGGACCGGTCCATCCTCGAGCCAGGTGGAACAGAACGATCGCAGTTAGAAGCCATGGCAGAGCGTTGCGCGGAGACATCAACCCCGCCATCGCGATCACCGCGAACAGGCCCACGTATGCGCCCAATTCCCAAAAGCCCCAACCATTCACGCTTGGTCGATCGTGATCCTGATTGCGAGACATCAACGCTTCACCTAGCGCATAGACGCTGTTCGAGTACCCTTCGTCGGTTGGGCGAGGATGCGATGCCATCGCCTGAATTGCCGGCAACCCCTTGACCGCGGCGAATCCTCCCGCGAAAAGCGCCGCGACCACAAGCGCGATCAGCGGGAGAGCACTCAGCCGCACCGCGGCTCGACCAACGAGCACTAGCGCGACCGTCAAACCTTCGAAGAGTGGGGGATACGGGCTGCCCTCGAAGAAACTAACCGCTATCAGCGCGCCGCACAGCGCCGCGTATCGAAGCTTGCCGCGATCCGATCCAGTCCATCCGGCCGCAATTATCCACGGCAGGTATATGAAAACCAGGATGACGAGATGGCCCTCGCCAGCGCGCAGGAAAAACCAAGAACTCCCGGCGAATGCGGTACCGATACAGATTGTCGATATGCGTCTCATTCCTAGCACTCGGCCCAACACGTAGCCACCGGCCCATGCGATCGCGTCGTAAAGGATGACCTCTAGATGCAGACCCACCACCGGGCCGAACATCAAGGTGAGAAAGAACCAGGGAGTCAGGAAATGAGACTGGGGATCACCGAGTAGCGGCATACCGCCGCATAGGAACGGATTCCACAGCGGAAATTGA
>NZ_DATEQZ010000110.1:0-8130 GCF_035272065.1 Binatus sp. (SeqCode)
AATGCTTGCAGCCCCGTGTACACGCCACCCGTGATCGCCCCGATGACGTCAGCGTCCGCGACCTTCGACGGATCCGCATAGTTGAATGCAATCAGCACGCTCGCGCCGGCGGCGATATGTCCTCCGGATCCCGCGGGCGCGATTGCGATCGCGCCGTTCACGGCGTCCAGCGTATAGTCAGTGCCTACGGCATACGTAGTACCCGCCGGATTACTAGTGACTACCATGTTCGACACGCCCATGTGCCCGAGGTTGATGGCTCCTTGCGCGTTGAAGGTGAACGCGGTCGCAGCTATCGCAGTGAAATGCCGGCTGGGATCGAACACGTTAACGACAATCGCCTGTCCCGCTCCCTGCGCCTGGATCGCTGCCAGCGCGTAGGGAATCGAGTACCCGCGAACCAGAGGTCCAAACTTTGCCGCGTCGAGTGCCGACGAGACCAGCGTCGGCGTGTTGATCGCTGCCACGACCGACGGCGATTCCACCGCCCACGCCGGCGCCGTCCCTACCAGTCCAATCACCGCCGACTTGACGACGGTGACGGGGACCGGCCCGTTAGGCACTTCGATTACTTCAACTCCATGCAGGAAACTGGCTGGCATGTATCACCTTACTCAGTTGGATCGATTAGTTAGTCGGTTCGCTCTGGCCCGTTCTTGCAATAGCCACTTCGGCGTATACGTATGCGATCTGAACGGTCTCGCCGGCGGAAATTGCGCCACCGGGAATCGCTGTGACTGTTCCGTTTGCTCGATCGACCGTGAAGTCCGTACCCTCGGTCAGCGCCGCGCCGCCCGGCCCCGTTATACTCACGGCAAACACGTTGCCGTTCGGAAGCTGAACCTGCAGGCTCGAATTGAATGTGTACGCCACCGCACCGAGCGTGATCGAAGTCTGCCCCCCTTCTTCCAGCGCGACGCCTTTTACGAAGAGCGGGAAATCATCCGGCTGCGAGGCTTCGACCGCCACCGTGCTCAACGCAAACGTCGACGCGTACGTCCACACCCCGCCCTGCTTGTCGCGCTTTATGAATTTCTCGCGCACCGGGTACAGCTTGCGGCAGCCCGCAATCTGATATCCGGTCAGCGCTGTGCGGATGCCCTCGATGATCCCGTACGCGCCAGGACTCGGCCCCAACGGGTCGCCGCCGACCGCCCATCCAAGGTCGCGCATCATCACCGCGATCTCGAACTCGAGTTTGCGTTCCTGGATTATCGCCGCAGTGTCGAGCAACTCGCCGTACTGCGCGCCTTTGTACATCACCAGCGCGGCGCCCACGCGATGCGTCATGCGCCACGTTTCCGGGTTGTCTGGGTAGTGCGCGATTTCGATCGAGCTGATTTGCGAACGCAGCTGATTGACGATCGCATCTTCGATTGTCGCGATATCGATCGCGGTCGGCGGTGTGAACACTGCGCCGGTCCACGGCGCGTCCAGCATGACGCCCATTTCAATAGCCTTTCAGTTTTCTGCGATCGAAAACCCGCTTCGGCCCCTGCACTGATTCCACCACGTCCGCCAGCGGCGGCTCCTGGCCATCGGCCGACAGACCGAGCGTGAGCTCGCCGGCGGCGACTTTGGTCAGCATCGCGATCGCGTCTTGATAGCGCTCGCGCGCGTCTTCAAGATCGTGAAGCGGCCGCAGCGACTGCAGCCGGTACATCGCGATGTCGGTCGTGAGACGGTTCAGAACCGCCGGCGGATCCGTCAGCGGAAGCGCGAAGCGCCCTTCAATATATCCGTCGATTTCCGCGGAAGCGTCGGCGAGAGCCTGTGTGATAGGAACATCGTTCACCGTAGTCGCGGTTGGATCTTCATTAGTCAGTTGGACAAGGTCGCGATTAGGGTATCGGTTGATTACGTCTTGCGCGGTAGCGTAACTCACTGTCGTAACCTCATCGAATCGTAAGTGACTATTCCGCCGGCTGGTCTCTCCGCGGGCGCCGGACAACTGATTTGCGCCCGCGGAGAGTGGCCACACACTCCGGCGGGGAACCCGCGGCACGCCGGCTCAGGGAAACTGGATTCATCGCCGCGTCCTTACGCCAGGAACTCACTGACGATAAGGTCCGCGCTGTTGCGCCAGATGTTCGAAGTCGCGACGTTCGCGCTCGCGCCGGCGCCGGCCATGAACTCGGAGTTCAGCAATTGACGCGCGACTTCTTCGAGCGTCGGCGGCACCAGCAGATACACGCCGCTGCGGCTCGACAGTGCGCCGAACGGCTGTCCCGCATCGGTTTTGAACGCTCTCATCGCCGCGCGCGCCGCCCCATAGTTGGTGGGATTGCTCAGGTCGGTGTTGCTGGCGTATGCGAGCTGCCACAGCCCGACTCCGGTGTTGGCGCTCCCATCGACGCCGTAGCGAAACTCGCGCCGGTTGAAGACCGCCTCGTCCGCGACGTTAGTCATTCGCGTCACTGCGTATTCGCGCCGCAGCTGAAAGATGAACGGGCGAATCACCCGCGACGCATCGATGAGGTACCAATACGCACCCGACCCGCTCGAGTTGATATTCGCCGCCGTACTCCCGCTTTGGCCCATAAGGCCGACCGGATGACTCGCCGAAAAAAACGGCACTCCGTCGAAGCCCACGACGTCGCCTGGATTCGCGATCGCGTCCTTGATCATCGCGAACAGCAGCATGTCGGGATGCACCTTGGTGTCCCACCCGAGCTGCTCGATGATCGGCTCGTACGCGCCGTAGGTATCGTCTTCGATATCATTGCGATCGATCGCAACTGTATCTTCGAAGTTCCGATTGACTATTGTGTACTCATGCGTCTCGAGCGCCTGGATTACTCTGTCGCCCAGCCATTCGCGGAACTTGGTAGTGCGGCCGAGCCACGGATAGGTAGTCTGGCGCGACGCCGAACGGACCACGCTCGTGATTTGCTCGTAGTAGGACGGCGGCTTCTCGAAGCCGCGCTGGAAGACGACGTCGAAGCCGGTAAACAATGAGGTCAGATTCGCTGCACTGATTTCCATCTAATTGATCCTTCTCTTCGTTTTCTGCGTGAAGATTTTCATCACGCTGCTGCCGTCGACTGATGCCAGAAATCCACCCAAACCTGGCCGCTCGGATCGATTGCGACCACAACTCCGGCCGCGGCGTATTGCTGGACGGTCGCGCCGCTTGCGCGATCGGTCGCGGTGACGTTGTTGTCGTCGAGCGAGAAGCAGACCAGCCCGACCTGCCCTGCGCCGACCGAGCCGTCGGTCGCGTAGAGGAACACGCCCTTGCGCGCTGTGATTGAAATCGCGCCCGCCGCGCCTGGGTTGTTGATCGCGTTCTGGCCCGGGATTCCGTTCGTCACGTATTCCGCGCGGCCAACGACTTTGAGTGCGTTGGCCACGGTCGTAGTTGCCGAGGCCGGCACCGCGTTGCCGGCCGCGTTCAGCGCGACCATCCCGCCGAGGTAAACGTTGGTGTTCGCTTCGACCGGGTAAGTGCGCATCCTGCCGCCATCGGCCATCTCGGGCGTGTTCCGCGCATTGGTTAGAGCCGCCATCTTTTCACCCTTGTTGATGCGCGCCGGCGGCCTTCAGAGCCGCGCGCGGCGCGAGTTAGTCCTGGTTGTTTCGAATATCGTTGCTGCGGATTTTCGCGTTTCGGAGCTCGGCATCGGCGCGTTCGAGGCTCAGGAAGTCTGCGCGGCCGCGCTTGCGTCGGATGAACTCCGAATGATTGAGGCCGAGCTGCGCGCATATCGCGAGTTCCGCCGCGTTGAGCGCGCCCGCTCGCCGGTCCGCCGGCGGCGCGCCGGCGAGTCCCAGGTTCTCGCCCACGATCGACGGCTGCTTGGCCGCGAACGCCTGGAATCCGCGCGCGTCCGCCGCGCAGTACGCGATTGCCCACTCGCGCTGCGCCGGCACGATTTTGCCCGCGCGAATCGCCTCTTCCACCGTATGCGCGGCGCGCTCGCGCACGCGCTCGGCCTTGAGCGCGTTGAGCTCGGTGACTGTCCGCTCGAACTCCGCAATCGCCACGTAATGCGCCGGATCGTGCGCATGGGCGCCAACCGCCGGCACAGCAGCATCACCTGCATTCCGCAGCTCGCGCACCTTGGCGACGACGTCGGCGACCGTCGCGTCGCCATCGAGGTTGAGCAGCTCGCGCAATTCCTGAGTTGGAAATTCCATGCGTTGGTCCTTCGCGTCGGCGGACGCTGTGCACGACGCCGCGATCGCGGTCAAGTGAAGGTTTGGATTGTTGGTGAGGCCGGCGCGCAGCAGGCGCGTCACGCTTCCGTCTTTCGGATCGAACTGGAACACCGGCGAGACGTAGCGGTACTCGCGCGCCACGATTGAACTCGCCGCCCGCGCGGTCCATTCGACGCGCCCCCACACCGCGCCGCCCCGCACTTCGAGCTCGCGAATCCATCCGGCTGCCGGAGCGGGGCGTCCTTCGGGCGCGCCGAAGTCGGTGGCATGGTCGTAGTCGATGGGGATGCCCGCGTTCATCTGCATCGCGGTGGTGGACGCGATCACGGCCGCGGGATCGTCGAGGCGAAAGGGCCCGCGTCCGTCGCGGCCATAAAACACGCCAGACGGCAGCAGCTCGATCCATTCGGGCGCTGACGCGGTTGCTTCTTCCGGCGATTGCGCGGAGGCGGGCGCACCGGCGGTATCGATCACGAACGAAGGAATCAGTTTGCCCGCCCGCGTCTCGCTCTCACCGCCGGTGCGTGTAATGAGGTGTTCCATCGAGGCGCATTGTGCCTCGCACTTCGAAATTGCATAAGGCTGAACAGTTCATCCCTGAACTTTTGTGGCTACCGGGAGGATTATCGCTGCTAATGGCAGGGGTTTTGTCTTCCTGAACACGGCAGTATCGCGAGCGCGCTTGTCATCCTGAGCGGAGCGAGCGACGCGAGACTCATTCGTCATATATGGACCTAGCCCAGAAGCAAGCAACGCGACCGCCCCCTCTGTCATCCTGTCCGAAGCGAGCAACGCGAGCGCATGGAAGGATGACAAAGCCTTCCCAGGTGGGAAGGGGAACCGGACGGGGAGAGAGGAGACAGAGATGCGCGCCTCGCATTCATACACATCAGGCTGTTAGAAATCTCCCTCTATGAAGTCTGGTTCGGCCGTGATCGAAGTCAGCGCGCTGCGGGTTGAGCGCGAGGCGGTCATACTTGAATCCATCGATTGGCGGGTGGAGCGCGGGGAGCATTGGGCGATTCTTGGCGCCAATGGTTCAGGTAAGACCTCGCTGCTGCGAGCGCTTACTGGGTACCTGCCGCCGACAGCCGGGCAAATTCGCGTGCTGGGGGAGACTTACGGGCGGTTTGACTGGCGCGAGCTGAGGACCCGCATCGGACTGGTCAGTTCGAGCGTGCATCAGATGATGGAAGACAGCGAGACGGCTCTCAAAGCCATCGTTAGCGGACGCTACGCGCAGATTGGTTACTGGGGTGAGATGCGCGACGAGGACCGCCGCGCCGCCGACGCGATCCTGCGGCGGATCGAGGCCCGCGAGCTGCGCGAGCGTCCGTGGCGATTTCTTTCGCAGGGCGAACGCCAGCGCGTGCTGATCGGGCGCGCATTGATGGCCTCGCCGAGGCTCTTGATCCTCGACGAGCCGTGCGCCGGACTCGACCCCGTCGCCCGCGAGCACTTCCTCCAGTTTCTCAGCCGCCTGGCCCGCGCCCGCGGCGCGCCCACGATGGTGCTGGTCACCCATCACGTCGAGGAGATCGTCCCGCTATTCTCGCACGTGCTGGTGCTCAAGGCGGGACGCGTGCTCGCGGCCGGACCGCGCGCGCGAGTACTCACTTCCGCAACTCTGTCGAACGCGTTCGCCGCGCCGGTACGCCTCACTCGCGCGCGCGGCAGATACGCGCTTTCGGTGCGACCGCATCGGGGAATAGTAATCTGAAGATAGTCATGTTTCCGACCAGCCAAAAGCGAGAGATAAGGCGGCAGAAACAGAATCTTGAATCGCGCGCGCAAAAAATGCGCGCTGTACAAGGACCCTCACCTTCATCCTCTCCCTAACAGGGAGAGGAGACGGAAAGGAACCTAACCGCTGACCCCTTCCCATCCCATAGTGGGAAGGGGGACTGGAGAGAGATTGTGCATGAATCGCAGAACCCTCACCTAACCTCTCCCGTGAAATAACGGGCGAGGGATTGGAGTCCGAACGGGGACCGGATTTTGGGCCAAGGCTAAAGCGGCGAGCCTGATGGCTCGCCGCTTCGCGTGCGTGCGGTGGTTAGATGCGGCCCGTCAAGCTAGGGCGACTTCGCGTTGATCTTCACCTTGATCCCCTTCTTGTGCGTGGGATCGTCGCTGGTGATCTTGAAGCTGTCGGAGCTCTTTCCCTTCGCCTTCGGCGAGTACGTGATCACCAGATTGTCGTGTCCTCCTGCCGGGAGCATGAACGCCCCTCCGCCCGTTTCCGTGAACGGCGGGGTTTTGGGGGAACGGTGACGTGCAGTGGACCCGTGCCAGTGTTGCTGATCGTGATGGTTGCCGTCGCTATCGCCGAGGGAGAGGCGTTCAAGGTCAGCTTCTTCGGGTTCACCGAGATGCGACCGCCTCCCGGCGTAGCGGTCGCGGTCGGCGTTGCGGTCGCCGTAGCGGTCCTGGTTGCCGTCGCGGTTGCCGTGGCAGTGGCTGTTGCCGTCGCAGTCCTGGTCGCCGTCGCGGTTGCTGTAGCGGTCCTGGTCGCAGTAGCCGTTGCTGTCGCCGTCGCGGGTTGCCGTCGCAGTCCGGGTATTCGTCGCAGTGGCCGTCGGCGTCGGCGATCCAGTTGGAGTCGCGGTCGCGGTCGGCGTCGGACAGGTGTTTCCCGCAGGATCGAGCACCGTTAGAAACGCGTTGCTGCTCGTTTGAGCCGCTGCATTATTTGCGAACTGGTATGCGTTCGGCGTGGTTGGGAAGTCCGTTGAATAGGTCAACCCGGCCACGAAAATTTGATTTCCGCCCGAATCGTATGCCAGCCCTCCCCCAACGTCCGCGGTCCCCGAACCGCCCAGCAGGGTCGAAAAGGGAACCTGGTTCGCGTTCACTGTTGTCTGCGTCGTGTCGATCGCGGATACGAACGCGGTGACGGGAACATTTGTGGTCCCGACACCTTTGACTGTAAACGGGATGCCGGCACTGGTATTCGTGGTTTTGCACGCATTGCTGCTGGTATCGAATGTGCCTCCCCCAAAGGCCGATGTGGTAAGACCGGTGACATAGACGATGCCGTTGTGTTCGGCCATGGCGCCGATTGCGTCTCCAGTCCCGAATAGGCACCCCAAAAGTTCGCTAGACAAAGTCCGCCTCCACCGAAATACGTCGAATAGGTGACCTGGCCAGGTCCGGCGGTGCTGCTGGGAGTTAACTCAGTGATGATTCCTGTCGTCGCTGGCGGGCCCACATTTGCCTCAGGCTGGTTCGTGTTGAAAATCGGGGGATTCGTCGTGTTGACGCCCGCCACGCCGTTCACAGGAAAGTCCGTCGAGGCCGTCGTTCCAGCGATCCACAGGTTTGATCCGTCGATGACGATTCCAGTGCCAATGTCGCCGATCGCAACACCCGCAAGACTGTTGTTGCTACCCGAGCCACCCAAGTAGGTACCGTACGTCAGCGAGCCTGAACCGCTCACGGTCGGATTGATCATGGCGACGAACGCCATGCTGGTTTTGTTGCCACCGCCCAGGAAGGTGGACTGCGCCGGGTGCGCGCTGAGAGGGATTCTGCTGACCCCACCGGCGGCGCCCGAAAAAGTAAGGCCTGTGATCGCCACCTCTGTCGCAGATGCGACAGCGATGCCGAGGCCGGCATCGCCAGCCTTACCATTCGCGGTCCCGCCGTAGAATGTCGAATAGACGGGCGTGCTGCCGGCTCCGTCCCCTCCCACGACCACCATGAACGCGTTGCTCAAGCCGCCCTCGCCGGTCGCGAGTTCGGTCTGTAGACCGTTAACCTCTACGAACCCGTCCGATGCTGCCGTGCTCTGGGTCGATCCGACGATGTACGCATCGCAATCCGACGCGCATCCGGGCACAAGCGCCACCCGCGCCGCCGTCGCGTTTTCAGACCCGGGGATGTAGCACGAGTATTCGAGGCTATCGCCCCCCGCAAGCAGTTCGCTCACGAAGCCAACATTGGTGCTTGCAGCACCTCCATTATTTT
>NZ_DATEQZ010000111.1:0-34781 GCF_035272065.1 Binatus sp. (SeqCode)
TGATCTGGCATAACGATGCGGCGTTTGGGTGCGCGGCCTGCTTTGGCGCGTCGGCGCCCGCGACCCTCCGCGCTTACTACATCAGCACTATTCTTCTGAGCACGATGCCTTTTGCGCTAATCGCCTGTTTTGTCTTTTTATTGCGGCGCTATCGGCTCGGCGGCGGTGCATCCTCTCGAAAACAATAGGAGTAAAATGTGACCGACGGCGCAAGCGGCGATAGCGTTCACGAGTACGAGGGATATTCTATTAGACTGAACTCCGCGACCGGGCGATGGGAAATTTTCTGGCGCGAGCGAAAGCAAACCGTCGATTTCGCCCGGGTAGCAGATGCCGAAGAATGGATCGACGATCAAATCCCGTCGCATCGATTCTAGGAATGATCGCGCTCCGCGCCATGAGGTTTGGACGATGCCTGTAAGAAATTCCGCAACACGCCGGATTGCAATCATTGGTTCCGGCTTCTCCGGCCTGTGCCTCGGTATCCAGCTTAAGCGGCTGGGGATCGATTCCTTTACGATATTCGAAAAATCCGACCGGCTCGGGGGCACCTGGCGCGACAACATCTATCCCGGGGCAGCCTGCGACGTGCCGTCGTTTTCGTATTGCTTCTCGTTCGAACAGAAGACCGACTGGTCGCGGAAGTGGGCGCCGCAGTCAGAAATCCTTGATTACATGGAGCATTGTGCGAAGAAGTACGACCTCTTCCGGCATATCCGCTTTGGCACAGAGATAGCCGGCGCGAGTTGGGACGAAGATGCATCAGTGTGGCGAATCCGCACCGCCAAGGGCGAAGAAGTCTTGGCTGAAGTGCTGGTCGCGGGCGTCGGCCAGTTGAACCGTCCGAACATGCCGAAGTTACACGGCGCCGAGAAGTTCAAGGGCGTGTCGTTTCATTCGGCGCGATGGCGTCACGATGTCGATCTGACGGGCAAGACCGCCGGCGTCGTCGGCAATGCGGCGAGTGCCATCCAGTTCATCCCACAGATCGCGCCCAAGGCCAGCAAAGTCTATATCTTCCAGCGCAGCGCGAACTGGATGGTGCCGAGAAACGACCTGGCGTACACCGACGAGCAAAAGCGCCGATTCGCGCGAAACCCCGTTCTGACTCGGCTCTACCGATGGATGATCTACTTCCAGCACGAGATGAACTGGCCGGTGTTTCGCCGAAGTTCGTTTCTGTCGCGGCGGATGACGGAGGCCGCCGAGACCTACATGCGCACGACGGTCAAAGACGCGAAGCTGCAGGAGGCGTTGATGCCCGACTATCCGATCGGCGGCAAACGCATCCTCATTTCTGACGACTACTACCAGGCTCTCAATCGCGAAAACGTCGAAGTCGTAACCAGCGGCATCGACCATCTCGATGAAAACGCCGTCGCCACCAAAGACGGTCGGAGCATTCCGGTCGATGTGCTGATCTATGCGACCGGGTTCGACTCCACCGCATTCCTGGCACCGATGGCGATTCGCGGACGCGGCGGGCATCTCCTGCAAGACGAATGGGCGGGCGGCGCGAAGGCCTATCTCGGCATCAGCGTGGCCGGCTTCCCCAATATGTTCCTGATGTACGGCCCGAATACAAATCTTGGGCACAACTCGATCATCTTCATGATCGAATGCCAGGCGAACTACATACTCAACTGCCTGAGAGGGCTGGACGAGAGCGGCGCTTCCACCATGGATCTGCGGCGCGAGGTGATGGACGAGTTCGACGCCAACCAGCAGAAGGAGCTGCAGCAGAGAGTTTGGGCATCCACCGGAAAGAGCTGGTACAAGAACGAAGCGGGGCGCATCACCAACAACTGGTCGGGCAGCACGATCCGCTATTGGTGGAAGACGTTGCGAGCGGATCCGAGTGTGTATCAGCTCTCGGCGCGCCGCGAGTCGGCAACCGCCGATCATTCCCCCGACCGGGGAGGTCGAACAGGCTCACCGGGCGGCCTAACCAGAAACGGCCGTCGTAATGTCGGAGGGGAAGAAATTTCATACGGTCGCGGTGATTTCGGTAAAAATTATAGACAATCAATCGTTCTCGTTCGGCCTTTTGAGCAAAAACTCCAAATAAGTCATAGTATTTTCGGCGAAACGCTGGCGTGCACGTTTGTTGCTCTAAATGGGCAAGACCAAACGTCACCGCCTATTTTCTGAAAATCTATGGCAAACGAAATTCGAGTTTTGATCGCCGAAGATGACGTCAACACGCACGATGAATGGCGCGAATCACTGAAGGCTTGGGGATTTCGCGGCGAGATCGCCGAGGACGGGGTACGCGCGCTGGAGCTTATCAGCAGCTTCGATCCCCACATCCTGATTTCGGATTTGAGGATGCCGCGCAAAAACGGGCTCGAGCTTTTACGCGATATCCGCGAGCTTGGGATTCACCTGCCGACCATCATGATATCGGGGCAGGGCGAAATACCCGACGCGGTCGAGGCGCTCAAGCTGAGCGCGCTCGACTACCTGCGCAAGCCGGTTGACCCGCCTCATCTGCAGCGGGTGCTGAAGAACATCGCCGACAACATCACGATCCGTGAGGAGAACTCGACGCTGCGCCGCCGCCTGGCCGACGTCGGAGAACTGGGGCCGCTGTTCGGCCGTTCGATTGCGATGCGCAAAGTGATCACCGCCATCGAGCGGTTGGCGCAGTCGTCGGCGTCGGTTGTGATTACCGGCGAGAGCGGCACCGGCAAGGAGCTGGTGGCGCGCACGATTCACGAGCTGTCACCGCGCCGCGATGCGCCTTATGTGCCGGTCAATTGCGCGGCGATTCCCGAGACGCTGATGGAGAGCGAGCTGTTCGGGCATGAGCGCGGCTCGTTTACCGGCGCCGACCGGCGCAAGGAAGGATGCTTCGAGGCGGCCAACGGCGGCACCTTGCTGCTCGACGAACTGACCGAGATGAAGCCAGAGCTACAACCCAAGCTGCTGCGCGTGATCGAGGAGCAGCGCCTGCGCCGAGTGGGCGGCACAGCCGAGATACCGCTGGACGTGCGGGTGCTGGCGGCGTCCAATCGCGACATCGAGCAGGCGGTGCGCGAGGGCAAGTTGCGCTCAGATCTCTATTACCGGCTCAATGTGTTCACGATCCAGTTACCGCCCCTGCGCGAGCGTATCGACGATCTGCCGCAGCTCACGCAAATGTTCATCAGCCACTACGCGGCGCAGAACAAGAAAGACGTGACCGGAATTGACGAAGAATGCATGAAGGCGCTGGCGGCGCATCCGTGGCCGGGCAACGTCCGCCAGTTGCGCAACGTGATCGAGCGCGCGCTGATAGTGTGCGAGGGCCGCACCATCCGCAAGCCCGACCTGCCCGACGATTTTCGCGCGGCGGGCGGCGCCGACGGCAGCTTCATCAAGATTCCGCTGGGCAGCTCACTCGAAAGCGTCGAGAAGGAAATGATCTATCGTACCATCGAGTTCACCGCCGGCAACAAAACCCGCGCCGCCGAAATCCTTGGGGTCAGCGCCAAAACTCTGTACAACAAGCTCGAGCGCTTCGGTTCCGACCGTTCGTAGGCTGAAACGGCCGGGCGGCAGCTTGGGCCGTAGCCAGCCGACAGACCGAAGGCGCGCGGTGAGACCATGCAACTGCGAGCAAGACTGGCCGCTATTGCTCTCGTGCTGATGCTCGTTCCGACCGTCGCGCTGAGCATCATCTCGCTCGACTCTCGAATCGGCACGATGATCGACAACATGTCGCGATCGACCGACCTCATGATCGCGCAGATCTTCGAACAGGTGCGTCTGGCTATCTCCGAAGACGGCGGCGACGTCCCAGCCGCACTTCGCGGCAGCGAACCGCTGCGCAAGCTGCTCGATTCGACAGTTGCTTTCGGTCCCGCGGTGGTGTCGGCGCAGATCGTCGCGATCGACGGCACGGTGATCGTGGCGGCCAACGGCGACGGCGAGGGTAAGCCAGCGCTCAATTTGCCGTCGGTCAGGGAACTGGACGAGCAGGCGTCGCGATGGTTGCTGTTCACATCGCTGCCAAGTCTTCTGACGGCGAAGGTTTATGAAGCGCGGCGCCGGATCGACATTAATGGTCGACCGGTTGCGACAATTTCCATCGGCGTGACCACGGCGTTGATCGCTGATCAGGCCCGTCATCTGCTCGCAGTGATTGTGGCCACCGCGGCGCTGGTCATCGCGGCCGCGATGCTCGCGGTATTGCTGATCGCCAATCGCATCCTCGAACAACTTGCCATCCTGACCCGCGGGTTCGAGCAACTTGCTGCCGGCAAGAGTCCTTCGGAGGTGCAGGTCTCGGGAGCAGGCGAGTTGAGCACGCTGGCCGAGAAGTTTAATGAACTGTCGCGACAAGTCAGGGCTGATCGGTCTCGACTGGACCGCGACCAGTCGCACCTGTTCGACGTTGTCCGCTCGATCCAGGACGCCGTCGTGCTGCTCGATGCCAATGGCGTCGTGCTGTTCGCGAACAAGGAAGCGCAGGAGCGGCTGGCGCCGAAAAACGGCCCGCTCGAAGGCGCGTCGCTCGCCTCGGCGCTCGATCCGGGACATCCCTTGCTGGCGTTGGTGCAATCGACATTGGCGGGCACCGAAGCGCATGATGTGCCGCTGGCGCTGCCGGCGGGCGGCACCTACCTGGTTTCGTTCCTGCGCCTCGGCCGTGAGCGGGTCCCGGCCGGAATGCTGATCGTGCTGAGAGACTTGACGCCCGTCATCGAACTGGAAACCGCGCTTGATTCGTCGAACCGGCTCGCACGCCTGGGGACGCTGATCTCCGGCCTGGCGCATCAACTGCGCAGCCCGCTGAACGGGATGAACATGAGGCTCGAGCTGCTGCGTCATGAAGCCGGCGACGCGGGCGCAAAACACATCGACAAGTTGCGCCACGAGGTTACGCGGCTCGACGAAGCGGTCGAGACGCTGCTGCGGTTCATGCGGCCCGAGCAATTGAAGCTGAGCGATTTCGACATCAACGAGCTGCTCAAGGAACTTGGCGCGCGAGTCAACAGCGAAAAGATCAAAGTCGAATATCAGCTCGATTCCGCGCTGCCTTCGGTTCAAGCCGATCGCGGGTCGATTTACGAGGCGCTCACCAACTTGATCACCAACGCCGAACAAGCGATGCCTGACGGGGGAGCGTTGACGATTGCCAGCAGGCTGCTAGGGTCGTCGGTTGAAGTTACGATCGCCGACCATGGTCCCGGAATCGACAAGGAGCAACTGGATCGGATCTTCGACTTGTATTACACAACCAAGTCCGGCGGGAGCGGGCTCGGCCTGCCCTTCGCGATGCGGGCGATAGAACTCAACGGCGGGAAGATAGCGATAGATTCGGAATTGGGCAAAGGTACGGTTTGCAAGGTCACGATTCCGATTGCAGCAAATGCGCCTGCCAAATCATCCGAATCCAGCGCTGCATAAGCGAGACAATCGGCGAATCGTCTGGCCGATTCTCGGCGCATTTTCGTTACCACTGATTTTTCTGACCGGATGCTCCGGCGGCGCGCCGAGCATGGCGCCAATAACAGGTTTCTTCAGCAGTCTGTCGCCCTTCGAATCTCCGACGCCGAAGGCTACTCCGACCCCAACTCCAACTCCGGCTCCCGCGGCAACTCCGGAAGCGGAGGAAATCAAAGCACATCCGGGGAAGAAACCTGCCAAGCAAGCGCATACGGTTTCGCGTCCGCCCAGCAATGCAACGGCTCCGATCGGAGGTGAGGGCAGGGGCGCCGTGGTAAGCCTGGAACCCAATCCCGGTGGGGTGTCCAGCACTCCCGCGACTCCGCCGGCGCCGGCATCAGCGGCAACTGCCGCCTCCGTCGCAGGAACTCCGACGCTGAGTTCCTCGGCGATGGAATCATCCGGTACGGGCGACGCCAGTCCTGCCAAGGCGGCGAAGCTGATCCAGGACATCGATAAAATCGAAAGACGGGTAGATCGCCAGAATTTGAGCGCCGACGATTCTCAACGCGATATTCTCGCGCAGAAATTGTTGCTCGAAGCCAAGGAGTCTCTTAGCGAGCGTGACAGTGTCGCTGCAATTAGTCTCGCAACCAAAGCCTCAACCCTGCTTGCGCCCCTGCCGAAGCTCGTCGACTCAGCCATTCCCTCCGCACCTTAGAGTGCAAGGGTGCCGGTTCCCGCGCACCCGGAATCGTGAAGAAATTACTTCCGCGATTCGAAGAAAAGCCTTGCCGGACAAGGACTTCTGTGCGTGGCCCTGTACTTGCTGAGTTAGTTGCTGTTACGGCATCGAATCTCCCAGAGGAAAGAGGATTATGAAAGTCAAATACTCACTCAAACCAGTCGTCCCGGCGATTCTGTTGGGTATGGTCTTGTCGATTCCAGCTTTCGCCCAGGATCAGCCCGCAATCCAGTCGATGCATCAGGCCGGCGAGAAGATAGAGCAGGCTGGCTCCGACACGGCAGCCGCCGCAAAGGACGCGTATCACGGAACCGAGCGCGCGGTTAAAGACACGGCCATCACCGCCAAGGTCAAGACCGCGTTGGCGCGGGACAAGAATGTCAGCTCGTCCGGAATACACGTCGACACAGTCGCTGGCGTCGTCACTCTGAAGGGCAGCGTGCCCTCGCCCGAGATGGCGCAGCAAGCCGCGCAACTCGCCGAACAGACAGAGGGCGTCAAGAGCGTGAACAACCAGCTCTTGGTGATCACCTCGGCGAACGCCGACTAAAGCCCTACAACTCTGCTGCTTGAGAGTCGTCGTTGATTCGCGCCAAAGCCGCGAGTCTGACGGCGGCTCAGCATTGCACGCAAGCCCGCCGGCCGGCATCGGCCTGCGCGCTTGCGATATGGCGATTGTTCCTTTTCTTCCTGAACAACCAAGCCTTGAGTAGGCAATCTGACTCGAGTGGGCAATCTGAAATGAAGGAGGAAGGTAAATGAAACGCGAACTAAAGATGGCACTATCGGCGACCGTTGTCGCTGCCGTTGCAATCGTTGGCCCGGCTCTTGGCCTGAATCATTCGGCGGCGAGGCAGTCTCTGCTTGCCGCCTACGGCTCGCGCCCAATCAGGCGAAGCGTGATCAAGGTGCATACGGATCGCGGCGTAATTACTCTGCCCGGCTCCGCCGACTCATGGGACGACGTAGAACACGCGGTGTTCCTGGCTGACAGCATCGCCGACATGCAGGTAGTCAACAACGAAGTCCCCTGGCGGATCTCGACTGAGTAACAACTCAATCCGTCGCGAGAAGACGAGGATCCGAGTGCGTACCAGCTCTCGGCGCGTCGCGAGTCCTCAACCGCCGAGTATTCCGCGGCCGCAGACGCCGGCCCCCGCTCATCGCGCAGCCTGGCGAGTGGACCGCAAGAGTTTGACCGCGGACGATTCTCAACGCGATATTCTCGCGCAGAAATTATTGCTGGAAGCCGAGGAGGCGCTTGCGGAGCGCGACAGCGTCGCCGCGATGAGCCTCGCAACCAAAGCCTCAACCCTGCTGGCGCCGTTCCTAAAACTCGCGGATTCAAGTGTCCCCTCCGCACCTTAGCGGTCCGCGGTAACCGCTGTTTCGGTTTCAACCTCGCTTTTGTTCAATTTGCGCCGGATGATCTAGATAGTCGCCGCAATCTGACTAGTCGGCTGCGCTTTTCGATTTGTGGCTCGAAAACGCCCAGTGGATACGTTCGAGCGGTGGTGCCGTTCGCTACACTTGGAGGGGATTTCAATCGCAAATTGCCAAATTTCGTTCTGGCACAACGGATGCTTTGTCCTACAGATGCTTATGAATTTAGTGGCTGCAAAACGTTTCTGGCCAATCGCCGTCGCGGTCCTTGCCGTGGCGGCTATATCGTTCTACTGGCTTACACGCCGGACGGACCAGCCGCGATACACCACTGCCACGGTTGACCGCGGCTCTATCGTTCGCTCGGTCACCGCCACCGGCACTGTCAATCCTGTAATCACGGTGCAGCTCGGCACCTACGATTCAGGGCCGATTATCGCGATCTACGCCGACTTCAACACTCCGGTTAAGGCGGGACAACTCATCGCCAAGATCGACCCGCGTCCCTTCCAGGTCAAGGTGGACCAGGCTGCGGCTGCGCTTGCGAACGCAAAGGCGCAACTCATCAAGGAGCAAGCCGACATGGTCTACAAGAAGCTCACGCTGAACCGTGACAGCCAGCTAGTCGAAGCGAACGTAATATCGCAAGACGCGCTGGACAGCGCGCGCAGCGCCTACGACCAGGACGTCGCTCAGACTTCGCTCGATCGCGCCAACATCCAGCAGCAGCAGGCCAATCTGGAGGAGGCGCAGGTCAATCTGAACTATACGAATATTATCTCGCCCGTCGACGGGACCGTTGTCTCGCGCAACGTCGATGTCGGACAGACGGTCGCTGCAAGCTTTCAGACGCCGACGCTGTTTCTGATCGCGAAGGACCTGACGCAGATGCAGGTGGACACCAACGTCAGTGAGTCCGATATCGGCAACCTGCGCACCGGCCAGCCAGCCGATTTCAGCGTTGACGCGTTTCCGGATCGGGTGTTCGAGGGCACGGTTGGCCAGGTACGCAAAGCGCCGGTAACGGTGCAGAATGTGGTCACCTACGACGTCGTGGTCAACGTACCCAACCCGGAATTTTTGCTGGCGCCCGGGATGACCGCGAACGTGACGATAATCACCGCGCGACGCGACAATGTCCTGCGGATTCCGGTCCAGGCGCTGCGGTTCACACCGGGCAAAGACATACTCGGGAATACGACTCTGAGCATCGCCGAAAAGTCTGTGCGGCAGAAGCGAGTATGGCTCGCGGATAGCGGGATACTCAAACCTGTCTTCATCGTTCCCGGCCTCGACGACGGCAGCTACACCGAAGTTTTAAGCGGAGATCTGAAGTTGGGCGATATAGTCGTCACCAACAAGGTGCGGACAACTGATGCCGAAAGCGGCCCCGCTTCTTCCACCTCGCTTCACCTTTCGCTGAGGTGAGGGACCGTATGGCGCCGGTTATCGAGATCGTAAATCTGTACAAGGTCTTCCGAATGGGCGAGATCGAGGTGCAGGCGCTGTGCGGCGTCAACCTAAGCGTCGAGCGCGGTGAGTTCGTCGCGATCATGGGCGCGTCCGGGTCAGGCAAATCGACCTTGATGAATATCCTGGGATGCCTCGACCGGCCGACGAGCGGCCGCTACATGCTGGAGAACATCGACACCGCCTCGCTCAAGGAAGAAGAGCTGGCCGCGATCCGCAGCCGCCGAATCGGCTTCATTTTTCAGACTTTCAATTTGCTGGCGCGCACAACCGCGTTGGAGAATGTCGAGTTGCCGCTCTTTTATTCCGAGTGGAACAAGGAGGGCGAGGAACGCGCCAGGGAGTTGCTCGTGAAGGTCGGGCTCCAGGGACGGGAACAGAACAACCCGAATCAACTTTCCGGCGGGCAGCAACAGCGCGTCGCAATCGCCCGCGCGCTGGTCAACGATCCCGCGATTCTGCTGGCCGATGAACCCACCGGAAATCTCGATTCGAAGAACTCCGCCGAGATCATGGAGATCATCACCCGCCTCAACCGCGAGCACGGCATTACCGTGCTGGTGGTGACCCACGATTCGGACGTTGCCGCCTATACCGATCGCATTGTGACCTTCCGCGACGGTGCGATTCTCTCCGACGTTCGCACTCGCAAAGCGCCGTCGCCCCCAAGCGGCGCCGATAGAGATGCGGCTACAAGCACAGCGGCGCGACCGCGGAGTCAGAGAACCTGGAGATTCGGTGGGATGGCGCTGAATGCGGCCGCGCGTGCGCTCAGGCGCAACAAGACTCGGGCGGCGCTCACGATGCTCGGTATTTTCATCGGCGTTGCGGCGGTGATTGCGATGGTGGCGGTGGGCGACGGTGCACGCTATTCGGTGCAGCAGCAGATCCAGAGTCTCGGCACCAACTTGGTGGTGGTGTTGCCGGGCGCGACCACCTCCAATGGTGTGCGTATCGGTACTGGGAGCACTTCCACTCTGACCGTGGCGGACGCCGATGCGATTCAGAAAGAAGTGGATACGGTTTCCGCCGTGAGTTACACGGACCGGCAGATCGCGCAGGTCGTCCACTCGAGCCAGAATTGGAGCACCACCGTGGGCGGCGTCACACCGGCCTACTTCGCTATTCGTGACTGGCCTGTCGCAGAGGGGCGCACCTTCACGGACGAGGAGCAGCGCAGCGCCGCGCCCGTGTGCCTGCTCGGCAAGACGGTCGCCAATAATCTCTACGGCGAGGACGAAGATCCGGTAGGTACGACCGTTCGCGTCAAGAATTTTCCCCTGCGCGTGATCGGCGTGCTTGCAGTCAAAGGCCAATCCAACTACGGCCAGGACCAGGACGACGTTGTGCTCATGCCGTTCAATACCGCCGAGCGAAAGGTGCTTGGCACGTCACAGGTGAGCGCTGCCGCGCTGTCGAGCACAACGGGATCGACCAATCCGGTGCTGAATCCGTATATGAGCGTTCCAACGACCGGTGCCTCCAGCCCGGTGTACGCCTCAGACACCCTGATAATGAGTCCGTTCGGAAGCCCGGCCAAAATCTCGGGCGTCGTGAATATGGTGTTTGTCCAGGCGCGCGATGCCGAAGATGTCGCCGCGGCGCAAAACGAGGTCCAGCAACTGCTCCATCGCCGGCATCACGTCGGGCCCGGACAGGACGATGACTTTACGGTGCGGAGTCTCAACGAAATCGCGCAGGCCTCCGAGAGTTCCAGCCGGATCATGACGCTGCTGCTGGCGGCAGTCGCGTCGATTTCATTGCTGGTCGGTGGCATCGGGATCATGAACATCATGTTGGTTTCGGTGACCGAGCGTACGCGCGAGATCGGGATTCGGATGGCGCTCGGGGCGCGTCGCCGGCAGATTCTGCTGCAATTTTTGGTGGAGTCGGCCTTGCTCAGCATCATGGGTGGGCTGGCCGGAGCGGTGCTCGGAATAGTCGCTTCGAAGGTGCTTTCGGCGCTGGCGCAATGGCCGACGCTGATTTCACCGACAGCTGTGATAGGCGGATTCGGCTTCGCGGCGGCTGTCGGTGTGTTCTTCGGCTGGTATCCCGCACGCAAAGCCTCGATGCTCGATCCGATTGACGCACTCCGCTACGAATGACCGCCAGTGTCGAGCACCATCCGCACCTCAGCGTGCTCACGTAAGCGCTGTTTCTCGCAATTCAATCATGTGCCGCCGCGGAACATGTGGTGTTCGTCGCCGACAGCATCGCCGATATGCAGATAGTCAATAGCGAAATGCCGTGGCGGACACCGATTGAGTAATCCACCGGCTGGTACGAATCGGAATTCATTCACCGCCGCAGCAGCGGGATCACTTCTTTGGCGAATTGCTCGTGCTGTGCGTCGCGCTCGGCCGGCGCCGAAATGACGTCCAGGTTGACGTCGCGGATTCCCGCTTTGACGAACTCTTCGATTCGCGCAGCGACGTCGGCGGGTCTTCCCACGGCGGCGTAGCGCTTGGCGGGTTCGCGGAAATCCATCGCGTAGCAGCGCTTGCTTAGATGCGTTGCCGCGACGTCGAGCGCAGCTTCGTAGCTCGGCCCGAGCCTCATGAACAAATGCAGCGCCGTACCGAAGTGCTCGAACCTGCGCCCTGCCTTTTCCGCCTCGCGCGCGATGAACTCGAGTCTTTCGCCAACCCGTTTAGGCGTGACTACGTACGGCATCCATCCGTCGCCCAGCCGCGCCGCACGCGTGAGCGCGGCTTCGGCGCGTCCCCCGACCCATACGGGCGGTCCGCCGGGAGTGCGCGGTTTCGGCAACATCGTAATTTTTCCGAAGCTGAAATATTTGCCGTGGTACTCGACCGGCTCGCCGGTCCACAGCCGCTTCATTATTTCAATCGCTTCGTTCGCGCGTCCGCCGCGTTGTTTGAGCGGCACGCCGCAGGCCTGGTACTCGGGCGGAAATTCACCGCCGACCCCGACGCCGAAAATGAAGTGTCCCGCACCCATCAGCCTATCCACCGTGGCGACCATCTTCGCAACCGTCGTGGGATGACGCAGCGGCAGCAGGTAGATGCTGGTGCCGAAAATCAGCTTCGGGTTCAGCGCAGACAGGTAGGTCAACTGGGTCAGCGGATCGTCGATCGGTCCTGTAAACGCGACGTGATCTCCCGTCCAGATGCTGTCGTAACCCCAATCCGACAGCGAGCTGACGGTCTTGAGCGCGTGCTCGCGATCGGCAGCCGTCGCCATTGCGCCGAACCTGATTCTGGAATTCAGCGGCAGCATGTCGCTCATGTCGGCACCTCGATGCGCATCCTCAAACCGAGCGAAGTGCGCCGCCGTCGACGCGAATCAACGAGCCCGTCACGTAGGCTGCCAGCGGACTCGCGAGGAACGCAGCGACCGCGCCGAATTCCGCGGGCGTGCCAAACCGTCCGACCGGAATCGACTGCGCACTCCGCTGGATTGCTTCCTCGACGGAAATTTTCTGACGCTCCGCGGTCGCGCGGCTGAGCTGCACCGTGCGATCGGTTGTAATAGCGCCGGGCAGAAGAGTGTTGACCGTAATTCCGTCGCGCGCGGTCTCCGTCGCCAGGGTCTTGGCCCATCCGACAATCGCACTGCGGAGCGTGTTTGACACTCCGATAGCGGCGAGCGGCTCGACCACGCTGGTCGAGGCCACATTCAGGATGCGTCCCCACTTTCGCGCGCGCATGTCACCGATCAACAAGTCGGTGATTCGAAACAGCGGCATCACCATCGCGTGGAACTGCTCCTCCCAGACATTCGCCGGCACGCCTGCGACGCCGGACGGCGGCGGCCCGCCGGAATTGTTGAGCAGGATGTCGATGGGACCGAGCTGTTTGCGAGCCGCGTTGGCAGCAGCCTCAAGGCTCGGCCAATTCGCGAGGTCCGCCGCAAATCCCACCGCCCTGGCCCCGCGCGATGTGATTTCGGAGACCGCGCGATCTAACGCCTCCTGCCCGCGAGCGACCAGCGCGACCGCGACGCCCTCAGCCGCGAGCGCGTCGGCAACGCCGCGCCCGAGTCCCTTGCTGCCGCCAAGAATCACCGCTGTTTTTCCCTTGAGTAGAAGATCCATTTTTCACATCACCGAACTTTGATCGTTACGCGTCCTGCTTGTTGGCGCCCGGCAGAAAGTCGTCGAGCGGCACGCCGAAACTATTGAGCGCCCACGAGACAAGGTTGTACTGCCCGATCGTGAAGACCGCGTCCATCATTTCCTCGATACTGTAGCGCTCCGATAACTGCTTCCAGGTTTCGTCCGAAACAACAGACTTCTCGCGCAAATCGTCGGCCGCCTGGATCAGCGCGGCTTCGTGTTTGTTCCAGCCGGCCTTTGCACCTTTGCTGATACGATCGATCTCGTCGTCGGTGAGCCCGGCGGCCTTGCTGATTCGCACGTGCTGCTCCCATTCGTACGGAGCCTGATTCAGCCAGCCGATGCGCAGAATCAAGATCTCGCGATCGCGCACCGGCAGCGATTGGCCCCCCATAATGTAGCCGGCGAAGCGCGACCAGCTTCGCGCCAGTTTTGGATTCTGCATCAGCACCTTGAAAATGTTGATGACCTCGCCGTTAACCTTGTTGCGCTCGGCCCTTTCGCGATCCTCGGCGCTCAAAGTCGAAAGATCGCGAAACGGGATTCGTTGTTTTCTCGAAGTCACGATACTCCTCCGTCGTCGTTATGGCTGAGCTTTAATCCACCTTCGGGATTTTCTCCAGCCGCTCGCCAGTCATCGCCACACGCGATGCGCGATTTCGGCCACCAGCCGAAGTTTCGCTTCCTGCGTCGCTTCCGGAATCGGATTGCCTTCCCATACCGTGCCGAAACCGCATTGCGTGGACAGCGCCATTTTTTCGCGCGGAAAATATTTGCTCGCCTCGTCGATCCGCTCGAGGATTGCCGAAGCCGGTTCGAGCTCGACGCGCTTGGTCGAGATCAAACCCAGCACCACGCTTTTGTCCGGCGGAATTTCGCGGAGTGGCTCGAAGGAACCGGAACGCCAGTCGTCGTACTCGAGCAGAAACCGTGCGAAGTTCCGTGAGCGCTGAAAAACCTGTTTCGCGATCGACTCGTAACCGCCCTCGCCGACGTAGTAGCCCTTGTTGTTGCCGCGGCACAGATGGAGCGCGAAGGTGACGCCGCTGACCTCGGCGACCGAATTGATGATATCGATGCCCTCGGTCAGCAGCCGCTCGGGATCCATCCCGCGAGCGGCAAAATCCTCGCGCCGGCGCTCAGGGTCGCAAAGCATCCCGAGTTCGGGCGCATCGATCTGGATATACTCGCATCCGAGCGCGGCCAGCTCGCGCGCTTCGTCCCGCACGATGTCGGCGGCGTCGCGAAACAGCGCGAACGGATCCGGATACGCGCCGCGCGAATATTCCGGCGACCAACGCAGGGTCATCATCAGCGGACTCGGCAGCGTGACTTTGAGCGGCTTCGTTGCGCGGCCGCGCGCATATGCGAACTCCTCGTTGGTGAGCGAGCGCATGCGATGTATCCGGTCCACCACCGCGTATTGCACCTGTATATCGGTCTGCTCGGCTTCCTGATTCTTCTCATGAGGACGGCGCCAGACTCGGGTGAATGCGGGAATCGGCTTGACGCCGGAAATCACGTCGGTCAGCGGCGCGATGAAATGCGTGCGCCGCATCTCGCCATCAGTCACGACGTCGACGCCGCATCGTTCCTGCAACGCGATCATTTCATCAACGGCGCGATCTTCGACGCTCTTGAAGTCGCGCGTACCTAGGCCTCCAGCCTCCCACCGCTTGCGCGCGTCCTTCAGATAGTCAGGCCGCAGCATCGAACCAATCACTTCCGCGCGATATTCGATTGCCATCACGATTCTCCTGAAGTCGTTGTAGCGAATCCCATGACGTTTGGCATAATGCGCCTCGGCGATGGAATCGTTTGACGCTGTGATTGTCGGCGCCGGGGCGGCCGGCCTGATGTGCGCGATGACGGCCGGGAATCGCGGGCGGCGGGTGTTGCTGCTCGAGCATAGCGAGCAGGCGGGCGCCAAGATTCTTATCTCGGGCGGCGGCCGTTGCAATTTCACCAATCTTGAAATCGCGCCGGAGCGCTTTCTGTCCGCCAATCCGCATTTCTGCAAGTCCGCGCTCAGCCGCTACACGCAGCACGACTTTATCGCGCTGGTCGAGCGCCATGGCATTCGATATCACGAGAAAACTCTCGGCCAACTCTTCTGCGACGGCTCGGCGCGCGAGATCCTCGCGATGCTGCTGGCGGAGTGCGCGGCCGCCCGCGTCGATCTCCTCACCGGGCATAGCGTCACGGAGATCACGCGCGCTGACCGTTTTCGCATCGAGACCAACAAGGGCAGCTTCGTCGCGCCCGCTTTGGTGCTTGCGACCGGCGGGCTCTCAATTCCGAAGATGGGCGCGACGGGATTCGCCTACGAAACTGCGCGGCGCTTCGATCTTGCGGTCATCGAGCCGCGGCCCGGCCTGGTGCCGCTGAAGGTCACGGGCGAGACGCTCGAACTTTGCAAAGCTCTCGCAGGCGTTTCGGTAGACGCGATCGCCTCATGCGGCCGCGACAGTTTCCGCGAGAACATTCTATTCACTCATCGCGGCCTGTCAGGTCCTGCGATATTGCAGATTTCATCGTACTGGCGCGATGGCGATATGCTGTTGCTCAACCTCGCGCCTTCATTAGATATCGAAAACCTTCTCGCAGACCGAAAGCGCACGCGGCCCAAGGCCGAACTGAAAACCGTACTGGCAGAGGTGATTCCGACTCGTCTCGCGCATGCTCTTGCAGGTACCGCGGTGTCCAACATCCCAATTGCGAATGTGCCCGACCGCGTTCTCTTGCAGCTGGCGAATCGGCTGAAGCGATGGCAGCTCAAACCAAGCGGCTCCGAAGGATGGCCCAAAGCCGAGGTAACGGTCTGCGGAATCGATACCGCCGCGCTGTCATCGAAGACCATGGAGTCGCGCAGCGTGCCCGGTCTATTTGCTATCGGCGAAGCGGTGGACGTTACGGGATGGCTCGGCGGCTACAATTTTCAGTGGGCGTGGTCGAGCGGATGGTGCGCGGGCAATGCAGTCTGAAGATCCTCAAGCTTCATGATGAGAGATCAGCAGCCGGCACGCCGTCTTGCCGCGCGAGCTGCGTCGCCCGCAGCGTGGCAGCCTGCGGGATTCCATTGGCGAAAGATTCCGCTTCAACTGCGCTGGCCTGCGGACTCTTCGAGCACGCCTTCGGCGACGAGCTTCGACACTTCCGCGTCCTCCATGCGGAGAATCGTGCGGCAGATATCGCGCGTATGCTCACCCAACGCAGGCGCCGGCGCGACGATCGGTTCGGGAATCGACGTCGCATGAAAGGCCGATCCCTCGAACAGCATCGCGCCGACGCCGGGCTGCTCCACATGTTGTGGATAGCCGCGCGCGAGCAGATGCGGGTCGCCCGGCATGTCGCTCGCGTACATCATGAACCCGGCCGGCACGCCCGCGCGCTGCAGGATGTCGGTCACCTCGCGATCACTGTGCGCGGAGGTCCACTCGGTCACGTGTCGATCGAGTTCCGCGCGAGCTTCGAGTCGAGCTCGTGCGGTTTCGTATTCCCGTGCGCGCGCCCACTCCGGATCGCCGATGGCGGCCCGGAACCGGCGCCAATCGTCGTCGTTGCGAACTGTGATTACGCACCAGCGCTCGCTTCCGGCGCAGGGGTAAACGCCCCACGGCGCACCCCGAGCGCTGAGGTTTCCCTGTGGATTGACAGAGCCCGGCTCGAGCGATGCCTTTAGCATCAGATCGGCGAGCAGCCCGACTATCACTTCGACCTGCGCCACCTCGAGATGACCGCCGACTCCGTGGCGCTCGCGTGCGAGAAGCGTCGCGACCGCTCCCAGAGCCAGCATCCGGCCGGCGAGATGATCGGGATGAATCGCACCCGAACCCGGCGGCATCCCGCCTTCGAGGAAATTCCACAGCCAGGTCATCGCGCCCGCCGTGCGGCTGTTGGGGCCGAATCCGATCCAATCTTTCCACGGACCAGACGCGCCCATGAGCTGGCTGGAGGCGAGCACGATCTTCGGGTTGATCGCACGTATCTGGGCGGAGCTCAGACCCATTCTCTCCATTGTGCCGGTGGCGCTGTTCTCGATAGCCACGTCAGACACCGCGATGAGCCGTTTGATGATCTCGAGGCCGCGCTCGGTGCGGAGGTTGATGCCGAAACTGCGCTTGCATCGGCTCGACGAGGCGAACGACGGGTTCATCTCAGTGCCGAAGACAGCGCGGATGAAATCGGGATGCGCGCGGGTTTCGATTTTGATTACGTCCGCTCCGTATTCGGCGAGTAAGCGGCCCGCCTCGACGCCGACGCCGCCGATTCCAAAATCCAGCACGCGCAGCCCGGCGAATGGAAGTCGGCGCTCAACAGAGCTCGCGGCCGGTGCGGCCTTTGCGATGTGCGTGAGCGCGTCGCGATTATGCTCGCCGACGGCGGGCGCGGGGCCAGTGAAGCCGAGGCGGCGGCCGTCGAGGATGAAGAAGCCGTCGGCGACGCTGCCGCTCACGCCGTCTGCCGCTTCGGCATTGCGAAAAGTGTTGCGCGCCGCGAAATGATCCGCCGCGAGCACTTCGTCGGGACTCAGCACCGGCGTCATCGCAAGGCCGCGCCGCTGCGCTTCGAGCGAAAGCTCGAGTTTGGTCTTGTCCTTGAAGAACTCGGCGAACATCGGATCGAGGATGTCGTGCTGGATCGACATGCGCCCGAGCAAGTGATCGAAGTGATCGGACTGAAGGACCTCGGGGTCGCCGAGCCACGCTCGCATCGCACGCCACTGGCGCGGATTGAGAATGATCAGGCGAACGTAGCCATCGGCGCAGGGGTACATCGTGTAGATCGGCGCCGAGCCCATGCGGAGTTCGAAGTAACTGCTGTTACGGGCTTTCGTTGCGCTGAAATTCGGCAGCGCCCAGTCGGACGTCTGCGCGGCGGCTTCGAGCACGGACACATCGAGGTGCTGGCCGCGTCCTGTGCTGGCGCGATCCCACAGCGCGGCGACAGTGGCGAATGCGGCAGTGGCGCCGGCGATGTCGTAGGCGAGCGCGCCGGGCGCGATCAGCGGCGGCTTGCCGAGCACGCCGGAGCGGAAGAGCAATCCCGACATCGCGACGAGAACAGCGTCGGTGGCGGCGTAGTCGCGATACGGTCCAGTGAGTCCAAAGGGAGTTATCGAGGTGACGACGAGTGCGGGATGACGATTGAGTATATCGCGACGGTTGAGATCGATTGCGCGACGCGACTCGATCCAGACGTCGGACGAGTCGAGGAGTTCGTCGAGGCGTCGGCGCCCGTCGTCAGATTCGACGTCGAGCGTGATGCTCTTCTTGCCAAGATTGCGGACTGCGAAGTACAGACTGGTGTTGTTGTGAAAAGGCGGGAACGAGCGCGAGGTTGAACCGCCGGGCGGCTCGACGCGGATGACGCCCGCGCCGAGGTCGGCGAGCAGGCGTCCGCAGATCTCGCCGCATTCGTCCGCGTTATCGATCACGCGGATGCCAGCCAGCGGACGCTCCGAATCCGACGCCATTGGAAGCCCGCGGTGACTCTGCTCAGGCGGCTTTGCGCGCACGCGGCGTCAGCCGCACCGGCAGATGTTTCAGCCCGTTGATGAAGTTGGAGCGCAGGCGCTTGACCGGACCCGTGCGCTCGACCGACTCCACCCGCTTCACCAGTTCCTCGAACAGGATGCTCATCTCCATCCGCGCCAGGCTGGCGCCGAGGCAGAAGTGCGGTCCGCCGCCGCCGAACGCCACGTGCTCGTTGGGCTTGCGCCTGATGTCGAAGGTGAACGGTTTGGGGAAAATATCTTCGTCGCGATTGGCCGAGATGTACCAGATGCTGACCTTGTCGCCGGCTTTGAATTTTTGCCCGCGCATCTCCGTGTCGCGCGTGACGTTGCGGCGAAAGAACATCACCGGCGACGCCCAGCGCAGAATTTCCTCCGTGGCCGACGGCACCAGCGCAGGATTTTCCGCGAGCATTGCGAACTGCTCGGGATGCTCGATCAGCGCATGCATTCCATGCGACATCGCGTTGCGCGTCGTCTCGTTGCCGGCCACCGCCAGCAGAAGAAAGAACACGTTGAAGTCCATCTCCGAAAGGCTATCGCCGTCGAGGTCCGCCTTGAGCAAGGCCGTGACGATATCGTCGCGCGGCTCCTCGCGTCGCCGCTTCGCTAGCTCGTTCGAGTACATATACATCTCGATCGCAGCCTGCTGGACCTTCTCCTGGCTGACCGCGTACTCGGGATCCTTGCTGCCGATCATGCGGTTGCTCCACTCGAAGAGCTTGTGCCGATCCTCGTAAGGCACCCCAAGCATCTCCGCGATTACCTGCAGCGGAAGCTCGGCTGCCACCTCGGTCACGAAGTCGCAATCGCGCCTCTCGAGCGCCGGGTCGAGAATCTTCGTCACCATTTCCCGGATGTGAGGGCCGAGCGCGTTGATCATGCGCGGCGTAAATCCCCTATTTACCAGCGAGCGGTAACGCGTGTGATCGGGCGCGTCCATCGTGAGCATCATGCGCCCCTGCGCCGACAGATCAGCCTGCGCTTCCACATCCTCGAGCGCGACCACACCGCCGCGAGACTGCTCGGACGAGTACGTGACGCCATCGCGGCCCACTTCGACCACATCGTCGTAGCGCGTGATCACCCAGAACCCCGGACCACCCGGCTCGTGATGTCTGAAGACGGGCGCGTGGTGCCGCAGCCAGGTGAACCATTCGTGCGGAACTCTTTCTTCAAAGATGAGCGGGTCGAGCAGATTGATATCGCGAGCGTCCACGGCGGTTCCTCCCGGAGCAAATAACCGAAATAGAATGCGTTCCAATCTACCAACAGTGCCGCCGCGTGCGTCAATCACTCGAATGGACTAGCTCGCAATGACATGCATGGGTGGACATTCCGATCGCGCAACTTTAGAGTTCGACTTAGAACACGTTCTCGCCGCGAGATTTGCACATAAGAGGGTTCATCACCATGCATACCGAACTTTGCGACCGACTGGGAATCGAGTTTCCGGTTTTCGCCTTCAGCCACTGCCGCGACGTGGTCGCCGCCGTGACCAAGGCTGGCGGATTCGGAGTGCTAGGCGCACTCGCGTATCCTGCGGCTCAGCTCGAGCACGAGCTGAAATGGATCGATTCGCAGGTGGGAGACAAGCCCTACGGTGTCGACATCGTCATTCCCGGCAAATACGAGGGCATGGGCGAAGTCGATCCGGTCAAACTCGAGCAGCAACTGATCGCCGCGATCCCGCAGCAGCATCGCGCATTCGTCGACAAAATCCTCGAGCGGCACGGCATCCCAGATCTGCCGGCAGAGGAGAAAGGTGGCAGCGATTTGCTCGGATGGACGGCAGCCACGGCGGCGCCGCAAATTGAGGTGGCTCTGCGGCATCCGAAGGTCAAGCTCATTGCGAATGCGCTTGGGACTCCGCCCGCCGACGTTGTCAAAAAGGTCCACGACTCGGGCCGCCTGATGGCGGCGCTGTGCGGCGCGACCAAGCATGCACTCGCGCAGAAAAAAGCCGGCGTCGATATACTAATCGCACAAGGACACGAAGGCGGCGGACACTGCGGCGAAATCGGCAGCGTCGTGCTGTGGCCCGAGGTGATCGACGCCGTCGCACCGCTTCCTGTTCTCGCCGCGGGCGGGATCGGAACGGGCAGGCAAATCGCGGCGGCGCTCGCGATGGGCGCGCAAGGCGTGTGGACGGGATCGATCTGGCTCACCGTGCAGGAGGCGGAGACGACGCCCGCGCAGCGCGACGCGTACTTCCGCGCGACCAGCGCCGACACCGTCCGCTCGCGCTCGTTCACCGGCAAGCCCGCGCGCATGCTCCGAAATGATTGGACGCAGGCGTGGGAGTCGCCCGAGGCGCCCAAGCCGCTGCCGATGCCGATGCAATACCTTGTCGCCGCGCCTGCCGCCGCGCGCGCCCGCCGCTACGGGGAGAAAGGAAATGCGTTGGGCTTCAATCCAGTGGGGCAGATCGTCGGCCGCATGAACGAGATGCGCTCGGTCAAGGAAGTCGTGTACCAGCTCGTCGAGGAATATCTCGCGGCGGTCGAGCGGCTCGACAAATTGACGTCGGCACAACCGGCATAACACTTCGACACCCTCGACTCGGAGAACTACCGATGACCGAACAGGCCCATGCAATCGTTGAGCGCCACGGCCACGTCCTGACACTCACGATGAACCGGCCCGACGCGCGCAACGCACTCTCGCCCGAAATGATGGACATCATGTCGAGCACGTGGGACGAGGTGAACTCGAATCCCGATATCCGCGTCGCGATCATCACCGGTGCCGGCGGTGCGTTCTGCGCGGGCGCGGACTTGAAGGCGATGACGCGCGTGCATCCCGGCGACAGCTTTCGCCAGGGCAATGCTGGCGGCTTGAACGCGGGCATCATCAAGCCGCTGTTAAAGGGATTCCGATTGACCAAGCCGCTGATCGCCGCCGTCGAGGGCGCCGCGATTGCAGGCGGTACGGAAATTCTCCAGGCCACCGACATCCGCGTTGCCGGCGAGAGCGCGCGCTTCGGTGTCTCGGAAGTGCGATGGGGCCTGTTTCCGCTCGCGGGATCGACCGTGAGATTGCGCCGCCAGGTTCCTTACACTATCGCAGCCGACATCCTCCTTACCGGCAGACATCTGAAAGCCGCCGAGGCAAAGGAAATCGGCCTCATCGGCTACGTCGTCCCCGACGGACAAGCGCTCGCGAAGGCTCGGGAGCTGGCGGATGCGATCGCGTCGAACGGCCCGCTCGCGGTTCAAGCCGTCCTGCGCTCGTTGCGCGAAACCGAATGCGTACCCGAAGACCAAGCGATGCGCATCGAGAGCAAAATCGGGATGAAGGTTTTCCTCAGCGACGACGCCAAGGAAGGGCCGCTCGCCTTCATGCAGAAGCGCAAGCCCGAGTTCAAGGGCCGTTAGGCGCAAAGACTCCCATGCAGCGAATCCGCTGCATTTTGTCGTTCCCATTCCGCCGCTAAGTAATCTAACATCAGACGTGGACTCGCTCTTCGAATAGGGCGAGTGGTCTGGAGGTCTTGATGGATTCAGCGGATGCGAAAATTGCCGGCGGAGGGAAAACCACTGCCGCGCACACTGCCGAGCCGTTGCCTCTCAGGACCAAGCTCCTCTACGGCGCCCCAAGTTTCGCCGGCGCCGCCATGGTCATCCCGATCTTCATCCACATGCCGAAGTTTTATGCCGACGTGGTGCTGGTGCCGCTCGTCTACCTGGCGATGGCGATCGCGATCGCACGCTCGCTCGACGCGCTGAGCGATCCTCTGATGGGCTGGATCTCCGATCATACTCACACTCGCCTTGGCCGGCGCCGGCCGTACATGCTGATCGGCGCTCCGCTTTGCGGCGTGGCTTTTTTCTGCCTGCTGAATCCGCCCGCCTCCTTGACCGGCGGCCGCGCCGCGATCTGGTTCGGCGTAACCTTCATCCTTTACTTTATATTTCACACGGTTTACGTCCTGCCGCACTACGCGCTCGGCCCCGAGCTCACACAGAACTATCACGAGCGCTCGACGCTGTTCGCGTGGCGCGAATCGTTCACCATCCTCGGCACGATCGTCGCCGCAGCGGCGCCCGGCGTCATGATGCAGGCGTTCCACATGACCGAGCGGCAAGTTTTTTTCCGGCTCGGAATCTTCTTCGGCGTCCTGCTCAGCGTGCTCTACGGCTTGCTGGTGCTGACCGTGAAAGAGCGCCCCGATTTCGTCACCCGCGAATCGAATCCGCTGGTGCCCGGCGTCAGGCGAGCGCTGCGCAATCGCCCATTCGGGATTCTGCTCGGCAGCTACGTCGTCGGCAGTATCAGCGGCGCGATTCCGGCCACGATGATGCCGTTCTTCAACGCCTACGTAATTCGTCCGGCCAATCCCACGTTCTGGCTCTCGATGCTGCTGCTCGGTTATTTCGCGTTTGGATTTATCTCGCTGCCGTTTTGGGTCGCAGTCGCGCGCCGGGTCGGCAAGCTGAACGCTTATCTCGCCAGCTTTTTTCTCGGCATCACCGGCGGCGGCGCGATGTTCCTGCTCGGGCCCGGCGACACCTGGTGGCTGCTGGTGCTGATTTGCTGGGCCGGCATCGGATTCGGCGCGGGTCTGTTCCTGACGCCCTCGATGCAGGCCGACGTGATCGACTACGACGAGCTTTACACCGGCAAGCGGCGCGAAGCGCAGTACACCGCGTTCTGGTCGATGCTGCCGAAGTTCGTCGCGATCCCCAGCGCCGCTGTTCCCATCGCGATTCTCGCTTCGCTCGGCTACATCCCCAACGCCATCCAGGCGCCGCGCGTAGTCTTCGCGATTCGCGCGATCTTCGCGCTCGGGCCGGCAACTTGCTCGATGCTGTCATTCCTGATCGCGCGCAGATTTCCAATCACTGAAAAAATTCACAACAAGATCCTCGAAGGTATTGAGCTTCACGCGCGCGGCGAGGCAGCCGTCGATCCGCTGACCGGCGCAAGCGTGCCGCCGCCAAAACCCGGCCCCAATGAGGACGTCGGCTGGTTCCTCGACTACTTTTCCAGCGGCGAGCTGAAGCGCTATCTGGCCAGGGGCGCATCGCAGCCGGTGCGCGACGTGCTAACCGTGGCTGCGATTTCGATCGCCGTCTCGATCATATCCGTTATCTACGTGTTGCGTCGCGTAAGCTCGCTCAGCACCGATCCCGGCGCGATGATCTCATTGATCGTCGTGGCCGCCGGCCTCGCCTTCGCGATCTTCGTCTTCCACCTGATGCGCCTCGGCCCCGCGCGTCGCCTAGCCGCCGGCGAGATTCCGGCCGATGTGGTTCGCTCCCACCTTGGCCAGGTGGTGGAAGCTCTGCGCGAGGGAACACCGACGCCGGTTGTCGCAACCGGTGTCACCGGCCCCAGCTAGTTGATAAGAAATATTGTGTGATGCGGGCCGATGCCCGCCGCCGCGCGCGCTCAACTTCGGAGGACTTGTCGATGCCGTCAATCCCTGTAGTCGCCGCCACCGATTCTCCAGCGAAGGTCGTCGAATGCCTCGAGCACGACGGCGCAGTCGTCGTCACCGGCGTGATCGACCGCGCGGTGCGCGATGCTGTCATGCGCGAACTCGCACCGCATCTGGAAATCGTCGATCCCGATGCCAGCATCAACAAGAAGTACGAGGCCGATGGCGGAACTGCGAATTTCTATCCCGGCAAGACCAAGCGCGTCACCGCGCTGGTCGCCCGGTCGGAAACTTTCCGAACCTTCGTCACGCATCCTCTTATGCTGTCGGCGTGCGACGCGATCCTGAAACCTAACTGCACGCATTACCAGGTACACGCGACGGCCGCCCTCAAGATCGGTCCCGGAGCGCGCGAGCAAGTGCTCCATCGCGAGGAGGATCCGTATCAATTTTTCAAGGTCCCTCGCCCAAGGATGATCCTCGCGAGCATGTGGGCGATAACCGACTTCACCGAAGCCAACGGTGGCACTCACATCGTTCCCGGCAGCCACCTCTGGCCCGCTGATCGCGGCGCGCGCCCCGATGAAGTGGTCGCGGCCGAGATGCCGGCAGGATCGGTCCTGCTCTGGATGGGCGGCACGCTGCATGGCGCCGGCGCGAATCGCACCGACGAGTGGCGCTACGGCCTCTTCCTCTCGTATTCGCTCGGATGGCTGCGGCAGGAAGAAAACCAGTACATCGACGTGCCCCGCGACGTAGCGCGCACGCTATCAAAGGAAGTGCGCGATCTCGTCGGCTACCGAATGCACCTCGGACTCGGCTACGCCGACGTGCAACCAAAAGATAATCGCGACGAGAATCGCTGATGCGCAAGATTTCCTACCGCGTGCGTCCGGAGACCGCCGTGCTGACCAGGGGCTTCGACCCGAAGTTGTCGGTCGGCTCTGCGCGCCCGCCGGTCTACCGCAGTTCGACCTTCGTCTTTCCAAGTCCGGAAGCGGCCGAGCGCGCGTTTGGAATCGTGCTCGGGAAAATCCGGCCGCTCGGCGACGATCGCCCCGACCTGATTTATGCGCGCCTGAATCATCCCAACGCCGAAATCCTCGAGGAGCAGCTGGTGCCGCTCGAGCGCGGCGCCAACTCGGCTGCCATCTTCAATTCCGGCATGGCAGCAATCTTCACCGTGATGCTCGCGTTCCTGGAGCGCGGCGGCTCGCTCATCTACACGCAGCCGCTGTACGGCGGCACCCAACACCTGATCCACCAGGTCATCGAACCGCTCGGTTTCGAGGCGCACGGTGTGCCTGCCGGCAACACGAAGGTGCTGACCGAAGCGATTGCGAATGCTAACAATCTTAGCCTCGTGCTGATCGAGACGCCCGCCAATCCCACGCTCATGATGACCGATATCGCGCAAGCGTCCGCAGCGATCCGCCGGCGCCCGAAGCGCGCCTTGCTCGCGATCGACAACACTCTGCTCGGCCCGACGTTTCAGCATCCGCTGATTCACGGCGCGGACCTCGCGATTTACTCGGCGACAAAGTTCCTCGGCGGATTCAGCGATCTGCTGGCCGGCGCGGTGCTCGCATCCGACCCCGAATTGATTCAATCCCTCACGGGAATGCGCGCGCTGGTCGGCAACATCCTGCAAGCCGATGAATGCTGGATGCTCGACTCGCGCCTTTCGACCGTCGCGCTGCGGATGAATCGGCAAAGCAAGAACGCGCAGCGAATCGCCGAGCAGTTGGCCAAGCATCCGCGCGTCAAGCGCGTCATCTATCCGTCGCTCTTCACCGACCCCGAGCAGATAAAGATTCGCGACGCGCAGACCGACTACCCCGGTTCGCTCGTGTCGCTGGAGGTTGAAGGCGGCAAGACCGGCGCCTTCGAATTCCTGCGCCGCCTGAAGATCGCCAAGAACGCCGTCAGCCTCGGCGGTGTCGAAACGCTCGTATGCCATCCGATGACGACCACCCACAGCGAGCTGTCGCCAGAGGAGCTGTCCGCCGCCGGAATCAACGAGTCGCTGGTGCGCATCTCGATCGGCACCGAACATTGGCGCGACCTGCTCGACGAATTCACCCGCGCGCTGGGCTGACGCGACGGTCTGTCAGATCAATTTTATTCCGGTGGCGGCTTCGAGTTCGGCAATCGCCTGCGGTCCGCTCTCGACTTTAATCGTCGTCATGCCCAGCGCGCGCGCGGGTTTGAGATTGCCGCCGAGATCGTCGAGATAGACGCACGCCTCCGGATTCACGCCGAGCTTCTCGCACATCATCATATAGATGCGCGGATCTGGTTTGCGGATTCCGATCTTCGACGATTCGATCAGCGCGTCGAACAATTCCATGATCTCGCGCGAATAGATCGAGCGCGACGATGCAGTTGCGCCTGTCGCATCCGCCGGCATGTTGTTGGTGATGCAACCGGTTTTGAACCGGACCTTGATGCGGCGCAGCGCCTCGATCATCTCGGGCCGAAAGTCGCCGGCCAGCAGCGCGACGACGTCGCGCCCCGGAATTTCGTAGCCGAGCATCCTGGCTTCCGCCCCGAAGGCCGCATCGAAGCCAGCAAAGTCGATAGCTGACCGCTCGAACATCGCCCACGCGTTATTCTCGTGATTGGTTGAATTGATTGTGCGGATCACGCCGACCGGAATGCCACGTTCGCGTTCGTAGCGCGCGAAGGCCTCGAACGGCGAGGTGGTGAACACGCCGCCGAAATCCCAAATCACTGCTTCAATCAAATCGATCTCCAGTGCGCGATCGCCCTCGCCGTTGCCGGGTTTAACGCACCGACCATGATTGGTAACGAATTCAACTTCTGCAAGCAAAGCAAGCTCGACAACGCAGAGAGAATTTGTGCGACGGATGCATTTCCCTTCTGCGTCTGTTTCGCGCATATTCGCCGAGGACCGGTTTGTTCTGGTCGCGCAGACGTAGCGCTCGGCCGAATTGTTCACGAAGGGAGCATTGCAATGAAGTCCTGTAGCCGTTTGATACTATGTCTGCTCGCCGTGTTGGTCGGAGCCGGGTGCGCTGCGACGAACGTCACTCAGCAAACACCGATAAGCAGCCCTGGGCTCGCGCGGCCCAATCAGATCTGGGTATATAACTTCGTCGCCAATTCCGCCGACATGCCCGCCAATTCCTCGATCGGCGGCGATGTCGGCGCACCGAGTACCCCACCGACGCAAGAGCAAATCGAAGAGGGCCGCCAGCTCGGCGCGCTTATCGCCCAGGAGCTGGTTGCGGACATCAACGCGATGGGGCTTTCTGCTGTGCAGGCCGGCCCCGGCTCTTCGCCGCAGGTTGGCGATAGTGTGATTCGCGGTTATCTCGTATCGACACAGAGTGGGAGCGCAGTCCAGCGCTTCGTGATCGGATTCGGCGCCGGAACTTCAGAGATGGACACGGTCGTGGAAGGCTACGCTGTCACGCCGCAAGGCTGGCGTAAACTCGGGTCAGGAACACTTACCTCTTCCGGAAACAAAACCCCGGGGATGGTCGTGCCTGCCGCGGTGGCGATTGCAACTGCCAATCCGATCGGCTTAATCGTTGTCGGCGGCGCGAAAATTTACGGCGAGACCAGCGGCAGGAGCGGACTCGAGGGAAGAGCCAAGGCGACTGCCGACGCAATTGCAGAACAGCTCAGAATCAGATTCCAGGATCGGGGCTGGATCCAGTAAACAAACCGATAGGAGAAAACAGCCGGCGCGGGCGGGCCAGCGCGCTCGGTCGGCGCCGCCGCTTCCGGACGTTCGCTTTCGATCACGTCAACCTCCCAGCGTGATTGCATTATGCACGGTCAACTTCGGCGCGACGGTCATACGCCGTCGCGCCGAAGTGTTATAGTCGCGACCACGCACATGCGAGTCATCGTGATAGGAGCTGGGATCGGTGGTCTGGCCGCGAAACTCACGCTGAGGCGCTGCGGCATCGATGTCGAAGTCTTCGAACAGGCCTCCGAATTGCGCGAAGTCGGCGCCGGCATCCAGATAAGCCCCAACGCATCGCGAATCCTGCATCGGCTGGGACTCGAGGAGCCGATGCGCCGCTTAGGAGTGCGGCCGCAGGCGGTGGTCTTCCGCCGATGGGACGACGGGCGCGAGCTCGCGCGCCAGCCGCTGGCCGACGCCGCCGAGCGTGATTTCGGCGCACCCTATTATCACTTCCATCGCGCCGATCTGCTCGACATTCTTTCAGCGGCGGTACCCCGCCGCGTGCTGCATCTCGACCATCGATGCGTCGGGCTAAGCCAGCACAACGACCGAGTCGAAGTGCAATTCCACAACGGCGCGAGCGCTGATGCTGACGTGGTCGTTGGCGCAGACGGTATCCACTCGACGGTGCGCAACGCCGTCATGGGCCCGGAGTCGGCGCGATTTTCGGGACACGTAGCGTATCGCGGGCTGGTTCCCGCGGATCGCGTGGCGCATCTGGGAGTCGAAGTCGCGGCCATCGCATGGTGGGGGCCGGGCCATCACTTCGTTCACTATTATGTTGGCGCTGGCGGCCGCTACCACAATTGGGTCGCGGTCACTCCCGGCGAATGGCGCGTCGAATCGTGGACCGCCAAGGGCGAGGTCTCCGACGCGCTCAGGGAGTTCGAAGGATGGCATCCGCAGGTCCGCGCGATCATCGGCGCAGTCGAGACGACCAATCGTTGGGCGCTCTACGACCGCGAGCTGCTGCCGCGATGGACCGTCGGGCGCGTTACGCTGATGGGCGATGCGGCGCATCCAATGCTTCCGTACATGGCGCAAGGCGCGGTGCAATCGATCGAGGACGCCGCGGTGCTGGCGAAGTGCCTCGAGCGTGCGGATTCACAGGATGTGAGCGCAGCGCTCTTGCGTTACGAGCAGACGCGCAAGCCGCGCGCATCGCGATGCCAGGAAGGCTCGCGCCGCAACGGCATCATGTACCATCTGGCCGACGGCGAAGATCAGAGAAAACGCGATGCCAACCTGGCGTCGGCCACGACGGCGCCGCTGCCTCAGAACGCATGGCTCTATGGCCACGACGTCGAGGCCGAATTCTCGCGATAGTGAAAATAGCGGCGGGCTAACGAGCTGAGAGCCGCAGTTCGCTCAATCCTCGCAGCGCCATTGAGCCGCGGTATTCGAGCTTGGCCGATGGATCGGCGAGTTGCAGGCGCGGGAATTTATCCAACATCTGTTCGATCGCGATTGCGCCTTCCAGCCGCGCCAGAGGGGCGCCGAGGCAGAAGTGAATTCCCTCGCCGAAGGATACGTGCTCGTTGGGCTCGCGTGCTACGTCGAAATTTTCCGGATTTGGAAAGTGCGCCGGATCGCGGTTGGCAGCCGCCAGCAGGATGAAGGCGAGGCTGCCCTCGGGAACGTCGGTGCCGCCGACGTTGGTCGCCGCCGTCGGTATGCGCACCGTCATCTGGACGGGCGGGTCGTAACGCAGCATCTCCTCTATTGCCTTGGGGATCAGCTCGCGGTTCTCGCGCAAACGCTGCTGCTGTTCGGGATGGCGGCAGAGCGCGAGCAGACCGTTACCAATAAGATTCGTGGTCGTTTCGTTGCCGGCCAGCAGCAGCAACACGACGAATGCGAGCAGTTCATTTTCGCTGAGTGCATCGGATTCGTCGCGGGCGGCAATGAGCGCGCTGATCAGATCGTCCGCCGGATTCGCGCTGCGCTGCTTGATCGCCTCCGCTAGATAGCGGCGGAGCTCATCTTTGGCCGCCAGGCCGGCCGCAGACGGGCCAGTCGCCATGTCCTGACCGAATGAGCTGATCATATCGTTGGACCATTGTTTGAACTGCGCGTGATCGGCAGCCGAGACGCCAAGCAGCTCCGCAATGACAATCACGGGCAACGGGTTGGCGAGCGCCGCCATCGCTTCGACTTCGGATGACTCCGCGGCGCGACTCAGTAGGTCGGCGGTTATTTCGCGAACTCGCGGTTCGAGCTCGCGCACGCGCCTCGGCGTGAAGGCTTTGCTGACGAGCTTTCGCAGGCGGGAATGCACCGGAGGATCGGCGGTGAGGATAGTCGGCGCGCCGCCGAAGGGATCGATACGCTCACGAAATGGAATCTCGGGACGCCGAACGGTGAAGCGCTCGTGATCGTGCAGCACCGAAACGACGTCGTCATAGCGCGCGATTAGCGTCGTCGGCATGAACAGCTTGAGCTGCCGGGGCGGAGCGTCGAGCAGCGCCGGAAAGTGTGGATAGGGATTCGCGCGGAACTCGGGATCGAACGGGTTGAAGTAGAAATCTGGCTGAGCCATCTGCGCCTCCGGAGGGGAACAAGGGAACTTAATTGTAGTGAAACCCACCGTGGGTTTCACGCTTCCTTGGGCAGGGGCGACCCCTGCACCCAATGAAAAAATGCTGGACTTCGTCCCTGTTAGAACTTCCTTGAGCGGGCACTGACGTTGGTGCTTTAATCGGCTCCTCGGGCGTCCCGCTAAGTGCGTTCAGCAAATAGAGGTAACGTTATGGCCTACGCACCTGACAACCGGCCGATGTATGACGCCGACAGCCATATCATGGAGCTGCCGGATTTTCTGCAGAAGTACGCCGACCCGGATCTGCGCGCGGAAATCCCTGCGGTAAGTTACAGCGCGTCGCTCGTCACCGATGAGGAAGTAGCGGAGATCATGGCGCGCGGCGGGCGGCATAGTGAGCAGCATGTCGCCGAGATGATCGCGTGGGGCAACAATTTGATCGAGCGGTCGAAAGAGATCCAGGCGTTGGGTGCGTTTGACGGACGCGAACGCTCGAAGGCCATGGACATGCTCGGTTTCAAGAAGCAGCTCGTGTTCGCGACGCACAGCGTGGCGATGCCGTTTTCGCCGAGCTCGAAGATCGGGCCGAAGCTGCGGTACGGCGCGGCGCGCGCTCACAACCGGCACATGGCGGACTTTTGCGCGCACGACTCGCGCCTGATGGGCGTCGCGATCGCACCGCTGGACGTGCCCGAACTCGCGCTCACGGAACTCGAGTTCGCGCTGAAGAGCGGCGCCAAGGCTATCTGGGTGCCGCATCACGCGTGCGGCGGCAGGTCGCCCGGCCACGTCGAGTTCGATCCTTTCTGGGCGAGACTGGTAGAGGCGAACACTCCGTTCGTGATGCATGTCGGCGGCTCGCCGCTGCAGCTCGACAAAGCGTGGATCAACAATGGCCGGCCGCCGGTCAGAGACTGGATGGGCGGCGGCGAGAATCTTCGCACCAAGGACATGGCCGTGCTGCATCAGGGGCCGGAGACTTTCCTTTCGATGATGTTGATCGACGGCGTGTTCGAACGATTCCCGAAACTGCGGGGCGCGTGCGTCGAACTGGGCGCCGGATGGGTGCCCGCGATGCTCGTGCGGCTGGACTGGACCGTGAAGATTTGGAGCAAGACAGATGCGAACCTCGCGCGGTTCACGCGCAAGCCGTCGGAACAGCTCACGCGGCAGATGGCGTTCACCCCGTTCGTGTTCGAGGACATCGGCGCGCTGATCGATCAGTCGAACCCGGACCTGTACCTGTTCTCGACCGACTACCCGCACACCGAGGGCGGCCGCAACCCGTTAGCCCGTTTCGAGGCGTCGCTCGGCAATCGTCCCGAGCGGATCCGAAGTAAGTTCTATTCGGAAAATTTTCTCCGCGTATTTCCCGAAGCTCGCGCGGTTTAGCTCCTGTCCGAGAGAATACCAAGATCGCCATTCAGCGGCGGCGGACCTTCTAAAGTCCGCCGCCGCTTTTGCGTCAACTCGATCATGCCTGGGCGCGGCTCGGGCGCACGCCGAGAATCGAATGCGAATTGCGAACGCATTCGCGGAGCACCCCAAGATAGCTGCGCGTCACTTGAACGGAATCCTTGAACTCCGACTTCGACATCAGGACACGATGGAGTTGCGGCAGCCGATAGAACGGCACGCTCGGGTAGAAGTGATGCTCGATGTGGTAGTTGACGTTCTTTGGCGCCACGAACACGTGCTCGAGCACGGACGCACGCGTGGACCGCGTCTGCGCATAGGCGTTGGCGCGGCCCTCGATGGCGGAATGCTCTGCGATACTGCGAACGCGGAAGATCACGATGAGCCAGGTGAACAGCGGAACGATCCAGTACACAAGGAGAAGATGAAGCACGCCGAACCAGGCGAACATCGCGACGACTGCTGCGTAGAAGCCGTATCGAGCAACCAGAAAGCCGCGGCTCACCCCCGCGTCTTTGGATAAAAGAGTTCGCACCAGCATGAGATAAAAGATGGCGCCGAGGCCGGATAGGTCGCGAATCAACAACATTGCGAGCCGCTGCCAGCCCATCGGAAATACCCAAGACATGTCACCCTGGCGGCGAGCCCAATCGGGATCCTGGACGGTATTCAGATAGCGATGATGCGCGAAATGGTTCCTGCGATAAGCGCGCGCCGAGATCAGGTTCGGCCATCCCAGGATGACCTCGGCGGTCCAATCATTCAGCCGCCGGTCGCGAAACAGCCGGTAGTGAACGCCGTCGTGCATCAGGATGAGCAGCGCGTGCTGCCGCGCCCCGATGAAGGCAACGGTCAGCAGGTACACGACGGGGTTGAAATGACGTTGGCAGAGATAGATGGCAGTCAGTATCAGCGTCCATTCGGCGACGATATGAAAGGTACTTCTCAGCGGGCTCAGAGCTGACAAATCGCGCAGCTCTTCCTTGGTGAGCTTGACCGGAATATTGCCGTCAAAATCGTCCGACGGGCGCTGTGCTCTGCGATCTTTTGCTAGATCGATATTCATTTTGATTTTTCCTCGCTTGAGCGAACCCGCATGTTTGGCGCGGATTGGGAAAGAATGTTGTGAAACAATCCCCCGGATCGTCGAAGGACTGATTCAGACCTGGGCCGCCGCGGCCGCGGTCTCCCCGATTCCGAGCGGATAGCGATTCGCCGCGGGCCTCAACCGATCGGATTTGTCGAACCGGAGCGTGCGATAGTTGTCCGGAGTTTCGATCTTCAACCGATGCACGTTGGCGGTCAGTTTCGCGAGCGCTTCACCTTCGAGCACCATCGGCTGAACCCGCGGCCGGCCGTGGTCGGGCTCCTCGAGATACGGATACTCGACCGGCTGTCCCGCATCGACGAAGCCCATCGCTGCGTAAAATCCGTCATGACTCCCGACGGCCAGATAGACGAGCACCGCTTTAGGGTTTCGTCGAACAACCTGAACCGCAATGCCGCGCCATGCGTGCATGCCCGCGCCGCGCGACCGCGACCAGTGATCACTGCACTCCAGCACCAATCTGGGCGCGTAGCGCGTAAGATCAGGCTGGTCACAGCTTTTTGGAAAGGTCTCGAGGTCGTGCAACGCTACGCCCGCTGTCATGCGTTCTGCCTGGTCACCTTCCGTCTCGAACAATGCATAGATGTCCGCGGCCTTGAGCCGGAGTAAATTCCCCACCTGGGTGGGGCCTGCGGCTCTGTAGCTGGCTCCATGGCAAGCGCGCGCGTCGGCGAGGCTGTGGGCTAAGACGTTTCGTTCGCTCTCTGTGGTTAAGAGGCGCATTTCCATTGGATGTCTCCCTTTGTTGGATTAGTGAAAGTGAAATACCGGGCTGGTTCGAATCGGACCGGCGCGGAGGCGGGCCGCGAGAATTTGCCAGTCTTTTCGGAAGGATCGGGCCGCGAAGCTGGAATGCAAAAAGTTGACGGTTTCGCGGCTGAGATTTCAGCAGAGCAAGCATTATAAGTCCGACGTTCTGTCACTTTTTACCTCTATTCGATAACATAAAGTCAACAGTCAGCATGGAGACGGCCATTTTAGACGCGGCCTGTTTCGTTATTCAGCAATTGCAGCATCCGGCGAGTTTTTCTTTCAGCCGATGTTGTGCTAAGTGAGCATCAGTCAGCACGAGCTTAGACACGCGGAACCGCGCGCTATGACTCGATGTCAAGGTTGCAGGGGGGTCGTGACAGCCAGAGCGATTAAGAGGAGTTCTTCGATTTTCGACGAACTAACCGCTGACTTCGTGAAGGCCAACAAGGCTTCGCACCGCTTGCCGGCGGCTGCCCGCAGCATTTCTGATGAAATTGAATATCTCGAGCAACGCGACTATGGCCGCCCGCTCCGAAGGTCGTTGGGGCGCTCTGAGGTTTTGGAGATAGTTGCGGAAGCCAGAAGGACCGTCTGGCCCCATCTGAACGAAGAATTCCTGAGACTGATTTCGCCCAATGAATTCACGCGATTCTGGTCAGGGCTGGGAGTTCAATTCCGCCTGGCAAGGCTCACCGGACCGGAGGGACTGGCGCTGTTGGGGTTTTACGTGCGGGAGATGGGCCGTTCTCGGTTGCCGTTGATCTGCGTGAACACCGCGCATCATCCCGCAGCGGTCGGTGCGGCCTTTTCTCACGAAATGGGCCATCACCTGATCGGAATGCTCTTTGATTCACCCAAAGAGCGCGCTCAGTTTTTGACCTATACCGCTTACGGAGAACATCTGGACGATCCGGAAGAACTGGCAGCCGACATTCTCGTCAGCCTTGGCGTGTTCCCCGAAGCGACCGCGCGAGAAATTTTTATGGAACCGGTAAAAGGCAGACCCTCGCGATCGGGCGCTCAAGACCTCACGGATACATTTCCCGCAATTCCCGACAGTCCCGCGGGACGCCAGCTCGCGTGGTATCTCGAGCGTGTCAGCTCGGGCGCTGAAGGCTCGTCCGAGACCGAGCTCGCCGCTCGATGCGCCTTGAACATCGTCGTGCGCGCGCCATTTCCTTATTCGCATGAAGTGGCGACGGGGGGATGGAAGCGGTGCAACCAGAGCTACGGCGAATTCAGGGTGGCGTCGGTCGAGCAACTGTCCGACTTCCACGTCGCGGCAATCCTCGAA
>NZ_DATEQZ010000112.1:0-47791 GCF_035272065.1 Binatus sp. (SeqCode)
CGCTGATCTACGGGCGCGAGGGCAACAACTATCTGGTTGTCGCTTCGAAGGGTGGCGCTCCCGACCATCCTGGGTGGTACAAAAACCTGCTTGCCCACCCCGATGTGAAGATCCAGGTGTGGGACAAAGTGATTCCGGTCCTGGCGCGGACTGCGACGGCCGAAGAAAAGAAGCGCGTGTGGCCGATCATGACAGCGCAGTGGCCCGACTATGACAAGTACCAGGCCGGAACGAAACGCGACATCCCCGTGGTGCTGCTCACGCCGCGCTAGCTTCTCGAAGACTCGATAGCCGTGCTCGGGGTCTTCAAACAGGGCTGTAAAACAAATCCGAACGGCGGATAGTGCCGACGTCCTTTTGGTCGCGAGAGGGAGGTTGGGAGCATGGATCGTGTCGATGGCAAGACCGCGTTCATAACTGGAGGAGCGCGCGGAATCGGACTGGGTATCGCTCGCGCGTTCGCTCGAGCTGGCGCGAAGTTGGCGCTCGCGGATATCGATCAAGCCTCGCTGGCCACGGCAAAATCCGAGCTCTCGGACTTAACCCCGGTGGAGACGTTCCTGCTCGACGTCCGCGACCGCTCGGCTTACGCGCGAGTCGCCGACGAAACGGAATCTCGACTCGGTTCAGTGTCAATTCTGTGCAATAACGCCGGAGTGGCCGGAGACCAGCACGTTACGCGCCTGACTTACGAATATTGGGACTGGGTAATCGGAATTAACCTGACTGGAGTGATCAATGGAGTCCAGACTTTCCTACCGCGGATGCTCAAACGAGGCGGTGGCGGGCATATAGTCAACACAGCTTCGGGTGCGGGACTCGCCGCCACGTCCAGCGGTCTCTTATACACAACCTCGAAATTCGCGGTGGTGGGTCTTTCGGAATCCCTGCGGCTCGCGCTCGAACCGTTCAAGATTGGTGTCAGCGTATTGTGCCCCGGTCCAGTCAATACGAAGATCATATCGAACAGCAACGACACGCGGCCCTCATCGTCGGTGACCGTTGAGGAAACGAAAATGTGGGAAGCCGCAATCACGCAAGCCAACGCCTTTCTAGCTGCCGGCGCCGATCCTAACGAGGTTGGCGAAATGGTCCTCGCCGCCGTAAAGACCGATCGCCTCTATATCCATACTGATCGAATCATGGCAGGACTGATCGAGGCGCGGGCCAAGGCCCTGCTCGATGCAATGCCACCAGCGAAATAGCAACCAGCTCCTAAGGCCGCGACGCGCGCGGACGACTCACGGCCTGAAGTCATCCGCATCTGTAGCGACGGCCAAATTTCCGCTTAGAGGGGGGTACTGATGCACATGCAGCCAAGCCTATCTCGCGGAGATCTAGGAATTGAGGCGAATCTTCAGCGATGAGATTCTCTCCAGCTCCGCTGCTTTAATCTTGGCTCGAATACCTCGCCAAATCCGCGGACAATCTTCTGAACAAAACCGATTGAGGGGCCGTTAGTTCAATTCCAGCTTGGATCACCATTTTTTCCTCTCATAAACAAGATGTTTCGGAGCTTTTGCGGTCGCGGGCAAACCTGGATCGGAGAATCATGCAGCCGATCGCGCCACCCGGTGGTGCCGTTGGCGTCATGACTCGCGGGCGCCTCTCCCGTGCCAGCGTCCGGTTGCTGAAAAAACGCAAAGCGCGCCTAATGAGCTGGGTATAACTGCAATTTCAAATGAGCACTGAAAGGACCACGCACAATGATAGGCCCAGATGACCGCGTCGCGATTGCACTCCGAAGCCGAGTACTCACCGCAACGGCGCAGGCGTCGACCGCGTTCCTGTTGCTGATCCTGATGCTCGCGACTACCGCCCGAACCGCCGCGGCGCAGTCCGGAATTCAGGATTACCAAAACTACTGCGCTGAGTGCCATGGGCTTCGCGGTAAGGGTGACGGCCCTTCACGCTTGACCATCCCGATGAACCCGCCGCCGAACGACCTCACTCAGATGGCAAAGAAAAATGGCGGAAAATTTCCCTTCGATGAGGTCGTGGACTCGATCGACGGCCGCAAGAATATACCGTCGCACGCGCGACTCCAGATGCCTTTTTGGGGGACAACTCTTCAGAAACCGGGCAAGGAGTTCACCCCCGAAAGCGATGCCGAGGTGAAGAAAAGAATCGAATTGATGGCGCGATTCGTCGAGAGCATCCAGCAAAAGTGACGCGCACCGCGAGCGCTTATCCGCTGGCGGCTTCGCCCGCAGCGCGAGGCAAGCAGTTACTTGGCGGCTTAATGAGCCGCGTGCTCGAACGAATGCAAAACCCTGAGCGTGCGTTCTCGATCCATCGGTTTCGAGGTGTAGTACTGGACGCTATATGAACGCGCGCGCCGTTCGGTCTCGGGACTGTGGATCGCAGCGATATAGGCTACCAGTGCGTGGAGGGCGTGTTTGCGCACTTGGTCAAGCAGCCAGCCGCGCATCGATTCCTCGAGAGCCTCGTCGTCGATTACAACCATCTTGACTTCCGGCTTCAGCAGAAACGCGTGCCCGTCATGCGGATCGGCAAATTTCTCGATGACCCAGGAATCGCTCACGCCCTCGGCGATTATCTCCACGACCGAATCGTCGCGCGTAAAAACCGCTATCGCCCCACGCTTTTCGCCCGCGGTCCCTGCCGGGTCCGCCTGCGATGCAACCGCAACCGGGGGCCCGGACTTGCGGCTTACTTTGCTCTGCGAGGAGCTTGATGCGAGCTTCGGTCGATTGTGTTGCTGGAGCATTGATTTGTCACGCTAGCAATCTGGCATCTCATCCCTTGCTTGAAACATGCCAACGCCATTGCACGGGCAAAACGCCGCTGAAATCCGACGATTTTGGCTTTTGGAGCAACATATGTTAAGAAAGAAATGTCCCCGCTGAGCGCAGTTTTTAATCGGTTTGACGCCTTTCGAGCCAGTTCACCCGGAAAGCTAACGAATGAAGACAAACATCAACGCACCGGCTCCTGCTTCTCTGCCCAGCGGGGGACCACGCTATTTTCACTTGCTGTGGGACACGGAACTCGACGAGCTCCGTCCGGTCCTGGAGTCCGTCCAGAAACATCGCACCCGCGTGCTGGAACACTGGTACCAGCTCTACGTGCTGCACTTTGCCGACAGCCGCGCGCTGACGAAGACGGAATTCATGGAGATCTTCGGCGGCGAACTCGATGCCACGCTGAAGGATCTACTCGACAAAGACATGGACGCCTTCGCCGCCGACATCGCACGAACCGGGGAACAGCTCGCCGAACGCGGGGTGCCATTCTCGGAGCTGATCGTCTCGATCCACCTTTTCGAGGAGAGCGCAGCCACCGCGTTTCCGACGTTCCCGCCACTAACGGGGCGGACGTACCAAGCGTTCGACAAGCTAAGTCATATCCGAATAGTCGTGCTCGCCGATACCTACTTCCGCTCGAAGACCGCCGTCTCCGGAGCGCGAATCATGGCGCTCGAACGCGAAGCCGGAGCGCTTCCAAATCATTCTCGCAGCCGGTTTCACGGGATGGTCGGCGCAAGCAGCGCGATGCGGCAGTTGTACGACCGGGTGGAAGCGGCTGGCGTCACACGCGGCACGATCCTAATCGTCGGCGAGAGCGGCACGGGCAAGGAGCTGGTGGCCCACGCGATTCACGAATGCGGCCCGCAGCCAGGGGCGCCGTTCGTCGCGCTGAACTGTGCGGCGATACCGCGGGACCTGATCGAGAGCGAGCTGTTCGGATACAAGCGCGGCGCGTTCAGCGGAGCGAACACCGAGTACCTGGGTCTGTTCCGCGCGGCCGAGGGCGGCACGCTGTTCCTGGACGAAGTCACCGAGATGAGCGCCGACACGCAGAGCAAGCTGCTGCGCGCCATCCAGGAACACACGGTGCGTCCGGTGGGATCGACCAAGGAGATTGCGGTGGACGTGCGCCTGGTCGCCTCGACCAATCAGAATCCGCAGGAGGCGGTGGACGCGGGGCGCCTTCGCAACGACCTCTACTACCGTCTCCAGGCGGGCGTCATTCAGATACCGCCGCTGCGGGAGCGCCTCGACGATGTTGCGCTCCTGGCCGAACATTTCATCGAGCTTTTCAACGCGAGGCAGATGCGGGCGGTTCCGGTCACGGGGATCGAGGACGAAGCTATCGAGGCGATGCGGCGTTATTCGTGGCCGGGCAACGTGCGCGAACTTGCCAACGCGATCGAGAGCGCCTTCACGTTCAGCCGCTCGCCCGTGATCCGATTGCAGGACCTGCCAGCTTCTATCTCCGGTTTGCGAGCCGCCGAACGCGTGCCCGTCGGAAGCGGTAGTCCTGTAGGTAGCTTCGCCGACGCTGAGCAGGCGCTTATCCGTGGCGCGCTCGAGGCGACCGATGGGAACAAACTACAGGCCGCCAAGCTGCTGAAGATCTCCCGCAAAAAGCTCTACGCCAAGATAGCGAAATACGGAATCGAATGATCACGCGCTCTTGAGATTCGTATCGCTCTGCCAGATGGCGGTGAGCGCGCGGTCAGTGTCAGACCAGGGTAACGCGCGCGTCCGCCGAACGCTTTCTGCAACTCGCGGGCAATGCGATGCGGCTTTTTGCGCGTGCCGCGGCGATCGAGGCCGCGGACGAAGGACTTGCTGGTGGTGCAAGCGATCCGCCGTTTCATTCATCCATCTGTCTCCCTCTCTCTTTTCTAGTTACGTGCGTTCAGGGATTCATGATCTGGCTGGCGCCGGCGACGACGATCAAAAACGCCCTGAGCAGATCGGTCGTGGTAACAATGCCAACCAGCGTGCCGTCGGCGACAATCGGCAACCCGCCGATCTTGTGCTTCAGCATCAGGCGCGCCGCGTCTTCCACCGTGTTGTAAGGCGTGACTGTTACCAGCGCAGTGCGCATCGCCGCGTTAACGCGCGTCGATTCCAGAAAGCCCGAGTATTTGTGCAGGTCACGCTCGGTCAGGATGCCGACGAGCCGACCGTTCTCCACCACCGGCACGCGCCTGAAATTACCAGTGTCCATGATGGACTTTACTTTCGACAGTGTGTCATTCGGACGGACTGTTACCGGATCCGAAGTCATCAAGTTGACAATCTGCATTGTTCTTCCTCCAACGTGGTTTTCATTTATTGAGGGTGCAATTCGCTTGCCATTAGCAGCCGAAGGTCAATGCGGCTGTTTTGCTCCATCGATTTGTGCGAGTGGCGCGATCGGATACAGATCTGATCAGCCGCATTTTTCAATGATGCATTTACGAGCCGCCAAATTTCAGTTCGCCGAGATGGCACGGCATTCGCTTATCCAGTGACTACGGAGATACTCTTTAGACCGCCACGAAGGAGAAATTTTTATGGAACAGCAATTCCGTAGGATTCTTTGCCCGGTCGATTTCGACGATAACTCGATGCAAGCGCTCGATACCGCCGCGAATCTCGCCCGCGAGAGCGACGGCACCGTCTTCGTATTGCACGTGGTGCCAATGATCATCGCGCCCACCGGAATGCCGGTCTATGTGGATCTCTACAAGGGACAAGAAGAGGCTGCTCGCGCCAAGCTGCTCGAGATCGCGCACAAGAGGCTCGCGGGAGTCAAGCACGAACTCCTGATTCATACCGGCGAGCCGGCAGGTACCATCCTGAACGCCGAAAAGAAAACGAAGGCTGACGTGATCGTGATGGCGACGCACGGGCGCCGCGGCTTCAAGCGCTTCTTCCTCGGCAGCATCGCCGAGCTCGTCCTGCGCGAATCCATCTGCCCGGTCCTGACCGTGCGCAGCACGCCGACTCAGAACGACCAGGTTGGCACCTGGATGACTAAAAATCCGGTCACCGCGACTGCGCAAGAGAAGCTAGCCTCCATCGCGGCAAAGATGCACGCGGGCAATTTTCGATCGGTACCTATCGTGAGTGACGGCGCCCCGGTCGGAATTGTGACCGACCGCGACATCCGCCAGCACACCGGTTTCCTCGATCACACCGAGGCGTTCAAGGCGATGAGCGAAGCAGTGATCACGGTGACGCCGACGACCGATATCCGCGAGGCCGCACGCTTGCTGCGCGAGCGGAAAATCGGGGCGCTGCCAGTGGTGGAAGGTGGAAGGCTCGCCGGCGTAATAACCACCTCCGACGTGCTCGAAGCGCTGAGCCACGGTACTGAGCACGGCGAATAGTCTGGAGTAATCCGTTGACTCCGCGGGTCGAAATGATGGAAGCGCGCGGAACACCTGGACTTGGGGCAGATTCGGCTCGCGGTCTCCCGCCGCTGGTCCAGGCAATGATGCGGCGGGGCTTCTATCCGGATTCGCCCGCGCACGTCGAACTCAAGCAGACCCACATTTCTTACGTCTTCATCGCCGGCGACTTCGTATACAAGGTGAAGAAGCCGGTCCATTTCCCGTTTCTCAATTGTTCCATGCTCACGCAGCGGTTCCTCTTCTGCTGCGAGGAGGTCCGCCTGAACGCGCGACTTTCACCGCGCGTGTACCTGGGAGTGTTCGCGGTTCTTAAGCGTGGAGACTCCTTCGTGCTCGGACCCGGGGTAACCGCGGAGCATCCGGAAGCCGTCGAGTACGCGGTCAAGATGCGCCGGCTGCCTGAAGACCGGATGCTCGACGTGTTGCTGGCCGCAGGCCAGGTGGACAGCGACACGATTCGCGCTATTGCGGCGCGCATTGCGGAATTTCACGCGAGCGCCCCGTCGAATCGTGGATGGACCTACGGGTCGGCGGCGGCGGTTTGGCGCAGCGTCATCGAGGACATCGCGCAGGACGAGGTTTTCGTCGGTCATACGCTGCGCCAATTCCAATTCGCCACGATCGACGCCTTCTGCCGCGCCTTCATCACGGCTCACTGGCGAGTATTGAATGACCGCGCGCTCGCGGGTCGCGTTCGCGAAGGCCACGGTGACTTGCGTGCCGAGCACATCTGCCTTTTGGGCACCGAAAAAAAAGAAATCGACGTCATCGATTGCGTCGAGTTCAGCGAGCGCTTGCGCTACGGCGACGTCGCTTCGGAGATCGCGTTCCTAGCGATGGACCTCGACCGGCTCGGCGCGCCTTTGCTTGCCGATCAGTTGGTCGAAGACTACGCCGAAATCACCGGCGACGAAGAGCTCGCGGTGTTCGTGCCGTTCTACAAATGCTACCGCGCAAGCGTGCGCGGCAAGGTCGAGAGTCTGAGAAGCCTCGAGCGCGAGGTTGGCGACGCCGAGCGCGAGCGCGCCCGCCAGCTCGCGAGCAGTTACTTCGCGCTGGCATGGCGCTATGCGCGTGGCGCCGCGCCCGCACTGATCGTGTTGTGCGGGCTTTCGGGCTCGGGCAAATCGACCGTCGCCCGCATGCTGCAGCATCGCAAAGGATTCAGAGCGATCAACTCCGACCGCGTCCGCAAGCGGCTGGCATCGGTCTCTCCGCACGAGCACGTCCGCACTGACTACGGCGCGAACATATATTCAGACAAGTTTACGAAAATTACCTACGACGCGATGCTCGCCGAGGCTGAGAAACTCCTGAACGAGGGCTGCGGGGCGATCCTCGACGCGACGTTCAAGACCTCTGCCGACCGGCAGCTCGCACTCGCGCTGGCTGCCCGGCGGCGCGTGCCGGTGCTATTCATCGAATGCGTGGTCAGCCCGGACGAGGCGATAAGGCGGCTGACCGAGCGCGCATCCGCAGAACGTGAAGTGTCGGACGCCACGCCGAAGGTGTACGAGCGGCAGCGGGCCGAGTTCGAGCCGATTCGCGAAATTCCGCCGCGCAACCACCTGCGCCTCGACACGGCCCGCCAACGCGAACACCTGGTCGCCGAAATCGAGGCGGCACTCGAGCGCCTTATCTGACGCGGCATTATCGCATCGCGGTTCGCCGATCCTGGATCGTGTCGAGGTATGCGATTATTTTCCCGATCACCTCACCGATTCCGTATTCGCCCCGTTCACCCTGGCCCAGCTCGTAGAGCTTCTCTCCCCAAACCGGCATTTCGTGACTTCCATGCGCCCTGGCCGTGTCTCGTCCGTCGATCAGCTCGGCTATGCGATGCGCCGGCAGCGGCATGCCGTACTTGTCGCCGAGTTTGCGCAGATTCGCTGGCGGTGTGGCGAGGCTCTTCGCGACAGGCCCGTCTCCGAGAGCATCCGTGCCGTGGCACGACGCGCAGTAGCGAACGAAATAGCGATGCCCATCAGCCACATCGTCGCCCGCCGCTAGCGCCGGCAGCGCGAGCGTGAGTGCGATACCCAGCGCCAAGATTGACTCCAATATTATCGGCTTCATCGTTTGCTATTTAAGTCGAAATGGGCCACGCCGGATAGGCCACGCTCCTGCATCGCCCAGGCGCGAGATCTCGCCGCACTCGGTGGATGGATGCCGGTTCTCTCAATAAAAGTACGCCCGATAGGTGGTGAACCGATTCGGGATAATCCAGTGCGACGAAATGACGCCCTGGTTAATGAACCAGGTGTCGTGCGGGGGCCGGTCCGGGCTGGGTGTGAATAGAATCGTCGAATACCCGCTCTGCACGTCCTCATCGACCATCGCGGTCTGGAACAAGCGGTTGAAGGAATACACCGCGGTCTTCGAATCCGGATACTCGCGATCGCGCACGGTGTTGAAGATTGCCAGCGTCTTCCAGAGATTTCCGCCGTGGTCGTACTGATCTGAAGCAGTGACAAACCATCCCTGGGAATCGATATACAGAATCCGCCTAGCGATCGGGGGAATATCGCCAAATCCGCCATTCCTGCGCGCATCCGCCTCGATCACGTAAACATGGCGCAACTCCCAGTTCTCCGGACATATCGTACGGCCGCCGTCGGCCGCGCATGACCTGGCCGGAAGATTCGTTGCATGCACCACCGCCAGCATCTCTTTCTCACCCAGATACTTGAAATCGTAGTCGGCGAACCGGCCCGCAAAGCCGAATAGCGAATCCATGTCGAGGTTACCGAAGAACGAGGTCCCTACCAAATAACTGGTTGGCCCCATGCCCGGATGTTCCTCGTCCCACCAGCCCCAAGTGGAAAGACCCGACCATACCAGGTCACCCCGCTGCGGGTCCGAGTAGCGGTAGCGCACCATAAAATCCCACGGGAGCTGCCAGAACGGCGGCTCGATCGGAACGATGATCGGACCAAGCGCTACGCGCTGCATGATTCCCGAGCCCGCGTCATCGTCAGAGGTAATCGGAGCAACTTCCGCGCGCCCGATGTTGCGATAGACTGCCAGTTGCCCCACAGGATAGACGGACCACGGCGTCGACCGTCCGGGCGCGTAGGAGGCAATTGCGTCATCCTGCGAGTCGAGATCGTCGGTGTACGACGGACCAAACTGGAAGTTCCACATGATCTTTTGCGCGATTTTCGGGTCGTTGGAATCTAGGACTATAAACGGCAATCCAGCCCGGTAGTTTTGCAGCTCGCCGTTCGGACCAAGCCGAACTTGCGGCGAGTATTGTTCGGTCGAGCTCTTGTATGGCGGCGGCCACTCATAATCCCTGGTCGGAACGATCTTCATTTCCATGCCCTGGCGCACCAGCCCGTAGTTGCCCGGACTGACAAGTCCGGCGACCTCGCTCGCGTTCTCCCTGGTGATAACGTCGCCGGGCTTGACCGCGGCGGCGCTTGCGCCTGCGACGCCGTACAGAATCACAATCGTGGCGATTGCGAATGAAAGCGCGCGGTTCATGAAGCACCTCCGCTGCCAAGCGGCAACTGGGGCTTTGCAGTGAGCGGTAGCCACGGGGGTTTGTTGCCCGCGCCAATCCGATGCCGGGGCCTCTGTATTTCGGCTAGCACTCGGCGGACGGCTGGTCAATGTTGGGGCGCGAGGGCCGGCGCGCTAGCCCGCGCAAAAGAACACTTCCGGCTTCATCGGTCTCCGAGTGACTCTTAGGATTGAAACAATCTGCGCAAACATGCGGCGCTCAGCGCGCGACAGGCGTCGCGCTTGGAGTCGGAGTCGGCGTTGATGTGGGCGAAGGTTGCATCGCCGCCGCGGCCACTTCGGGGTCGGGAATGTATTCCGGCGGATACGAGAGGCGCCGCCAGCTCATCAACATGAGCGTCAGCGCCCTCGATTCTTCCGGCTTGAAGTTGAAATCGGGCATCGCCGTGCTCGGCGAAACTGCGCTCGCCTTGGTCAGATGCTGCACGTTCCAGTTGAACATTGTGTGCTCGCCCTGCACGTGAGTGAAAATCAGCAGTTCGGGATTGCGGTCTCCCTCATAAGTCAGCTCGGGTCCGGTGGTGCCGCCGCGTGCTTCCACGACGTGGCACAGCAGGCACTTTTTCTTTTTGAAAAGCACCTTGGCGGGATTGATCTCGTCCATGCCCGGCGTCGCGACATCGTGGCGATGGCAAAAATTGCAGCGCATCTGGATCATCTCGTTCATCGTGAGCCCGTTTTGCGCCGCGAGTGCGTTCGAGAGCATCGGATCTTCCCATCCGGTGCCGCCCTGATGCGCCCCCGCGATCGTCGTCGCCGCACCGTCGCCGCCGTGACACGGCGTGCATCCGAATTTCGCGAATTCATGCTTGGCGATCATGTCGTTCATCGGATGCGGCTTCAGCGGCTCGGCAATCGTGGCCGGAAGAACCGACGACCATTCGTAGCCCAGGTGACACGTGATGCAGCGGTCGGTCACGCCAATCTTGGGTATCCAGATCTGTTTGATGCCCGCCTGGAAGTCGCGCGCGTCTTCGACTTTGCCGTAGTGGCCGAGCAGTTGCGGAAACTCCAGCTGATAGCCTCCCCATTCGGTGCTGAACTCGAGCCAGAAGCAGACCGCGACCAGCACAAGGAACAGGATCGACATCGCCACCATCCAGCCGAAGTCCTTCGTCTCGAACGATTCGTTCTTGTCGGCCATGTCAGTAGAGCCGCGGCGTCTCGGGGCGCGGCTGGCCGGGCCAGTAGATCCGCCAGTAGGGACCGCGCAGGTAAACCCCGACCATGATCAGCACGATGATCGCGAGCGTCGCGATGGCGAAGGTCAAGTTCTGGCGCTTGCGCTCGGGCGCGAGCCATCGCCCTCCCGCTCTAAGCGGCGAACGATCGAGCCACGGCCACAGTGTCAGCACCGCGAGCAGAAATCCCGGCAGCAGTATTCCGCCGAGCAACGCACCGCTGACCGTATAGCCACCGAACCTGACCGTCGTTGAAGCGACCAGCTCCTGCAGCCAGACGAAGTACCAAGGCGCTTTCGCCGGATTCGGCGTCACCGAAGGATTGGCGAGACCCTCCAGCGGTGCGTTGAAAAGGATCGCGGCCAGTAGCGTGATGTTGAACACCACCAGGAAGACCAGCGCGATTCGCCGCGACATATTTGGCGACGAAAAAACCTGGTCGGACTCTTCGAGCCCGGTCGAGCTCATCACCTGCACTGACGTGCCGGGCGTAAGGCCAAACAGCGAATAGCTCTTCGTCTTGGGCGTCGCTTTCGGCGCCATCACGCGTTCGTTGCGAACCCGCTCGACCGCCGCCAGGCCGCCGTCCTTGCGCACGCGCCACATGTGATACGCGAACAGCACCCACGCCAACACCGGCAGGAAGAAAACGTGCAGGACGTAAAATCGCAGCAGCGTCTGCTGTCCGATTTCATGGCCGCCGAGCAGAATGAATTGAATCGTCGGGCCAACGAACGGCGCCTGCTTCGCGATACTGGTCCCGACCGTGATCGCCCAGAACGCGAGCTGGTCCCACGGCAGCAGGTAACCGGTGAACGACAGGAACAAGGTCGCCAGAAAGAGAACGACCCCGACCACCCAGTTGACCGCCCGCGGGCCGCGGTACGCGCCCGTGAAGAACACTCGCGCCATGTGGATGTACACGACCGCGACCATCCCTTCCGCCGCCCATCGATGCTGATTCCTCAGCAGGCGGCCGAAGCTGACGGCGTACTGCAAATCCTTGATGCTCCCGTACGCGCGCTCGGTGGACGGCACGTAAAAGAACATCAACATCACGCCCGTGATGGTCAGGATAAGGAGCAATGATGCCGACGCCGTGCCGAGCCAGAACGAGTAATTCCAGTCCATGCTGGCGCGCGCGACTTTGGCCGGGAACCAGTGGAGCCAGAAGTTCTTGACGATCGCTTCCGACGACTCGCGCTCGCTTTCCGGCGACCACGCCCACGAAGTCTTGCGCCACAGCGCCTTGATCTTGTCGCCCACCGATCAGGCCTGGCCTTTCCCGCCGATGACCAGCCTGAAGTCGCGCGCTACGTCTTTTCCGCTATCGACTTCGAGGAACCCATCGGGCGAAACCGTGGTCGCAAACCAATCGAGCGGACGCGGGGCAGGTCCCGAGATCACGGTGCCGTCGGGACGGAAGCGGCTGCCGTGGCACGGGCAGTCGAACTCGGTGTCGCGCCACTGCACGTTGCATCCGAGGTGAGTGCATATCGCGGAGATCACGTGGAACGCTTCCTTCTGACGAATCACGTACAGCCGGTGCGCTTCGTCAAGAGTGTAGCCGTCGGGATAATCGTCGGGACGCTTGAGCTTGAAGCGGCTCGGCGGCTCGTAGAGCACGTTTGGGAAGAATGCCCGGCCGGCCGCGCCGATCTGCGCAAGGAACGCGGCCAACACCGACCCCTTGCCGATGAACCGCAGAATCTTTCGCCGCTCGCCGTCCATCAGCCGGCAGTTTCCTCGAACTGAAAGCGCTCCATCGTGATCGCGGACGTCGGGCACCGTGTCGCGCAGAGTCCACAGCGGATGCATTTCGCCTCGTCGTAGAGAAACGCGCTGCGCGTATCCGCTTCCGCCATCACACCCGCGACCCGCTCCTGGTCGGCGATTTCGCCCGCGAGCGTGAAATGCAGGCAATGCTCGGGGCAGATGTCCACGCATCGATTGCACAGGATGCATTTCGCGCCGTCGTAGATCGGATGGATGTGGCAGTAGAGGCATCGCTCGGCCTGCTCGCGCGCGTCTTCGGCGCCAAACGTGGACTCGACTTCCGTGATTCCGGTGCGGCGCGAGAGCGGCACCAGCGGGATATCGCGATGCTTCTGCTCGTAGCGCTCGGCCATCGTGTAAGTGTCGGTCGGCAGCTCCTCGATCGTAACGTGCATCCGCGGCTGGCCGAGCGGCTTGCCGCGCAGGTACGCGTCGATACCGCGCGCGGCGATCTTGCCATGCTGCGCGCACGTGATCAGCAGCGATGGCGGAAAGGCCGCGTCGCCGCCCGCGAACACACCCGCGATGCCAGTTTCGAGCGTAACCGGATCGATCTTCAGTGTTCCCGACGGCGTGACAGTGACGCCATCTTCCGGCGTGACGAACGACAGGTCCGGCGCCTGCCCGATCGCGAGAATAACGGCGTCGGCGTCAACGACGCGCCGCTCGTTCTCGTCGAACTGTGGGCGGAAGCGGCCGGCTTCGTCGAAAACCTTGACGCACTTCGCCAGTTCGATTCCAGCGGCGTGGCCGTCGCGGATGACGACGCGCTTCGGTCCCCAGCCGGGCATGAAGGTCACGCCCTCGTCGCGCGCGATGTCGAGTTCCTCGCGGCCCTGCGCCGATTTCATCGCGGGCATCTCGGGCGCGGATTCGAGGCTCGCGACCGTGACCTCCAGCGCGCCGCGCCGCGCCGCCTCGCGCGCCACGTCCAGCGCCACCCGCATCGTGCCGGCCGCAACGCCCTGCTCCTCCTCCTCGGACATGACGAGGCCGGGCAGGAGAGCGCGAACCGCGGTCCGGGCCGCATCTATCGCGACCAGGCCGCCGCCTATAACGACCACCTTGCCGCCGAGCGGAACGCGGTAGCCGCGATTTATATTGAGCAGGTAGTCGATCGCCTTGATCACGCCGTCGGCATCGCTGCCCTCGATCGGCACTGCGCGCCCGCGCGACGCGCCGACCGCAAGAAAGATAGCTTCGTAGCCTTGCTCCTTCAGCTCGCGAACTCCGAAGCCGGCTCGAAGCGGCGTCGAATATCGAAACTCGACACCGAGCGCCTCGATCTCGCCGACCTGGCAATCGATCACGTCACGTGGCAGCCGGTAGGCAGGAATTCCGTATCGCAGCATCCCGCCCGCATTCGGCATCGCTTCGAACACCGTCACGCTGTAGCCCATCAGCGCCAGATCGTTTGCGCACGCGAGCCCAGCGGGCCCTGCGCCGACGACCGCGACTTTGCGCTTTGACGCATCGGCGCCAGGCCGCGCGCCGGGAACGTCGATATGACCGGGCGTGACACTGCCGCCGCCCGATGGTCCCGCGATCATCTCGCGGATTCCCTTTGCTTGGAGCGCTTCGGGGCCGAACTGCTCGGTGAGAAAACGCTTGAGTGCGCGAATCGTCACGGGCGCATCGATCTTGCCACGGCGGCACGCGTCCTCGCATGGAGCGCCGCACGCACGCCCGCATATCGACGCGATCGGATTGGGCGAGCGCGCGACGCGGTATGCTTCCGCCAGGCGCCCTTCCGCAATCAGTTGAACGTAGCGGCCCGCATCCGTCTTGACCGGGCACGCGTCAAGGCACGGCACGTTCTTGCGAAACCACCACAAGTCGCGCGGGGTCGCGTCGATCGAACTTCCATCGCTCATTGCGGTGCGCTTACTTCTTGCAGAAGGTCCTGACGTAAGTGACGAGGTCGTGAATCTCGTCGTCCTCGAACCCCGAGCTCCACGCCTGCATGTCTTTGCTGAGACCAGCGGCGGCGCCGCCGTTCTTGATCACGTTGAACAGCGTGTCGTCGGAAATCTTGCCCATCGCGGCGCAATCGGTGAAATTGCGCGGGCTGGTGGAAAGCGTCGCCGCGGCCGGACCGTCGCCCTTCCCGCCGGGGCCGTGGCACTTCACGCAAAATGTATCGTAGTTCTGCTTGGCGGCCGCCATGTCGGCCGCGCGCACCGGCGCAAACGCGCATGCGACTATTGCGCACGCGCCAAGGGTTGAGATGATTCGATTCACGTCGTCCTCCGTTTCATCATTTGCGCCGCCCAAGCCCGATTCATCGAGCCTTGAGGTATTCCAATATCGCGTTGGTGTCCTCTTGCGGTAAGTTTCCGAGCGTACGCATGTGCATAATAATCAGATCCCACTCGTAAGGCGCCTTCTCCGATCCCGGACGCGCATTGTGACAGGTGTTGCAGTAAATCGGCCACAGCTTGGCGCCCTCCCGGAACAGGCGCTTGTGCTCGGCCGGCAACATATTGTCCTGCTCCTGCGCCGACACTCGAGCCCCTGTCCATCCGATCGCCAGAGCCGCAAATGCGATTGCCACGAATATTTTTCTCATCATCGTGACTCCGCTCAGAATCCGATCGTGAATTGGCTGAGGAACGCGTGATCGTTCGGGATCGAACCCGCCGGCGTCTCGGCCCCGGTTGACGAGACGAATACTCCTCCCGCGCGCGGCAACTCGATGTCGAATTCGTTCTGCCAGACGATCGACGGCGCGATCCAATAGTCGAGCGCCAGCGCCACTTCGCGCGAGTGCGGCGCGTATGTCGCCGGCGACCCGTTGATGCCGAAGTCGGGAACCAGTCCCACCTGCGTGCCGCCCAGCCCAACGCCGGTTGCGCCCTGGATGTCGTCGTTGGAAACGCCGCGCTGGTTGACTCCCGAGTAGCGTACCAGCGGCTCGAATCGACGCAGATAGTCGTTGATCACGTCGGGAATGCCGGGGACTTTCAGTCCGGTCAGGAAGTAGCCAGCCTGCACGTACCATCCTTGGCGATTGTCGGAGGCCTGCCCCATCGGCATCTGGCGATACGATTGCAGCCATTCGCCGCGGGTCTGCAGGTTGCCTATGAAATAGTTGAAATCCACGCCCCACGAGTTGAACCAGTTTCCATTCGCCCACTTGCCATTGTAGGTGGACGCGCCAAGCTCGAGCCGCCCCCAATTCGTATCTACTGGTAGCGGATAGATTCGAAAGCGCGCGCCGATCGACTTCCCATTGGTCTCGGCGGACGCGATCGAGGTCGGACTCGACATCGCGGCGCCAAGGACATCCGAGCTGAAGTTGGGCCCGTTTCCACCCCAGACCGTGTAGTCGAAATCCTGACCCAGCGCGCCGAATTGCATGCCGCCCCGAAGCTGGATTCCAAGCTCGCCTGGTGGAACCACCGGCTCGACCCCAAACGGCAGGGGAGCGGTGACAAACCGGTTCACCCACATCGGGCTCTGGTTCTCGTACCAGTCGCCGAACGGCTGATCGAACAGCCCGCCCACGACGGTCATGTACTTGTTGAGAAAGATCTGGAAGTCGGCGGTGGACAGATCGGTTCCGGTCCCCGTTGCCCCAAAGCCGGCACTGAACACGCCCTCGAACAGGATCCAGTCGGTCGGGCGATAGAGGATCATCGGCTCCCAGTCGAAGAAGAACGAGTTCTGCGACGCATGATGCAGGTCGTCGAGCGCGCCGCTCTGCTGGTCGTAGATGAATTCGCCGCCGGCCGCGCCAGTCACGGTGAACGAGTGCGAGCCGAGGTATCGCTCAACCGCGTTGCCAAATTGCTGCGTCGCGATCGGCGCATCGACCTTCGTCTGGAGAGTCTTCACCTGCTGGTTGGTCTGCTGAAGCTCGAGCGTCGTCTCCTTCAGCTTCTGATCGGTGTTCTGCAGTTGCTGCGTGGTCGTCTCGACCTTCTGATCTTTCGTCTCGAGTTGCTGGACCTTGACCTCGAGCGAGCGAATTACTTCGCGGTCGCGCTTGCGCTCCTCGCGCATCTGGTGCATCTCGGCCCTGATTTCCTTGAGCGCGGCAGCGTCGGTCGCATCACTGTCAGCGGCGCGCGCCAGGCCCGCTATTGATAACGCCGCCACGCCCATTGCGAACAGAAATGTCGAGAAAATTCGTCCAGCTCGCATCATAATTCCCCCGATCGGCGCCGAATCACTCGGCGCGTTCGTCTTGAGAGCAAACATTTGTGCCCCAGAGACCAACTTCTTGTGCCCGGGCGGCGCCGAGATATGGCGCTACCTTTGTCGCAACTCGAAGATCAACTCCCCGGACCTCCGGTTGCCGTTCACCGACCTCTTCGCGAACCTTCTCGCAGAACTGCCAGGTTCTCGGAAGTATCGGTGCGGTCTGACGGCGGATGATCTAGCACAAATGTTCTCCCTAGTACCAAACTCGACTCTGCTCTCATCGCATTCCTCGGGATTGGCACGTTCCCGCCCTTCATGGTCCAGTGTGTTGCCAAGGGCGGCAGGGCCCTGTGTCCAAAGGATACAAACGCTCGGATTGACGCTTCGAATTTCGCGCGATATCACGCGCCCACTCGCCACCAGCGCTCGGCACGAAGAATGAATTGGAATGATTGTGATTAGGAGAGAAAAATGCAGCTCGAGATCAATTCACCAGAATTGGCGATGACTGCGGCGGTCGAGAAGCAAATCCATCAGCAGGTCAAAGCGCTTGAGGACTACGTTAACGGCCTGACCGGCTGCACCAGGTGCCTCGAACATCTACGGTTCATCGTCATCGCAAAGGCGGGCCGTGTCCGAGTTCACCTCGACGTGCCCGGCGGCGAGTTGACGATTGATAAGCAAAACAGCACCGACCTTTCGTTAGCCATAGACGAGGCTTTCGCCGCGACGCGGATCAAACTCGAAGAGTACGTCCGCCAACTCCGTCACGATGTGAAAATCCAGGGACGTTCTCCCGACGTTCGCGTCACCACCATCTTTCCGCCTGATGGCTACGGCGTGCTGGAGACTCTCGACGGGCGGGAAGTTTATTTTCGCCGTGATCGCGATGCCGGCGCACGCCACAACGCATAAAGCGTGGTATCGTAGGCAACCAATTGAGGCCAACGAATATGACCACTGTACGAAAGCCGTCAGCAACCGAGGCCGACACGCGCAAGATCAGAAACCTTACGGAAGAACTGAGCCGCGAAGAACACGGCCTCGGGATTCCTCTGCTCGACGCGGCGGTGGCGGGCGTCATTCTCGGCTTCAAGCCGTCGGATCGCGAGATGCGCACGCAGGCGCAGCGATGCTGGGAAACGCTGAAGCCGCGGCTCAATCAGCATCTGCTGAGCGAGGATGAAACCGTGCTGCCCTGGGCCGAGGATGCAGGCGGCATCTCTCCTGAAGCGATGGATCGAATCAAGAGGAACCACCTCGAAATGCGCTCGCTGATCAGCAAACTAGTCGGCGTGTCGTTCGAGGAAGATCCGGACAAAGTCGTATCCGTGGCAGGTAAGGCTTTGTGTGCTCTCGCGGTGAAGCTCGACGATCTGATCGACAGCGAAGAAATGCGCCTGCTGCCAGCGCTGAGAAGGATGCTGTTCGCCTAGCTCCAGGATTTTGGTTCCGGGCGATACCGAAAAAATTCCTCTCCCGGGCAGGATTCTCTGTATCGCTGGACAACCTCGCGCCAACAGGAGTACGCGATCGATCCGGCACACTTGAACGGTAAGTGAACTTTTTGACTCGGTGAGTTGCCGAGCATGCTCCGCCGACGACGGCGCTGCAAATGGAGGGGGCGTGGCTGGCGAAACTTCGCGCGAAGAGTTCTCCGAAGAAAATCTTCCTCCACCTACCGGTACGGTCTTCATACTAGGAATGTACATGCTGGCGCTCGCCGTGGGATGGGTCATCATGTTCTTGATGCTGCTGGGCAGATAGATGGAACGGTACGAGAAGGCCTTCCTTACGGCATGTGCCGCAGTGCTCGTGATTTTTCTGTGCGCGCTTGGCTACGGCAGTGTCGGGATGGGAGTCCATCTGCCTTCGCATAGCGGGATGATTTACTGCGACGTCGGCCAGAAGCTTCGCAAGGTACTGCGCGCGACGCCGCCGTTCGATCACATCGGAGTGCAGCAAATCGCGCCGGGGAAATATCAGGCGGTGGTGATCGCGCAGACCTGGTCCTTCACTCCCGACGAGATCGACGTTCCAGTTGACGCCGACGTCAGCTTCGTCGCAACTTCGTCTGACGTAATCCACGGATTCTTCATTCCCGGCACGCGGGTCAACATGATGCTCATTCCCGGGCAGGTTTCCGAATTCGACTACCGCTTCACCAAACCCGGCGAATACCTGCTGATTTGCCAGGAATACTGTGGCCGCCTGCATCACACGATGTCCGGCAAAGTAGTGGTCAAATGAGTACTTCTATCGTCTCGGAGCCGTCCGGCTTCGCGCTGCCGCAGAGCCAGTTGAACGTTATCAAGTGGGACATCTACTTCGGCTTCGCGGTGCTTGCGATCGGCGTCATCATGGGTCTGGGCCAGGCGCTCGGCTATGCGCATGTGAACGTCGTCAAGTACTACCCGGTCGTAAAATCCTACTACCAGGGGCTGACGATTCACGGCGTGCTGAACGCGCTGGTGCTCACGACGGCGTTCGCCAACGGCTTTCTCGCGCTGACTACCGCCCGAGGGCTCGGACGCAAGCTCAACAATGCGCTCCTCCAGGCGGCGTTCTGGACGCTCTTCGTCGGTTCGATTTTGGCTGCGTACGCGATGCTCGCCGGCAAGGCCTCCGTGCTCTACACCTTCTACCCCCCGCTCGAGGCCGACTGGACCTTCTACCTCGGGCTGGCGCTGGTGGTGGTGAGCACGTGGCTCACCTCGGCGGCTCAGCTATTTGCGCTGCGGGCATGGCGCAAGGATCATCCGGGCGAACGCGTTCCGCTGCTCGCCTTCATGTCGATCGCGACTTACGTGATGTGGGATATCGCATCGGTCGGCCTGGCCGTAGAGGTCGTGGTGTTCCTGCTGCCATGGTCGCTCGGATTGCTCCCGGGCGTCGATCCGATGCTCGATCGCACGCTGTTCTGGTTCACCGGGCATCCCATCGTGTACTTCTGGCTGCTGCCGATTTACGTTTCATGGTACGGGCTGATTCCCAAACAGGCCGGTGGCGTGTTGTTCAGCGACACCCTGACGCGGGTGGCCTTCCTGCTTTTTATCCTGCTGGTCCCGGTCGGCTTTCATCATCAGTTCGTAGACCCGGGCATTTCGGGCGGACTGAAGTTCGCCGTCGCGGGCGTGACCTTCGCGATTTTCTTCCCCAGCCTGATGACCGCGTTCTCGGTAATGTATGCGCTCGAGATTGCGGGACGCCGTCGCGGCGGCAAGGGGCTCGTCGGATGGTTCTTCACCATTCCATGGAGCGATCCGTCGGTGGCGGCGCAGGTGCTGGCGATGATCGCATTCCTGCTCGGCGGAATCTCCGGCCTGATGAACGCGAGCTACACCATGAACATGGAGATTCACAACACCGCGTTTATCCCCGGGCATTTTCATCTCACGATCGGCTGCGCGGTGGCGCTCTCTTACATGGGAATCGCGTACTGGCTCGTCCCGTATTTCGAGCGGCGCGAGCTATGGTCGCGGCGCCTCGCACTGTTCCAGGCGTTTTTGTATTTCTTCGGAGTGATGATTTTCTCGCGCGGCCTGATGGCTGGAGGCCTCGAGGGAATGCCGCGGCGCACCGACATGGTGCATGCCAGCTACGCCCTCGCCGCGTGGAAGATTCCCGGAATCATGACAGGCATCGGCGGCACGCTGATGTTCACGGCCGCGATGCTGTTTTTCTTCATCCTCGTGATGACGAAGCTCGCCGGGAAAGAAATCGAGCCGAGTGACCTTCCGTTCACGGCGACGGTCCAGGCACCGCCGACCGTCGGATGGCAGCCGCGGCTCGATCGGCTTGGTTACTGGGTTCTCGCTTCACTCATCCTGGTAGTCGCGGTCTATGGCCCCTTCATCCTCGGTCACTTCCCGCCCCGCCTCACAACCGCCGGCCTGCTCTATCCTTAGACTGTCGGCGGCGGGTTACTGGACTGTCGAGGTTTCAATTTCTCTCGAGTCTGCCGGCAAGGTCAGCAACATTCCGTCGTACCCGAGCACAACGCCGCGCGGCCTGACATCCGCAACGCCGCGCATGAACGCGATCCGCGCAAGCGCGTTGGGCGTCGGCGGACCGATGTGGCTCAGCACGAGCATCGCGACTCCGGCCTGGTTTGCCTCCGATGCGGCCTCGACCGGCGTCGTGTGATAGCGGCGGATGTCGGCCATGATTTTGGCAATGCGCGCGTTACCAATCCGTTCCGCCGCCTCCTGGATCAGCTTCACCAGGTGCGCCGCCTGCCCTTCGTGAATGAGCACGTCGGCGCCGGTTGCCTCCGCGACGAGGTTGGCGCACTTCACGGTATCGCCGCTGATCACGACCGAGCGTCCCTTGTAGTCAAATCGATAGCCGTAGGCGGGCGCCACCGGCGCGTGATCGACGGTGAATGCTGTAACCTTGAGTCCGTTCTCTTCGAGCACCGTCGCGGAACCGCCGGCGCAAGGCGACGCGCCCTGAGGAGTATCGATTTTCACGGTGAGTGGCTGCATCTGCCAGTTCGCCGGCGGCATCAGCGCGGCGCCGTGATGCGCGACGCGGTAGCCCTCGTCCAGCGCGTACGCCTGCTCGAATCCTCCCACAACTTGCTCGACGCCCGGCGGCCCATATACACGCAGCGGATGCTCGCGTCCCTGCGCCCACGTTTCCATGTTAACTTCGCCGAGATCGCCGATGTGATCCGAGTGAAAGTGCGTGAACAAAACCGCAGCGACCCGCGCTGCGGGGATATGCCACAGCGCCAGGTTCTTCCACGCGCCGGGACCGATATCCACCAGGTAGATGCTGCCGCCTGCAAAGATTGCCGTGCATGCAGCCGCGCGATTGCGATCGGCCAGCGGATTGCCGGTGCCACACAACACTACTCGCAGCGCGTCCGGCTCGAGCAGGTCGTTGCGCGTCGAGGCGAGGGCGCTGTCGATTGCGCGGCGGAAGATCGCATCCTGCACCGCGGGGATGTGGATCATCCACCAGCCCAGCGCAACGAACGCCGCAAGGGCGGCGCCGGCGAGCATCGATCTTCGTGCCAGTTGCGACATCCGGTGTTGGTGGACGGCTCAGGCTACCGCCGCGTGGCGGATTCCGCTGGCAACCCGATTGCTGCGGGAGTGCGACACTACTTACTCGTACGACATTCGGATAACCAACACCACCCGCCAACGAGTCCTCATGGCGATGCGTCCATCGGGGGCATGATGGCTCCTTTGGGGACAGTCTCGCGCCTGAATAGGACTCCCGTGTTTATCGGCCGAAGGTCGGTAGGGACCGCATTTTGCGAGATCTTCACTGCGCGCGCCAACGGCATGTTACCTGCATGGCGATGCAGGTAGACAAAATATGCGAGTCGAGTCATAGCTTGAAATCGGCACCCATGCCCGGTACCAGGGAGTTCGAGCGGCTCCTTACGGTCATGAGTTTCTATCGCGAAGCCGAACTGCACGGTGCGCGATTACTGCTGGTTATGCATAATCATCTGCGCGACCCGGATTCGCAGATGAAGCTCACGCGCCATCTCGCCGACGAGACGCGCCACGCGTTTCTGTGGACGAAGAGAATTACTGATATGGGCGGCGCGCCGATCACGATCACCAATGGCTACCAGCATCGGCTTGGACTGCGCTTCGGGGTGCCCAAGGACACGATTGATCTTCTCGCGCTCACCTCGGTTGCCGAGAGCCGGGCGCTCGAGCGTTATCGGAGTCACGCACAACAGGAAGATGTTGAAGACAAGACACTCGAAGTTTTGAAAGCCGTCGGCGCAGATGAGAACTGGCATCTGGCGTGGGTCGATGCGAAGATGAATGAGATCGCGGAGCGGCGCGGCGATGCAGGGCGGGCGATTCGCGCATTGGAAAGAGTGCGCGCGGTCGAGCGCGAGGTTTATGCGACCTTCATAGCCGAAGAGGCGGAGTTGATGCGCCGCGCAGATTAATGATTCATTCAGGAGTGACCCATGGAAACCCAGGCAGCCAGTGATCGCGTCGTGAGCGCGACCGAATTCTCGCTCGACACGATTGACATCATCAGCCCCGACCACTACCAAAAAAACGGCTACCCGCACGCGGAGTGGACGTATCTGCGCAAGACCCGTCCCGTGTTTTACGTGGACCGCCCGCGAGTGGATCCGTTCTGGGCGATCACCAAGGCGGCCGATATCAAGGAGATCAGCGTTCAGCCGCGGCTATGGCTCAATGGGCCGCGGCTCGCGGCCTTCCCGCTGGACGAGGGCGCGGATGGCCCTCCGCCCGAGCTGCCACTCAAGCATCTACTTAACATGGATCCGCCGCAGCACGGCGAGTATCGGACGATCCTGAGCCGTTATTTCACCCCGCGTTCGGTGCGCGCGCTCGAACCTGAGGTTGCGAACATCACCGCGAAAATTCTCGACGACGTGATGGACCGCGAGCAATGCGACTTCGTCACCGAGATCTCGTCGAAGGTCCCGGTGGCCGTGATTGCGGAAATGCTGGGTGTGCCGCGCCCGGATTGGCCGACTCTCTTCAGATGGACCAACGAAATCATCGGCGGCGGCGATCCTGAATTTCAACGCGGCAAAGATGCGAACGAGACCTTCGCCCAAGCGCGACTTGAAATGTTCACGTACTTCACCAACCTGGTCGAAGAGCGGCGCAAGCATCCTACCGGCGACGTCACCAGCATCATCGCCAATGCTAAAATAGACGGCGCGCCGCTGCCCGCCCTGGAACTTCTCTCCTATTTGCTGGTGCTCGTGGTGGCGGGCAATGAAACGACGCGCAATGCGACCAGCGGCGGCCTGCTCGCGTTGATCGAAAACCCCGAACAATTCCGGCGGCTCAAGTCCGATCCCACGCTGATCAAATCCGCGGTCGAGGAAATCGTGCGCTGGACATCACCGGTAATCCAGTTCACGCGCACTGCCACGAGCGATACCGTCGTGCGCGGACAGAAAATTCGCGCGGGCGAGTCGGTCTGCCTGTTCTACCCGTCGGCCAACCGCGACGAGGACGTTTTCGATCAGCCGTTCAAGTTCGACATCGGCCGCAATCCGAACCCTCATCTCGCGTTCGGCATTGGAGAGCATTTTTGTCTCGGCTCGAACCTGGCACGGCTGGAGCTGGAAGTGATTTTCAGAGAGCTCGCGAAACGCCTCGAACGCGCGGAATCGGCGGGACCGCTCGAGCGGCTGCGCTCGAGCTTCGTCGGCGGCATCAAGCACATGCCGATCCGCTACAAGCTCAAGCCCGCCGCTGCAGCATAGACGAAGGCTTCGAACATCGGGCAGTCGCCCTGCGCGAAATAGACGACTCGCCAGACTGTTAAGCGCTGATGCGCCCGAACGCTCGCCAGCACACTGCGGCCGCAGCGCCAAGAATTGCGATCGCCCAATCTGCCCGCGCTATCGGGCTTATCATCAGCAGCTTTGCGATCGGCGGCGTCAGCATGAATACTGGCAGACTGACGGCTACAGCTAAGATGACAATCCAGAATCGCCGCTGCTCCGGCGCGCGAATACGCCACCATCGACGCATCCCTGCGTACTCCGCCCATACCAGAAGCAGGCTTCCCACCACCGCGACGACCATCGCGACACCGCGGGCATAGTTCTCGTCCTCGCCAAGGCGCAACGCGAACAGCGCGAACGCCGCGACCGTTAGGAGAGCACCGGACAGAGCCGCGCGGATGGCAGCCGGCCGCTCGACAATTGGCGACGCCGGTGGACGGGGCGGACGGCGCATCACGTCGTCGAGCGCAGGCTCGCCCTCAAACGCGAGCGCGGACACCGGATGCACGATCATCTCCAGCCAGACCAGGTTCACCGGCAACAGCACCAGCGGAAGGCCAAAGACCGGCGCCAACAGACTGAGCGACACCAGCATCACCTTGAAACCGACCAGGTAAAGAAACGCGCGCTGGAGGTTGTCGAGCAGGACGCGGCCCTCGCGAATCGTCACGACCATCGCTGAAAAATCGTCGTTCAGCAGCACGATATCCGCCGCCGCGCGTGCGACCTCAGTCCCGCGCAGACCCATCGCGACGCCGATGTCCGCCCGACGCAATGCGGGCGCGTCGTTTATTCCGTCGCCGGTCATCGCGACCACTTCGCCTGCCCGCCGGAGCGCCTCGACTATCGCGTATTTTTGCTCCGGGCGGATGCGCGCGAAGATGCTGCAGCGGCGGACCAGCCGGTCGAACGATGCCTTGTCAGCACTGTCGAGTTGCGCACCGGTGACGATTCCGTCGTCGGTGTGCGCGATTCCGGCCGCCTCGGCGATCGCATGCGCGGTGAGCGCGTGATCGCCGGTGATAAGTTTGAGCTTCACTCCGGCGCGCTGGCATTGCGCTACCGCGTCCGGTACCGCGGGTCTAAGGGGATCGCGAAACCCCAGCAGCCCGAACAGCCGAAAGCCGCGCTCGTCCGCCGCGCGCATCCCGGTGAATCCGCCGCGCTCGACCTCGCGTCCGGCAACCGCAAGCACGCGCATTCCGCGCCCCGCCATCTCGACGTTCGCCCTCTCGGCGCGAGCCAAGTCGGCTGGCGCCAGATCGCAATGCTCGACTATTCCTTCGAGCGCGCCCTTCGCGACGATTCGCTGCAGATTCCCGCCGCCGGCGTGTTCCAGGCTGCTCCAAACGTGCGACATATGCTTACCGACGGGGTCGAACGCGTAGTCGTGCACCAGACGCCATCGCGAGTGAAGCGCATCGACGTCGATGCCGTGTTCCGCGCAATGCGCCAGAATCTGCTTCTCCATCGTGTCGGCGGCCCGGGGCTCGCACGCGAGCGCGGCCGCTTCGAGCAGCGTGTCCTCCGATGTCTCCGGCCCCAGCGAGACATGCTCCTCGAGCGCGAACTCGCCGGCTGTCAGGGTGCCCGTCTTGTCGAGACAGATGACCGTAGTTGAACCGAGCGTCTCGACGCTGGCCAACCGGCGCACCAAAACTCCGTGCCGGCTGAGGCGGTACGCGCCGAGGCTCAGGAACATCGTCAGCACCAGCAGGAATTCTTCGCCCACGGCGGACATCGCGAGACTGATCGCATACAGAAACGCGTGCTTTGCCGGCGCGCCGCCGAGCAAGCGCAAGACGAAGAGCAGCACCGAAACGCTGATCGCCACGCCGACCATCCAGCGCACCACCCGCGCCGTCTTGCGCTCCAGCGGGGTTAGACGAGGACCAACCTCAGCGACCAGCCGCGCCAGATCTCCGTAACGGGTGCGCTCGCCCGTCGCGATTACTTCGGCGGACCCGTGGCCTTCGAGCACCCGCGAACCCGCATACACGCGGCTCGCCTCCGATGCATCCGCGACGGCGCCAAAAATTCCGCAGGGCTGTTTCGCAACGGGCTCCGCTTCGCCCGTGAGCTGCGATTCGTCCAGCGCAAGATTGAAACTCGTACGCACGACGGCATCGGCGTGAACAATGTCGCCTTCTTTGAGGAGCAAAAGATCGCCGGGGACGAGGTCGGCGGTCGCAACCTCGATCTCGACGGCGCTGCGAATCACGCGCGCACGCGGGGCCACGACGCCCGCAAGCTTCTTGAGTGCGGTGCGCGATCGCGCCTCAAGGACTACATCGACGGCAAGTACCGGAACGATCGCCGCGAGCAGGACATAGGCGTCGGTCCGCTCGCCGAGCGCGTAGTAAACCGCTGCGGCGGCAGCCAGCATCACTGCCATTGGGTCCGCGGCCGTTCTGACGAATGCCAGGATCGCTGCGCCGCGCGACGCGCGCACCGGGAGGTTGGGCCCGTACGTCTTCAGGCGCCGCGCCGCCTCATCGATGCTAAGGCCGCTAAACGGATCAACGGCCGCGGCTCGCGATTCTATTTTCTTTTTCAATACACCCGATCGTCTCTTCGAACTCTCTAATCGTGCAATCGGCTTGCCAAGGATCGCAGATTGCGCGATCGGATACACACCAACGCGGTGCCCTGTTCATGCATCTATGCTTGCAGGAAATTTCCAATAGCATGAGCAAGGTCGGACTTTTCGCGGCTTCTGGAATTTTCTTCCAGTAGAATCTTCACTTCCATCGTACGCAAAGCTACAAGGCCGAAGAGAAAGAAGATGCAGAGTTGAAAACAGTATTGTTCGCTCCGATCAGAATTGCGCGTGGTGAGGCGTCCGCAGCTATGCGCCGCTGCCTGAGGGAGAACGATGAACAAATTCGACCGGTTGTTTTGGAGAAGGCTCTGGCGGCTAGCGAAACCCTATTGGGTATCTGACCAGAGACGTGTCGCGTTCGGATTGGTAGTCCTCACGGTTTTTTTGAGCGGTTCCATCAAGGCCGGCAACGTTGTGTTCAGCTACGTAAGCCGGGACATGATGACAGCGCTGGCGGAAAAAAACGCGCAGGTTTTCGGGCACACGATGCTGCTCGTAATCATCTACAACGTCGTGGCGGCACCGGTCGTCGCTATCGATGGATACGTGGCCGCGAAGCTGATGCTTAACTGGCGGCAATGGATGACCGAGCAGTTCCTCGAGAAAACCTTCCACGACCGCGCCTTCTACCGGATCAGCTCGGACGCGAGCATCGACAATCCCGACCAGAGAGTCAGTGAGGATCTGCAGACCTTCGCCAATTTCACGGTGTCGTTCGTGATGCAGGTTCTGCAAGGACTTGTTACCGCGGCGTCGTTCCTGGTCGTTCTGTGGCTGATATCGCCGACGCTGGTCGGGGTGCTCGCGGTTTGCGTAGGCCTCGGCTCGCTGCTGACCATCGTGATCGGCCGCCCGCTGATCGGAATCAATTTCGCGCAGCGGCGGCGCGAGGCGGACTTTCGTTACGCCCTGGTGGGCTTGCGAGATAACGCGGAAGCGATCGCGCTTTATGGCGGCGAACGGCGCGAACAGGGCGAGTTGCTGGAGCGTCTCTACGCGGCGATAAAAAACTTCAATCTGCTTATCTCGTGGCAAAGGAACCTGGCGTTCTTCACTTATGGGTACGATTTCCTGCTGCCACTGCTGCCCTATTTTATTCTGGCGCCCTCTTTTTTCGCGGGCAAGATTGAGTTCGGCAAGATCACACAGGCCAGTGGCGCCTTCATCACGCTGCGCACCTCGTTGTCGATAATCATCGATCAATTTAATTCGTTGAGTAACTTTGCCGCCGTTGTCGAGCGGCTCGGTGGATACCTGGAGGTGGCCGAAAGCGGACGGCTCGCGCAAGCGACGGCGGAGGTTGTCTCTGCCGAGCCGATCGATGCGGATATAGGAACGCAAATCGAAATCGTCGAGGTGCCGCGCTTCGCGGTCGAGCAGCTGACGCTCAAAACTCCGGATAGCCGCAAAACGCTGGTGCGCGCGATGTCCTTCGAAGTCGCGGCCGGCGAGGGGCTGTTGATCGTCGGTGAAAGCGGGGTCGGCAAGACGTCGATGCTGCGGGCGGTGGCGGGACTGTGGCGCACAGGTAGCGGGCGCATCATTCGGCCGCCGCTTTCCGCTGTGATGTTCCTGCCGCAGCGGCCTTACATGATTCTCGGTTCACTGCACGACCAGCTCTGCTACCCACACGCAGGCAAAGTGACCGACGATGAACTCTGGGCGATTCTCAAGATGGTCAACCTCAAAGATTTGCCGGAGCGGCTGGGCGGCTTCGACGCGGAGGTCAAGTGGGACGACCTTCTGTCGCTCGGCGAGCAGCAGCAGATCGCCTTTGCACGGCTGCTGTTCAATCACCCCGAGTACGCGTTTCTAGATGAAGCGACCAGCGCGCTGGACCCGGGCAACGAAGGAGTTCTCTATAGTGGTCTCGCATCCGCCGGGATAAACGTGGTGAGTGTGGGCGACCGGCAGCGGTTGTCGCGATACCATCACAAGATGCTCGAGCTGTTGGGCGACGGGGACTGGCGGATCAGTTAGCGATGAGCGTCACTAGTAGCAAGCAGCACCCGGACTGGGTCCTCAGGTGCTGCGCCGGCTCGTCGCTATCAAGACCGCCGAGCGGGTCAGGTGGCAGCGGCTCGTGGTTCTATTATTTCTTATAGGCAACTCGAACTTCTCGTCGGACTCCCGACAGACTTAGTCCGCGCGCCCGGCATTTGATACAAGACTCACGTGGGCCTGTCCGACAAAATCTTCGGTATCTTCCTCGACTGGACCATGAGTTCGAAAGTGATCGCGCGGCAGCGGCAGCCAGCGCTGAAAGATGCGCACGGCGACGTCCTCGAACTCGGATTCGGCACCGGGCTGAACCTTCCCTATTTTCCGGCTGGTGTGAAGCGGCTCACCGTGGTCGATCCCGAAGACCTGATGCCGAAACGAGTCGCACAGCGTATCGCCGCCGCCCGCTTTCCTGTGCAACGCGCAAAGCTCTCCGCCGAGCACTTGCCGTTCGACGACAACAAGTTCGACTGTGCGGTAAGCACCTTCACCTTGTGTACGATTCCCGACGCGACCGCAGCCCTGCGCGAGGTGCGACGGGTGCTGAAGCCGGGAGGATCATTGCTGTTCGTCGAGCATGGCCTCAGCGAGGAGCCTTCGGTCGCGAAGTGGCAGCGGCGACTTGATCCGATTCAGAAAGTGATCGGCCACGGATGCCATCTGACCAGACGCATCGATCAGCTTATATCTGACGCCGGGCTCGAGATCGCACAGCTCGACCGCTATGTGATCGCCGGGATGCCGAGAACCCATTCCACGATGTATCGCGGCGCCGCACTCGCGCGGAAATAGCGCCTCCGTCCGCGCGCTAGCCAGACGCCCCTTCAACGGGCTCTGATTTTCCAATATTTTCTAACTCACGCGAGAGTGGCGGAATGGCAGACGCGCTGGACTTAGGATCCAGTGCCGCAAGGCGTGGGGGTTCAAATCCCCCCTCTCGCATTTCGAATGAGTAGAAACAGTGCGGGGCGCTCGCATCATTGCGAGCGCCCCGTTTCACGTATGCGTCTTATTGTTCGGGGACGAGTTCGACGCGGCGATTCTGTGCGCGTCCTTCTGCCGTGTCGTTGGTCGCCACGAAATCGGTCTTGCCGTAGCCGTGCGGATGCAGCTTACTCTCGTTGACTCCAGCCTTGGCCAGGTAATCCACGACCGCATTCGCGCGCCGGTCGGACAACCTCAAGTTGTAGTTCTCGCCGCCGATCGCGTCGCAGTATCCATTCACGTCAACATCGACGTCGGGATTGGCCTTGAGCGTCGTGGCGGCCTCATCCAGCACGGCGGCATCGCCGGGGCGGATCTTTGATTTATTGAAATCAAAGTGCACGCCGCGAAGCACCAGCTTCTCCTTCACTGGCGGAGGCGGTGGTGGTGGCGGAGGCGGAGGTGGCGGCGGTGGAGGTGGCGGAGGCGGCGGCTGAACGATCGGATCGCAATAGTAATGACCCGCGACTCCGCCGATTACCGCGCCGATTCCTGCACCAGCGACAGCGCCCGCGATTTCACGCGAACTTGAACCATCACTGCCCTTGCTGGCGTCGCCGATACCGAAGCCGGCGCCGGCGCCGATCACCGCGCCCGCCGCAGCGCCGTAAACAGTGCACCAACTCAACTCGCGTTGCTGCGCGCATCCGCTCAAAAACAGCGCGATTGCGGCCACTGCCGGCAACAGAAAAGACGATATACGCGATCGAATGTTCATGTCCCCTCCCAACAAGCGATCTGTGGAGTCGCTGGGCTGCGTCCGCGCTTGCAGACACCGGCCCAACGAACGGCGTCACCCTAGTTCAGGGAGATGTCGGAACAATTAGTTACGGATTAATAGAATATGACGTGAATAGAGACTGCGTATCGAGTTGTGAACAACGCCGCATCGGCGGCTAGACGGTCAGGCTTTGCGCTTCCCAGAGTGCGCGGAAGCGGCCGTCGCGCAGTGCGCTCAGCGACGACCAATCGCCCGACTCGACCACTTTGCCGCCTTCGATGACGTAAATGAGGTCGGCCCATCGGATGGTCGAGAGACGATGCGCGATCAGCACGACGGTGAGTTCGCCGCGGCGGCTTTCGATCGCGTCGAGCACGCGTCCTTCGTTCTCGGAATCGAGGCTGTTGGTCGCCTCGTCGAGAATCAGCATCGACGGGCGGCGCAGGAATGCGCGCGCGAGTGCGAGGCGTTGGCGCTCGCCCTGCGACACCATCATTCCGCGGTCGCCGACTATAGTATCGAGTCCGTCTTTCAGTCCCGCGACGAAATCGAACGCCGACGCCTGTCGCAGTGCCGCGAGCATCTCGTCTTCGCTCGCGTCGGGCCGCGCCCATTTGAGGTTTGCGCGAATCGTGTCGTGAAAGAGAAACGTGTCGGGCGCGACGTAGCCGATTTGATCGCGCCATCCGCGCACGCCTTCGGGTCCAAGTGGCCGGCCGTCGAGTCTGAGCGTCCCCGAATCGGGCAAAACGAGGCCCATCAGGATGTCGGCGATGGTACTCTTGCCGGCGCCCGACGGCCCGACCAGCGCGACGACCTTGCCCGCCGGAATCACCAGGCTCAAATCTCTTACTGCCGCCACGCGTCCCTCGGCGTAGGTGAACGACACATCGTCAGCCGCAAGTTCACGCGTGAGCGAAAGCCGTTCGTGCGGATGCTCCGTCGGCTCTGCCGCCGCGGCGCATCGGACTTCGATATCGAGCAGGTTGGCAAACGAAGGAATCGAATTGACGAAGGCGCGGTAGTGTTGTTGGCCACTCATGATTCGCGGCATCACGCGCGCGAACAGCAGCAACAGGATTAGAATTGACGCGGGCGACACCGCCAGCACTCGAATCGATACGAACAGCACCACCGCGAGAATTACGACCGAGCCGAGTTCGAACCAGGTTGCGGCGACCGCCTGTTGACGAGCGCCGCCCACGTTGGCTCGGACAACCTCGGCGCTGAGGTTGGAGAAGATCGAAAAATTGCGCTCCTCGGCGCCGTAGGTTTTGGCCGCTTTGAGGCTCTGCAAATGTTCGATGGTAGCGGCGTAGAGCGATTTGCTGGTGCTCGAGACTTCCTCGCCCTGCGCTTCGATCGCATGCGTGCGTCCGCGAAAGGCGAACGTCAGCAGTGCACCGGAGAGCAGCACCAATGCGGTCATCCCGGCCGACAGCGCAAACGCGATCGCCATGTAAAGGGCTCCCAGCACAACTTCGCCGGTGAGTACGAGCGCGAGATTCGTGCCGCTACCGACCCGGTAAATCTCATAGGTCAGCGCGTGGGTGAAATCCGACGCGCGACTCCGGCATACGAAGAGCCAGTTCGCTTCCGCGATTGCATGGTAGAGGCAGCGGCGCAGGTGATGCTCGACTTCCTGCTGAACCGCGTATATCCCCACGCTCTGGATTTGTCCGAGCACGGTTCGCGCGCCCACCAGCGTCACGAATACTCCCAGCAGAAGAATCAGCGTCGGATGCAGTCCGATCGCAACGAACGCGTTCGAAAGCATCGCCGCGTAACGTCCGGCCTAGCCCTGTCCGGCCATATTAAAGCCAGCCACCTGGAGGGTAGGAAGCAGCAGCGCGATGCCGATGCCCTCGCTCAGCGAAAACAGGACCGTCACGACGACCACGCCGATCAGATGCCAGTGCGAGACATGCACCAGCGTCGCGAAATAGGCGCGCAGAGTGCTCTGCGGCGGCGGGTTGGTCTTTTCCACGAGTTGTATGTGTCCGAACGGCACAGACGATGCGACGATTGCTCTAAACGCGAGAACCCTTTACATCGCTAGTGAAAGCGACACGAGTCTACAGAGCGCCCGCACCACGGGCAAGTCGTTACGCGAGCTTGGGGCGGACTTCGGTGTCGAAGCGGTCGAGAAATTTTGCGAGAGGGTCGGTGCCTAGTGGGCTTATCAGGATTTCCTGGACGCCGATTGCGGCATAACGATTCAGGTAGTCGGCGATTTCGGCGGGCGGCGCAAGGATGCCATCGACGTAGCCGCCCGTGTCGGTCCATTTCGGCGCGAAGCCGAAGTACACGCGATGGCTGATCGCGAAGTCGTCGAGGCTGCGGCCGCGGCGGGCGGCGATTTCGCGAATCCATCCGATGCGCTCTGCGACCTGGTCGGGGTTCATCCGCGTCCCATGCCATCCATCGCCCAGTTCGACCGCGCGGCGAACAGCGCGGCGGCTCGTGCCTCCGACCCAAATCGGGATGTTGCCGGCGGCGGGACGCGGCCCGAAGCGCATGCCGGCAAGCTTGAAAAACTCGCCGTGAAATTCTGGGACAGCGGAGGACCACGCTGCGCGCATCAGCGCGATTGCCTCGTCGGTGTAGGCGCCCCTTTTTTCGAACGATACGCCGAGCGCGCGGAACTCGGCTTCGAGCCATCCGCTGGCCACTCCCGCGACGACGCGCCCCGACGACAGCCGGTCGAGTGTGGCGAGTTCCTTGGCGAGATGAATCGCGTTGCGATACGGCACGACGATCACGCTGGTCGCGAGCTTGATCCGGCTGGTGACGGCCGCGGCGTAGGCGAGTGTCGCGATCGGCTCCAGTATTTCGATCGGGGGCAGCCGCCCGCCCGACTCGGGCACGATCAAATGATCGCTGACCCAGATTGACTCGTAGCCGGCCTGTTCGGCGCGCCGTGCGGCCTGCGCGATTTCGTTGGCGGCAGCCGCTCCGATCTGCGGCAAGTGAAGTCCGATTTTCGTGGCCCTGCTCCCGCGGCTTCAGTAACTATCGTCACCCGAGAGTATCGCAACGATTCCCCGACACGTCTGAAAATCCATTTTCATCGAGCTCATGCAGAGCCGCCACGCACTGACGTTGTCGTGCTTGCCGATGAGCGCGAGCAGCTGCGACTTGACCGGGTCCTTGACCTGCCCCACGGCGGCCTTGGCGCGTTCGTGTTGGACCATCCGCATGTGCTGCAGCTTGGCAAATCGTTCCATCCCGGCGTCCGTGGGACATGGCTGTGCTTCGTACCACTTGCCGCCTTCCTGGCCGATCGTCAGGTTCGCCGTGGCGTTGCTGCCGTCGGGAGTGGTGAATTCGATTCCCATCAGATGAGTCGGCGGCATTGGGTAGGTGGCATACCTCGACGCATTCATCACGTTCGGCGGCAGCTTGGTAATCGTCAGCTTGAATTTCCGGTCAATCGGAAGGGCGAACTGTTTCTTAATCCGGTCCTCGAGAAAGTCCTGGTTCTTGCCGATGCATTTCAGCGTGGACGGCGCGATCAGCAGCTTCAATGCCGCGAAATCTTTCGCGGACATGGCGTCGACAACCTTGCGCGCCAATTCCTGCTGCTCCGGCGTACCCTTCTCAGCTTCCTTCATAGCCGTCAGTTGCCGGGCCGAGAGGTCGGCGCACCTTGGGGCACCGCGGCCGGCGCGCGCATCGCCCACGGCGATTCCTGCGGCTTCGCGGACTCTTGCGGCTTGGCGGACTCCTGCGGATAGGCAGGCGCCGCAAGCGCTGCGGTCATCACCAGCAAAGAAAATGTCATTCGCAGAAACTTCAGCATCTCACTCCTTCAAAGCAGGCTCGCGGGGTGCACTCGATCGTCCGAATTTTACGATGGCGAGATTAATCTTTGTCGGGGATCGACTTCAATTGCTCGAGCCATGCGCTCGCTTCGCTGTCCGAGGGCGCGCGCCAGTCGCCGCGCGGCGAAAGCGACCCGCCCGAACCAACCTTGGGCGCATTCGGAATGGCGCTGCGTTTGAACTGGCTCAACTGAAAGAACCGGTAGAGGAACGTATGCAGATGCCCCTTGATGGTCGCGATGTCGTACTGGTTGCGGCGCTCGCGTGGAATGTCGGGCCATTCGCCGGTGTCCTTGTCGCGCCACGCGTTGTACGCCAGGAACGCGACCTTCGGCGGCGGGTATCCGAAGCGGAGCGTGTAGTACAGGAAAAAATCGTGCAGCTCGTAGGGACCAATCGTCGCCTCGGTGTCGTGGCTGGGATGCCCGTCCGCCGACGTGCCGGGAATCAGCTCGGGGCTGATCGGAGTCGCGAGAATTTCGAGCAGCGTCGCACTCGCTTGTCGGCCGAGGCTTTCGGTTTGCGCCAGCCATCGAATGACGTGCTGGATCAGCGTTTTCGGCACGCTCGCGTTGACGCTGTAATGCGACATGTGATCGCCGACGCCGTACGTGCACCATCCGAGCGCAAGCTCGCTCAGGTCGCCGGTGCCAACCACCAGCCCGCCGCGCAGATTCGCCAGCCGGAAAAGATGGCTTGTGCGCTCGCCGGCCTGCACGTTCTCGAAGGTGACGTCGTAAACCTCTTTGCCCTCGGCGTAGGGATGCCTGATGTCCTTGAGCATCTGCATGCAGCTTGGCCGGATGTCTATTTCGTCAGTCGAGCAGCCGAGCGACTTCATCAAACGTCGCGCCTGCTCGAGAGTTCGCGCGCTGGTCGCAAAGCCCGGCATCGTCACAGCGAGAATATTTTTGCGCGGCGTGCCGAGACGGTCCATCGCACGTGCGCATACCAGCAGCGCATGGGTCGAATCGATTCCGCCCGAGACTCCGATCACGACGCGCTCGAGTCCGGTCGAGCGGATGCGCGTCGCGAGGCCCTGGACCTGGATGTCGAAGACTTCGGCGCATCGCTCGTCGCGCGTCGCGGGATCGGAGGGCACGTACGGGAATCGCTCGTAGCGCCGATTCGGCAGCATCTTGCCGCGGCGCGGCATTTCCGCCGAAAATGAAATTCGCCGGAACCGCCGCACCCGCTCGAGCTCGCGCTGTGCCGTGTCGCCGAACGTGTTCTGACGCATCCGCTCCTGTGACAACCGCTCGAGATCGATTTCCGCGCATACCACCTGCGGCTGATCCTTGAAGCGCTCCGACTCGGCGACGATGTTGCCGTTCTCCGCGACCAGCGCGTGACCGTCCCACGCGAGATCAGTCGTCGATTCACCAACGCCCGCCGCCGAGTATGCGTACGCCGCGATACATCGCGCGGATTGACTGGCGACCAGCGCGCGGCGGTAGTCGGCCTTGCCGACCGTGATGTTCGACGCCGACAGGTTTAGCAGCACGGTCGCGCCGGCCAGCGCCGCGTATGACGACGGCGAAATCGGCACCCACAAGTCCTCGCAAATCTCGGCGTGGAACGTGAGCAGCGGCTGCTCCTCGTGCTGGAAGATGAGATTGTTGCCGAACGGAACGGCGCGACTGCCCGCGAGATCGATCTCGTCGCGCGTCGCGGCGTCGGCCGAGGTGAATTGCCGCGGCTCGTAGAATTCGCGGTAGTTCGGGAGATTGGTCTTAGGCATGACGCCGAGAATCTTCCCGCGATGAATCACAACCGCGCAGTTATATAGATGATGCTCGATCTGGAGCGGCGCGCCGACCACGCTGACGATCGACAGCTTCGCGGTCGCCTCGACCACCGCGGCGATCGCGTCCAGGCATGCATCGAGCAGCGCGCGCTGCTGAAACAGGTCGTCGCACGAGTACGCCGTCAGCCCCAATTCGGGGAACAGCGCGAGCACCGCCTTGCGCTCGGCGGCGTCGCGAATCAGCGCGATGGTCTGCTCGGCGTTGTAGGCAGGATCGGCGACGCGCACCGACGGCACTCCAACCGCGATTCGCACGAAATCGTGACTGTAGAGATTGAAAAAGTTGCCGTTCCTGGTCACTCGCGTCCTCTAGGAAGACTGTGCCGATTGTAGGCGGCCGGTACAAGATTGCCCTATTCGACCGGAGCCAGTAGTCAAAGCACGTCTCACTTTTATCTCACACCGTCTTTTTCTTTGTGTCATCCCGAGCGTAGCCGAGGGAACCCCGATCTTTTTTCGACGCCTGTCGACGCACCCCCAACCACGGCACACGCCGAGATGTCTACGTCGGCGAATCCGGGATTCTTCGCTTCGCTCTAGAATGACACAAAGAGAAAAGACGCGAATCTCCTTAATTTTCAGCTATTTAGCTCGAAGCCCGCCCTCGTTCAACGCATTGAACAAATTGTTCAATCGAATGTAACGCCTATTTGAATGAAGAGGCCAAAGAACAGGAGGAACGGTGATGCTTTCCACACTATATCACGAACAGTTCGGCCCGGTTGATGGTGAGCAAAAGGCCAAGGACCTCAAAGCCCGGCTCGGCGACCAGCTCGACGAGATCGCGGTCTTCGCGTTGGTGGCCGTCGCCGTCTTCTACATCGCAGCCGCGAGCTGCTGGTTCATTTTGTAAGGCGTCAATCCCCCGAGCGCGCCCTGGCGGGGAGTATCTGTGATGAACGGAGCCCCCGCCAGGAAAATCAAAAGCGAGTCGGGGAATTAGAAAGTTTCGAGTCCCACGCCTGCCGGTGCGTCCCTTAAGGGGGGCACGCACCGGCGGGTGTCCTTTTGGCGTGCGCGAAAGCGCGCCCCCGCCGTCTTGTTCGGCGGGTCGATCATTGCGATAAGAGGGCAGCGGCACCGGTGACTGCACCGAGGCGCAACGCCGTCGAAGGAGGACTCGCGATGCCAGCAAACTCGGCCGACAAGGGAAACGGAACCCGGCGCGTCGTGCCCGCGAAATTCGCACACGCCGTGCTCGCCACCAAGCAATTCCAGGCGATGGTCGATTGGTACACCACCGTGCTGCAGGCCGAGGTCGTTCACAGCAACGGCATGCTCGCGTTCATGACCTACGACGACGAGCATCACCGCATCGCGATCGCCGCCGTGCCCGGACTCGAAGACAAGCCGCGGCACTCGGTCGGGCTGGACCATCTGGCATACACTTACGCGAATCTCAGCGACCTGGTTTACACCTACGAGCGGCTCAAGCGGGCCGGCATCATGCCAGTCGTGACGATCAACCACGGCCCGACCACCTCGATGTACTATCGCGACCCCGACGGCAACCGCGTCGAGCTGCAAATCGACAATTTCGATTCGGTCGAGGAACTGAAGGGATTTTTCCAGAGTGACGCGATGCGGAAAAATCCGATCGGGGTGAACTTCAACCCCGACGAGCTCGCGCGCGACTTTCACGCCGGCGTGCCCGAGTCCGAGCTCAAGAAGTACGACGCCACCAAGGGACTCGACCCCGAAACGATGCGGCGCCTGGTCGGCCTCAACCGATGATGTGAAAATAATTTTACGGAACGAACCTGAGCGGCTGGAGTCGAATGAAAATTGCAACTTTCACCCATGACGGCGCGACGCGGATCGGCGTCGTCGTCGAGGACTCGATCGTTGACCTCGCGGCGGCGGAGCCCGAGTTGCCGCGCGAGATGATCGCGTTCCTGCTGGAGGGTCCGTACGCAATCGATCGCGCCGCGAGCGCGGCAAAGAAGTCAGCGCGCCGGATTGCGCTGGCCAGCGTCAAGCTCGAGGCGACCATCGCTCGTCCGCCGGAGTTCCTCGCTATCGGGCTCAACTACGCGGACCACGTCGAAGAAACAAAGATGAAGCGCCCCGAGTTTCCGATGTTCTTCAACAAGCAATCGAGCTGCGTGACCGGACCCGGCGACCCGATACATCTGCCGCGCGCGTCATCGGCGCTGGATTACGAAGGTGAGCTAGGATTTGTGATCGGCCGGCGATGCCGTCATGTGCCGCGCGCTCGCGCGCGCGAGGTGATCGCCGGCTACGTGATCGTAAACGACGTGAGCGTCCGCGACTGGCAGCGCCGCGCGCCGACGATGACGCTGGGCAAGTCGTTCGACACGCACGGGCCGGTAGGGCCGTGGATCGTAACGCCGGACGAGATTGGCGATCCGCACAATCTGGACCTGAAGACGTTCGTCAATGGCGAACAGCGCCAGCATTCCAACACGAAAAACCTGATCTTCGATTGCTTCGCGCAAGTCGAGACGCTTTCGACGGTCTTCACCCTGCTCCCGGGGACGATCGTTTCGACCGGCACGCCCGGCGGAGTCGCAGCCGCGATGAACCCGCCCAAATGGCTCAAGGTGGGCGACGTAGTTCGAATCGAGATCGAGAAAATCGGCAAGCTCGAAAACAAGGTGATCGCGGAACCGGCTGGTACCGACCTAATTTGAGCGGTTGACGTCCCAGATACCTGTCGTACTTTTGTCGCCACGGCAAAATCGCCTCGCTCGTTCGATGCGGCCTGCACTCGAAGCCGAAAGCCGAGTAACGCAAGCGGTTTTGACGCAACAAGTTGCGCCTGATTGAGTGTTGAAATCGCTAGGCGTTGGAATCAGCCGCTTCAGCGCGTGCGTGCCTCTGATAGCCGAGGAATGAAATAAGTAGCGTCAGCGACAAACTGTTGCATCATCTCTACAATTTGTAGCCATCGGTTGACTGAAGGCGGAAGCGCGCCAGCTATTAGCGACGCTGTTGATCAACAGCTCGTGGCACATTGATTGCTGTGTCTTCTTGCGGGAGAGGCGGTTCGGACGGGCGGGATGAAAGTATCAAACGCACTGGGGAGGGCGCGAGGATGCTGCCAACGGCGTCAAATGGAATCCGCTACACGGAACATGAGATAAGCCAGGCAAGACCCTCGCACCCTGGAAAGCTGGGCCGCCTCCTCCTGAAATTTCGTCCACCGTGGCACGTGGACTACTTTTTCCAGAAGCCGCGCCGCTCGATCGACCGCGACCTGCAAGAGCGCTGGCCAACGGATTATCCGCTGTAGAGCGGCCGTCTCCGTCTCCTTTCGCATTCTGATACTTGCGCCGTAACGCTCACTGGCATCCGTTGACGGGCTATGCTGGTATGCGCACGTGAATGGCGAACGAATCGCCTCGATACTGCGGCGGTGTGCGGTGACAGTGGGGGTTGCTATGAATCGACGTACTATTGAGATCTATCGACGCGCTTGCCCGCCAAGCTGGCTGAGGCCAGTCCCTCGTTCATAAAGGGAGGCAACATTTTCGATCAACGTATTGACTGTGACTCCGTAAATGCTCGCCTACGATCTCACTGCACTCTCAGTGTCCGGCCGCGTTTCTAGTAGAGGATGCTCTGGCGCACCGTTTTGTTCCTGGAGAGCATTCGTACTGATGGGCTGCTTCGTGGCACTGTTCCTAAATTGCAATTTCGCGGTCGGTTCGATCGTCCTTTTCGCTTTGATGGGATTGGTAGTGCGACGAGCCAGGTATGCGACGAAGACGAGCGCGGCTATCTCTGCAGCGCCACAATAAGGAGAGGTTCGCCGTCGGCCGCGCCGAACCATCACGAAATATGCTGGCTTACAAATCGCTCCGGGGCAGCGCGTCATCTGACCATCTCGACCTGGTGCGGGGCGGTGCGGCACTTGCCGTGATGCTCGGTCATTTGCGCAACCTATTTTTCGTGGATTTTTCGGAAGTCGCAGGGAACTCCACCCCGCTGGTCAAGATTGTGTATTTGGTTACGGGCTTCAGCCACTACGGGGTAATGATCTTTTTCGTGCTGAGCGGATTTCTGGTTGGTGGCAGTGTGCTGCGCGGGCGAATGGATGGGACATGGAGTTGGAGCCTCTATTCCACGAATCGGCTTACACGTCTTTGGGTTGTGCTGATTCCAGCCTTGTTGCTCGGCGCGATTTGGGACCATTGCGGGATACACGTCTTCGGGACCTCGGGAATCTACGGCGGGGTGGCACGCGCCAACGTCGGCATATTCGCGGTGCCGCCTCGGCTCTCCGCAATCGTCATGCTTGGCAACGCGCTTTTCCTGCAAGACATCTTAACTCCGACGTTTGGCTCAAATGGACCGCTTTGGAGCTTGAGTTATGAATTCTGGTACTACGTGCTCTTCCCACTGATGGTGCTGGCCTTTCCGTTGGGGAAGGTCAATTGGTCCACAGTTCTACACGCGACCGCCATCTTCGTGATTGTGTTCTTCATCGGCCAGTGGATAAGCCTGTATTTCCTGATTTGGCTCCTAGGTGCTGCGATAAATTTTGCCCCAGAACAGTCAGGGCGGCCCGGCAAAATCTGGGTCGTGATGGCGACCGGGGCTGTGGTGTTGGTCGTCGCTGTACTCAAATTCAAACCCGGCACTACTGAATATTCCGATTTCCTTGTTGGAGTCGCGTCGGCCACTTTGATCTTCGCTTTGTTGCGCAGCCGTGCTCGGAGCACCTCGGGATTCTATTCCCGAACTGCGCGCGGGCTGGCTGGCTTTTCCTATACTCTATATGTCTCACATCTGCCGGCGCTGATATTTATTAGCGCGTGTCTCGTTCCGCGACGACGATGGCAACCCGATGGCGTCCATATTGCAGTGGTGACGGCCCTGGGTATCTGCACACTCGCATACGCATTCGTGATCGCTCGACTTACCGAGGACCGGACGGGCGCAGTCAGATCTCGCGTGATTGCTGTTTTCGGCCTACGTTGACCTAAAACTCACGATTACCGATGAGATACATCGCAGAGGCCGATTTTCAAAAGCGACGGTCAAGCGGTCGCGCCCAATCCTCGCCGTGTGCGCATCGGCCGCGAACTCCAAGAACGCGAGCCGATCGATCTGCTCTAACTGGCCGGCCTCCGTCTCTTCGCGCTCATTTGGACCGCGACCTTCACTGGCATCGAATGGCGGGCTGTGCTGGTATGCGCACGTGAATGGCGAACGAATCGCCGCGATGCTACGGCGGCCTGCGATGTTGGCGCTGATCTGGATCGCCGCACTGTGGAGGTTCATCGGCGCATTCACCCACTTGCCTCCGCTGGCGCATCGGCTGGATTTCGCGAATTACTACGATTCCGCCCTTGCGTTGCGCTACGGACTCGATCCGTACACAACCAATCTCACCGCGATCGGCAATCGCGTAGGTTTTGAAACCGGTCCGCTGATTCATGCTTCCGAGACCCCCGCCCTTTTGCTCTGCCTAGAACCCCTGACGCTATTCCCTCCGGCCGCCGCTTTCTGGATCTGGATTTCGCTGAACCTCGTGGCGCTGGCGGTTGCCATCTACCTGCTGGTCCGTAGACCGGGACTCGATGCAAGTACCGGGTGGCTGCTGGGCGCGTTGATTCTCGCCTTCTATCCGGTCGGTTGGAATTTCTTCTGGGCGCAGTCGCAAGCGCTGACCATGGCGCTTTTGGTGATCGCGATGCGCGCATTGGAGGACGAGCACGAAGCCACGGCCGGACTGATCATCGCAATCGCGGGGTTGCTCCGGGCGTTCCCATTTCTGCTGCTGGGATATTTTGCGCTGCGGCGAAATTGGCGGGCGTTGAAATTTGCGATCGCCGGAGCAATCGGCGGCGCGCTTGTTGCCGTCGCGATTCTTGGATTTGCGCAATGCTTCAGCTTCCTCAACGGCGCAAAATACGTGGCGGACCGGGACCGGATGATTTTCCCGTTCGTCATCTCCGTCGCTCCGTTTGTCTCGCGAATGTTCTGGGCGCTGTTCGGAGAGTCATCGAGTCTCGCGGCCAACTGGTTCCGCCAGACGGCAATTGTTGCAGTCGATGTGCTCATCCTGACCATGACCATCCGTGCGACGCTAGTCGGAGTCGGCCGACGCGACGACAACTCGCGAATCTATTCGTTGTGGATCGGGACGTCGTTGTTGGTGTCGCCAATCGCATGGCATCACTACCTGGTGCTGCTGGTAATTCCGTTCGTGCAAATCGCCGGGGCCGCCGCCCAGAATCGAGCGAGCCGCCGCGCACTCTGGATGGCTGTCGGGAGCTATCTGCTGGCTAGCGTCTCGGTGCCGATCACGTATCGGCTGCTAGCGCGGCCAACCGCATTTCAGCTTGCTTTCCCGACTCTGTCCGCGCCCCTGTTGGAAACCGGCTTCTACACGCTCTTGATGGGATACGTTGCGGCTTATTGGTTCGCCGTCGATTTGAAAAGTGACGTTCAAGCGGTCGAGCCTCGCGATCTCATCGAGCGTGCACCGAACGTAATGAAGGTGACTGGCTCTTAGCGTTGCTCTCCCGTGACCTTTGTGCACAAGACGGGTTAAATATCACGACGCGACTACAGCAAGACGGGAGAATCGAATGAAAATTTACGACTTCAAAATGGCGCCCAATCCCCGTCGTGTGCGCATCTTCCTGGCCGAAAAGGGAATCAGCGTGCCGCTCGAGGAGGTCGACATCTTCAAGGGCGTCAACCGACAGCCCGAGTTCCTCAAAAGGAATTCGCTCGGGGGAATCCCCGTGCTCGAACTCGACGACGGCAGGTATCTCGCCGAGAGCGTCGCGATCTGCCGCTACTTCGAACTGCTCCATCCAGAGCCGGCGCTGTTTGGCAAGGGCGCATTCGAGCAGGCGAACATCGAGATGTGGAATCGGCGGATGGAACTGGCGCTGTTCGTGCCGGTCGGGATGGTGTGGGGGCATTCGCACGAATTGACGCGCACGAGAATCAAACAAATTCCCGAAATGGGAGAGCAGAGCCGCAAGGTCGTCGAGCAGCGCTATCAATGGCTCGAGCGCGAGCTCGAGGGCAAACAGTTTATCGCCGGCGACAAGTACTCGATCGCGGACATCACCGCGATGGTCGTCATCGACTTCGCCAATTTCAACAATATTTCGATTCAGCCGGAGCAGAAGAATCTCGCGCGATGGCATCAGGCGGTCTCGTCGCGTCCGAGTGCAGCCGCCTGACGATGCCGCGTCCAGCTCCAATCGAAAGGTTGCGAAAGATCTGTCTTGCGCTTCCCGACGCCACCGAGAAGGAAGCGTGGGGCGAGCCGACGTTTCGCGTGCGCGGCAGGATGTTCGCGATGTACACGAACAACCACCACAACGACGGGCGTATCGCGGTCTGGTGCAAGGCGCCGCTGGGATTCCAGAGCATGATGGTCGCCGAGGCGCCGACGCGCTTCTTCGTGCCGCCGTACGTCGGCGTCAACGGATGGGTCGGCCTGCGCCTCGATGTCGACGTGGACTGGAAGGAAGTCGCCGGCGTCGTCGACCAGGCCTATCGGATGGCGGCCGAAAAGCCGGCGCGCGCGGCGCGCTCTAAAAAGTCCGCGGCCGCGCGCAGCTGATTCTTAGTCGATTCGTCCGTGTATTCCGCAACTCGGCGCGATACCCATCCGCTCGTAGTAGCGCTGATGATATTCCTCGGCGCGATAGAACTCCGCCGCCGGCACGATCTGCGTGACGACCGGCCGCCCGAGCTTGCCGGATTGGTCGAGCCGCCGTTTCGATTCCTCGGCGGCCTTGCGCTCATGCTCATCGAAATAAAAAATTATCGACCGGTATTGAGTGCCGACGTCGGACCCCTGCCGGTTGAGAGTCGTCGGGTCGTGAATCTGCCAGAAAACTTCCAGCAGTTGCTGGAACGACACGCGTGCGGGGTCGTACTCCACCTGCACGACTTCGGCATGCCCGGTCTTGCCGCCGCAGACCGTTCGATAGCTGGGCTTGGGAACGGTGCCGCCCGCGTAACCGACGGCCACGTCGACGACGCCCTCGACCGCGCGAAAAGCCGATTCGACACCCCAGAAGCATCCCGCGCCAAGTACCGCAACTTTGTTCGTGTTCGCCATTCGCCTACTTAACGATGACTCTCTGCGCGAATCAATCCTCGCTTAACCTTGAGGAAACCGCCGCCGACCCTGTGCGACCTTCAAAACCTGTGCCATTATTCAAGCGGTATGGCAAGTATTATAGCGGGCAACAAACTGCGGTCCGTGAACCCAATCCTTATTCTCGCCGCTCTTCTCCTTTGTATGTGGTCCCCCGCCGACGCCCGCGCCGCGGAAATCAAGATCGCGGCGGCGTCAGATCTGACGTTCGCGTTCAAGGATGTAGCCGCGCAATTTGAAAAGCAAACCGGCAACAGCATCAAGCTCACGTTCGGTTCATCCGGGAATTTTTTCGCGCAGATTCAAAATGGCGCGCCGTTCGATCTGTTCTTTTCCGCTGATGTCGGCTATCCCCAAAAGCTCGAGGCCGCCGGCCTGGCTGAGCCCGGCACCATCTACGAATATGCGAGCGGAAAACTCGTGATGTGGGTTCCCAATGCGTCGAAGCTCGACCTGAGCCGCGGCCTTGCGACGCTGCTCGACCCCGGCATCAGGAAGATCGCGATCGCAAATCCACAACACGCGCCGTACGGCAGCGCCGCCGTCGCGGCGATGCGTCATGCGGGGGTTTACGGCAACGTCGAGAGCAAGCTCGTGCTCGGCGAAAACATCTCGCAGACCGCCCAGTTCGTTCAGTCGGGCAATGCCGATGTCGGCCTCCTAGCGCTGTCGCTTGCGGTTGCGCCCGCGATGAAGAACAGCGGACGCTACGTCGAAATCGCTCCGGCTGACTACCCGCCGCTCGTTCAGGCCGGCGTCATTCTGAAATCGTCGCGCAACAAGGAGCTGGCGAACCAGTTTCTGAAGTTTCTCAAGGAGCCTGGAACCTTAGCGCTGATGGAGCGATACGGTTTCTCGATTCCGAAAGACGTCGCCTCGGCCCACGGCGACAGCGAAATGTCTCCGCCGCATTGACCGCCAATGGATTGGAGCGCGATTTTCCTGACAATCCGGCTCGCGCTGGTCGTTTGCGCGATTTTGCTGCTGGTCGGCACACCGATCGCGTGGTGGCTCAGCTTCACGCGCTGGCGATGGAAATTTTTCGTCGAATCGATCGTCGCGCTGCCGCTCGTGCTGCCGCCGACCGTGCTCGGCTTCTACGTGCTGGTCGCGATGGGTTCTCGCAGTCCTTTGGGCCGCTGGTACCAGTCGTTTACCGGCCATGGGTTGCCGTTCACGTTCGAGGGCCTGGCGATCGCGTCGGTTATCTACAGCTTGCCGTTCGCGGTACAGCCGATGGCGGCGGCGTTCTCGCAGGTGGATCGCAATCTGATCAACGCGTCGTCGATGCTCGGCGCCTCGCGAATTCGCACTTTCGTCCGGGTCGTACTCCCGCTTTCGATTGGCGGGGTGGTCACCGGTTTCGTGCTGAGCTTTGCGCACACGCTCGGCGAATTCGGCGTGGTGCTGATGGTCGGCGGCAACATCCCGGGCGTGACGCGGACGGTCTCGATCGCGATTTACGATCAGGCCCAGGCGCTCGACTATGCCGGCGCCAATCGCATGGCGCTGCTGTTGATGGCGTTCTCATTCGTCACGCTGTCGATCACGTATTCGCTCAACCGCCGAGTCTGGGCGGTCTGGCCGATGCATCGCTAGCGGTCGCGAACGATGGCAACCGGCAAGAGCTTATCGGTGCGAATCACGCATCGGCTGTCGAACCGCTTCGCGCTCGACGCCGCGTTCGAGGCGTCGGCCGGCTTCACGATGGTCCTGGGGCCGTCGGGCGGCGGAAAGACCACCCTGCTGAATTGCATTGCGGGATTCGCGCGGCCGGATACCGGCTGTATAGCTCTCGGCGCGCGCGTGCTGTTCGATTCGGACGGGCGCATCGACATGCCAGTGGCGGAGCGTCGATTGGGCTACGTGTTTCAAAATCTCGCGCTTTTTCCCCATCTGACGGTCGCGCAAAACGTTCAGTATGGGATCGCGAATCTTCCCGCCAACGAACGCCGCGCGCGCATGATGACGATGATCGAGTCGTTTCGAATCGCGCATCTGCTCGCGCGCAAACCCGGCGAGATTTCCGGCGGCGAGCGACAGCGCGTCGCGCTCGCGCGCTCGCTGGTGATGAACCCGGCAGCGTTACTACTGGACGAGCCGCTGACAGCGCTCGACAACGCGACCAAATCGAAAATCCTCGATGACTTGCGCGCCTGGAACACAGCCCACGAAATTCCAATTTTGTACGTAACCCATTCGCCCGAAGAAACGTTCGCTCTAGGAGAGCGCGTGGTAGTGCTGGAAGGAGGACGTATCCTCGCGCAAGGGATGCCGCAACACGTACTGACAACTCCGCGCCACGAAACGATTGCGCAGGTAGTAGGCTTCGAAAACGTGTTCGACGCGACGGTGAGATCGATCGCCGAGACCCAGGGCACGATGCTGTGCCACCTGGACGGCAGCGCAACTCAACTGGAGGTCCCACTAGGCCACGCGGAGCCAGGCGCGCGAGTAAGAATAGCAATCCGTGCCGGCGACATAATCATAGCGAGCGATCAACCCCACAACTTAAGCGCCCGCAACTCCTTTCAAGGAAGAGTCCTATCAATCCGCCGCGAAGGCGTACGGGCAGTAGTAATGATACAAGCCGGCGCGGAATTCGAGGTGCACCTAACACCGGCAGCAATAGATGCGTTGCGATTGGAAGCCGGGAAACAAATCTGGCTCGTAATCAAGACCTACTCGTGCAATCTGGTCGAGCCTTCGTCGCGATGACCGAGGTAAGCTGTCAACGCACTGGCAGAGCGCTAAACCTAGTCCCAACTACCCCTTCCGATGCGGGAAGGGGAACGATCGCTTTGAGGGGATGCGCGGTGGCTGGAGCCGTACCTGGCTGGCTTCGAGCGGGCGCCCCTTCACCAATCGCTCTGAGGGCCTTACGGGTAGGTATAGATTAAGAAGTTCGCGGGAAAGTCACCATGCATGCAGACATGGTGGAAAGCGCTTCGGAAAAAATCATCGGCGTCGGACCTCGTCCGCGTCGTCGAACCAATCGAGCCATTTTCCGACGGTTGTGTGGAGGTTTGGGAGTTCCAGTACGTAAACTCTTTCGCGGCCTCGCTTCTTCACTCGCACCAGCTTTGCGCACTCCAGGATGCGGAGGTGGCGGGTGGTTGTCGGCCATGAGCATGAGAATCGCTCGGCGATCTCGCCTGCCGTCATCGCGCCGCCGCGGAAGCGCAGTACCAGTAAAATCTGACGGCGCTGGGCGTGCGCGAGCGCGTTGAAGACATTTTCAGTCTGCCGGATTTCGGAGGCGGCGCGCGAAGTCACAACGCGAGGCCGGCATAGTGCGGAAATTCTGTCGCGGGATGGCCGTTCCGCGCCTCGCACATCTGTTCCATCGGCTCCCACAGCGCGAGTACTTCGGATGCTTATGCGCCCCCTCGAAGCCGCGGTCCTTCCACGCGAACACCTCGACAAAGCATGAAGTCTTGTCGGTGTCGCGCCCCTGCAGGGCCATGCGGGGCTGCTCGTTGACCAGGCCGAGTTTCCGAAGCGTCGGCCAGTGACGTTTGAGCAACTCGATGAAGTCCTTCTCGCGTCCGGCTTTCACGCGATAGGTGCAGACGACAATCTGATCGTTTGCTTTCGCCATGAGCGATACTTAGCACTTGTGCTAAGTATTGCTCAAGATTTCAGCGCCGGTTGGGCGGAAGTTGGTGCCCCCTGCGGGATTCGAACCCACGGCCCCAGGATTAGGAATCC
>NZ_DATEQZ010000113.1:0-10465 GCF_035272065.1 Binatus sp. (SeqCode)
AACCCTTTGCGAAGCCCTTGCGAGCAAAATAGCGCGCTGCGCGCAACTTTGCGCTTCACACTGGGTGCAGGGGTCAGCCCCTGCCGCCCGCCGCGCAGGCGATTATTCTCTCATACGCAAAGCTCTCCGGAGCGAACGCGACACTAGCGCGCCGCCGCATGCACTCCATTCGACGCGATCTTTGTGCGCGGACCCTTGAGCGACTCGGGCCACCACTTGTTGTCCCATTCGCCGTCCCACACGCCGCGGAAATGCGGCAGCACCTCGCTGCAGAACAGATCGATATTCTTGAGCGTCAACTCGTGCGGCATCGATCCGATATGCAGCAGCACCATCAGGTTGCCGACGCGAAGTTTCTTTACCGCTTCCATCAGCTGCTGGCGCACCGTCGCCGGCGACCCCGCGATCACGAACTGATTGTCGACGAAGTCCTTGTACTTCCACGTTGGTATCTTGTTCATCAGGTCGAACAACTGCGGATTCAGCTTGGTCACGCTGTTGACCAGGCTCTTGTAGTCCTGGTTGCCGGCGACTGGAAAATACTCTGGCAGGATGTGCAGGCACTTGTCGTAAAAATATCGGATGTGTTTGTAGTAGTCCTTCTCGGCCTGCGCGTCGGTTTCCGACACTGCGACTAATTGCAAAAATCCAGCGCGATACGGATTGGGATCGTGACCTCCCTTGGCGACGAAATCCCAGAACCCGTCCATCACGCGCTTGCCGAAATTGTTCCCCCAGTACGACAGGAAGCAGTAGCAATGGTTATGCTTCGCGGAAAAATCCCAGGTCGAGAGACTGCCGCTGCCGGGAATCCACACCGGCGGATGCGGCTTCTGAATCGGCCGCGGCCAGATATTCACCATCGGCAGTTTGAAGTACTTGCCGTTCCACGCGAAAATCTCGGGCGACTGCCACGCCTTCAGAATCAGGTCGTGCGCCTCGTAGTAACGCTCGCGCTGCTCGATCGGTGGGATTCCGTAGCACAGGTTCACGTCCTGCGACGTGCCCAGCGGCATCCCGGCCACCATGCGCCCGCCGCTGATACAATCGATCATCGAGTACTCTTCGGCGATTCGTATCGGCGGATTCGACGTCGGCAGCGTCGCGCCCATCTGCACGACCGCGACGTCGGTGCCGTTGGTCGCGCGCGCGAGAATCGATCCCATCAGATCCGGATTCGGCATGAAGCCGTAGGCGTTCTGATGATGCTCGTTGACGCAGATGCCGTCGATGCCCTTGTCGGCCGCGTGAATCAGCTCGTCGAGCGTCCAGTTGTAGTACTGCCCGACCTTCACCGAATCAGCCAGCTCGGTATACGGCGGATCTACCCACACCGAGTGATACTTCTGCGCGAAGTCGTCGGGCAGATCGCGATACGGCATCAGATGGAACATCGAGATTTTCATCGTCGGCCTCCAAAACAGTCAACTTTCGATTTTCCAATACCACGCCATCACCCGATTCCCCAACAGCGCAGCGTCCAACTAATGTCATTCTGACGACGCGAGCAACGAGAGCCGAGGAGGGATTTCGGACAGCTTCGCGTGAGCGAAGCCGGTACCGGTTTTTCGAATCGCTGCGTCCAACTCTGTTTCCTGACGACGCGAGCAACGCACCGTCTCTTTGTCATCCCGACCGAAGCGAGCAACGCACTGCTCTCCCTGTCATCCAGACGACACGAGCAACGCGAGCCGAGGAAGGATCTCGGACAGCTTCGTGCCAGCGAAGCCGGTACCCGTTTCGAATCGCTGCGTCCGATCCTTCTCAGCCCTGGGAGGATGAACTTTTCAGCCTTATGCTGAAGCCAACGCCGTGTTATCGATCACGCATGGGAACCTCCCCAGGATACAGCGCACTCGATCACTCATCCGCAGCGGCAATCTACGCATCCGCGAAACTTAAATTCGACGGAACGAAACTACCCTTGGTGGTACGCATCTCTCTGGACCACAGCCAGTGGTATAAATCGCCACTTTCCCATCTGTTGAAGGCTATCGTTTGAGGCCCAAATTGCCACGCCGCCGAGCGTTCTTTCTCAGAAAAGCTCCTCAATTTCGAATCGCTCTTATCTTGTGCGCGACCTCGATGCTGCTGCTGTGCGCGACGCTCGCGCGCGCCGACCCTTCCTCGCGCTACTTCGTTGGCGACTTCATCGGCAATGACGCGACTGTAGAAAATTACCTCTCCGTTTCCGGTGGCGTCGATCGCGCACAAAACTTCGAGTCGCTCTATCTCGAAAAAACCATCTCGCCCAACTCCAGCTTCTCCCTCTTCGTCGGCTACCAACGTCTCGAGCAGGAGGGCGAACTAACGACCGCTAGTGGATTCACCAACCTGGGCCTCGCCTGGAAACGCGCACTCATCTCGATCCCGCGCCACGAATTTGTGTTCTCGATCAGTCCGACCCTCGAGCTTCCCGTCGGCGACCGCAGCGTCGGTTCTGAATCTCATCCCCGCGCCGGCGGTGATTTGCTCTTTCAGAAAGGCTTCGGTGATCTGCCCGACTCGCTCCGGATGCTGCAACCCTTCGGCGTTGAGGGTGACGCAGGATGGGAAAGCAAAGTGACAGGCGCGCGTGACGACCTGATATCCGCCGATCTGGAACTCGAGTATTCGCTGCACTACCTCGATGCGAACGTCTTTGCCGGTTTCGTGCCTTACGCACTGCGCGATCTCACACCGCATCTCGATTTCGACTACGCGCAGTACTTGAGCGCACATCGCAACTCCTCGGCGCCTGACTTCGAACTGACACCAGCCATCGCATGGCTCAATTCAACGTTCGAGATAAATCTCGGTGTCCAGGTCGCACTCAATCGCGCGTCATCGGGCACCGGCGCCGTCGCCCTCGTCTGGCTGCTGGGAGTCTCCTACGATCAACTCATGCCAGCCCTCGGATGGATGCCGTGTCGCTGATCGACGGTATAGACAAGCGCCTTCGATGAAGGCGAGAATGCGCGGCTATGGAATCGTGGTTCAACAAAGCAAGATTCGGGATGTTCATCCATTGGGGGCACTGCAGCCAGCGCGGGCTCGAGCTGTCGTGGCCGCTGGTCGGGGGCGTCGGCGCCTTGCCGGACGGCCAGAGTATCGGGGTAGACGAGTATCACTCGACCGCCAAAACGTTTAACCCCACCAAGTGGGACGCGCGCGCGTTGGCCCGAATGGCTAAACGCGCGGGTATGCAGTACGCTGTTCTGACCAGCAAACATCACGATGGCTACTCGCTATTCCATACGAAGCATTCTGACTATTCGATTGAGTATTCGCCGTTCCAGCGCGATATAGTTCGCGAATATACAGATGCATTCCGCTCCGAGGGCCTCAAGGTCGGACTGTACTACTCACTTATCGACTGGCATCATCCCGACTACCCGACATTTCTCGAAACAGACAAGCCATACAAGTGGGGTAATTGGCGCCGTTCGACGCCTGAGCAGTGGAATCGATTCATCGAGTTCATATTCGCCCAGATGCGTGAGCTGCTGACCAACTACGGCAAGATCGATCTGCTCTGGTTCGACGGCGGATGGGAACGCACGCCCGAGGAATGGAAGTTGCGCGAGTTCGTCGAGATGATACATTCGCTCCAGCCCGAGGTCGTCATCAACGATCGCATCCCCGGTTACGGCGACTATCAGACGCCCGAGCAGGCCGTGCCGCCCAAGCCGCCGGAAGGCCCGTGGGAGACTTGTCTCACGATCAATAACAGCTGGGGCTACAATCCTGCCGACAAGGATCTCAAATCAACGCGCTCGCTGATCCATACGCTGTGCGAAGTGGCCGGCAAGGGCGGAAATCTGTTGCTTAACGTGAGCCCGATGGGCGACGGCGCGCTCCCGCCCGAACATGTCGAGCGGCTCGAAGCGATCGGCAGCTGGATGGACCGCAACAACGAGGCGATCGTCGGCACCGACCCCGGACTCGAGCCGTGGCAGTTCTACGGACCGTCCACGCGCCGCGGCAATCGCGTGTACCTGCACCTGCTGATGAGGCCGTACGAGTCCGTCTCGGTGCGCGGGGTCAAGGTGAAGCATGTCGGCGACGTGCGGCCGCTTGCGAGCACGATTTCGCTCAAGGTGCGCAAGCGAATCTCAGCGGCCGATAGTCTGTTCAATCAGGATCCGATTGGCGAGCTCGTGATCGCGACGCCCGACAGCGCGCTCGATTCGATGGCGACGATCATTGCCGTCGATTTCCAGCGCTAGTCCCGCGCCGCTTCACGGACTTGTCGAAAAAGTCCAGTCGTATTGCTTGTCGTTCGCGGTCATCGACACTGCGTACTTCGCGCCCTTGTCGAGCGGCGCGTGCGGAATCACCACGACTGTGCCATAAGACTTCAGAACGTTGCGCCCCAGCTCTTGTGAGTATGCATCGGGATTCGAGTAGCTAGTCGAATCGATCCCGCATGCTTCAACTGCGGTACGGCTTCCGTCAGCGTTCTCCCGCGCGACTGAGTACCCGCCGAGACGTGTATCCATCCAGTCGCCCAGTTGAAGTGTAATAGCCACTCCGCTCGGCGCCTCGTAGCCATGGCAACTCGTGAGTGGATTGGGCCATTCATTCTCGAACGATCTGATCGCGACGATCCCGCCGTCAGGCGGAAACTCGATCGGCCCGACCCCGGCGGTGCCGGCCGGCATCTTTCCCTGCGAACCCTTCAGCAGGTTGAGTCCCGCCGCGCACGCTCCCGCTTCGCAGTAAATTCCAAAGCCGGCGCTCGTCAGCCGCGGATTAAGTATCGGCATCCGATGGAACGGTAGCGCCATCCATCCGTCGATCGACCATGCCGGCGAGCCCCATCCGTCGGCGGATGCGCCGCGCATCGACCACACATCCATGTCGCTGGACTTGGCCGCCTCGAGTCCTTCCGGGCTGAAGCCCGGACTCCCGGGATCCTCGGTATGCATCTCAGCGCCGAGTCCGTCGCGCTCGATCGCATCGCGGTAGTTCTTCACTATGTAAATAGTATGCGCGCGATCGCCCTTGCTGAGCGCCGGATCTTCGACGATCGGTGGCAACTTCACCATCGTGCGATAGTAATTCACTCGGCTCAGCCATTCTGGACCGCCCGATTCAGGAATCGCCGGCGACGCCGGCATTGTAGCTACTGTCGATTCCGCGTCAGTTGATGCCGACTGAGTATTTGCCGCCGAAGGTTCAGAGCTGACCTGGCGTGACGAAAGCCGCGTAGCAATTGCCGAGAGAGCGGGCCCAATATCGCGATAGCGAGCGACCGCGAATCCCACGATGAACATCACGGTCAGAATCGCGAGGCCCCGTCGCATGCGGCTCGGCACCCCCGCCGGATCGAAAGCCATACGCACAGAGCCGAATTTGATCTCGTCGCCGCTCTTCAGCGAGATCGGCTTGCGCACCTGACTGCCGTTAACAAACGTGCCGTTGGTCGAGCCGAGGTCTGCCAGCTCGAAACCGCCGGGCTTGCGCGTAATCGTGGCGTGGCGGCGCGATACCGTCGTGTCGTCGAGCACTACATCGTTCTTCGGATGACTGCCAATGGCGATTGTCGGCTTGTCGAGTGAGTATTCGCGCGGAGAAAAACCGCCTATTGCAACGAGACGACTGTTAGCGGCGCCCTGCTCCGGCATCTATCTCTCTAACCCAGGTTCCAGAAGCGCCCGACGTTTTGCGCCGCCCGCTCGATCATCGGCATCACGCGGTCGCCGCCGTCGCCTGGGCGAATCGGCTCATCGGCGTCGCGTCCGAGTTCGTCGATGACCGCGCGGCCCGACTTCGCGATTGCCTCGAGGTCGTAGCCGCCTTCGAGCGCCGCGACCATCTTCCCGCCACAGCATTCCGCGGAGAGCCGCTTTACCCGGCGCGCTATCGCCGCAAATCCCTCGTCTGTCACGCGCATCTGCGCGAGCGGATCGCGATAGTGCGCGTCGAAGCCGGAAGACACCAGTATGAACTCAGGCTTGAAATGGCGCCCGATCGGCATGATCAAACGATCGAACACGCGCAAATACTCGGCGTCGCCGAATTCCGCCGGCATCGGCAAATTTACGGTGAATCCCATTCCCGCGCCGTACCCGATCTCGTGGAGCGAGCCGGTGCCGGGGTAATGCGGAAACTGATGCGTGGATACGTACAGCACTTCGGGCGATTCGTAAAACATATCCTGCAAGCCGTTGCCATGATGGACATCCCAATCGACGATCATCACGCGCTTCAGGCCGCGCGATTCGATTAGCCACTTCGCCGCGATCGCAATATTGTTGAAGAAGCAAAATCCCATCGCGCGATTAGGCAGTGCGTGATGCCCGGGTGGCCGGACAATAGCAAATCCATTAGCTATTGCCCCGTCCATCACCGCCTCGACTGCGGTAAGCACGCCGCCCGCCGACAGCAGCGCGGTCTCGTACGTGTCGCGCGAGCTATGCGTATCCGGATCGAAGTCGAACCGATCCATCGACGCCGTCCGCGCGACCGTCGCGATATACTCAGGCGTATGACAGCTCGCGATTTCCTCTTGCGTTGCTTCGCGCGGCGCCATGAATTTCAGATCCGGCCGCGTGAGCAACTCTGCCATTTCGATCATTACCTCGGCGCGCTCCGGACGCTCGGGATGCGCCCGGCCGGCGAAGTGTTTCAGGTAGCGGCGATCCGCGACGACTCCAGTTTTAAGCATCGTTGACACCCCAGTCGGGTATGATGATTAACTGGCATGGAGCAGGCGAAGCCGCGCGGAATTTTTCCGCGCCTCGCGAAGTCGTCGAATTGCACTTGTAGTTGCGCCGGACGGTCATCGAAGTTTGGACCTTTTTGAAATAGTTCTCATCCTCGCGATCGCGCTGATTGTGGTCGGCCCCGAGCGCCTGCCCGAGGTTATGCGCACCGTCGGGAAAATCCTGCGTGAGCTGCGCCTCGCGAGCAATACCGTCCTCCACGAACTGACCGACGTCCTTGACGAGCCTCCTGCCAACGCGCCGCCCGCGCCCAAGTCCTCGCCCCCGGCCGTACAGCCGACCGAGAAAAAATAGCTGGTCATCCCGCACTGTGCCTAGCGAGGATATCACACCGCCAGCACTCATCGAGGCGACGCCCGAACAGGCGCGGATGTCGCTCATCGAGCACTTGCAGGAACTCCGCACCCGCCTGATTCGCGCCTTCATCGCCATCGGCGTCGGCTTCATCGTCGCGTACGCGGTCGCCGACCCGCTGTTCCACATGCTGACCTGGCCGATTCGCGAGGTCTCCGGCGGCAAGGTGCTGCTGATCGGCACCGGCGTCGGTGAGGCGTTCTACACCAAGATCAAAGTCGCGCTCATCGCAGGCCTGTTCATCGCGAGTCCCGCGGTATTTTACGAAATCTGGAAGTTCATCGCGCCGGGCTTGTACGAGACCGAACGCAGAATGGCGAAGCCGTTCGTATTCTTCGCGACGATCTTCTTCGTGCTCGGCGGATATTTCTGCTGGGCCGTCGTCTTCAAGGTCGGTTACGCGTTCTTCCTCGCGCAATACGCGAGCATTGGCGTCACTCCCACGATTCGCATCAGCGAGTATCTGGCGTTCTCGTCCAAGCTGTTGCTCGCATTCGCGCTCACGTTCGAGATGCCGATCTTCGCCTTCTTCTTCACCAAGCTCGGCATGATCGATTACAAGATGATGGCGAGCTACTGGCGCTACGCGATCCTCGCCATCTTCATCGTCTCCGCGGCTCTCACTCCGCCCGACATGATCTCGCAATTCCTGCTCGCGATTCCGCTGCTGCTGCTGTACGTGATCAGTGTCGGCGTCGCCTGGATGTTCCGCATTGAGCCGGCGGAGAAATCCACCGCAACCACACCTCAACAACCTGATGCCGTCTGAGCGTCGATCGAAGTCGAACAAGGAGCCAAATGTGAGCGAAAAAAAAACCCGAACAAGATGGTCCGACGTGACATGCTAAAGACCGTCGGCGTAGCAGCGGCTGGATTGGCAGCGGCCGGCATGGCTGCGGTCGTACCTTCGGCGGAAGCGGCCGAGCCACCGCCAGATGCGGACCAGCCCAAGAATCCCTACGGAGGAGGTCCCGGCACCGGCCTGCAGTTCCCGCCATACTACAAGCCAACGGCTTCTGTCCGCAGCCGGATGAACTACTTCCCCGGTAGTGAGACCATCGGGCCAGACGAGATGCGGATCTCGTTCGTCGGCAGTTGCCCCTTCCCGCCGCGGCGCGACCAGGCCGGCACTTGCATCATGGTCGAACTAGGAAACGGCGACCGCTTCTTCTTCGATTTCGGCCCTGGCTGCGTCAAGAACATCCTAGCGATGGGCGTCCCGGTGCCGGAGATTAACGACATCTTCATTACCCACCTGCACGTGGACCACTACCACGACCTTTCCTATCTCCTCCCATTCTCGGCGTGGGGAGGACGGTGGAAGCAACCGCTGCGTGTAACCGGGCCATCAGGGCGCACGGCGGATCTCGGGACCAAGGCGATGGTCGCCGGCATGAAGCAGATGCTCAAGTGGCACTTGGAAGCCTTCGACGCCTGCCCCATCGGTGACGGCTACGAGGTCGAGGTCAACGAGTTTGATTGGAAGGACGAGAACGGCATCTGCTACGACAAGAACGGTGTAACGGTCCGCCATTGGCGGCGCTCGCACGTGAAGGATGGCGCTTCGGCCTACCGTCTGGACTGGAACGGCCTTTCGTTCGTTTGGACCGGCGACGGCCGGCCTGACGAACTGACAGAAAAGTATGCCAAGGGCGTTGATATCTTTGTCACCGAGCTCCAGCCCGATTTGGCTCACATCAACCTGCTCAAGTACGGGCTGCCCGAATTCCTTTTCAACTACACGGTGGACATCCACCATACGCTGAACTACGCAGCGGGCTACCTCATCAAGCAGGTGAACCCGCGCTGCGGTATGGTCACGCACTTCGCGTTCGACAACGACACGCTCAACGAGGCCAGCGCCGACGTTCGCGCGCACTGGGATGGGCTTTTCCTGTACGGCGCGCCGGACGTGGTGGTCGTTAACGTGACCAAAGACGCGGTCTGGCACCGGGAGGCCGCCCTGCCAGGATTCTCGGGCCAGTCCTTGCCGAATCCCAAACTACTCTTTGGCGACCCCCTACCCATCGCTGCGGGCAAGGGCATCGTCCCGCAGCCCAGGTTGCCGCGCGAGCAGCAGCAGGAGCAAAGGACGCGCAACCTCGAGATAGATCCACATCTGTACTATCCGCCCAACGTTTACCGCGAGCCGCTCACCAAACTGCCGAACCCGCAATACGTCGATCTCATCGAGATGGCGAAGGTGATGGGAATCGATTTGAGTAAATTCAAGAAATAGCAACGATGGAGATCATCGAAGACAGCGGTAAGACCGTTCCGATAACAATCCTCACTGGCTTTCTCGGGGCCGGGAAGACAACGCTGCTTAATCGCATCCTGACCGGGGATCACGGCCTGCGCGTGGGAGTCCTCGTCAACGACTTCGGCTCGATCAATATCGACGCTGAACTTGTCGTCGGTGTGGAAGGCAACATGATGAGCCTGGCCAACGGATGCGTCTGCTGCCAGATTCGCGACGACCTCGTCGAGTCGGTCGCCGCCTTGCTCTCACGCCCGGGGACCGTCGAATACATCCTGCTCGAAGCCAGCGGAGTAGCCGATCCGGCCGGAATCTTCACAACCTTCAGCGATCCAAATCTGCGCGATCGAATCAGGCTCGACAGCGTCATCTGCGTGATGGACGCGGACCAGGTCTTCGCGCATCCCGAGTATCCCCCGCTGATGGAACTCAAGCTCCGCCAAGTCGGGTTTGCGGACATGCTGATCCTTAACAAGGTGGATCTTGCCGGTCCCGAAGATGTCGAGAAGATCAGGGCTTGGCTTGACGGCCATTTCAATCGCCTTCGCATCGTCGAGACCAACTACTGCGAGGTACCTTATCAGATCCTGTTGGGTGTCGGGCGTTTCGATCCTGCTCGCGCAGGCTCGCACGCCGTCGAGCGTAGCTGCGACGACCCGAGCTGTTTCGACGACCACGTGCATGACCACTCGAAGGTGTTCAGCACCTGGAGTTACGAGACGGATCGGCCGCTCGCGGTGGAGGCGTTGCGGGAAACAATGCGTAAGTTACCGGGGAATGTCTACCGGGCAAAAGGGGTGGTCTACACCACCGACGCGCCAAAGCGGCGGGCCGTGCTGCAAGTGGTCGGCAGGCGCGTGGACATCTCCTTGCAAGACGATTGGGGCCAGCGCGCACCGCGAACGCAGATCGTAGCCATCGGCGCGGCCGGCAGCATCGACTCGCGTGTGATGGAAAAGACCTTCGCCTCCTGCATATCCGACGACTTATAAGAGGTCGCATGGCAAGAATCCAGACATCTCCGGTCGCCACCGGCGCACCCGGCATCCCGCCGCGATGGACCCGCAGCGCCAAGGACGCCGTCTGCACCGCCTACTCCTCAGTGAGCCGCCTGTGGTTCACCACCTCCGCCGGCGTCCTC
>NZ_DATEQZ010000114.1:0-112435 GCF_035272065.1 Binatus sp. (SeqCode)
GGGCACCGCTTTGAACAGATCGGCGACCAGCCCGTAATCGGCGACTGCGAAAATCGGCGCCTCTTCGTCCTTGTTGATCGCGCAGATTACCTTCGAATCCTTCATGCCCGCCAGATGCTGTATCGCGCCCGAAATTCCGACTGCGATGTAGAGTTCCGGCGCGACGACCTTGCCCGTCTGCCCGACCTGCAGGTCGTTGGGCACGAAGCCCGCATCGACGGCCGCGCGCGACGCGCCCATCGCGGCGCCCATCTCGTCAACCAGCGGCTCGAGCACGGTCTTGAAATTTTCGCCCGACTTGAGCCCGCGGCCGCCCGAAACGATTATCCGCGCCTCGGTGAGTTGCGGGCGATCGCTCTTGGTGGCATTGAACGAAACGAATTCCATCTTGAGCGCGCCCGCATCGATCTCGGCACTTTGTTTTTCGACGGGGGCAACCGCGTCGCCCGGTTTGGCGGCGTCGAATGCGGTCCCGCGCACCGTCAAGACTTTGATCGGCCCGTCGAGTTCGACCGTCGCCATCACATTGCCGGCGTAAGTCGGGCGCACGAAGGTGTGTTCGTCGTTGATTGCGGTGATTTCCGACGCCATCGGAGCGCCGAGACGTGCGGCCAGTCGCGGAAACAGATCTTTGCCGATCGCGGTCGCGGTCGCGAGAACGAATTCCGCGTTTTCTTTCTTCGCCAGCGCGGCAAACGCCTGCGAGTGCGCGTCGGCGAGATAATTTTTCAGCGCGGGATGCGCCAGCGCGATCACTTTGGTGACGCCGTACTTGGCGATCTCGCCCGCCGCCGCTTCGGGCGCGTCGCCCGCGACGACTGCAATCGCTTTGCCGCCGCGCTTCTTTGCCAGGTCGAGACCGGCGTGAACGGCGACCAGCGTAGTCTTGGGGAAATGTCCCCCCTGATGCTCCGCGAAAATCAGAACGTCACCCATTTCAATTCACTCCGCGATCGAGATCGTAAAAATCGCTTTCAGATAACCTTGGCTTCGGTGTGAAGGACGGATACCAGCTCCTGGACCGACGCGACCTTGCGCCCGGCCTGGCGCTTCGGCGGCGCGGCCATCGTCTTTATCTTGAGCTTGGGAGCGAGATCGACGCCGAGGCTGTCGGCCGCAATCTCCTTCAATTCTTTCTTGCGCGCCTTCATGATTCCCGGCAGCGACGCATAGCGTGGCTCGTTGAGGCGAAGATCTGTTGTGATGACGGCGGGCAGCTTGAACGCGATCGTCTCGAGGCCGCCGTCAACTTCGCGCACGACCGACGTCTTCTCGGGCGTAATCTCAACCTTGGATGCGAACGTCGCCTGCGGCCATCCGAGCATCTCGGCCAGCATCTGGCCGACCTGGTTCGAATCGTCGTCGATTGCCTGCTTGCCCAATATGATGAGGTCGGGCTTCTCGTCGCCGGCGATTTTCGTGAGGATTCGCGCGATCGCGAGGGAGTCGAGCGCGGTGTCCGTCTTGACCAGGATTGCGCGATCGGCGCCCATCGCGAGCCCGGTGCGCAATTGCTCCTGCCAGGTGGACTCACCGACCGTGATGAGCACGACCTCGCCGGTCTGTTTCTCCTTGATTCGCAGCGCCTCTTCGATCGCGATTTCGCAAAACGGGTTGATAACCCACTTCACGTTGTCGGTCGCGATGCCGGTGCCGTCGGGCAACACGCGGATAGTGGTCGCAGGATCGGGAACTCGCTTGATTGGTACCAGGATTTTCAAAGCCTTATAACTCCACGCATTTGTTCATGCATCGATTGATTCTGGAACGATGAGGTTGCCCAGGGAATAGAGCCGACAAACGCAAATTTTCTAACAGCGCCCCGCCAGTCAGTCAAACCATACTAATGGCGGGTGCGCGGCGTAAAGCCCGCTCTTAACACTGGGTGCGGGGGTCACCCCTGCTTACTCGTTGTAGCCGAGGCGGTGGGAGAGTTCGCGGCCGGCGTCGAGGAGGCTGGGGGCGATTTCGGCGGTGATGCGTTCGGGGCCGATGCGGTAGGTCGGGCCGGCGACGGCGACTGAGCCGACGACTGAGCGCGTGTAGTCGCGAATCGGGACTGCGACTGACGAGACTTCTTCGATGAATTCGCCCGAATCCACTGCGTAGCCGTCGCTTGCGACTGTTTCGAGCTGCGCGAGCAGGATTGCGCGATCGATAATCGTGCGATCGGTGAAGCGGCGCAGCGTCTCGGGCAAAGCGGATTTGAGCTGTCCCTCGGCGTCGAAGGCGAGATGCGCCTTGCCGGCCGCGGTACAATGAAGGGGCAGCGTGATTCCGATGGGCGGCGTGATGCGCACGGCACGATCCTCGGCCTCGGCGGCTTCGAGCGGGACGACTCCCTCGCGCCGGACGATCGCGACGTAGGCGCTCTCGCGGCATTTGCGGGCGACATCGGCGAGGATCGGGCGCGCTTGCCTCACGAGGCCCATATGATGGATGTAACGGCGACCTAGGTGCAGGCACTTGATGCCGAGGCGGTAATTTTCGGTGGCTTTGTTTTGTTCGATGTAACCGCGAGCTTCGAGCGTCGCGAGCAGTCGAAAGACGTTGTTCTTATGCAGTTTGAGCCGCTTGGAAAGTTCCGTAACGCCGAGCTCATCGACATCGCCGAAGAACTGTTCGAGCACGTCGAGCGCATGCGCAACGGATTGGATGACGTAGTTGGTTTTATCCCGTCGGACCATCGTGTTTCGGCTACCAAGCTGGCGGTTTGCAAGACTGGCGCAGCACGGTATGTAAAAGTGTTTTACTTTAAGTGACCGGCGCGAAGTGTGTCAACGATGCTCCATAAATTCTCACAAAATTGCGCTAAATAGCTGATATTAAAGGATAAACATAATCTATCTACCGGGTCTCAAAACAGGATTTCAGCATGCCCAGACAACTTCCCGCCGATTTCTTCAGACGCGTCGATAACAACGATGATGGGGTATTTTACTCGGTCCCGCGACTCGTTACGCATATCGACGACGGTGCTATCGCCAAGGTCGGCGAGATCTATGCGCAACTGCTTCCCCAAGGCGGCGCGATCCTCGACCTGATGAGCAGTTGGCGGTCGCATCTGCCGGCTCATATCCGGCCGTCGCGAGTGGTCGGCCTCGGGATGAATCGCGCCGAGATGGAAGATAATCCGGCGCTCACCGAGGTCGTCGTTCACAATCTCAATCGCGGGCCGCGGATGCCGTTTGCGGACGACGAGTTCGACGGCGCGGTGGTGACAGTCTCGGTGCAATACATGACGCGGCCGCTCGAGACGTTTGCGGAAGTCGGACGCGTGCTCAAGCCGGGCTCGCCGTTCGTCGTCACGTTCTCGAACCGGATGTTCCCGACCAAGGCGGTCGCGATTTGGCAGAGTCTCGACGACTACGACCACTGCAAGCTGGTCGGCAGCTACTTTATGGAGAGCGGCGCGTTTGAGAATATAGATTTCATCGATCGTAGCGCGCCGACCGCGCCGCCGTCGGATCCGATTTGGGCGGTGGTGGGTTACAAGACGCGCGAGGGACAGAGTTGATCAAAAATCGTGGCATGCGACATCTGGCGCTCAAGGTTTCCGACGTCGAGCGCGCGAAAGACTTCTACGCTCGCGTGTTCGGGATGAAGCTGGTCTGGCAGCCCGACGCCGACAATGCGTACCTGAGCTCTGGCTGCGACAATGTCGCGTTGCGTCGCGGCGAGTATGGCGGCGAAGCGCAACGGTTGGACCATCTCGGGTTTATCGTGCCGACGATCGCCGACGTCGAAGCTGGATACGCGTGGGCGAAGAGTGTTGGCGTCGAGATTGTGCACGAGCTCAAGCATCATCGCGACGGCTCGGTGTCGTTCTACATTCGCGACCCCGACGGCAACTTGATCCAGGCGCTCTACGAACCGACGATCAGTCCGCAGTTTTTTCAGTAAAAATCGGTCCTAAGTACGCGACGAGCCTGTAAATCCTGCACAGGAGGACCCGCATGATGCTCAAAGGGCGCGCGACCGCCGACGCTACGGCAGCATACGCGAGCCGGTTCCCGGAGCTGCCGGGAAATTTTCGGCCCGCGCTCGGAGTGTCGGTTTCATCGATTGGAATCGGCACTTACCTGGGCGAGCCTGATGTCGAGACCGATCGCGCTTACGAAGAAGCGATCAAGGCGAGTATCCGTGGCGGAATCAATCTGATCGACACTGCGGTGAATTACCGCTTCCAGCGCAGCGAACGGAATATCGGCAAAGCGATTGGCGAGCTGGTCGCGGCGGGCGAGATCGCGCGCGAGCAGGTGGTCGTCGCGACCAAGGGCGGCTACATCACGTTCGACGGCGAGGTGCCGGCGAATCCGCGCGCATGGTTCGAGGAGCATTACGTGAAGACGGGAATCGTCGCGCCCGCCGATTTGGTTGACGGCTCCCATTGCATGACGCCGAAGTACATAGGTGCGATGCTCGAACTGTCGCGTAGGAATCTCAACCTCGACACGATCGACATCTATTACATTCACAATCCGGAGACGCAGCTCGAAGCGATCGAGCGCAAGGAATTCCTGGCGCGAATCAGGACAATTTTCGAGTTCCTGGAAGGTGCGGTCGCCAACGGAAAAATCGGCGTGTACGGGACCGCGACGTGGAACGGTTTTCGCGCGGCGCAGACGGAGCGCGGATGGCTCTCGCTCGACGAGTTGATGCGAATCGCACGCGAGGTCGCCGGCGACGCGCATCATTTTCGCGCAATCCAGTTGCCGTACAATCTCGCGATGCCGGAGGCGGTCACGCGCTCGAACCAATTCGTGCATGCTGGCAAAGCGACCACGCTCGCTGCCGCGAAGGCATTCGGACTCGCGGTTTGCGCGAGCGCGTCGCTGCTGCAAGGGCAGCTATCGCGCGGGCTGCCGCCGATAGTCGCGAATGCGTTCAGCGGTTTCGCGACAGATGCGCAAAGATCTATTCAGTTCGTGCGCTCAACGCCGGGTGTGGACGTGGCGCTGGTAGGAATGAAATCGGTCGATCACGTTCGCGACACGCTCGAGACGGCGCGCAAACCGCCGGCTACGGTCGAGGAGCTGATGAGATTATTCCAGCAGGGCGAAGAGCAGTAGAGCGCGAGGAACTAATTGAATGTGAAACCCGCGGGGGTTCACACTTCCTTCGGCAGGGGTAACCCCTGCGCCTTAGTGAAGAGACATCGAAGCGCCGACGCCGTGTTCGTAGACCAGTTCTCCTCCCGTCTTGCCCTGGTAGAGAAGTGATTTGAACTGTCAGCCCAGCGCCTGCCGCGACTATCGCAACAACCATGAAGGCGATTCGGGTGCGGTCGAGGCGCCTCGATAACTCGAGGATCACGCGCCACGCGGCAAGAATCAAAAACGCATACATGAGGTACTGTCCGAGAACCGCATGCGACAGGTAATCGTGGGAGCCGTTCGATGCTGCGAGAATCTGCTGCGCGGCGGGTGACATCGTGTCCCAGAAGCGATCGGCCTCGGCGTTGCCCGTGAAGTATGACATGGACGTTGCCTCGACCGATCAGCATAGGGTCAAGCCGTGGTTCAACGGCAAGCTTGATTTCTCGCCACCGGCCAACGATTTCGCGAAAGACGGATTTCCGCTGGTGGGCGGCCGTCTCGACTATATCGACGGCCGGCCGGTCGCGGCGCTCGTGTATCAGCATGGCAACCATGTGATCAACGTTTTCATGTGGCCGACGACAGGCACCGCGACGAGCGCCGAGAGAATCGAGACGGAGCATGGATACAACGTCGAGCAGCTGATGGTCGCGGGGATGAATTGCTGGGTGGTGTCTGATTTGAATCAGCAGGAACTCGACAAGTTCGCGGAGCTGATTCGCGCCAAGGGCTGAGCGCGGTTTTTTTCTCGCCGAAGAGGCGGCGAACAACTCGTCATTCACGGGTTGCGCAGGTGGGGCGCGGCTGAAAGAATGCATCGGTTGCCGCCCGTCCATAGAGGCGGCCCTCCACTTGCCGATGCGCCGCGCCGAGACATTCTTCATCGCTATAGCGATCGCGTTTTACGTCTGGTTCCTGACCCATTACGGGCCGGGGCAGGTGCTGGGCTATGTACGGATGGCGGGATGGGGCCTGGCGCTGACGATTTCGCTGGAGACGATTGCGCGAATCGCAAACACGATCGGCTGGCGGGTCACAATCGAGGATTATCCGCCGAAACTCAAGTTCCTCGAGTTGTTTGCGGCGCGAATCGGCGGCGAGGCGATTGACTATGTGACGCCGTCGGCGCAGCTCGGCGGGCAATTCGTGATGGCGGTGGATGTGCGCGAGAAATTGCGCATGCCGGTGGGGCTGGCGACGGTGGTCGTCGCGTCGCTGGCGGAAGCGATCGGGCAGATCGCGTTTCTCACGATCGCGCTGGTGATTTCGCTGCGCCTGATCCCGGTGGCTGCGAACCTCTACTGGGCGATCGTCGGCGGGTTCACGCTGGCGGTGGCGCTGGCAGGCGGCTTCTTTTTCGTGCAGATGAAGCGGCCGTTTTCGCATCTTTGGCGCGCCGCGACCAAACTCGATATCGCGCGAATCAACACCGACGAAATTCGCGAGTCCGCCGACGAGGCCGACGCGGTGCTGCTCGATTTCTACGCGCGCCATCGTCGCCGCTTCGTCGCGTCGTGCATTTGCTATGCAGTCGCGTGGAGTCTCGGGCCGCTCGAAATTTGTATCCTGCTGACGCTGCTGCATCAGCCAGCGTCGTTACAAATCGCGCTGCTGGTCGAGGCGGTTGGGCTGCTGATCGAGCGCGCGACCTTTTTGATCCCGGCCAAGCTGGTAAGCCAGGAGGGCGGCAAGGCGCTCATTCTGGGGATGCTCGGTTATCCGCCGGGAGTAGGCTTCGTGGTGGGGTTTCTGCGCCGAATCAAGGAAATGGTATGGGTATTGTTCGGGCTGGTGGCCCTGATGATACATCGGATGGTTGTGCAGCAGCGCGGTGATACCACGAACGCCGCGGCTGCCGGGCGCGACTCAGTGATAAAAATGCAACGAGCACAAGGAGAGCAATCGCTATGAGGAAATTAACCACCCTGGTTGCGGGGATGACGCTCGCAATGACCGCGCTTCCTGCGGCCGCCGGGGTCGTCATCACGCAGAAGCAGCATGTGACGAGTGGGACCAACTCGCGCGACTCGGAACAAACGATTTCGGTGCAGGGTAACAAGCAGAAGATGGTGTCCGAACGTCACACGATCATCACCGATCTCGACAAAGGGATGATGTACGTGCTCGATCCGAAGGCAAAGACCTACTTCGAAATCGAGTTTCCGCCCAAGGGGCAGATGGCCACGATGATGGCCGCGAGCACCAATGCGGCGATGAACTTCAAGAAGGCCGGCACCACGCGCGACATCGCGGGCTACAAGTGCGCCGATTACAACGGCGGCGGGCACATGATGGCGGGCGATTACACGGTCAAGGAATGCTTCTCGACCAGCGCACCAGGCGCCGATGAGTTTGCGGCGTTCGAGAAAAATATGGCGGACAAGCTCAAGAGCGCCGGCACCGCTACTGGCAATGGCGAGATTCCGGGCGGAGTGCCACTCGCGCTGGAATCGTCGATGAAGATGGGGCGCGTCAACATCCCGGGGATGGCGCCGGAGCAGGCGGCCAAAATTAACGAGATGATGGCGAAGCGCCCGCCGGTCGTAACCAGCACGCAGGTCGAAAAAATCGAAACGAAGAAACTGGCCGAGAGCGATTTCGCGATTCCCTCGGACTATACCAAGCGAGAACTGCCGGGACCGGGCTCAATGCGGATGGCGCCGGGCGCAATGAAGATGGCGCCGGGTGCAATGAAGATGGCGCCGCCTGCGGGCGCGCCGGCTGCAGGCGCGTCGCCAGCAGCGCCGTAGGGCGTCCGCGTCGACTCGCGCGCACTCTCGCTCAGGTCGACGAGTGAGTTGAGGTAAAAGAGAGAGCGGGGTCCATGACGGACCCCGCTCGTCGTTTCAATCCAACGCGAAAAGCGAAAACTACATCGATGCTGACGCCGACGCCTGCTGCCTGGGCGCGTTGAGCGCGGCGCACGAATCCCAGATCCATTTCGCCGTCGACAGTTCGTCTTCGGCAAACAGCCGCAACGCTTCCCTGGTCGACAGATCTTCCTTGAGCAGTTCGGCGAACTCGCAGATGGGTTTGATCGCATCCTCAGGCTTGCCGACGCGCGAGGTGAAGCTGAGCAGTTTCTCGTTGTCGGGAATCGATGCGTCGCCCAGGTAGGCGGTGAACTTCCGCCCGTCTTCGGTGACCATCGCTCGCGCCTCACCGCCGAGTTCCGCCAGGCGCTGCGCGAAAATCCGCGAATGATAGGCTTCGCGCTCGGCGACCATGCGAATGCCGGTGCGGATGCAATCGGTCTTGCAAACTTCCGCCCATGCCGCGAACGCCTCGCCACCGTTGGCCTCGCCCGCACGAACCTTGTCGAGAAAACTGACGACCGCTGCGCGTTCGGATTTGTAGGTGCGGCCGAACGCCTTGAAACCGCCGCTGCCGTTGCCGTTGGCCGTCGGCGTGCCGGCTTCGAGCCACGCCATCTCGGCCTCGAACGTTGACTGGGAAATAATTCCGCAGCGGTAGGCACGCAGCAACTGCTTGAATTCAAAATCTCGACTCATCGGGTGTCCCTCCACCTTGCTTGGTCTGTTCTTATTAAAACGAGCGTTCAGTGTGTTGAGACCTGAGAGCATAAGGCGGCGTTCGCGATTCTGTCAATTGCACTTTTGCCGGCCCCGCATGCTGGCTTCGACACTAATATTGCCGCATGATTCCCAATGCCGTGGCGCTGCAGCGGACACGATGCGAATTTTTCGAGGTGCGCGCGATGAGTGAAATCAAGCACAGCTTCGTCCGGACCAACGGCATCAACATGCATGTGGCTGAGACTGGCGAGGGCTTTCCGGTGGTCTTTTGCCACGGCTTTCCCGAGATGTGGTACTCGTGGCGGCATCAGATGGAGGCGCTGGCCGAGGCGCGCTTCCGCGCGATCGCGCCCGACCAGCGCGGCTATGGCGAGACCGAGGCGCCCGCGCCGATCGAGGCGTACACGCAGCGCAAGCTCGTCGGCGACATCGTCGGCATGCTCGACGCGCTGGGAATCGGCAAGTGCGTGATCGTCGGTCACGACTGGGGCGGCATGGTCGCGTGGAATACGGCGCTGATGGCGCGTGACCGCGTCGAGCGTGTGATCGGCATTAACACGCCGTTCATCCCGCGCTCGCCGGTCAAGCCGACCGATGCGATGCGCGCGATGGCGGCCGGCGGCTTCCACTACATTCTCTATTTTCAAACTCCGGGCGTGGCGGAGGCGGAACTCGAACGCGACGTCGCCCGCTCGCTGCGCGGCTTTTACCAGGACCCGCCGGAAATCGATCCGACGGAGATTCGCAAGTCAGTACCGGGTGTGTTCGGGCCCGCCGGTGGCGGACTGCTCGATCGATTCTCGGATCGCCCGCATGGAAAATTTCTCACCGACGAGGACTTCGACGTCTTCGTGCGCGCATTCAAGAGGAGCGGCTTTCGCGGCGGCCTGAACTGGTATCGATGCATCGACCGGAACTGGGAGGAAAGCGCCGGTCAGACCGATCGCATCGAGCAGCCCGCGCTGATGATCACCGCCGAGCGCGACGTCGTGCTTCGTCCCGAGATGGCCGAAGGGATGAAGACCTGGGTGCCAAACCTGCGCAAGACCGTGCTGATCAAGGGTTCCGGTCATTGGACGCAGCAGGAAAAACCAGCCGAAGTAAACGCGGCAATTCTTGATTTTCTTTCAGACCTGAAAAAGTAGCTCATTTCGTGCTGATGCCGGTGGATTCGGCCACCAGTTCCGCGAGGTCGCGCACGCGCATCGTCTCTTCTAGTGAGCGCGACTTCACGGCGTCTTCGAGCATCGTCATGCAGAACGGGCATCCCACGGCGACGCACTTGGGCTTGGCCTCCTGCAATTGATCGAAGCGCTTCTGATTGATGCGCGTGCCCTCGTGCTCCTCTTTCCAGAAGCATCCGCCGCCGGCGCCGCAGCAGAACGTGCGATTCTTCGACTGCTCGACCTCCGCGACTTGGGCGCCGGGAATCGCGCCGAGCGCGCTGCGAGCGCTGTCCCATTTGCGATTATGCCGCGCCATGTAGCACGGGTCGTGATAGGTGATGCGCTCGTCGATCTTGCCGCGCGGCTTCAGACGCCCGGCCTGGATTAGCTCGTCGATAAACTCTGCTTCGTGCAGGACCGTGTAGTTACCGCCGAAGTCTGGATACTCATTCTTCAGATTGTGAAAGCAATGCGGGCATTGAGTGACAATTCGCCGCGGCTTGTAGCGATTGAGCGTCTCGACATTTTGCGCGGCCACGGTGGCATACAGGTATTCGTTGCCGAGCCGGCGCGCGGGATCGCCGGTGCAGCTCTCCTCGCGCCCGAGGATCGCAAACTTGACGCCCGCCTGTTTCATCAAGCCCGAGAACGACTTGCTTACGCGCTGGTTGCGTTCGTCGTACGAGCCTGCGCATCCCACCCAGTACAGCACGTCGATCTCTGACGGATCTTCGAGCTCGGCGATCTCCGGAATTTCCAGACCATTCGCCCATTCGGCGCGCTTCTCCTGTGCGAGGCCCCACGGATTTCCTTGGTTCTCGATTCCCTTGAACGCGCCCGTCAGCTCGGTCGGGAACCTCGACTCCATCAGCACGTCGTAGCGCCGCATGTCGATGATTCTCTGGATATGCTCGATGCCGACCGGGCATCCCTCTTCGCACCATCCGCACGACGTGCATCCCCACACCGCTTCTTCGGTCGCGACCTGCGTGATCATGTTGGGGCCGTTCCACGCGGGCGCTTCGGCGCCCTCACCAGCTTTGCCGTTGGCTTTCGCCGCGAGAAGAAAGGGCGCCTTGTCCAGCAGATGCTCGCGCTGTTCGATTACGAGGTACTTGGGATTCAGCGTTTTACCGGTGTTGACGGTGGGACAGTTGATCGTGCAGCGCCCGCATTCGAGACACGAGCCCATGTCGAGGAGTTGCTTCCAGGTGTACTGCTCGACTTGCGAGACGCCGAAGGTTTCTGCGTTCTCGAAATCCTTGATAGGCGCGAGCCGTCCACGCGGACCCATGCTACGGAAGAAAAGATTCAGCGGCCCGAAGATCAAATGACGCAGCTTGGTGAACGGAAAACAAAACAGCAGCGCGTACACGATTAGCACGTGCACCAACCATAGCCACCGATGGTAAATCACGCCGGCGCCGAGCGCGCCTTCGATGCGTCCCACGACTCGCCCGACGTATGCCCATTCGGTGAACGCGGGATGCGAGGCGTTGATGCGCGCGCCTTCGAGCATCAGGCCCGTGACGGCGGTCAGCACCATCATCGACATCGGGAACCAATAGCCGAGCCGGTTCTCGAGATTGTCGCGCATCTTCTCGGCGGGCGGCTCGTTCAGCACAGTCGGCTTGCGCAGAGAACGCCGCGCACCTTCCATCAGCACGCCGAGGATGAGCAGCAGGAAGAAAGTGTCCATCGCGGCTTTGAAGTAGAGGTAGAAGTCGCCGTAGTAGAAGTAGAAGTCGAAGCCGAACAGATCGAACAGGTCGCGCACGTCGCTGTTGATCGCGACGATCGTCGTGCCGATGAGCAGTCCGACGAACGCGACGTAAAATGCGTAATGCATCCAGCCCCAGGTCTCGCGAATCACGTTGCCCTGGCCGAACGAGTCGTGCAGCGCGACGATCAGGCGCTCGAATGGATGGTCGAGACGCTCCTCGGACACGCCCAGACTCACCAGCCGGTACCACCTGACGCCGGCGTAAACGAATCCGGCGATCAGCAGCCCGAGCAGCCCATACATCAGCACGATGAACGGAACCGGGATGTTCCACAGGATCTGTCGGGTAACTTGCTCGTTCATTTGCGCTCCATGGGAAAAGCCGGTGGCGAAGGTGCCTGTAACAGACTCTTAAATCAGACCACCGCGGATGAATTCAATCCATCGCGACCGCACGCACTGTACCGATCTAAAACCCCAGGATCTGGCGGCTCGGCGGGAATTTGGTTGCGAGCTGATGGGGATAGTGGTTCTTCATTTGCTGCGCCACTTGCTTGAACGCCTCGACATTCTGATTGCTCGGCGGCAGCGGCGCGGGCACGGTCGCCGCCGGCGCGACGATCACGTTTGGATTGGGCGGCTGGGGCTGATCGGCTCGCGGCGCCGTCAAATCGAGGATATCGGCCGCGCTGCCAACGAGCGCGCGCCTGTCCACCTCTGGCGAGTAGCCGCCCTCCATACCGAACTTCTGACCGAGAAATCTGAGAATCGAAGTGTGGTCAAAGTTTGCGTTACAGACCGTACCAGCGGAAGCGAACGGCGATACAATCACCGCAGGCACGCGAATTCCAGTCGTCGGGAAGCCTGCGTACTGCCCCGCCGGTGGCGCGGTTTCAACCGGCAACGGTTGTACGTGATCGAAAAAGCCGCCGTGCTCATCGTACGTGACGATCAGCATTGAGTTGGTCCAATGACGGCTGCGCAGCAGCGCGCTGTACACGTCCAGCATGAGCTGTTGTCCGCCCGTGACCGACGACGGCGAATGATCGTCTGTTCCTTCCGCCTCAGCGTGAGGTGCGTCGGTGTAAACGGGTTCGATGAAAATCACTTGCGGGAAAGTATCGTCGCTTTCGAGCTCCATGTCGGTCGCGAACCGGTCGAACTCACGGAAGCGGTCACTAGTCGCGATTTCGGGAAGCCATCGCGGCATGATGCTGAAGAACGGGAAGAAACCCTGGTGATACACGCGCCAGCTCACACCGTGCGTGGTCAGCCAGTCGTAAGCGAGCACATGGTTCGGCAGGACGTTGACGTTACCGTCAATCAGCGAGTATCCCGCCATCGCCATCAGCCGGTTCGGTTGCGTACTCGCGGGCAGCGGCGCGAACCAATGGTCGAAAATGCGGAAGTTGCGCGCGAAAAAATTCAGTATCGGCACCTTATCCGGCGTCTGATAGCGCATTACATCTGAGTCGCCTTTAGCACTCGCAACAAACCCGTCCAGCGCAAATCCGTTTGCGCCGACCGCGCCGAGTTGCAGCACTATGTCCGGACGCTCGTGCGGCGGATCTGGAACGCGCGGCTCCAGCAGCGGACCTGGCTGATACGCTACGCCGTCCCAAGTGTTCGCGACCGAATTCAGCCACGCCTGATCATCGCGCACGCCGTCGACGTTCGGATTGCTGCCGTACGCGGGCAGTCGCAAGTAGCCCAGCATGTGATCGAACGAGCGGTTCTCCATCATCAAAATGACGATCGTCTGGATTTGCGAGAGATCCGTTGCCATGTCGTTTCCCCCATGCAGTCGCGGAAGGATCGTTCAATCGTGGATCGCGAGGCGGTCTTGCTCGACGTCTTCGAACCACGAGGCGAGAGCGTTGGTCATTTTTGAAACGCGGCCGGGTTCCTTCGCGGCGAGATCGTTGCGCTCGAAAGGATCATTTACGATGTCGAAGAGTTGCGCGGGCGGGGGCGCGGGTTTGACGCGCTCGGGCTCGGGCGCATGCGAGATGTCGTGGAAGTTTTCGGGATTGTACTTCGACTGGATGTCCATCGCGAGGTCTTCGTTCGACACCTGCATCAACTCACGTATCGCGGGGCGCACCAGTTTCCATCGGCCGTCGCGCATTGCGGCGTTGCATTCACCGTCGGGCGTGTAGCGGTTCCATTGCCAGAAGCGCTCGGTCGGGACCCTGCCGCGCTCGCCCTGCAGCGCGGGAAGCACGTTGATTCCGTCGAGCTTGAGGTCGTGCGGCGGCTCAGTGCCGGCAATCGCGAGGAGCGTCGGCAGCCAGTCGGTGAAATGTATCATGTCGTGGACCTGGCGGCCGCCGTCGAGGCCGGCGGGCAATCGCATCACCATCGGCAGCCGGATTCCGCCTTCGTACACGAGCGTTTTTGCGCCGGCGAAGCCACAGTTGAAGCGGTCGGTGCACATCTCGCCCACCCCGCCGAACTGCGGACCGTTGTCGCTCGAGAACATCACGATCGTGTTGTCGGCCAGGCCGGATTCGTCGAGTGCGTCGAGCACGCGAGCGATCCCGCGATCCATGCATTCGATCATCGCGTAGATTTGGCTGACCGCGGGCGTGAAGCTACCGCTCGCCTTGTACGGCGCGGCGTCGGCCTCGGGCGCTTCGAAGGGAAAATGCGGCGCGTTGTACGCGAGGTAGAGAAAAAACGCATCGCTGCGATGACGCCTGATGAACTCCGTGGCCTCCTTGGTGAAGACGTCGGTCAAGTAGCGGCCGTCGCCGCGCGAAAAAGAGCCGTTGCGGTCTAGATTCCACTGGTAGTAGGGCTGCCAGCCGCCGGAAAATCCGGCGAACTCGTCGAAGCCGCGTCGGTTGGGATGGTAGCGCGGGTCGCACGCGCCGTTGTGCCATTTGCCTACCAGCCCGGTCGCATAGCCCGCCCGTTTCAGCAGTTCGGCCATCGTCAACTCGCGCAGTGCGAGGCGGTCGAGACCGCGCGTCTCGAGCGTATCGATTACGCCGGTGCGATGCGGATAGCGACCTGTCATCAGTGACGCTCGCGCCGGCGCGCAAACGGGAGAAGCCGAGTAATGCTGCGTCAGGCAAACACCCTCGCTCACAAGATGATCGAGGGTCGGCGTGCGCGAGGCGCCGTAGTTGAAGCATCCGAAGTCGCCATAACCCATGTCGTCGGCGAGAATCAGGATGATGTTCGGGCGGGTGAGCATGGGAAGTGCCTCGACCGAATTCGTAGCACAAAAAAAGGGCCCGGATGCGATCGCACCCGAGCCTTGGGATCAGATTCCAACAACCCGACGACTCACCCCGGAGACCGGTACCGGCTTCGCTGGCGCGAAGCTGTCCGAGATCCTTCCTCCGCTCGCGCTGCTCGCTTCGGTCAGGATGACAGCCTGGGGCGCTACTCGCGTTCCTGGAAGCCCTCGAGGTTGCGCGATCTGCCGGTCTGGCGCAGCTTGCGCAATGCCTTGGCCTCGATCTGGCGGATACGCTCGCGGGTGACGGCGAACTGCTTGCCGACCTCCTCGAGCGTGTAGTCGGTCTTCTGCCCGATGCCGAAGCGCATACGCAGGATTTGCTCCTCGCGCGGTGTCAGCGTGGCGAGGACCTTGCGCGTCTGCTCGCCAAGGTTGCCCTGGATTGCGGCCTCGACGGGAGACGGCGCGAGCTCGTCCTCGACAAAATCGCCGAGCGAACTTTCTTCTTCGTCGCCGATTGGGGTTTCGAGCGAAATCGGTTCCTTGACGATCTTGAGCACCTTCTGGACCTTGTCCAGCGGCATCTCCATCTGTTCCGCGATTTCCTCGGGCCCGGGCTCGCGGCCGAGCCGCTGTACCAGCAGGCGCGTGACGCGCAGCAGCTTGTTGATCGTCTCGACCATGTGCACCGGGATACGGATGGTGCGGCCCTGGTCGGCGATCGCGCGCGACATCGATTGTCGAATCCACCACGTCGCGTAGGTCGAGAATTTGTAGCCGCGCTGATACTCGAACTTGTCCACCGCGCGCATCAGGCCGATGTTGCCTTCCTGGATCAGGTCGAGGAAACCGAGCCCGCGATTGGTGTAGCGCTTAGCCAGGCTGACGACTAGTCGCAGGTTGGCCTCGGTCAGTTCCTTTTTCGCGCGGCGGCTCTTGTCCTGTCCTGCCGCGATCGTCTCGAGCTTGCGCGCGTAATCCTCGCCTTCGTCCTTCGCCTTTTTTTCGACTTCGCGGATCGTCTTCTGTGCTAGGCGAATCCGCGCCGCGATGTCGAGCAGGTTCTCGCGAACGTCATTGATCTTCAGAACATGCCGGCGGTCTTCGGCTTCGGCGGCTCCCTTGAGCAGATGCGTGCGCGAGCGGCCGGTCGCTTCCTCGTATTTCGCGATCGTGTGCTGCGCGACGCGGTACTGCTGCAGAAAGTCGCGCATCTCTCCGATCACGGCTTCCATCAGGCGGCGCGACAGTCCCATCGTGCGCAATTCTTTTTTCACGCGCTCGTTGTAGCGCGCGAGGTTCTTGTCGAGCTTGGGCTTGCGGCGCGGCCCGGGCTTGTTGCGGAGTTCTTCCTCGATTGCTTCGATCTTGGTGCGCAGATCGGTCAGCTTTCTGGTCGCGAGACTCAGCTTCTTGAGCTGGCGCTCGTCGGCTTCGGGTCCGCGCTCTTCGTCGGGATCGTCAGGTGTCTCGGCCGCATCCTCGAACACATCGCGAAGATCGGCTTCTCCTGCTTCAACGCGCTCGCCCACCCGAATCACGAAATCGAGCATGATCGGCGAGCCCAGAACTTCTTCTTCAACTTCGTTCTCGCCGGCCTCGATGCGCTTTGCGATCTCGACTTCCTGCTCCCTCGACAGAAGCTGGAAGTTGCCCATCTCCTTGAGATAGAGCCGGACCGGATCGGACGACTCACCGAGCGAATCCGCCGCCGGCGGCGCGGCCTCGGGCGCCTCCTCGGCCTCTTCCTTGGTGTCGACCTCGACCTCGTCGGCGCCTTCGGTCGGGACTTCCTCGAGCACCTTGATATCGAGATCTTCGAAGCTGTCGAGCGCGGCGCGCAGGTCTGTGGGCGACGCGACATCCTGCGGCAGGTAGTCGTTGACCTGCTCGAAAGTCAGGTAGCCCTGCTCGCGCCCGAGATCGACAAGACCCTGTAGGTCTTTACCTTCGTACTTCTGCTTCATTCGTTTTGCTTCCGTTGTGCACGGACGTTGGCCGCCGATGCGATGCGTGAAAATGGGCGCGCAAGGCGGCCGTGGCTGCGGCCGCAAGCCCGGAATCAGGTAGCCTCATTTATACAGACGAGAAGTGAGCGACACCAAAGATAAAGTCTAAAGATCGCTGCCATAAGAGTCAAATTATTTCTCGCCGCGCGCCCGCGCGATCATTCGGCGAATCACGTTCTTGCCCGGAGCATCACCGCAAATCAACCGTCGTCGGTGGCTATTACAAATATTATACGCACGGTTTGCCGGGTTGGCTGCATCGGCGCCGAACTTTTTCCAGAAACCGAAACTGAAGCTGTGTAAGATGAGCGCGCGGTGGAAAACGGGAGCCAGCCTCTCTATCCTCGACAGCGCTTCGGTCCTATTTGAGCAGAATCTTGGCAGTACACGCGATAATCCTGGCGCTCAGCTTCGCGATAATCCTCGCAGGCTCGGAACTTTTCACCAATGGGGTCGAATGGGCCGGGCATCGATTGCATATTGCCGAGGCCGCCGTCGGCAGCATCCTCGCCGCGGTCGGAACCGCCCTGCCGGAGACGTTCATCCCGGCGGTCGCGCTGTTGACCGGCCGCGATTCCGCGGCTGCCCACACCGCGGTCGGACTTGGAGCGATTATCGGCGCACCGCTGATGCTGTCCACGGTGGCGCTGTTCGTTATGGGCATCGCGGCGCTCGCCTTTCGCAAGCGTCGTGGCCGAATCGCGCTGAGAGTGATACGCGAGGACGCACGCCGGGACCTCGCATTCTTCTTCCCGGTTTTTCTATGCCTGGTGATCGCGGGCACAATCGAGTTGGGCCCGGCACTTCGCCACGTCCTCGCAGTTGCGCTGCTGATCGTGTACGCGAGCTACACGGTCGTGATGCTGCGGCTTCGGCGCTTGGCCGGCGCGGTGGTCGAGCACGGACTATATTTCGAGCCGATCTGGCGCGGGAATCCGCTCGAGCCGCGCGGATGGGCGATCGCCACGCAAGTGACCGTCGGCGTGCTCGCGATCCTTGTTGGCGCCATCGAGTTCGTCGATCAGATCATCCTGTTCTCGGCGCATGCTCATCTGAATCCGGGCGTGCTCTCGCTCATGCTGAGCCCGCTCGCGACCGAACTGCCCGAGAAATACAACTCGGTCGTCTGGATTCGGCAGGGCAAAGACCATCTCGCGCTCGCCAACATCACGGGCGCGATGGTTTTCCAGTCGTGCATCCCGGTTGCGCTGGGGCTCGCGTATTCGCCGTGGCATTTGACGAATCCCGAATTGCTCGCGGGCTCGATCGCGCTCGCCTCGGTGGTGATTCTTTACGTCAACTTGCGCGACTCCGAACTCGGCACGCCAACGCTGATGATCGGCGGAGCGGCGTATGCGACTTTTCTAGTTGGTCTCGGCTACCTCGGCGTGCTCTGAATCTATTCGCGCGGACGCGTTGTCTGACGCGATGGCGCGGGTGCACAATCGAGAGACACGAATCGCGATGACCACCTACCAGGAAATTTCGGCGCAGTTTTACTGCAACCGCTTGCTGTTCGGCGATTCCGCCGATCCGGGCGTGGTCGCGGTCGAGGTCGCATCGAAGAACGAGATCGACGTGTACAAGCGCCTATCGGGCAAGCTGACGCGCGAGCGTCGTCCGATTCGGCTGTTCGCGCTGGTTGAGAATTCCGCGTTGCTCGAAGGCTTCAAGGTGGCGCACGAGACGCGCGCGCTCGAAGGCGATTTCCGTTATAAAGTCCTCGTCACCTTCGGCTCACTGGAGGCTCTGGAAGCCGCCAAGCGGCATCTCAGGAACGGCACAGGCAAGGCGCCCAACGCGCCCGACGCACCCTATCTCGTGCTGGCCGATCCCGTCGAGCAGCATCTGATGCTGACGGGGACGACATTTTTCATCGGGATGGATTTCGCCGAGCTGCGCCGACTCCAGCTCGACATCGAGACCTACATCTCGCCGGGGTTTGAGTTTCCGTCGGCGGCGCGCGAGGGCGACCGCGTCATCGCGATCTCGCTCACCGATTCGACCGGTTTCGAGCGCCTGCTCAAGGGCACCGAGATAGACGAGCGTGCGATGCTCGAGGAGATGGTGCGCATCGTCCAGGAGCGCGATCCCGACGTCGTCGAGGGTCACAATCTGTTTCGCTTCGATCTTGAATACCTCGAGGCTCGCGCGCGCCGCCATCGAGTGCCGTTGAAGCTGGGGCGCGACGGCGGCGAGCTGCGTGCGCGCCCGTCGCGCATGCAGATTGCCGAACGTTCGATCGCCTACCGCCGCTACGACATCCCCGGCCGCAACATCATCGACACGTGGATCCTCGCGCAGCACTACGACATTTCGAGCCGCGAACTGGAGAGCCTGGGGCTGAAGCAGCTCGCGCAACATTTCGGGCTGGCGCGCAAGGATCGCGTGTATATCGACGCGTCGAAAATCAGCCACTACTTCAAGCACGAGCCCGAGAAGCTCTACGAGTACGCGCTCGACGACGCTCGCGAGACGCGTGCGCTTGCCGAGACCCTCTCCCCCAGCTACTTCGTGCAGGCGCAGATATTCCCGTATTCCTATCAAAGCGCAGTGCTGCGCGGGAATGCGACCAAGATTGACGCGATCATGATGCGCGCGTATCTCGCCGCCGGGCATTCCATTCCCGAACCCTCGCAGCCGGCGCCGGTCGCGGGCGGCTACACCGAGGTTCGCCGATGCGGGGTCGCGCACGGCGTCCTGCACTGCGACGTGACGTCGCTGTATCCGTCGTTGATGCTGCAATACCGGCATGCGCCGGCTGCCGATCGCCTCGGCGTGTTTCTCAAGCTTCTCGGCGATTTGCGCAGCTTCCGGGTGCAGGCCAAGGCGCTCGCGCGCGAACTCACGGGGACTGAACGCCGTAACGCCGACGCGCTCCAGCTCACGTTCAAGATTCTGATCAATTCGTTTTACGGCTACCTGGGGTTTTCGCTCGGGCACTTCAACGACTTTGGCGAGGCCAACGCATTGACGAAGCGCGGACGCGATTTGATTCAGCGCGCAGTGGCGGAACTCGAGGACCGCGGCGCACAGGTTATCGAGGTCGATACTGACGGAATCTATTTCGTACCGCCGCCCGACGCTGCCGACGAGAAAGGCGCTGAGCGGCTCCTGGAGCAGGTCGGCTCGATCATGCCCGAGGGCATCCGGCTCGAGATCGACGGCCGTTACGCCGCGATGTTCTCGTACAAAATGAAGAACTACGTGCTGCTCGACGATGCGGGGAAGATGACGATTCGCGGTTCAGGACTGCGCTCGCGGGGACTCGAACGTTTCCAGCGCCGCTTCATGGAAGAGATGTTCCGCCTGCTGCTCGAGGATCGCCGTGACGAAATTCCAAAATTGCATGACGAATATCGCGCGCGGCTCGCGCGTCACGAAATCGGAATCGCCGAACTGATGAAGACCGAGACGCTGCAGGATTCGCTCGATACCTACCGCAACAAGATCGGCGACAACAGCCGCAATCTCGCCGCAGCCTACGAACTCGCGCTCAAAGCCGAACGGCCGTACCTCGCCGGCGATCAGATTTCATATTACGTCACCGGGCGGCGCGCGACTTCGAGCGTCAGCGCGCTCGCGAAGATGGCGTTGGAGTACAATCCCGACGCACCCGACGAAAACGTCGAGTACTACCAGTACAAGCTCGCCGATCTTTTTGAAAAATTTCGGGTGTTCGTCGAGAAACCCGGCCTGTTCGTGCCGGTCGCGGAAACAGATGACAATCCCGCTCAGCTATCGCTGTTCGGCGCACCGCCAGCCAAAACCGAAGAACTTAATCCAGAGCCCGAGGTCTGAGAGCCTAGCCGCGGAAGCCGGATTGATCGATACTGCCGGTCTGCGGAGGAAACCGATGGCCGACGAAAAGCAGCAGCTCGATTGGGACAAGATCAAGAAATTCTCGAAGCAGGTATCCAATGATATCGGCGCCGCGATGCTCGGTGCCCTGAGCTATATTGGCGACCGGCTGGGAATTTTCAGCGCGCTGGCCGAAGCGGGCGCGGTCACGAGCGCGCAGCTCGCGGATAAGACCGGGCTCAGCGAGCGTTATCTGCGCGAATGGCTCAGCGCGATGACGGCGGCTGGATACGTGAACTACGACGTCGCGGCTAAGACTTACGCGATGCCGGCTGAGCATGCGATGGTGCTGGCGCGCGACGACTCTCCGTTCTTTGCCGGCGGCTTTATCGAAATGATCGTCCCGCAGATGTCGATTGCGCCGAAAGTGATGGCGTCGTTCAAGGACGGGCGCGGCGTGTCGCAGAGCGAGTATCCGCCCGAGACGTGGGAAGCGATGGAGCGTTCGTCGGCCTCGATGTATCGGCATCAATTGGTTCGCAAATGGCTGCCGACGATGCCGCAAGTAGTCGCGAAGCTGACGGAAGGCGGCTCGTCGCTGGAAGTTGGCTGTGGCAGCGGGCGCGCGGCGATCGCAATCGCGTCCGCATTTCCCAAGGCCAGAGTTTTCGGCTTCGACGCGCATGCTGGCTCATTGGAGCGTGCGCGCGCAAACGCGAAGGCGGCAGGTCTGGGGGACCGAATAAAGTTTGAAGTCGTCGATTGCACGAAGCTGCCGGCCGCGCAGTTCGATTTCATCTCGACCTTCGACGTCGTGCACGATTCCGTCGATCCCGACGCGCTGCTGAAGTCGATTCGCGCCGCGCTCAAGCCCGACGGCACTTACCTGATGGTCGAGGTGAACGTGTCGTCGAAGCTCGAAGACAACATCAATCCGATGGGCCGCATGATGTATTCGATGAGCACTCTCTACTGCATGACGACGTCGCTCGCGCACGGCGGTGCGGGAATCGGCGCGTGCATGGGCGAGGCGAAGGCGCGCGAGCTGGTCGCGGCGGCGGGGTTCAAGCACTTTCGCCGGCTGCCGATCGAGGATTTGTTTTCGGCGCTTTACGAAATCCGGGCGTAGCTGCTCATTCAAGGCGCCGCTGGAATGCGTCCTGCAGCGCGGGCAGGATGCTCTGCCATTCGGCGACCAGCCCGATATTCGCGCGCTCGAAGATCAAAGCGTCGGCGTCATTGTTGATCGCGACGACGGTCTGCGCGCGCTTGAAACCGCAGGTGTGGTTGGGCGCCCCGCGTACCCCGACAGCAATATAGAGGCGCGGATCGATCGATTTGCCGGTCAGCCCGACCTGCAACTGTCGCGGCACCCATCCTTGATCAGTCACGCGGCGCGTCGCGCACATTGCGGCGCCGAGCACTCGCGCGAGCGCGGCGACTCTCGCGACGCCCTCGGGTCCGCCGACACCGGTGCCGATGCCGACGACAACCTCGGCGCCTTCGAGCGGGACAATCGTGGGATCGAGTGTCGAGTGCGCCTTTATCAACCGGCTTTTCGGCGCGCTCACCTCGACGCGCACAGTTTGAATTTCGGCTTGCTTGGCTTCCGACGGCGCCGCGAGTTCGAGCACGCCGGGCCGCACCGTCGCCATCTGCGGGAACGTTTTCGAGTAAATCGGCGCGACGATGTTGCCGCCGAAGGCTGGCTTGAGCGCGACCATCCGATTCTCCGCGTCGAGCTCAATATCGATCGCGTCGCCAGTGAGTCCCAAGCCCAGCCGGGCGGCGAGTCGCGGTCCCCAGTCGCGCCCGCGCTCGGTCGCGCCAAGTAAAATTCCCCACGGAGCGTGCATCGAAACGACCTTCGCGACCGCCTCGGCGGCGGCCTCGGGAGTGTACGAATTCAGCGCCGGATGCTCGATCGTCAGCACTTGGTCGGCGCCGAAACTCGCGAGCAATCCCGCGTGCCGCGCGATGCCGACGTCGAACCCCACCGCGAACACCGCGCCACCGAGACGCGATGCGAGTTCGTCGCCGCGCGAAACCAGCTCGAGCGTGCCGCGCGTAATGCGGCCTTCAAGATCAGTTTCGCACACGATCCAGACGTCGTGACCGCGCTTGCTCGCTCGCCGCGCCGCTGCGATCGGACGGCGATCGTGCACGCGGGGTTCGAGCGCGCCGAGTGCTCCGAGCGCCGACATGACCTCGGCCGCGGCGCGTTCTGGATCAGCCGCGTCGATGAATTTGCATTCGGTCTTTGGCGTTGCGACGACGCGAACTTCCTGCACCCACGTCGGAGAACCAGCGAGTCCGAATTCTTTTGCGTCGGCGCCGAGCTCCCCGGCGCGCACAATCTGGATCGGCCTGGTCTCCGCCTCCTCGGAAGCGCCCGGCTTGACCTTGACCGGTTGCGCGACACGCTCGGCGCAGGTGATGACCGCGGGCATCTCCGCCTCGACCTCATCAAAGCCTTCGTCGTTTTCACGCTCGGCGCGAAGCATACGACCGTCGATTTCCAGCTTTCGCGCACCGGTGATCTGCGCGGCGCCGATCAGTTCCGCGATCTCGGGGCCGACCTGCCCCGTCTCCGCATCGAGCGAGTACTTGCCGAGCATGATCAGATCGAAGTTTCCGCGCGCCAGCCAAAGCGCGAGCGCGCGCGCCGTCGCGAGCGTATCGGCGCCCGCGAACGCGCGGTCTTCCAAGTGCACCGCGTAGTCCATCCCCATAGCGAGCGCATTGACGAGAGCCCCGCGCGCCTGCGGCGGTCCCATGGTGACGACGGTAGTCTCCGCGCCGTGGCGATTTTTCACCTCGACGGCGAGCGAGATCGCACGCAGATCGAACGCGCTGATCACGTTGGGCCCGTCGCGCTTGATCGTCTTGGTCGTCGCATCGAAGTTGGCTTCTTCGATCAGCGGAATCTGCTTGATGCAAACGGCAATCTTGAGCACAGCGCTATTCCTCGTCCCGACGAGGCTAGTTGAGCGCGTCGCGTGGATGCAACAAAGCGCGAGGGACGCTTACCGGCGCCGGTGCGATCGGGTAGTTTCGCGAGGTGGGCTTGTATCGACTCGCGGCCGCCGCCGCGCTCTCCCTGTATGCATTGACGCTCGCCTCGCCGGCGAACGCGGCCGCACCTATGCGCATCGTGTCGCTCGCGCCGAGTGTGACCGAGACGCTGTTTGCGCTCGGCGCGGGTCCCGACGTGGTCGGCGTCTCGCAGTATTGCGACTACCCGCCGCAGGTGCGCGACCTGCCGCGAGTCGGTTCCTTTCTGACGCCGAATCTCGAGGCGATCATCGCGCTCCGCCCCACCTTGGTCGTCGGGCTTGAACTGTCGTCGGACGTGCGCCAGATTCGCGCGTTAAATTCGATGGGCTATCCGGTGCTGCTGGTCAGCGACGACTCATTGCAAGAAATCGAAAACAGCATTGAAAAAGTCGGTGCGCGAATAAGTCGCGAGAATGAAGCGCGCCGCCTCGTCGCGCAGATTCAAGATCAGATCGCCGCAGTCCAAAATCGCCTCGCGAACGTCAAACCCCTGCGCGCATTGATGCTCGTCGGTCATCAGCCGATCGTCGCGGTTGGCTCCGGCACTTACCTCGACGAGCTCATGCACATCGCACGCGCCGACAACATCGCCGCGGCCGCCGGCGAGCAGTGGCCGCATCTCAGCATGGAGTTCATCATCGCGATGCGTCCCGAGGTCATCCTCGACGGTGCGATGGGTTCCGATGCGGCGTCGTCAAGTGATTTTTGGGGGAAATATCCGACCATTCCCGCGGTGCGCGATCATCGAGTCTTCGGCTATGCGGAGGATCCCATGCTCCATTCCGGTCCGCGTGTGGGACAATCGCTCGAGATAATGGCGCGCAAGATTCATCCCGAAGCGTGGGATCGCGGCGCCGCCGGTGCCGGCAAATGAATGCGTCCGCAAGCAAGCCTGCACCGGCCGCGCACCTGACGCGCGCGCGGCTGCTCTCGATTCTCGGCGCGCTCACGGTTCTGCTGATCGTTTGTGCGCTCGCGGGCATGTTGTTCGGCACGGCGCATATCAGCCTCGCGCGCGCTTTTTCCGATCCCGAAAGTCCCGATCACGCGATTTTCTTCGGCGCCCGATTGCCGCGCGTCCTGATGGGCGTGATCGTCGGCGCGATGTTGGCCGCGGTAGGAACGGCTCTGCAAGCGCTCGTGCGCAATCCGTTGGCCGAGGGCGGCATCCTGGGAATCTCCGGCGCCGGTGCGCTCGGCGCGATACTCGCGCTCGTGATGTCCGCGAAACTCGGCGGTGGCGAGGCCGTCGTCCCGCTGTGCGCATTCGGCGCGGCGCTGCTCTCGACCGTCGCGGTTTACCGGCTCGCGATGGTCGACGGCCAGCTCGAACCGTTCACGTTGCTGCTGGTCGGCGTCATCTTCAACTCGTTCTGGGGCGCGGCAATAATGCTCGTGAACAGCGTCGTGAACTTCTATTTCGCGCACAGCATTCTGTTCTGGCTGATGGGCAGCCTCGAGGCGCCTACCTACGGCGAAGCGGCGATGGTCGCGGGTCTCGGGCTAGCGGGCTTTGCCGTCCTGATGTATCGCGCTCGCGATTTGAACCTGCTCAGCCTCGGCGACGAGTCAGCCACTGAGCTTGGCGTCGACGTGGACCGCCTTCGGCGCACCATCTTCGTCGCGACCTCGGTCATGATCGGCGCCGCGGTTTCCGTCAGCGGAATCATTTCGTTCGTTGGATTAATCGTTCCGCATACTTTGCGATTGAGATTCGGCGCCGATCATAGGCTGCTGCTGCCGGCGTCGCTGATTGGCGGCGCCGCATTCATGGTCGCCGCGGACCTGGTCGCACGCGTCGCAATCGCACCTGCCGAAATTCCCGTCGGCGCGATCACCGCGCTATGCGGCGGCCCCTTCTTCATCTACATGCTGCGCCGCGAAGGGCGGAGGCCGCTTTGCCTATGACGCCGCCGCCGCGCGATACCGTCATCGCTATGCGTGCGAGTGCGATTCACGCGGGATATCCCGGCGTGCCCGTGCTGCATGGCGTGTCGATCGAGGTCGCGGCCGGAGAGATGCTTGCGATCGTCGGTCCCAACGGCGCGGGCAAGTCCACGCTGCTCAAGGTTCTCGGCGGCTCGATTAAACCAGGCGCGGGCAGCGTCGAACTATTCGGCCGCCCGCTCGATTCGATCGAGCGGCGCGAGTTCGCGCGCACGGTCGCGTCGGTGGGCCAGGAAAACGCGGTTGCATTCTGCTTCACGGTGCTGGAAATCGTACTGATGGGCCGCGCCCCGCATCTCGGCGCCTTTCGCTTCGAGAGCCCGCACGATTTGGAGATCGCATTGGCCGCGCTCGAGCGCTTCGATCTGCGCGATCTTGCGGCGCGCCACGTGCAGGAACTGTCCGGCGGCGAGCGCAAGCGCGTGTTCCTGGCGCGCGCCCTCGCACAGGAGCCGAAGATTGCGCTGCTCGACGAGCCGACCGCGTTCCTCGATCTCAAGCACGTCGCCGAAATTTTCGCGCGCTTTCGCGAGCTGTGCGCCGAGCGCGGCATGGCCGTGGTCGCGACGCTTCACGATCTCAATGCCGCCGCGCTGTATGCCGATCGCGTGCTGCTGCTCGCCGACGGCGCCGAGGTCGCGTATGGAACCCCCGCCAAAGTTCTGACGGCGGAGAATCTGCGCCGCGTTTACGAAACCGACGTGTACGTCGGGCGCAATCCCTCGACGGGCGCGCTGATCGTTCTGCCCGCCGCACTTCCCACCGCCCGCGCCTAACTTCTTATCACTGGGTGCAGGGGTCACCCCTGCAATTGCCCGCCTCGGCGCGCGCCGGTACTCTGTATATAGATGTCCTCTTCCGCGACTGAGTGGTTGAATCTCGTCTTCGACGCCGACGACACGCTCTGGGATTCCAATATCCATTTTCTCGAGGCATTCGATGATTTTGCTGCGGCCGTCGGCGACGCGGGCCTCGGTCTGTCGCGCATTGAGATTCACGCCGCGGTGCGCCGCGCCGAAATCACTCTGATCAAAACGCACGGCTATGGCCGCCGTCCTTACGTTAGAGCGCTGCATCAGGCGGCCGATGAACTCGCGCCTGCCGGTCACGACGGCTTGCGCGACGAGATCGAGCGCATCGGTGCGCATCTGCTCGAGCGCGAGTGTGCACTACTGCCCGACGTCGAACCGACGCTGCAAGAACTTTCGCAGCGTCATCGGCTGCTGATGTTCACCAAGGGCCAGCGCGACGAACAGTTGCAGAAGCTCGCGCGCTCCGGGCTGGGGCCGCTATTCGATCGCGTTGAGACGCCGCGCGAGAAAGATGTCGACGCGTATCGACGCCTCGTGCGCGACGCCAACCTCGATCCGTCGCTGACATTTATGATCGGCAACAGTCCGCGCTCGGACATCAATCCCGCCGTCGCCGCCGGCCTGCGCGCGGTTTTCATTCCGCATCCGCATACCTGGGAACTCGAGCACGAAGAAATCAATGGAGCCGGCGATCGGATTATCGAACTAACCTCCTTTCGCCGCCTGGTCGAAGTATTCTAGTATCGATGATCCGATGCCCACTGCCGAACTGATCGACGACTTGCCGTCGCACAAGCCGATCGCTGCCGCTGCCGGCCGCGCGAAGGCGAAGCCTCCGCTGGCGCTGCGCCCGCTCCATCGCATGTGGCGGCGGACGATCGACGAGATCAAAGTATCCGAGATTGACCTGCCGGTGCGCGGATTGCCCGGCGTTTTGCGCGGACTCGTCGCATGCCAGATAAGCGACTTCCACGTCGATCGCGACGAGGACCTCGAGCGCCTGGCGCTGGCCGTCGAAGCGATCAATCAACAGAATCCGGACCTCATCTTTCTCACCGGCGATTATTTTTCCGGCCCAGACACGATGCATCGTTATCTCGGCGCCTTTCGCGACACGCTGAAACATCTGCGCCCGCGGTCCGGCCTGTTCGCGATCCTCGGCAATCATGACCACTGGTCGTCGGCCGAGCGGATTACCGAGGGACTCAAGCGCGCCGGCGCGGACGTGCTCGCCAACGAGAGTCGCCGGCTCTTCGTGCGCAACGAGCAACTGATGGTCGTCGGCATCGACGATCTGTGGTCGCGGCGCGCCGAGCCGGCGCGCGCGTTCGGCGACGTCAACCGCGATGACTGCACAATCGTCCTCGCGCACAATCCGGATACCGCCCTGTACACGCGTCATCTGAGGCCGGGCGTGATGCTCTCCGGCCACACTCACGGCGGCGTCGTGCGAATTCCGTTTTATGGATCTCCGCTGAAATCGATTCTGCGCATCGGCAAGGAATTTTACTCGGGCCTCAACCGTTACGAAGATTTTTACATCTATACCAATCGCGGCCTGGGCACGTTTTGGCTGAGGATCCGCATCAACTGCCCGCCCGAAGTCTCGCGCTTCTCGCTGACGCCTCTGATCGAGGCAACCCACGCCGAGAAACCGGCTTCAACTCGGAAACTGCATCCGTTGAAGCGCGTCCGCCGTCGCCGAACGCCGCGCCCCCTCATTCATCGACCGCACCGAAAGCACGTCTAGCCTAGAGTCGTCGCGATGCTCGATCTCGCGATCGTCGGCGCAACTGTAGTAACGCCCTCTGGCGTCGCTCCGGCTGATGTTGGCGTGATCGCGGAAAAGATCGTGAACATCGCGCCGCCAGGCGCGCTCGAATCTGCGCGTCGCACCATCGACGCCCGTGGGATGCTCCTCATTCCCGGCGCCGTCGATCCGCATACACATCTCGACGCCGAGATGTTCTCGATGCACACCATCGACGACTTCAAGTCGGGCACCGCGGCCGCGGTCGCCGGCGGGGTTACGACGATCGTCGACTATGCATTCCAGGCGCATGGCGGCTCGCTCGCCGATGCGATCGAAAAATGGAGCGCCAAGGCGCGCGCTCGCGCGCTCATCGATTACGGCTTTCACGTTGCACTGCTCGATCCGTCGCCCGAGGCGATCGCCGAAATTCCGCGCGTCGTCGAGCGCGGAGTCACCAGTTTCAAGATCTTCATGATGCAAGGTTTCGAGGCTCGCGCGCGCGACTTCATGCGCGCGTTCAGAGTGGCAGGCGATAGCGGTGCCCTGCTTGCGATTCACGCCGAGGACGAGCACCTGATCGGATTTTGCACCGAGCGTCTGCTCGCCGCCGACAAGCATGACGTGACGCACTTCGCGGCCAGCCGCCCGCCGTTGTCCGAGGCCGCCGCGGTCCGGCGCGCGCTCGCGATGACCGAGTTGTCCGGCACGCCCGCCTACTTCGTGCATCTGTCGAGCCGCGAGGCTGTCGACGAAATCCGCCGCGCGCGCTCCCGCGGCCGCGTCGTGCTCGCCGAGACCCGGCCCATTTATCTGTATTTGACCGAAGAGCGCTTCCTCGAACCCAACGGCGCGAAGTACGTCGGCTATCCTCCGCTGCGCAGCGCCGAGCATCGCGACGCGCTTTGGGCCGCGCTCGAGGACGGCACCGTGGACGTCGTCGCGACCGATCACTGCAGTTGGACTCTCGAGCGCAAAATTTCCGCCAATCGCTTCACGCGGATGCCGCCGGGGATGTCCAACCTCGAGACGCTCGTGCCGATGCTCTATTCTGAAGGCGTCGCGAAGGGCCGCCTCTCGATTTCGCGATGGGTCGATCTGACGGCGACCAACGCCGCGAAAATTTTCGGCATGTATCCGCGCAAGGGCGCGATCGTCGAGGGCGCCGCCGCCGACCTGGTGGTCTTCGACCCCGCTTGCAGAGTCGTAATCAACAGCCGCGAGATGCACTCGCGCTCCGACTACGATCCGTTCGAAGGGTTCGAAGTCACCGGATGGCCGAAGATGACAATCTCGCGCGGCAGGCCAATCGTTACCGATCGCAAGGTCGACGCACCCGCCGGACGCGGCGAGTTCATCGCGCGCGAGCGGTTCTCGCCACGCTGGCGGAACCAATAGCCTCGCCGCGGAGTCAAGCTCAGAATCAAATCAATGGACGGAAGAATTGTCGCGCTCGCGGGCGGCTCGGGATTCATCGGTCGCGCGATCGCTCGCCGCTTGGTCGCGGTTGGCGGAATCAAAGTGCACGTGCTCACGCGAAATCCCGAGAAGGCGCGTGCGCAGCTCGATTTGGCCGGCGTCGAATTTGTCCACGGAGACATCGCGCAGTCCGCATCGCTGAAGGACGCGCTCCTGGGCGCTAGCGCGATTGTCGATGCGATCCAGTTTGACGGCTACCCGGTCGAAAATCCGCGCCGTGGCCTCACCTTCGAGCGAATCGACTATGGCGGCGCCGTCGCGCTTGTCGAAGCCGCGAAGCAAGCAGGCGTCGAGCAGTTCATCTACATAAGCGGCGCCGCCGCCGACGAGAACAGCGCACATCCCGGCTTTCGCGCCAAGGGCCGCGCCGAGCGCGCGATCCGCGAGTCGGGGCTGGCGTACACGATCTTTCGCCCGTCGCTGGTGTACGGGCCGGAGGACAAAGTCGTTAACGGTCTCGCCCGTGCGCTACGTTTCGCGCCGGTCTTCGGAGTGCCCGGCACCGGGCGGCAGAAAGTTCAGCCGGTGCTGGTGGACGACCTCGCCGCTTGCGTGATGCTCGCAGTGTCGGGACGCGGCCGCAATGGAACTTACGAAATCGGCGGGCCTGATCTGATGACGTTTGACGAGATGATGCGGATCATCATGGACGCGAGCGGACATCGCCGCCCGCTGTTTCATATTCCGGAAGGGATCATGCGCGGTGTCGGCGGCCTGCTCGAAAAGATGCCCAAGCCATTGCTGTCGCGCGACGCGGTCACCTTCGTCACGGCTGACAACGCATGCAACATCAAACCGCTGGTCGATGAGTTCGGAATAAATCTCACGCCGGCCCGCGTCGGGATGGCTTATCTCGCGAAAAAATAGCTCTTCGTTGCTACTGCAGTCGCCGCCAGCTGGAGCCTTCGTGATCGAAATGGAACAGCTCCGGGTGCGCGATCTCGGCGAGAATCTCCAGCGACTCCACGATTCGCGGACCGGGCCGGTTGAAATACTGATTGCCGTCGGCCATGAAGACGCGCCCGCCGCGCACCGCCTTGAGCCCGTGCCACTCCGCACGATTCGTCACCGCGGGCAGATCCTGCGCCGCGCGATCCATGTTGAAGCCGCACGGCGAGATCAAAATCACGTCCGGATCTTTGGCGACCAGCTCGTCGAATTTCATCCACGGCGAATGCTCGCCCGCTTTGCCGAAAAGATTTACGCCACCGGCCATCTCGACCAGCGTCGGCATCCAGTTGCCCGCCGCCATCAGCGGATCGATCCACTCAATCGTTGCGACGCTCGGGCGATCCGACACGCCGCGGGCTCGGTCCGCAATCTTGCTGAGTCGCATGCGCAGCCGCTCGACGAGTTCCGTCCCGCGTGCCGAAGTATCGAGCGCATCCGCCACCCGCTGCATGTCGGTAAAGATGTCATCGAGGCCGTACGGCGCCAGCGAAACGATCTTCGGGCGCGCGCCGAGCCACTCTGCCACTGCGGCTTCCACGTCACGCTCGCTGACCGCGCACACTTCGCACTGTGATTGCGTGACGATCACGTCGGGCCGAAGTTCGCGCAGCATTGCCGCATGGACGCGATAGACCGAGAGCGCGTCGCCGACGATCTTTTTCACTCGCTGGTCGATCTCGGCGCTGGTGCCCTCGGGATTGAACTTCGGTTCCGTCAACGCGGGGATGCGCACTACAGAGCGCGGGAAGTCGCATTCGTGCGAGCGGCCGACCAATCGATCTTCGAAACCGAGCGCGCAAACGATCTCTGTCGCGCTCGGCAGCAGGGTTATGATTCGCGGCATTTGATTCACTGCCTTATTCCCTGGCGGCTGCATTCCTTTATCTCGTCCTCGCCCACCTCGGCATCCATCAATTTGAAATGCACGTTGCTGCCGGCGACGCCGCTGGACGCGACGTCCTCCTTGATGAAGTATTTCTCGCCCGCGTGCGCGTCAAACTTTAACTCCGCCGTCGCGTCGGCCGGGGTCGCACACGTTATCGGGCCCGTGTCCGCGATGAACTCGTAAAAGCCGGCGGTTTCCAATTCTATACTCTCATGGCCGCAGACAATCATCGGATTCACCTGCGAACTGATAAGCCCGTACGGCCGATAGATGTAGATAACGCTCCGCGACGCGGGCGCCGCCCTCGGCTGATACGCTTCGCCCTGCGCGCCGCATCCTGCGAGCATCGTGCAAAAAGCCGCCGCCAGGATTCCTGTCAGGGTGCGAGTCACTCTTAGTCTCACGGCTTCGACGCGCGAACGTAGAAGAACAATGGGACGTGATCGCGAAATTTGCGAAACGCCTCCGGATGCAATTTGCAGGCGGACTCGGGCGCGCGCGGCTCGCGAATCTCGTCGAGCCTGAGACCAGCAGAGACCGTCGGGTTGATGTAGTCGGCGAGCGTGCGATCGAAGCGCGGCACGCCAAACTCCTCAACCTGCGATGCGTTTGGTGCGTGCCCGAATTTCCAGCGCTCGATCCACGCTTCGTCGTTGAAGTAATCCGCGACGGTGAATTTGATGGCGCGACCCGAATCATCTCTGAGCCAGCCGAAGCCTTTGGTCGCGAAACATGGATGCAAGATGCTGAACGCGAGCGTCCCGCCCGGACGCAGCACGCGCGCGATTTCGCGCATCGCGCCGGGGAAATCGGGACCGTCCATTAGCGCCATTGTCGAGATGACCGCGTCGAAAGAATCCGCACTGAAGTTTGCGAGGTCGGTGTAGGAAGCGCGCTCGTAGCGGATTCCCAGTGGCTCGCGTTTTTCGTCGGCGACAGCGAGCGCGATCATTTTGCCGGAGAGATCGATGCCGGTCATGCGGGCGCCGCGTCGCGCGAAGATCCTCGTGTTGTGTCCCTCACCGCAGCCGGCATCTAGCACAGTCTGGCCGCGCAGGTCGCCGGCGAATTCGAGGAACGCGGGATTGTTCCAATGCTCGCGAAAAATGTCCCAGCGCTTGCGCACCTGGTCGGCCCGACATCGGCATTGCGATCCCATTGCGCGGCGACTTCAGACTCCGAAATTTCCGGCGGCATGCTCTCCCTCCTGCGCGCGCTGGCGATGCGCGCCTGAAAAAAATACGGACGAGGAAATCTCGTCCGCTGAAGGACCGGGCTTTGGCGGATGCAGTTCGCATGGCGATCCACATCCTGAGGGTTTGGCCAGTATATGCGCGATCCTCAACGTTGACAAGAGTTCGACGCGCCTTGATCGTGAACGCATGACGCAGGAAATCTCCCGCGCTCGCACGGCGGCAAAAGTTGAGGCGGTCGGTCTCGATTTCGGCACCACCAACAGTGCGATAGCGATCGTCGGCCCAGATGGTTCGCCGCGCCTGGCGCGGTTTCCCGCCGCCGAGCGTGGCGATGTGTCCGAGACGTTCCGCTCGATTCTGTTTTTCGAGGCGGTCGAAGAAACCGGCGGCACCGATTCAGCCGTCTCGGTCGGCAACGACGCGATTCGGCGCTACCTCGCGGCCGCGGGCAACGGGCGGCTCGTGCAATCGCTCAAGTCGTTCCTGGCCGACAAGACTTTCGAGTCCACCGACGTCATGGGTGAGACGTACACGCTTGGAGATTTGATCGCGCCGATCATCAGCGCGCTCCGCGATGCGGCGATCGCGCAATTCGGCGAATTGCCGCCGCGAATCGTGGTTGGCCGCCCCGTTCACTTCGCGGCTGCCGGCAATCCGGACGAGGCGCTCGCACGCAGCCGGCTCGACATCGCGATTCGGCGCGCGGGATGGACCGACGTTGTGTTCGAGTACGAGCCGGTTGCGGCGGCGTATGACTACGCGCTGCGAATCACGCGCGACGAGACGGTGCTGATCGCGGACTTCGGCGGCGGCACCAGCGACTTCTCGGTGTTGCAACTGAAGCCGCGAGCGGCCGCGAAGCATGGCGCGGCGCGCTACGAGATCCTGGGCAACGACGGCGTCGGCATCGCGGGCGACGCCTTCGACAGCCGCATGATGCGTCACCTGGTCGCGCCCGCGCTCGGCCGCGGCACGAAGTACCGCTCGCCGTACGGGATGGTGCTGCCGGCGCCGACCTGGCCGTACACAAATCTGGAGCGATGGCACCATCTGTCGTTCCTGAAAGCTCGCGCGACGATGCTGAAGTTCGACGAACTGAAGCGCGAATCCTTCGAACCGGAAAAGATCGCCGCGCTGATTCATATAGTGGAAAACGATCTCGGCTACTTCCTGTTTCGAGCGGTGGAGAAGACCAAGCTCGAGCTCTCCGCGCTGGAAGCGGCGGACTTCATGTTTTCCGATCCGCCGGTCCTGATCGAGAGGATAGTTGCGCGGCCTGATTTCGAAAATTGGATCGCGCGCTATCTCGAACAGATCGCCGGATGCGTCGATCGGCTGATGAAGACGGTCGCACTCAAGCCCGACGCGATCGACAGCGTGTTCCTGACCGGAGGATCGTCGTTCGTGCCGGCGGTGCGGCGGATTTTTATCCAGCGCTTCGGCGCCGATCGAATCCGAATGGGCGACGAGTTCACCTCCGTTGCGCGCGGCCTGGCATTGCGCGCGCTGGACGTCACCGACTGACGCCGCCGCGCGGCCCCGAATCAGGCGAGGGAGTGGGGATAGGTTGCCGTGAGGGCGGGCATCTCGAGGCCTAGCTGTTCGCATCGCCTCGACAGCATCGTGACGTAGAGCTCGGCAAGTTCTTCGTTGTCGCGGGATTTCAGACCATAGCGGATGCAGTCGTAGGTGAAGCCGGTGCCAGGCGGGCCGAAGAAATTCACTGCGCGCGGGATCCATCGGCGCAGCGCGGTGTTGACCGACTTGACGCCGAAATGCTCGACGGCGTCGCCAAGCTGCCGCGAGGCGAAGATTTCGTGGTCGGCTTCCTCGTCGAGAATTATTTCGGCGGCGCGCGCATGGGGCGCGTAGCTGGATTCCTTGTAGTTCTCGCCGATCATGATGAGGCCGGTGGTGTCGAGGCTCAGCGACGCCATCAGGAGGTCAAGCTCGCCTTCGGCCTTCGACGCGAAGTAACTGGGCGCGTCGAAGGAGGGCGCCTTGAGCACGGCGATCATCGAGCGGTCGGCGGCTTGCTGCGACACGCCGAGTTCTTCGAGCGCATCGTAGATAAGTCGCGCGTGCTTCTTTTCCTCGGCGAAGTTCTTCTCGACGATGGGGCGAAGATCGGGGTTGTCGAGCGTCGCGAGCGCGCGCTGGTAACCGATAGCGGTGAGCTTCTCGGCCATCGCATGCGCGGCGAGCAGGCGCAGCAGCACCTTGGTGTAGTGCGAATCGACGCGGCCCTCGTTAAGAGCCTCGGCGTTCAGCGATCGCGGCGGGAATTCGCGCCGGATCGGCATCGCGGGTTACCTCAACGGCTCGCGGCGCGCGAGGGCAGGATTACGGTGGCGGAGCCCGGCGTGGTCTTCTCGCCCTTGGCGTTCTCGAGCCAGATTTCGCAATCGACCATGTGATGGCTGCCGTCGGTGTATTTCTTGGAGACCTTGCCGCGCGCGACGACCTTGGTGCCCGGCTGATCCATCCCGCGGTACTGCACGCCGAGCTTGCGCAGCCATCCGAGCTCGCCGGCGAAGTCGGTCATCAGGTGACCGAGGAACGCGTTCTTCAACGCGCCGTGCAGGATTACGCCGGGGAGGCCGTTGCCGACCGCGAAATCCTTGTCGTAATGGATTTGATAGAAGTCGCCCGACGCGCCGGCATAGCGGACGAGCTGCTGGGTGGTCGGATTTTTTTCGAGCGGTCCGATCTCGGTGCCGACTTCGACATCTTCGAAATAGGTTTGTTTCGCCATCGTAGGCATCCTCTCGAATAACTCTAGTAGCGGATTCCGGTGGAGCGTTGAATGACGCAGACCTCGCCGAACTGATTGGTATAAGTGGTCTCGACCGTGCTGAACACCATCGGGCCAAGCCGGCCGGCGGCCTCGCGCAAATCGACGAGCCTGGATTGCACGGTGATGCGGTCGCCGGCGCGAATCGGCACGAAGTACTCCCAGTCGGAGCCGCCGTCGAGGCCGCGGAAGGTCGGCATGTCGAGCTTGATATCGGGAATCGGCGAGCCCATCGAGCGGCAGAAAGTGGGCGGCGCGATCATGCTGCCGAAGCGGGTCTGGCGCGCGTCGCGCTCGCTGTTGAAGAGCGGATTGCGATCCTCGATCGCCTCGGCGAAGCGGCGAATCGCGCCGCGCTCGACCTCGTAAGTTCGCGGCTCGGAAGTCTTGCCGATTTGCTTGCGGGCTTCGTCGGTAACGTATTTGTTGGCCATCGTCTTTTCAGCGTCCCCTGTTTACGTTTCGGTCTCTCAAGCCTGTATTACCACAGGCGCGCGCGACGTGGATAACGCCGCGTCGTTTGCGATCGCTATGCGCGGGACTAGGATGGGGACCGGGCCGGAATCGGAGGACACGCAGATGGCGAAGCTGAGCGCGGAGCAGATAGCGGAGAAGCTGAAGGCGCTCCCCGGATGGGAGTACAAGGACAACGCCATCAGCAAGATGTTCAAGTTCAAGGAGTACCTTCACGGCATCGAGTTCGTGCAGAAGGTCGCCGAAATCGCTGAGGCCGCCGACCATCATTCCGACATTACGATCAACTACACGCGCGTGACGTTCTCGTGCTCGACGCATAGCGAGGGCGGAGTGACCGACAAAGATTTCAAGCTGGCGGACAATATCGAGATCGCGTTCAACGATCGCGACGCGTAGTCATCGATCTGCAAGCACGATCCAGGCGGCGGCCGCGGCGGCTTTTTCTTCGGCGCTCCACGGCTTGCCGACGGCGCTGCCTAATTCAGTCACGGCGAGCTTGATTGCGTCGGGAGATTTCCCAAGCTTTGCGGCCGCGCTGGTGAAGACTTCAGACTCGACGAGCGTGAGCGCCGGTATGCGCATCGTCTTTGCAGCTGCCGAGAGCGCGTGCGGGAAGAGCTGGCCCTCGCGGGCGTGCGCGCGCGTGTGAGGATTGCGAATCGATTCGGGATCGGTGCCGCTGCCAGCGACGAGCGCGATTCCAAGTATCGAGCCCAACGCGGGCTGGATCTCATCGACCAGCTCCCGCAACGCGGACAGCGCGACGCGCTCGACGGCTTTCAGAGCCTGCGGCACGACGCGCGCGCTTTCGGCGGGCGGCAGTTCGAGCTCAGCATGGAATGGCTGATGGGACTCGGGGATCACAGGATCCCAGAGTTGCAAACTCCTGCGCGATAAGACACGCGGCGTGGACGCCGGTCCCGCCATCACGATCGCAGTCGCGCGGCCAGTCTTGACGCGAAAGCCGATCGCGAGCTGCGGTGATTTGTCTTTCGAGGCCATCGGCTTGTGTCACAGCATCAGCGCGATTTCCAAATCGAATACTTCGGCGGCCAGGTGCCGTGGCCGCCCGGGTACTTCGCATGCATCACGCTTTCGATGCGGAACTCGAACGCAAGTTCATCGTTGGTGGTGGTCATGCCGCGTCCGACGAGGTCGCTACGGACCTTGTCGGCGATCGCTTCGCTGTCGATGAACGTCGCGCGGCCCATCACGAGGAACTCGTCGTCGACGTCCACCGGCGGGAAGGTGTGCAGCGCGTAGCGGCCGTCGCGCCGGAGGTCGGCGCGCTTGGGGGTCGGGCCGATGAGCGCGTAGAGGTGGCCGTCGACGATGGTGGGGCAAATCGGATGCAGGCGCGGCGCCCCGTCTTTCCGCAGCGTCGCGAGGAAGGCGAGGCCAACGCCGAATTGATAGAGCATCTGTCGTCCCGCCGCCGCGATATCGGGCGCGTCGGTTTCGAATTCATTCCAGGTCGCCATTGGATGTCCTCCTTGAAGCGACCTATTTTCGCTATTTCTTCGCTTATGTCAAGCGTGAGGTGATGGATGGCGATCGTGCGAGCCCCTGCCGCAGGCGCGATTCTGATTGATCGAAAAAGCGGAAGATAGGAATTTATACCACCCATTGTGGTTTGAAAGCGCTCCGACACCAAGGGTAGCTTCGTTCCGTCAGAAATTATTTTTCGGCAAGGCTGGCGTCGCCCAAGGGGCCGGCCCAATCGGGAGGGAACGTTGTGACAGTTATCCATACCACAGTAGTGGCACAGAAAATCCGGCCAGGTCACGCTGAAGAGTTCATCCCCGATTAGGGCCCTGAACCTCGAACTCAAGTTTCGACGCCGTTACGCGCCGCATATCAACCGAGAGCAGGAATCACACTCTCATCATCTTTGTAAGCCAGGGCGAGGTTTATCTGGGGAGACAATTGCTTTGGTGGGAATGCACGCTCAAACAGGCGTTCAAAGGCCCGCCAATTTGGTGCCGACCGCATCAGTGTAGTAACGGCGATCAACTGATTCGCCAGATGCTCGTTCCCGATGTCTTTGGATAAGTGCCTCCAGTGAGGATGCTTCCTCAGTCCCTCATCGTTCGCGGGATTAACACGCTTAAGTTCTTCCCAAACCCCCGGGGGCAATTGCTTATAGACAAGTCTTGCGGTCAGAGAACTCAAAAGTCTTGGCCGCTTCACAGAGGGAGGGCTGTACTGCCATCGATGCAGCCGGAATAGTTCCTTATAAAACTCTTCCGGAAATCGCTTGGTCCACGGTAACGGAATGAGTTCAGGATTGATGTATTTTTCGAGGATTTTCTGTAGATCTGCTCTATCACGTTGTGCTTGGTGACCCGTAACCTCGTCGACGAGAGCAATGATTCCAATCCCGGCCAAAGCTTTAAGAAGTAGCTCGCACTTTTCGGCGATATGAAGCTGGCTCGGAAGTAACTTTCTAGCCTGCTTTGCGTCGACGAAAACTTTACAGATTTCGGGAAGTAGTCTTGCGTCATACCCGAAAGCCCGCACTGCGCCACGCTCACTGAATGCCCTAAAGAGAATCGGAGTCGTCGATCTGATTAAATCCTCAGAAATGAAGGGCCTTAGGTTTTTCGCCGCCAGAAAAGCGGGCGGGTTGTCGACCACGGACGCGCCTTGTCCGCCCTTGGCTTTTTTTGCGCGTCCAATCGCATGAAGAACACCTTCCTGAGTCAGCACGCGGCGCTGGTCTTCTAGAACTGCGCACGGAATCTCGGCATCACCAATCTTGAGGACTCTGGTTTCAGTTATCGCTTTGGGGACATTGCTCCACCGCGATTCAGCAGCGATGCGAGCAATTTCAATGCGCTTTTCTGACGATAGGGCCTGTGCTCGGGCGATCCCGCCTTTAGATTGAGGAGTCTCGTCAACCATACTTGCCGTTCTCCTTAGATGCTTGCAGTACGTAGCCTACAGCAGCAAGCATATTTTGTCAAGACACTGTGCTTGCAGCCTTACGGCGAGTTGTTGCCTCAGCCTGACAAAAGGTGCACAAGGAGCCGTTATGCCAATTTACTATCGAGGGGCGGGAACAGGGACGTACTGGAACCTCAATGACGCCACGGCCTTGGGGTTTCAACCTCGCGATCCGGGTATCACGCCATCAACCACCAGAATCATCCAACATGTCGCGCAGGGTCTGACACTGAGCCCATACATTTCGCTCACGCGGTCGCATCCAGTAGCATTGCACTACGCGCTTGAGACGGGTACAAATCAGCCTACGGTACATGCGCCCGCCTACGTGTACGAAATCGAAATCAATGGCCCGTCATCTGGGTTCACTCTGATTGATCCGCTCAAAGAAATTGCAGCGGCGGCAGTTGGACCTTTTGATCCTGTGGGGTACCAGCATGACGGATACCCGACGGTCTTGTTGGGAGTCGTGTCTTCGCTGATGGCCTTTTTTTTGCCCCTGCCTATACCGCAATCGACTGCAGGTGGAATCGGAGTGCGCTACGCCACCGTAAGTCCCTTCATTTGGGGTCTTGCAGCATCGTTTGGGGTCTTGCAGCATCGTTGAGAGATGCAGAAATTCTTGCCGTTGGCAATATTCCGCGAAATTGTGTTATACGGCGCACCGCAGTCTACTAGAGGGTAGGTGTGTAAAAATGCCAGCCACAGACACGAGACGAACTACCCGGATCATCCCCCTTGATCTTTCGTCGGTCGACTATCCAGCAGTCCGATTTCTCCGCGCAGAAGTCAACGCGGGACACTATGCTCCATTTGCACTGATCCGCTATTCGGTTCGAGGTATCGAAAAAAGTAAGGCCCTTCGACTCGACTTGGACAAGCGCGTCTTCATCGATCCTTCTGATCTCGAAGCTTCGGAGGAGTTTATCGAGGCTACTAGCAGGGCCGCGCCCATCATCGCTGAGCGCGTATCTCGCGAGGCATGGCGATGGTTCTCCACTGAACGGTAGACGGAACTTCGCTTCTAGCGGAGTTCGCCACTTCCCAACTTTTTATCGTACCGCAGGCCGACCTGTCACGTGCTCGCCGGTCCATCAGCCTTCGCTGTCAACTTCAACATAATTCTCTATCAAGCCGCTCAATTTTTGCGGGGGACGAAGTATTGGGTGCCGGGGCCGGCGTGGTCGATTTCGCGGATTAGCTGGCCGAGGTCTTCGGGGTTGGCGACGAAGTCGATGTCGGAGGTGTCGACGACCAGCAGCGGGGCCTCGTCGTAGTAGAAAAAGAAATCGCGGTAGGCGGACGACACGCGCTCGAGGTAGTCGAAGCTGATGTGGCGCTCGAAGTCGCGATTGCGCTTGCGCAGGCGCTCGGCGAGCACCTCGATAGTCGCGCGCACGTACACGACAAGGTCGGGTTTGGCCATCTCGGCGTCGAGCAGCTTGTACACGTTGTCGTAGAGCTTGAGCTCGTCGGGCGCGAGATTCATCGCGGCGAAAATTTTATCTTTCGCGAACAAATAGTCGGCGACTGTAGCCTGCGTGAAGAGATCCTGCTGCTTCAGCTCACGCTGCTGATGGTGGCGGGTGAGCAGGAAATAAAGCTGAGCGGGAAAGGCGTACTTGTCGGGATCCTGGTAGAAGCGCGGCAGGAACGGGTTGTTGTCGGCATCCTCGAGCATCAGGCGCGCACCCAGTTCGCGCGCGAGCGCCTGCGCCAGGCTCGTTTTGCCAACCCCGATGGGGCCTTCGACCGCGATATAGCCGCGCCGGCGCATCGGGCCTCGATTGTGGCACTAGCTCATCGCAGTCGCGAGCGTGGAGGGCCCACGCCGCTCACTTGCGATGCTTCTTGGCCATGTCGCGGAGTTTGCGAACCTGGTCGTCGGGCGCGCCGCCGCGCTCTTCCAGGTCGGCGGCGGTGTCATAGTCGGGCGGAGTCTTGCTGAGATAGACCTGCGCCAACTGCAGGTTGGCGACCTTGTTGTCCGGATAATCGCCGATCACGTCATTGAACAGCTTGAAAGTGGCGTCGGGAGTGCCGGCAGCTTTGGCGGCCTCATTTATCTTTTGCATCATCGGGTCCGCGTCGGGGAGGAGCGTTTCGCTCTTGTGCGCCCTCGACAGCAGCATCGCGGCGCGGATGCCCTGCTCGTAGGTGACGATGGCGTCGGGGTATTTCTTGTCGGCCAACTGTTGATCGCCGATTTTTTCGATGATTGGAATCGAGTCGGATAGCGCGCTCACCGCTTTTTCACGAGCCGCGGGAATCCTGGTCGTGACCATGATGTCCTTGAGCTGAGCGAGGCCTTCCTCGACCTTGCCCGCCTTGATCTTATCGAGCGCCTGGCCCGAGGAATTCGCCATGTCCTCGAGCTGCTTGTAGAGCCGCGCCTTTTCGAGCAGCTTCTGGTCGGTGGGATCGAGCGTCGAGGCGGCCATGTATTCCTTGGCGGCGCCTTCCTGATCGCCGAGCGCTTCATCTATATGCGCGAGCGACTTGTGCGCGTCGAGGTCGTTGGGGTCGTCCTTGATCGAAAGCTCCAGTTCCTTCTTGGCACCGTCGAGATCGCGCTTTTCGAACAGATCCTCAGCTTTGTACAGGTGCTTCTTCGCCTCGGACTGGCATCCGCTGACCAACGGTATTGCCAGCAGGACGGGCAGTATCAGCGCGCGTGCGATAGCTGTTCGCATCGAAATGTTCCTCTCGCGGGTTCGGCGAAATCCGGATGAGTCTGCAAGCAATAGTGCGGAATTGTCAAGACGAGATGCGCGTACGTCAGCGGGCGTGGCTTGCCGGGAGAGCTTTGCGTAATCGCAGCACAGCTGCTGAGAACGGAGCAGAATCCTGAATCGCGCGCAAAAAACGCGCTGTACAATCACCCTCACCTTAATCCTCTCCCTTGAAGGAGATCTTTGCGTAACCTATGTGCACGCGTTCCAGGAAGCAGAATCTTGAATCGCGCGCGAAAAATGCGCGCTGTAATCGGACCCTCACCTTCATCCTCGCCCTAACAGGGCGAGGAGACAGAAGGGCGCGGCAGGTTATGCAAAGATCTCCTTGCAGGGAGAGGATACAGATCAGTCCGTGGGCATCGGCAGCGGGAAATGCACGCGCTCCTTGGCGACGCTCAGCAGCTCGACCTCGGCGCCGGAGCGCGCGAACGCGCCGATGATTTCCTCGACCAGCCATTCCGGCGACGACGCGCTCGCGGTCAGGCCCAGCGCGCGCACACCTTCGAGCATCGCGGGCTCGACGTCGGCGATCGAATCGACCAGGAACGCGCGCGCACCGCGCATCCGCGCGACCTCGACCAGCCGGTTCGCATTCGAGCTCTGCTTCGAGCCGACGACCAGCACCGCGTCGCTGACTTGTACCAGTTCCTTGACTGCGTTCTGGCGGTTCTGCGTCGCGTAGCAGATGTCGTCGGTCTTCGGCGCCTGCATCGTGGGGAAACGCTCCTTGAGCGTCTCCATGATCTCGCGGGTGTCGTCGACGCTGAGCGTGGTCTGCGTGACGGCGGCGATGCGCTCAGGATTCTGGACCGCGACGGTGCGCGCCTCGGCGACGCTGCCGACCAGCACCACCTTGCCGGGGGCGACGCCGAGCGTGCCCTTCACTTCCTCGTGGCCGGCGTGGCCGATCAGGATTACGGTGCGGCCTTCGTTGTCGTATTTTTCGACTTCGAGATGGACCTTGGTGACGAGCGGGCAGGTGGCGTCGATAACGCGGAGCGCGCGATCCTTGGCGCGATCCCATTCGCTGGGCGCGACGCCATGCGCGCTGAAGATGACGCGCTGGCCCGTGGGCACTTCGTCGAGGCTCTCGACAAAAATCGCGCCCTCGCGTTCGAGCGCTTCAAGCACGAAGCGGTTGTGCACGATCTGATGGCGCACGTAGAGGGGGCGGCCGTAAGAGCGCAGCGCGCTGCGGACGGCCTCGACCGCGCGATCGACGCCTGCACAGAAGCCGCGCGGCTCAGCCAGAATGATTTTTTCGACGGATATTTCGCCCAACGCCATCTTACATTTGTAACTGGTAACTGTCCGGGCGGTCAATGATGGTATCCGCAGCGATCATTCAAGCGCCGGCGGGTGCGAAGTCTGGCAACCGATCCACACCTCGCCGCCTTCGAAATGCTCTTTCTTCCAGATCGGCACGATTTCCTTCAACCGATCGATTGCAAACCGGCACGCCTCGAACGCCTCGGCCCGATGCGGCGACGAGACCGCAATCGCCACCGAAGTCTCACCAATCTCGATGACGCCGACGCGGTGCGCGATCGCGATGCGCGTGATTTTCCATCGAGCGCCCGCCTCGACCGCGAGCTTGCGCATTTCGGACAGCGCCATTGGCTCGTAGGCTTCGTACTCGAGGCGAATCACGACGCGGCCTGCGTTGTCGCGGCGAGTCGTGCCCGTGAACGATACGATCGCACCGGCGGCAGGGTCGGCAACTTCGCGCTCGAGCGCGGCAACGTCGATCGGACTACGTCCGATTGTGATCTTGCCGACATACGCCGGCGTCTCTGTACCGCCGCTCACGGGCGGAATGAAGGCGATCTCGTCGCCCTTGCGGGGCTTGAAGTTGCCTTGGACGTATTCCTGGTTGACGGCGAAGCCGACAGAATTGTGATGCCCGCCGAGCTCCGGAAATTCGACGACTATCTGCCGCCAGATGTCCGCGACCGTGGTGCCGTCGGGAAATTCTCGCGTTAGCTCGGCCGTGTGCGCGCGCTCACGCAGCGTCGCGAACAGTTTGATCGTGAACTTGTTCATTTGCTCAGCAGATAAGTGATGTGCCCGAGCTGGGGGATCAGCAGCTTCTCCACCGCAAGCCGGCACGCGTCGGGGGAACCGGGAAGCGCGGCAACGAACTTGCCGTGACGCACGCCGGCAATCGCACGGCTCATCATCGCGGCCGCGCCGATTTCATTGAACGAAAGCATTCGGAACAATTCGCCGAAGCCTTCGAGCTCCTTGTCGAGCAGCGACTTCACGACTTCGGTGGTGCCATCGCGCGCAGTAATGCCGGTGCCGCCGTTGACGATGATCGCGTCGAGGTTCTCCAGGTTGTTGACGATCGCGGCCGAAATCTTCTCACCGTCGTCGGGCAAGATCTCGTAGTAGTTGACGCGGTGGCCGGCCGCCTCGAGTAAAGTGCGGATGAGCTTGCCACTTTCGTCAGTCTCGGGCGTGCGCGAATCGCTGGCGGTGATCACGCCGACTTTGAGATTCTTGCGCGCGTGCTTTTCGTGCTCGTGGACCGACATGCGGATTAGGATTACACAATCCTCGATGGCATTATAAGCAGTCCGCGTCCGCGATGCCCGCGGCGGAAACCAAACTGCCCGCCCGCGAGTTACCAATCCCGGGACCTCAAGATGACCACCGCGTCCAGCCGAGCCGCAGTTTTTTTTCGCCCGAAAATTCTACTCATCGTCATTGCAGTCATCGCTATCCTCTACGGCGCGCATCGCATCGGCGCGGGACCGTGGCTGACCAACGCGCTCGACTGGGTTCGTGGACTCGGTGCGCTGGCGCCGCTCGCGTTCATCGCAATTTACATAGCGGCGTGCGTCGCGTTTCTTCCGGGATCGATCCTCACGATTGGCGCCGGCGTGATCTTTGGCGTGGTGCGCGGCTCGATCTACGTTTCGATTGCTGCGACGCTCGGCGCGACCGCGGCTTTTCTCGTGGGCCGCTACCTTGCGCGCGATTGGGTGAGCGCAAGAATCGAAGGCAACGCGAAGTTCAAAGCGATCGACGAAGCGGTCGGCAAGGAAGGATGGAAGATCGTCATCCTGACGCGCCTGTCGCCCGTGTTCCCGTTCAACCTGCTCAACTACGCCTACGGGCTGACGCGCGTGACTTTGCGCGACTACTTTTTCGCGTCGTGGCTTGGGATGATTCCCGGGACAATTCTCTACGTTTATATCGGCTCGCTGAGCGGCGACCTCGCGCGCGCGGCCGCTGGTAGCGCCAAGCGCACGCCCGCAGGATGGGCGCTCACGGCAGTCGGATTCGTCGCGACAGTCGCGGTGGCAGTGTACGCAACGCGAATCGGCGCACGCGCGCTGCGCGAAAAAACTTGAAGGATACACATCGATGTCATCGCACGCGCTAAAGCACGAGCCGCTCGACGCTTACAACCTCGCGCTGACGGAAAATCTGCATCCGGCAGAATGGGTCAATCCCGCGCCTGCCGACCGCTACAACATGGTGGTGATCGGAGCGGGCACTGCGGGCCTCGTGACGGCGGCGGGCGCCGCAATTCTCGGCGCGAAGGTCGCGTTGGTCGAGCGCGACCTGATGGGCGGCGATTGCCTGAACTTCGGATGCGTCCCGTCGAAGGCGCTGATCCGCTCGGCGCGCGCGGCCGCCGCGGTTCATGACGCGGGCCGCTTCGGCGTCGAAGTCCCGCCGGGGGTGCGCGTGAATTTTCCGGCCGTGATGGAGCGGATGCGCAAACTGCGCGCCGACCTCAGCCCGACCGACTCCGCCAATCGATTTCGCGGACTGGGCGTCGACGTTTTCATCGGCGACGGACGTTTCGTCGCGCCCGACTGCGTCGAGGTTGACGGCAAGCGACTGAAATTCAAGAAAGCCGCGATCGCTACCGGCGCGCGCGCCGCATCGCTGCCGATTCCGGGTCTTGCCGAAGCCGGCTATTTGACCAACGAGACGGTTTTTTCGCTAACCGAATTGCCGCGGCGAATTGCGGTGATCGGCGCCGGACCAATCGGATGCGAGCTGGCGCAGACGTTCGCGCGCTTCGGCGCGCAGGTCACTCTGCTCGAAGTCGCGCCGCAAATTCTGATTCGCGAGGATCACGACGCCGCGCAGCGGGTCGAGCGCGCCATCGTCCGCGACGGCGTGGAGATCATCACGGGATGCAAAATTTTCGGAGTCGGTCAGCTTGGCGGCGAAAAAATTATCGCGACAGAGCGCGACGGCGGCCGCCGCGAAATTTCAGCCGACGAGATATTGATCGGCGTCGGACGAGTGCCTGCTGTCGAGGGCTTGAATCTCGAAGCCGCGATGATCGAATACAACAAGCAAAACGGCGTGAAAGTCGACGACCACCTGCGCACGACGAATCCGCTGGTGTACGCGGGCGGCGACGTCGCATCGCCATACAAGTTTACTCACCTGGCCGACGCGCATGCGCGCATCATTCTGCGCAACGCACTGTTCTTCGGCCGCCAGCGCGCCAGCCAACTGACTATTCCATGGTGTACGTACACCGATCCCGAAATCGCGCACGTCGGACTATACGAAGCCGAGGCAAAAGAGCGCGGAATCTCGGTCGCGACCTATACGCAGGAACTGGCCGAGGTCGATCGCGCGGTGCTGGACGGAGAAACCGACGGCTTCGTGAAGGTGCTCGTGAAAGAAGGGACCGATCAAATCGTCGGCGCGACGATTGTCGCGAGCCACGCCGGCGAGATGATCTCGGAGCTCACGACCGCGATCAAAGCTGGCGTAGGACTGGGCGCTCTCGGCGACGTGATCCATCCCTACCCGACGCAGGCCGACGCAATCCGCCGCGCCGCGGGGCTCTACACGCGCACGCGGCTCACGCCCTTCGTCGCAGGCTTGATGAAGCGCTGGTTCGCGTTTACGCGATAAGAAAAATCGCTCGCTGAGTCAACGCAGCCGCAGGTTGAATGCCTGCCGCCCCTTCTCGCCCGAGCGCACGTCGAACTGAACCTCGTTGCCCTCGCGCAGGTCGTCGAAATATACCTTGGGCGACAACGCCGAGCGATGAAAGAAAACTTCGTCGCCGCCGTCGTCCGCGATTATGAAGCCGAAGCCCTTGTCCTTGACTACTTTCTTGATTGTTCCGAACACGCGATCCTCCCCCGAACAAAATTGTGCGCGCCTTGAGCTTACGACGCTGACAATTTAAGTAAAGACGTACTCAACGAAGAACACGAGGCGCGCGCGTGCTCAAGGCCGTCACACTGAAAGAAATCGAAAGAATCTTCGCGGTGATCGATCCGATGGGAATCTCGCGCGAGGCGGTCGTGATTCCGCTGCGCACCGAGCATCCGGGCCGCGTCTCGATTTTGAAAAACGGCAAGCTCGAGATAGTCGTCGAACGCGACGGCGACTTCGAGGATTGGATCACTCGGCTCGGGGCGCGGATTCGCGACCTGATGAAGCCGGAGGCGGACTAAGCTCGATCAGCACGGCGCCGTGATCGACGGTTTGCCCCTCCTCGACGCGAACATGCTTCACGAGCGCCGCGCTCTCGGCGGCGAGCGTCGTTTCCATTTTCATTGCTTCGATCACGACCAGCGGCTGCCCGGCCTCGACCAGGTCGTCGTCGCGCACCAGCACCTTGAGCACCTTGCCGGGCATCGGCGCGGTGATTTCCGCCGCTGCGAGCCCGCGCGCGCGCCGCCGCGCCGCAGCCTCGGCCGGCTTGAACTCGAAACAAGCGGGTCCGACTGAAACGAGGATCGATTCTTTTCGCCGCGCGCCGAAAACGGGATAGCGCCGCCCATCGATCGCAAGAACCCCACCCCCGTCAGCATTCGGCCTGAACTCCGCCGCGAGTTCCCGGTCTCCGATGCGCACGCGAATTGTGCTGCCGTCGCGTAAAATCACCTCGGCGTCGATCTCGTGCGAGTCACCCGCGCGTGTGAGCTTCATCGCCGCGATCCCCACAGCTCGAAGTTATTCAGGCTGTCCCACGGCGACCGACGCTCAGTATTTGCCTTCGGTGCAGCATTTTCCGCTTGCACGTCACCCGCGGTGATTGCTGCTGCGACAATCGCCGCATCGATTTCGTCGTTAGTGATCTTCCACTCAGGAAAAAATTGATCGATGAAGTGTGTCGAGAGTCTCGCGTCGCGAAACTGCTCGCTCGCAACGATATCGCGCAGGTACGCCGCGTTGTTCGTCACGCCAAGCAGCGCGAATTCGCCGAGCGCATTGACCAGCCGCCCGCGCGCCTCCTCGCGAGTCGGGCCGTAACAAATCAGCTTGCCGAGCAGACCATCGTACCACGGCGTAACTTCGGCGCCGCGCGTCATATGCGAATCGAAACGCACGCCCGGCCCGCCGGGAACACTCAGATGGAGCACGGTTCCCGTCGCAGGACGAAAGTTGTGCTCGGGATCTTCGGCGTTGATTCGGCATTCAATTGCCGCGCCGCGTGGAGCCGCGGGCTCCGACACCTTGCCGCCCGACGCGATCCGCAACTGCTCGCACACCAGGTCGCATCCGAAACGCATCTCGGTCACGGGATGCTCGACCTGGAGGCGCGCATTCACTTCGAGGAAGTAGAAGTTGTCACCCTCGACCAGAAACTCCGTGGTACCTGCATTGGTGTAATGCGCCGCGCGCGCGAGCTTCAGCGCCGCGTCGATCATCTTCGCGCGCATCTCGGCGGAAAGGCCCGGCGCCGGTGACTCCTCGATAATTTTCTGATAGCGCCGCTGGATCGAACAATCGCGTTCGCCCAGCGCGACCAAGGCGCCGTGCTCGTCGCCGAGAACTTGGATTTCGATATGCCGCGGATGCGCGAGATACTTCTCGATGAATATCCGCCCGTCGCCGAACGCAGCCGTCGCCTCGCGCGCAGCCGCTTCCAGAGCGCTCTCGAGCTGAGCGGCTTCCGCAACGATGCGCATGCCGCGTCCGCCTCCACCGGCGGCAGCCTTGACCAGGATCGGATATCCGGCGAGCGCGGCAAACGCGCGGGCCGCGGAAATTTCCGCGGTTTCGATTCCAGGCACCACCGGAACTCCCGCCGCGACCGCGATTCGCCGTGCCGCAACCTTGTCCCCGAGAGCCGCCATCACCTCCGGCCGCGGTCCCACAAACACGATCTGCGCGTCCGCCGCGGCCCGCGCGAACTCGGGCCGCTCGGAGAGAAATCCGTAGCCCGGATGAATCGCGTCGGCGCCGGATTGCTTTGCCGCCGCGATTATCGCCGCGATGTCGAGGTAGCTCTTCGCAGCCTCGGCTGGCCCGATCGCAATCGCCTCGTCCGCCGCGCCGACGTGCGCGCTCTTAGCGTCCGCTGCCGAATAGACGGCTACGGTCTTGAGGCCGAACAAACGCGCGCTGCGGATGATCCGAAGCGCAATTTCGCCGCGATTTGCGACGAGTAATTTCGTGAGCCGCGCCATAGATTCGACGAAGCTAGCACAATCAATTGCAACCGGCGCGCCCGTCGTATAATTCCCGACAGGGCATCGGACCTGCATGAATCGCTACTTCGAGGATTTCACCGCCGGCCAGACTCTTAAGCACTGGCCCGGCCGCACTATCACCGACTTCGACAACACCTGGTTCACGCTCATGACGATGAACACCAACCCGCTTCACTTCGATGTCGCCTACGCCGCGACCACGCAGCACGGCCGTCCGCTCGTCAACGGGCTGCTGGTGATGGCGACGGTGGTCGGCATGAGCGTGAAGGACGTGAGCGAGAACGCGATCGCGAACCTTGAGTACGAGTCGGTGCGTCACACCAGTCCGACCTTCGCCGGCGACACGCTGTACGCCGAGACGACGGTGCTCGAGACGACCGCGTCGAAATCGAAGAGCGACCGCGGCGTAATCTACGTCGAGACGCGCGGCCTCAATCAACGCGGCGAACAGATAATGATCCTGCGCCGCAAAATTCTCGTCCCACGGCGGCCCGCCTGAGCTCTTATGGACCAACTATACTTCGTCGTTCACACGCATTGGGATCGCGAATGGTATCAGCCGTTCCAGCAGATGCGCGCGCGGCTGGTCACGATGGCCGACCGCATGATCCCGCTGGTTGAGCGCGGCACGATTCCGTCGTTTCACTTCGACGGCCAGACGATCGTGCTCGACGACTATCTCGAGATGCGCCCGCGCGCCGAGCGGCGGCTGCGCAATCTGATTCGCGCGGGCAAGATCCAGGTCGGGCCGTGGTACGTGCTCGCCGACAGCTTCCTGGTGAGCGGGGAGTCGCTGATCCGCAATCTCGAAATCGGCATGGCGATCGCGCGCCGCTTCGGCCGTCCGCTCGACGTCGGCTACCTGCCTGATCAGTTCGGGCACATCGCGCAGATGCCACAAATTCTCGCCGGCTTCGGATTCACGACCGCGGTGCTGTGGCGCGGAGTCGGCGCGGACGTAAATCGCAATCGCTTTGTCTGGGAAGCGCTCGACGGCAGTTCCGTGCTGACGGTCTATATGCCCAACGGCTATTCGAACGGCGCGAATCTCCCCCTCGAATCGGTTGACAGCTTCGTCGCGCGCGCCGAACGCATCGCGGACCGCGAGCGCGACTTCGCCGCGGGCACGCCGATCCTCGTGATGACCGGTACCGATCACGCCGAGCCCGACCCGCGCCTCACCGCGCGGATCATCGAGGCGCGCGAGATTTCCGCAATGACCTTCGAGACGGGCTCGCTCGAGGACTATGTCCTCCGGCTCGCCGAACTTCCGCTCGACGGCACGCCGCGCCATCGCGGCGAACTGCGCTCGCCATTGCGCTCGCATCTGCTGCCCGGCGTCACCTCCGCACGCACATGGATTAAGCAGCGCGACTTCGAGAATTGCCGCGCACTCGAGCGCTATGCCGATCCGCTCGCCGCGCTGGCCAACGCGCTCGGGCGCGGCGCCAGCCTCGACGCATTCCTCGAGATGGCGTGGCGCACCGAGATTCAGAACCATCCTCACGATTCGATTTGCGGATGTTCGGTCGATCAGGTGCACATCGACATGCGCTACCGATTCGATCAGGCTGCGATGCTTGCCGAGACCGCCGTGCGCCGCGCCGCCGCGTTGTGCCTCAATTCCCGCAACGTCGACGCGTCGGAGATTGCCGTATTCAACCCATCGCTCGCTCGCCGCGCGCTTGTGACCGGCGAAGCCGAAATTGCCGACCCGGACGCGCGTTATGTTGTCGAGACTTCCGACGGCCGCCGCATCCCGGTTGCGATCGACGTTGCCCGCGAGCAGCGTGCGCTCGATTCCGATATGCCGACGGCGGAATTCAAGTCGATCGTCGTCGGCTTGAGCCAACCGGCCGTCTTCGGCCGCACCGTGAATCGCTTCGAGATCACAACCGCGCCGGACGGCCGCCTGCAGGTGAATCTTTTCATGAGCCGGGCCGCGTTCAGCGATCTCGATCTCGAGCAATTCAGGCACGCGGTTCGCACGCGCATTCCCGATTCGGGCTCGATGCGCATCCATGCGACCAGCGCCGCACGATGCGCCGTCAGTTTCGTCGCCGACGATCTCGCGCAATCGGGATTCAGCTTCTATCGCCTGGTGCGCGACGATTCCGCCGCCGTGCCGGCGAGACCCGAATCGGTCGCGTCGATTGAGAACGAATTCTTCCGCCTGACTCCGACGCCGCGCGGCCTGGAGATTCGCGATCTCGCGCGCAACACAGCGATGGAGCTGTATTTCGAGGACGACGGCGATCGCGGCGACGAGTACAACTTCGATCCTGTCAGCGATGGTGCGTCGATCGCGAGTCCTGCCTCGATATCCGCGAGCGTTGTTGACAATGGCCCCGTGCGCAAGCGCATCAAGCTCTCGATGACGTTCGAAATACCTGCCTCGCTCACTACAGATCGACGCGCACGCTCGCCGCGACGCGAGCAACTCGACGTCGCACTCATCGCGACGCTCTACCAAGGCTTCGACCGCGTCGATTTCATCGCCGACGTTACGAATCGGTCGCAAGACCATCGACTGCGGGCCGCCCTGCGCACGCCAATCTTCGCCACCGAGGCCGTGAATGACACCAGTTTCGGCGTGCTGCGCCGCCCGCTCGCGCCGTCAGAACCGCGGGGCACCGAGGACATCTATCCGACCGTGCCTCAGCGCACGTTCACCGCCGTCGAGGGCGCTGAGTTCTCGGCCGCGCTCGCGAGCCGCGGCATCCTCGAGGTCGAGGCGCGGCCCGAGCGCGCGGGCACGACGATTCTTCTGACTCTTTTGCGATGCGTGGGGTGGCTGTCGCGTTCCGATCTCGCGACGCGCCGCGGCGGGGCCGGACCCGAGCTAGAGACGCCCGACGCCCAGGAACCGGGCGAGCATCGCTTCGAATTTGCCGTCGCGACTTTTCGCGGGAGCTATCTCGAGAGCGATTTGTCGCAACGCGTCGAGGCGTACACGTCGCCACCGCGCGTTTTTTCCGGCCGCCGCGGCGAACGCGATTCCGCCGCCTCACTCTTCGGATGCGACAATCCGCGAGTAATTTTCTCGACGGCGCGCCCCCTTGCCCGCGCGAACTCCTACAAAGTGCGCGTTTACAGCGCGTCGCAGGCGCCCGAGACCGCCAGCTTCACCTTCGCCGCCGGCCGCCGCGCGCGCATTGTCGACCTCCGTGGACGTCCAGTGAAGCGCGCCGGCCTCAAGCGCTCGCGCGACGGCGCCATCACGCTCGAACTGAAGCCGTTCGAGCTCGTCACGTTCGAGGTGCGCGCCCGGCCTCCCGCCGAGTGAAAAACTGAAAATATTTTCCGAATTGATCATCAAAAGGGATTGATCGACGGCGCAATTTCACTATCTTGTTTAATCCGAGTTTGGATTCGAGCGCGATTGGTGTGTTGCGGAATTGAAACGAAACAAATCGTCGTGCGTATCAATTGACGGATGAGCCAACTGACTTGAGGAGCGCTAGCGCAAGAATGAGCGAGAAGATCACGGTTCGCACCGTGTACGATTTCCCCGTTGCCGGTCATCTGTGCGAGGACGGAACCGTGCGTTACGTCAAACTGGTGCGCCGCGCCGGCCAACAGCCCGAAGGGACCTGCCCGCAGTGCAAGATTTCGTTTCTGTATCAAAAGCCCAAAGCCTCGAAGGCCGCACGCCATCCCGAGGGCGAGGGCATCGTCCACTTTTAGATATTGCCGAAATCAGCTCCGCTATTTTCCCTGATGCGCGCCGCTTGCCGAGTCGCCGCCGTGGCCGCGCGACTTAACGAGCATGATTCGCGGGCCCTTGTAGTATCGCGCGGCCTCGTCGCCGACGAACGCCCATCCGTCGTTGGGATCGAACCACGCATGAAGCTTGGGCACGAAGGCTGCGACGATCACGTTCAACCATCCGAAGTCCGGCCGCACTTCGACTCGCAGCGCTTCGGCGCCATAGGCCGTCCACACCGCATCTCCCGGATCGATATTCACGCTGATCGCAAATATCGTCGGGTTCGGCGCGCAGTTGAAGACGTGCAACTCACGACTGATGCCTCTGTCGCCCGCGCGCAAAAAATCCTGGATCGGAATCACGATGCTCGCGCCCGCCCAGGTGTCCTCCGGGATGCTCAGCCGCTCGGACTGCTCGCTCTTCTGTCCGTCGGCGTTGTCGATGCACGTTCCCGCTCCCGTCTTCAGATCGGCGTGCGCGCGTTTCAGGATCGAGCCGTCGGCGTTGTAGAACGTGTGATCGAATTCCACCAGCTTGGGTAGCTGTCCCGCGCCTTCCAATTCCAGGTGCGCTGTCTCGACATCGGTCTGACCGTCAAAGTAATCGTTCTCGCCGCGCAGCGTCGCGCCGCCGGGCGCACGCTCTATTCGGTAGCGGCCGTGTCCGATCGCAGCACCGCTATCCGGGTTCAGAATCGCAAAATTAGTCGGCGGAAAGCTGAGCGCATTCGCCGACAACGCGGGCCGCGTGCACGCGATAGTCAGGATTATCGCGAGCGCCGCGGCAATCCATCGCCGCTTCCGTATCGCAATCATGCCCTTGCCAACGCGCAACCTGTCTGGAACGTTAACTCGGCTGGCGATCTGCGCGCCAGCCGCACGATCAAAGGCTATCATGCTCGATACAATCTTCAGCGCGAACCTCCACATCAAGCGCATGCAATCGCGATCCGCCCGCGCGCTCTTCCGCGTGGGCATCAGCGCGAATCTCGCAACGATTCTCGCCGCGCTCGCCGGCATCGCATCCGGCGTCGCATTCGCGAGCGCGCATCCTACCTGGGCCATCGCGGCGCTAACTCTCAGCGCCGCCTTCGACGCGCTCGACGGCACCATCGCGCGCGAATGCGCCGCGCCCAGCACCCTCGGCGGCGTGCTCGACCTGTCGGCCGACCGCGTCGTCGAGGCCTGTGTGATCGTCGGCATCGCGTGGCGCGATCCCGCCCTCTATTTCCCCGCCCTGGTCCTGGTAGCCACCTGGTACGTGAACATCACGATATTCCTGGCGGTAGGCGCGGCGCTGGAAGGCCCCGGCGCAAAATTGATCGAGTACCCACCCGGAATCCTCGAACGCACCGAAGCAATAATCTTCTTCATAGTGCTAGGACTGATCGAAGCGACGCCGCTCCTGCGCCCGCTTGGCCCACTACTCTGCTACGCGATGGCCTTGCTGGAAATCGTCACCGGCGCCCAACGCCTGCTATTCGGCCTGCGAATGCTGCGCTCGCAATAATCCCGCTCCCATCAGACGCTCGCGCTACTCGACGGTTACTGACTTCGCGAGGTTGCGTGGCTGATCGACGTCGGTGCCGCGCTCCGATGCTATATGGTACGCGAGCAATTGCAGCGGCACCGTCATCAGCACGGGCGTCAGCATCCGGTTGGTCTCCGGCACCTCGATAATTTCGTCGGCGACGCTTTTCAGCTCGGCGGTCGCGTGATTAGTCACCGCGATAATCCTCCCGTTGCGCGATTCGACTTCCTTGAGATTCGACATCGACTTCTCGAACAGGCCGTCGTTGGGAATTATCACCACCACCGGCATCTTGTCGTCGATAAGCGCGATCGGCCCATGCTTCATCTCGCCCGCCGAGTAACCCTCGGCGTGAATGTAGGAAATTTCCTTCAGTTTGAGCGCGCCCTCGAGCGCAATCGGGTAGTTGATCCCGCGTCCAAGGAACAGGAAGTCCCGCGCCTGTGCGTACTTGCGCGCGATCGACTGAATATTCGGCTCGCTCTCCAAGATAGCTTTGATCTGTCCGGGGATCGCGAAAGCCGGTTGCAGCAACTTACCGGCGTCGGCCTCGGACAGGCGTCCCATCCGCACCGCCAGATGAATCGCGAACAGGTAGTAAGCCTCGAGCTGCGTGAGAAAGCATTTGGTGGTGGTGACGCTCGTCTCGGGACCGCATCGCGTGTACAACTGCGCGTCGGCCTTGCGCGCGATCGACGAGTCCACCGTGTTGGTGATCGCCAGCAAATGCGCCCCGCGCGCGCGCCCTTCTTCCATCGCGGCGATCGTGTCGGCGGTCTCGCCCGACTGCGACACCGCGATGATCATCGTGCGGGCGTCGATCGGAGGCCGCCGATAGCGGAACTCTGACGAGTAATCGACCTCGACCGGAATCCCGGCCAGCTCCTCGATCATGAACTTGGCGACCTGTGCCGTGATCCACGACGCGCCCGCACCGAGCATCACGATCCGCCCGATCGACGCAGGGCCGCCCGCCGGCAGCAGCTCGCCCTCGAAGCGCACTGTGGATGAGCCGCCATCCGCGCGTCCCGCCATCGTGTCGATCCATGCCTGCGGCTGATCGTCTATTTCCTTGCGCAGGTAGTGCCGGAAGCCTCCCTTGGTGGCGGCGACTGCGTCCCATTCGACTTGACGCGGTGCGCGAGTAACCTCAGTGCCGTCGAACTTCATCAGCCGCGCGGTGGTCGCGGTGACCTCGGCAAGCTCGCCGTCTTCGAGCACGAGCGCGCGGCGCGTGTGCTCGAGAATCGCGGGAATATCCGACGCGATGAAATTCTCGCCGTCGCCCAACCCCAGCACCAGCGGCGTGGCGGTCTTTGCGGCGATCAACTTGCCGGGTTCGGTTTCCGACAGCACGACGATCGAGAACGAACCGCGCAGGCGGATGACGGCCTCGCGCACGGCCTCGGTCAGTCCTCGCCCAGTTTTGAGCTTCTCTTCGATGAGGTGCGAGATCAGCTCAGTATCGGTTTCGGAGCTGAGCTTGTGGCCGCGTGCGAGCAGTTCGGCGCGCAGCTCGACGAAGTTCTCGACGATGCCGTTGTGAATGACGGCGACCGGGCCGGCTTTGTGCGGATGCGCATTCTCTTCGGAAGGGCGGCCGTGCGTCGCCCATCGCGTGTGTCCGATTCCGATATGGCCTTGCAGAGGCGCGTCGGCCAGCAGGTGGCGCAGATTTTCGAGCTTGCCCTTGGCGCGCCGAATTTCGAGCTTGCCGCTATCGACGATAGTTGCGACACCGGCCGAGTCGTAGCCGCGGTATTCGAGGCGTCCGAGTCCTCCGAGGAGGATTGGGTAGGCCTCGCTCGGCCCGACATATCCGATTATTCCGCACATAGTCGTTCGCTCCTCTCCCTGACCGAAGAGAGCTTTGCGAAACGGGCTCGGCGTTCTTCCCCTCTCCCTGCCAGGGAGAGGATGAAGGTGAGGGTCCTTATACAGCGCGCATTTTTCGCGCGCGATTCAAGATTCTGCCTCTTCTCTGCCCGCGTGCCGACTTTATGCAAAGCTCTCCTGATCGAAAGGAAGTTACGGAGTTATCCGAACCACACGAACGCAGCGATAGCGAACTGATTTGTAGGGGAGAGTTTAGAAAATCACGTCAGAGCCGGACGCTCTGCCACTTAAGGCGCATTTTGTCGCGCGGTCACCCGCACGGTTTTTCTCGCCTCTATCGACTGTGGAGCCGGGAAGCCATCCGCCGAATCTTTCGATACTGCTTCCACCTCGTCAACTCATCGCCCGCTACGGCCATGAGTCCTGGCGCTACTCTCGCTTTTTGTTTTCTATCGCTTCGACCGCCACCTCGTTGCTGTGATTATTCCCGCAAGGTCGCGCGAGTTCAAGCGACGCGTTTGTCGGGTTAGTGGGTCAGTTTAATCGGACTGGCTCGGACGGTCTAATTTCCCGACTTGTCGCGAGAAATCTATCAAGATGGTGACTATTGCGGCGCCGATCCCGACTCCGACAGGAAGCATCCCTCTGCCCCAGGTCCACCTCAGAATCAGGAAAGCCACAAAAGAAAAGACCGCAGATCTGAGTAGTATCAAGATCACTCGAGTGCGGCGGCGTTCCAACGGCATCGGAATTCAAACTGACCCACTACGGTCTGGTCTTATTGATCCTTCTTGCGCCGCAAACTGCCGTCGGGGCTGTCGTTGTGGCGTTTGCGCCAGGTTGCCATCCAGCCGGACTTTTCGCGCTGCGGATGATGCGACATCACGAGCGCGCCGTCGGGAACCTCGCGGATGATCGTCGTGCCGGACGCGACGTAGACATCGCTGCCGACCTTGACCGGCGCGACGAGTTGCGTGTCGCAGCCGACCATGCAGCGATCGCCGATTTCCGTGTGATGCTTTTCGTAGCCGTCGTAGTTCACGGTGATGACGCCGCATCCGATGTTGGTGTCGGCGCCGATAGTGGCGTCGCCGAGGTAGCTTAGATGGCTGGCTTTGGTGCCGCGGCCGAGGCGCGCTTTTTTGGTCTCGACGAAATTGCCGATGCGATTGTGGCCGGCGAGTTCGGTGCCGGCGCGCAGGTTAGCGAACGGGCCGATTTCGGACTCCTCGCCGATGATGCAATCTTCGGCGCGCACGCCCAGCTTCAGATGGCATCGCGGGCCAATCGTGACGTTGCTCAGCCATGCGGTGCCGTCGATTCGCACGCCCTCGGCGAGCTTGCACGCGCCGAGAATCTGGACGTTGGGACCGATCACGCAATCGGCCGCGATTTCCGCTTGCTCAGAAATGTAGGCGGTCGAGGGATCAACGAGTGTGACGCCGGATTGCATCAGCTTTCGGTTAACGGCCGCACGAATTTCGGCTTCCATATTTGCCAGCTCCTCGCGCGAGTTGATGCCGGCGAACTCCACCGGGTCGTCAGCAGCCCACGCTTCGACTTTTTCGTTTCCACAGCGCGCACGCGCAATCGCGACGATATCGGTCAGGTAGTACTCATCCTGGGCATTCGCCGGTTTCAGCTCGGCGAGCGCAGAGCGAAGCAGGGCGCTATCGACGATGTAACAGCCGGTGTTGATTTCCTTGATGGCGCGCTCGGCGGGTGACGCGTCGCGGAACTCGACAATTTTGTCGACGTTGCCGCGCGCGTCGCGAATCACGCGGCCGTAAGCGGCGGGATCCTCGAGAATGATGCTGATGAACGATAGCTTTGCGGCGCGCTTTCGATGGGCGTCGAGGAAAGCGCGCAGAGTTGACCCCTTGATCGCGGGCATGTCGCCGTAAGTGATTAGCACGTCGCCAGTGAAGTCCGCGGGAAGCTGGCCGAGACCGCATCGCGCGGCGTCACCCGTGCCGCGCTGCGGCTCCTGGAGCGCGAATCGCGCGTTCGAGGAATTTACGGCGGCCTCGACCTCGCGCGCTTGGTGGCCGACGACGATCACGATTGGATCGGGCTTAAGTGCGGCGACGGCTCGAACCGCGCGCGCGATCATCGGCTCTCCGCAGAGTTCGTGCAGGACCTTGGCGCGCTCCGAGCGCATCCGGGTGCCTTTGCCGGCGGCGAGGATGATAGCCGCGACGTTACTCGTAGTCATCGAAGTTCGAGACTTTCCAGGTGTCGGCGTCCTTGCGTGCCGTGATCAGCCAGTTGCGATTGAAGGTGCCGCCTTCGGGCACGTCGATGGTCGCGCGAAACAGGAACTCGATATGGTCGGTGGCGTCGCGCTCGGCAGTGAGCTTGTAGTGCACGACGGGCTTGCGGGTGTTGGCGTCGATTTTCTGATTACCGATTAGTTGAATCTCGTGACGCAGCTTGTCGAGTGCCAGCCCCGTACAGAACGGCTCGGCCGCTTTCAGATCGATCGCGACATAGTATTGGTCGATGAACCGATCGACGACGCCGCGCGCGCTGTTCGCCGGATGGCATCCGATCGCGACGATCGAAGCGAACGCCGTGACGAAGAGAAGCTGGGCGCATCGGTCATGAAGCTGGGATTTGCGGGACGTCATGATCTTTTCTTGAAGAGAGCCTCCAGCTTGTCCTGGGCGCCCGTCTTCGTTTTCAATTGCGCCTTAGCGGCGGCGTCTCCCGGGATAAAATATTCGCAGAAGTTGAATCGTTCCTTGTCCACCACCCGCTCCGAGATCGTCTCGCGGCAACTGTTGTTGTAGGCCAGATCGTAAAATCCGCAGTTGCTGCACGAGTGCATCGCGCGGCCGCATCCAGGGCACTCGTCGCGAAAACCGACACGATCGCCAGTTACAATCTCTATTTTTCGGGCGCAATTCCAACAGTTCATCGGGAAGCGGCGAGTTCTTCGTGCGGCATGGTGCTCCGCGGGACTGGAATGCGAGGGGCTTGGAAATGCACGCTTTTTCGGCCGAATCGCCGCTGATAGCATAGCCGCTCAGATGGGTGCGCGCGAGATGATGGAGGTGGAGGTCGAGGCGTTTGCCGCGGCGCTGAGAAAAGCGTCGCGCGCGGCGGACAATACGGTGACGAACTATCGCCGCGACCTGCTCGCGTTCCGAAGTTTCCTGCTCGAGCGCGCGGCGATATTGGGCAAACGCGTCGATGAAATCGACGTCGCGAGTATCACGGCGGATCATATCCGGAGCTATCTTGCTGAATTGATGAAGACAGCAAAACGGGCGACCGTCCAGCGCCGACTTAGCGCGATCAAGGCGTTCTTTCGATATCGCGAAACGACGATTGGCGTGGCGAGCCCGGCGCGATCGATTCGCTCGCCGAAGAACGAACGGCGGCTGCCGTCGATATTGCAGGAGGACGAAGTTCGCCGGCTGCTCGAGTTTTCGTTGGCGCCGCACGACTCGACGCCCGCGTCGATTCGCGACCGCGCGATATTCGAGACGCTGTACTCGTCTGGGCTGCGCGTCGGCGAGTTGGTCGGGCTGGACTGGCGCGATATCGACGAAGAACTCGGGATGGTGATGGTGCGGGCGGGCAAGGGCAACAAGGATCGGCTGGTGCCGCTCGGCGAGCCGGCGCTGGACGCATTGAAAAAGTGGAAGACCGCAATGCCGATAGCGTGGGAGCATAACGGTCCCGTGATTACGAATCTTCGCGGCGGACGGCTGACCACGCGCAGCGTCGAGACGATACTGCAGAAGAGAATTGAGGCCGCGGGCGTGAGCTCCGGTGTCACACCCCATGGGCTGCGTCATTCTTTCGCAACGCATATGCTTGGCAATGGAGCCGACTTACGGTCGATACAGGAAATGCTCGGTCATGCGAGCCTAGCGACGACGCAGCGCTATACTCATGTCAGCGTGAATCATTTGAAAGAGGTTTATCGACGTGCCTTCCCACGAGTCTGACAGGGGTATCGAGCCGGGCGCCGAATTTCGCCACACGACGATTCTGAGCGTGCGCCACGAGGGGCACGTCGTCATGGCGGGTGACGGGCAGGTGAGCGTCGGACAAACGATCATGAAGGCCAAGGCGAAGAAGGTGCGCCGGCTGCATCAGGATCGCGTGCTGGCGGGATTTGCGGGATCGACCGCGGACGCGTTGACGTTGTTCGACAAGTTCGAATCGAAGCTGCAGGAATACAATGGAGTGCTGCGGCGCGCAGCCGTCGAGCTGGCCAAGGACTGGCGCACGGATCGAATCCTGCGGCGGCTCGAGGCGATGCTGGTAGTCGCGGACAAGGAGAGCTCGCTGCTTATTTCGGGCGTCGGCGACGTGCTCGAGCCTGACGATGGAATCCTCGCGATCGGATCGGGCGGCAATTTCGCGCTGTCTGCGGCACGTGCGCTGATTCGCCACGGCTCCGGCATGACTGCGCGCCAGATTGCGGAAGGCGCGATGAAGATCGCGTCGGAAGTCTGCGTTTACACCAACGACCAATTCGTGTTCGAAGAATTGTAGCCACAAAATCCTGGAATCCAACAAGATGGCAGTTCCACAAGTGATGACGCCGCGCGAGATCGTCTCGGAGCTCGATCGCTATATTGTCGGGCAGCATGACGCGAAGCGCGCAGTTGCGATCGCGCTGCGCAATCGATGGCGGCGGCAGAATGTCGCGCCCGAGTTGCGCGACGAAATAGCGCCGAAGAATATCCTGATGATCGGGCCGACCGGCGTCGGCAAGACGGAGATTGCGCGGCGGCTGGCGCGGCTGGCGCAGGCGCCATTCGTCAAGGTGGAAGCGTCGCGCTACACCGAGGTCGGCTACGTCGGGCGCGACGTGGAGTCGATGATCCGCGACTTGGCGGAGTGTTCGGTCAAGATGGTGCGCGACGAAGCTCGCGATCGCGTCGCGGTCAAGGCGCGCGAGAATGCCGAAGAACGATTGCTCGATCTCCTGTTCCCCACGCCCACCAAGGTTCGGCGTCCTGCCGGTATAACGCCGGAGGGGCATCTCGAGGCGATCGACAGCGACTCGCACAAGGACACGCGCGAGAAGTTGCGCAAGCTGCTGCACGGCGGCCATCTGGACGATCGCGAGGTCGAGCTCGAGGTCAGCGCAAACGCCGCGCCGAATATCGAGGTCTTCACGCCGCAGGGTATGGAAGAGATGGGCCTCAACATGAAAGAGCTGATGAATCAGCTCATGCCCAAGAAGACGCGCACGCGCAAAGTGAAAATCCCCGAGGCGCTCGAGCTGCTGACGACGGAGGAAGCGGCGCGGCTGGTGGACATGGAGGCGGTGGCGCACGAGGCGATCACGCGCGCCGAGCAATCGGGGATAGTGTTCATCGACGAGATAGACAAGATTGCCGGGCGCGAGTCGCACGGGCCGGACGTCTCGCGCGAGGGCGTGCAGCGCGACCTGCTGCCGATCGTCGAAGGATCGACGGTCAACACGAAATACGGCGCGGTGAAGACCGATCACATTTTGTTTGTCGCGTCGGGGGCGTTTCACACGTCGAAACCGTCGGACCTGATTCCCGAGTTCCAGGGACGCTTCCCGATTCGCGTCGAGCTGAAGGCGCTGACGCGCGAGGACTTCATCCGCATCCTGACCGAGCCCGAGAACGCGCTGACGCGGCAGTACGTCGCGCTGATGGAAACCGAGGGCGTTCGTATGCGCTTCACCGAGGACGGGGTCGCGGCGCTGGCGGAGATTGCGGCCAAGGTGAACGCGCGCTCGGAAAATATCGGCGCGCGCCGGCTGCATACGGTGCTCGAGCGGCTGCTGGAAGAGCTGTCGTTCAACGCGCCGGAGATGCAGGATCGCGAGCTGACTATAGACGCCGCGTACGTTCACGGCCGCCTCGACGAGATCGTCAAGGACGAGGATCTGTCGCGCTATATTCTGTAGCTCGCGTCTGCCCGTTACACTGGTATTAGCTGCCCGGCAGGCGATGGATTGCGCCGCGCGCGCAATACTGTTTTGATTTCCCTTTTCGGCTTTCGGGTTTCGGCGAGGTTCTTTGAGGCGTGAAAGAGGCCATCCATAATCGAGCCGACGTGCTCATCGAAGCGCTGCCCTACATTCGGCGCTTTCGCGGCAAAACGTTCGTCATCAAGTACGGCGGCCACGCGATGCAGACCGAGGAGATGCGCGAGAGTTTTGCGCGCGAGGTCGTGCTGCTCGATCTGGTGGGCATCAACCCGATAATCGTGCACGGCGGCGGGCCGCAGATTACGGAACTGATCGGCAAGCTCGGGCTGAAGTCGCGGTTCGTGCGCGGGATGCGCGTGACCGATCCGGCGACGATGGAAGCGGCCGAGATGGTCTTGCAGAGAATCAACAAAGATCTCGTCGCGACGATTTCGCGCATGGGCGGGCGCGCGGTCGGGCTGTCGGGCAAGGACGGCGACCTGATCAGATCGCGCAAGATGCGGATGGTCGTGACGGACGACAACGGCAAGCGCTCGCGCGTCGATATCGGGTTGGTCGGCGAAGTCGATCGGGTGAATCCGGAAGTGCTGCGCACGCTCGAGGCGAGCAACTTCATCCCGGTGATTGCGCCGACCGGGTTTGGGCGCGACGGCCAGACCTACAACATCAATGCCGACACTGCGGCGGGCGAGATTGCAGCCGCGCTCAAGGCGGAAAAATTGATCCTGCTGAGCGACGTCGAAGGCGTGAAAGACAAGGACGGCAAATTGCTCTCGACGCTCGACGCGGCGGAAGCGCGGCGCCTGATCGCCCGCGGCGTGATCCATGAAGGGATGATTCCGAAAGTCGAGTGCTGCATCGAGGCGCTGAATAAGGGTGTCGCGAAGACGCACATAATCGACGGTCGCAATAAGCACGCGGTGCTGCTCGAAATCTTCACCCGCTCGGGAATCGGCACTGAAGTCGTCCAGCGCCGCGCAAAGGTTTCGGCGCTGAGCGATACGGCGCGCAGCGCGGAGGGCGGCAAAGCTCGATGAACAACACCGAGATAATAGAACTCACGCATCGCAACATGGTCGATGTTTACGGATGCCTGCCGATCGCGTTCGCGCGCGGGCATGGCGCGTACCTGTACGACGCCGACGGTAACCGCTATCTCGATTTTTTCTGCGGGCTCGCGGTCACCAGCCTCGGTCATGGAAATCCGCGCGTCGTGCGCGCGATCAAGGAGCAGGCGGAAAAGCTCACGCACGTTTCCAACGTGTTCCACACCGAGCCGACGGCGCGACTGGTCGAGCGGCTGGCGAATCATTTCGGCGAGGGAAAAGTCTTCCTTGGCAACTCGGGCGCTGAAGCCAACGAGGCCGCGATCAAGCTCGCGCGGCGATGGGGCAGCGGACGTTTCGAGATTTTGACGACACTGGGATCGTTCCACGGGCGCACGCTCGCGACAGTGAGCGCGACTGGCCAGGAGCGGTACCATCAGGGGTTTCAGCCGCTGATGCCCGGTTTCAAGATGATCCCGTTCGACGATGTCGCGGCGCTCGATCGCGCGCGGCGCGACGAAACCGTCGGCGTGATGGTCGAACCGATCCAGGGCGAGGGCGGCGTGGTCGTGCCGCGCGCGGATTACCTGAAGCGCGTGCGCGACTGGTGCGATCGCAACAAGATGCTGCTGATTCTGGACGAAGTGCAGACCGGAATGGGGCGGACGGGAAAATTCTTCGGGTTCGAGCACGCCGGTGTCAAACCGGACATCGTGACGCTGGCCAAGGCGCTGGGGGGCGGGCTTCCGATTGGCGCGATGATCGCGCGAGCGGAGATTGCGTCGAGCTTCACGCCCGGCAGTCATGGCAGCACGTTCGGCGGAAATCCAGTGGCGTGTGCGGCAGCGGTTGCCGTGATCGACGCGCTCGAACAGGACGGCGTGCTCGAGAACGCGACGAGCGTCGGCGGTTACATGCTCGAACGCCTCGGCAAGTTCGCGCGCACTTGCGATCGAATCGTCGAGGTTCGCGGACTCGGAATGATCATCGGCGTGGTGCTCAAGCACGACGCGCGTCCGATCGTCGAGGAGTGCCTCAAGAATCGGCTGCTCGTCAACGCCACCGCGGGCAACGTGCTGCGGCTGCTGCCGCCGTTGAACCTCACGCGCGAGGAGGCCGACGCCGGACTCGCGATCATCGAAAACGCATTCAAGAACGCGCTGATTCCGAAATGAAACGCGATTTTCTCGATCTCAGCTCGCTCACGCCGGCTGAACTCGACGGATTGCTCGCGCTCGGCGCGCGGCTCAAGGCCGAGCTCAAGATAGGACTTGAGCATCCGTACCTGCGCGGGCGGACGCTCGCGATGGTGTTTCAGAAGCCGTCGCTAAGGACGCGAGTTACGTTCGAGACCGGCATGGCGCAGCTTGGCGGGCATGCGATTTATCTCGCGCCGAATGATATCGGTATTGGCGAGCGCGAATCGGTGAAGGACGTCGCGCGCAACATTTCGCGGGCCGTGGATTTGATCATGATTCGCACGTTCTCGCACGAGACCGCGGTCGAGCTTGCGCGCGAGGCAACGGTGCCCGTCATCAACGGGCTCACCGATTTGCTTCATCCATGCCAGTTGCTCGCCGATCTGATGACGTTGCAGGAACGCTTCGGGCGCGACCTCAGCAAAGTGCGCGTCGCGTTCGTCGGCGACGGCTTCAACCTCGCGCAGAGCTGGATCGAGGCGGCGGCGCTCGCGGGTTTCGAGCTGCGGCTCGCGTGCCCAAAAGGCTACGAGCCTGAGAAGGAGTTCATGAAGCGGCTGCGCAACGAGGAGGTCGGTACTCTCACCGACGATCCTGCCGAGGCGGTGAAGGACGCGGACGTGGTTTACACCGACACGTGGACCTCGATGGGCCGTGAGAAGGAAGCGGCGCAGCGCCGTCGCGACTTCAAGGGCTTCCAGCTCAACGACGCGCTGCTGAAGAACGCGCGCAAGGGCGCGATCGTGATGCATTGCCTGCCGGCGCATCGCGGCGAGGAAATCACCGACGACGTGCTCGACGGCCCGCGCTCGGTGGTGCTCGATCAAGCGGAGAACCGGCTGCATGCGCAGAAGGCCGTGATGGTCTGGCTGATACGTCCTGAAATTTTGCGGATTTCGCCGTCGCCGGAATGATGACGTAGGAATCGTGGCAACTGAGAAAATAAAAAAGCTGGTGCTTTCGTACTCGGGCGGACTCGACACGTCGGTGATGCTGCGCTGGATCAAAGATCATTTCGGATGCGAAGTGATCGCATACTGCGCGGAAGTCGGTCAGGGCGACGAGACCGAGGGTCTCGAAGAGAAGGCGCTCAAGACCGGGGCGAGCAAACTTCATATCGTCGATCTGCGCGAGGAGTTCGCGCGGGACTTCGTATTCCCGATGCTGCGCGCGAACGCTGTGTACGAGGGCTATTACCTGCTTGGCACGTCGATCGCGCGGCCGGTGATCGCCAAGAAGTTGGTCGAGATTGCGCGCGAGGAAGGCGCCGACGCGGTCGCGCACGGTGCGACCGGCAAGGGTAACGACCAGGTGCGATTCGAGTTGACGTTTGCGCGGCTCGCGCCGGATCTGAAGATCATCGCGCCGTGGCGGCGAACCGATTGGCCCTTCGTGGGCCGCGCCGACATGCTCGCATACGCCAACGAAAAGAAGATTCCCGTGCCCGTGACCACCGAGAAGCCGTACTCGATGGATCGCAACCTCGTTCACGTCAGCTACGAGGGCGGTATCCTCGAGGACCCTTGGCGCGAGCCTTACAACGATATGTTTCGCATGACGGTGTCCCCCGAGGACGCGCCGAACAAGCCGGAGTACGTCGAAATCGAATACGCCGGCGGCAATCCGGTCGCTGTCAACGGCGAGCGGCTCGCGCCCGCGCGAATCATCGAGCGCGCCAACGAGATCGCGGGCCGCCACGGGATCGGCCGCGTCGATTTGGTGGAGAACCGCTACGTCGGAATCAAATCGCGCGGAGTTTACGAGACGCCCGGTGTGACGATCCTCTTCCACGGGCATCGCGCGGTTGAGCAACTCACGCTCGATCGCGAGGTGATGCATCTGCGCGACTCGCTTATCCCACGCTACGCGGAAATGGTGTATTACGGATATTGGTTTGCGCCCGAGCGTGAGGCGCTGCAGGCACTGGTGGACGATACGCAGAAAAACGTGAACGGTGTGGCGCGGCTGAAGCTGTTCAAGGGCGGCGTGTGGATCGCCGGCCGCAAATCGCCCAACTCGCTGTACGATCCGAAGATCGCGAGCTTCGAGGAAGCGGGCGGTTACAACCAGGCCGACGCCGACGGATTCATCAGGCTCGCAGGCGTGCGGCTTCGAGCGCTGGCTCGCGCCACTAAAAAAGGCGGATAGAGTTGGGAAAAGTCATCCAGTTCAAGCCGCCGCGCACACAGCCCAAGCTCGTGCCCCGACCGCGCACCGGAGATTGCGATCACTGCCATCACAAGATGGACGTCCACATCACGCATCCCGACGGTTCGATGAGTTGTGCGGCGCGCGGATGCTCGTGCCAGCTGCGGCCCCTCAATTGATTCGCTCGTCGCGGATTACTCCGCTCGTTTCACAATGAAAGTGGGGCGCAGCCGGAAAAATCTCATACGGGGAAGATTTGCGCGGGGACGTCTGCCCGAAGTCGAGGCGTTCACCGCGTCGTTGCCCTTCGACCGCCGGCTTTTTCGGCACGACATTCGCGGATCGATCGCGCATGCGCAAATGCTCGCGAAGGTCGGGCTGCTCAAGGCCAGCGAGTCGCGCGCGATCGTTGGCGGGCTCGAGCGCATCGAAAGTGAAATCGCGGATGGCCGCTTCAAGTTCGATATCGCCGATGAGGACATCCATCTGGCTATCGAGCGCCGGTTGATCGCGCTGATTGGCGAGCCCGGGCGCAAGCTCCACACCGGGCGTTCGCGCAACGACCAGGTCGCGCTCGATATGCGGCTATATCTCCGCGACGAGATTGCCGGCGTGATTGCGCTGGTCGCCGGGCTGCGCGCGACGCTCATTCGGCTCGCCAGGCGCCACGTCGCGACGATCATGCCCGGCTATACGCACATGCAGCGCGCGCAGCCGGTCACGCTCGCGCATCATCTGCTCGCATACGTTGAGATGCTTGGCCGCGATAGCGAACGCTTCGAGCAGGCGGCGGCGCGCACCTCGGTTATGCCGCTCGGCGCCGGCGCTCTGGCGGGGACGACGCTGCCGCTGGATCGCAAGATGGTCGCGCGGGCGCTGGGTTTCAAGGCGATCACCGCCAACAGCATCGACGCCGTGTCGGATCGCGACTTCGTCGTGGATTTTCTGTTGGCCGCCGCGCTCACGCAGGTGCATTTGTCGCGGATGAGCGAGGAAATAATTCTCTGGACGAGCGCAGAGTTCGGGTTCGCGTTGTTGCCCGACGAGTTTTCGACCGGCAGCTCGATGATGCCGCAGAAAAAGAATCCCGATCTGCTCGAACTGATCCGCGGCAAGACGGGCCGCGTGATCGGCGATCTGGTCGCGATGCTGACCGTGTTGAAGGGTCTGCCGCTCGCCTACAACTCGGACTTGCAGGAAGACAAGGAACGCGTGTTCGACGCGCTCGACGCGCTGAAGCCGGCGCTCGATCTGTTCGCGAAGCTATGGCCGGCGCTGCGGTTCGATGCGAAACGCATGCGCGCGGCGGCTGGAGGATTTGCGCTGGCGACGGATCTCGCCGAATACCTGGTCGGTCGCGGCACTGCGTTTCGCCAAGCGCATGAAATCGTCGGCGCGATAGTTCGCGAGGCGGCCGAGGCGGGCAGAACGCTCGAGGACTTGAGCATCGCGGAGTTGAAGAGGTACTCCAGCGCATTTGGTGCCGACGCGATCGCGATTCTTCGAGCCCAGAACTCGGTCGCGCGGCGCACGATCGAAGGCGGTCCGGCGCCGTCCACAGTCAAGCGCCGCCTCAAGGAGCTCGGACGTCGATGAATCGGAAACGCAACGGTGCGAACTGGCTGACGCTCGGGCTCATGATTGTTGCGCTCGCGAACGTGGCGTTCCTTGGATGCGGCGTGAAATCGCAGCCGATACCGCCGGAGGCCGCGCGTCCGGAGAAAATCCTGGGCCTCGAGGCCGCGAATGCGAAAGAGGGAATTCGGCTGACCTGGGATCGCCCCGACAATTACGCCGGTGGCGCAAAGATGAACGACCTCGGCAGCTTCTCAATCTCTCGCGCGCAGGAGGGCAAGCCGGCAGAAAAGATTGGCGACATCCAGGTGCATGACGAAGGGCGTTTCCAGGTGCAGCGCACATTTACCTTCATCGACGGCGCGACCATCATGGGCAAGACCTATCACTACCAGGTGACTTCTAGCACTACCGACGGTTACCTCAGCGAGCCGTCGAACGACGTGACGATCATACGCAAGCACGCATCGGCCCCGCCGAATCCCGAGAATTTCGTGGTGCCGACGCCGGTCCCGCTTAAGTAGAACAGGGTGCGAGTGGAGCCGCGGCGAGCGTCCGTTTATTCGCGGGGCCGCGCTATGATAAAAACGAGCCTCTACCGAATCGCCACATCGCAATGAACTACTTCGAATACCGCAGCGATCAACTTTATGCCGAGGACGTGCCGATCGCCGACCTGGCGCGGCGAATCAACACCCCATTTTTTGTCTATAGCGCGCGGACGCTCAGGCGCCATTTTCGAGTTTTTGACGAAGCCTTTGCCGGTACCGACCATTTGATCTGTTACGCGATGAAGGCGCTCTCGAATCTGAGCATCCTGAAATTGTTCGACTCGATGGGTGCGGGATTCGACATCGTCTCGGTCGGCGAGTTGATGCGATGCCTGCGAATCGGCGCCGACCCGCGCAAGATCGTGTTCTCCGGCGTCGGCAAGACCGACGAGGAAATCGCGGCTGCGCTCGAAGCCGGCATTCTGATGATCAACGTCGAGTCGCGCCCGGAACTGCATCGCGTGGCCGAGGTCGCGGGCCGGATGAAGCGTCGCGCGCCGGTCAGCCTGCGCGTGAATCCCGATCTCGATCCGGGCACGCATCCGCACATCTCCACCGGCCATCGCGACAGCAAATTCGGTGTGCCACTTTCGCAGGTGGACGAATATTACGCGGAAGCGAGCGCGCTGGCGCAGCTCGAAATCGTCGGTCTGAGCACGCATATCGGCTCACAGATAACCGAGATGGCGCCGTTTGCCGAAGCGGGACAGAAAGTTGCCGCGATTGTCGGGCGGCTGCGCAGCGCGGGAATCGCGCTCAAGTATCTCGATCTCGGCGGCGGTCTCGGAATCCCGTACCAAGAGCAGCCGCCTCCGCCCTCAGAATACGCAAGCGCGCTGCTGAAGCCGATCGCGGGTCTCGGGCTCAAGATTATCACCGAACCGGGCCGCGTGATGGTCGGCAACGCGGGCGTGCTCGTGACGCGCGTCCTCTACAACAAAGAGACCGACGTGAAGCGCTTCGTCGTTATCGACGGCGCGATGAACGATTTGATTCGTCCGGTGCTATACGAGGCCTATCACGAGATCGTTCCGGTCGATCGCCGGAAGCCCGGTAAAACCGTGACGGCGGACATCGTGGGTCCAGTATGCGAGAGCGGCGATTTTTTCGCGCGCGAACGTGAAATGGCCGAGCCGAAGGAGGGCGACCTGCTCGCGGTGATGAGCGCCGGCGCTTACGGATTCGTCATGTCGTCGAACTACAACAGCCGCCCGCGCGCGCCCGAGGTGTTGATTAACGGCGCCGACGTGCACGTGATCCGCGAGCGCGAGAGTTTCGAGGATCTGATTCGCGGCGAGCATATCGTTGACCTGAAGACGGCATGAGAGCGCATAAACGCGATGGCAACGCTCGAATTCACTAAGATGCACGGATGCGGCAACGACTATGTCTACATCGTTGCCATGCGCGCGCGTCCCGCCGATCCGTCCGCGCTCTCGGTCAAACTTTCAGACCGCCACTTTGGCATCGGCGGCGACGGCCTGATTATGCTCGCGCCGTCGAGCAACGCCGACATACGAATGGAGATGTACAACGCGGACGGCAGCCGTGGCGACATGTGCGGCAACGGAATCCGATGTCTCGCGCGTCTCGCTTTCGAGCGCGGTCTGGTGCGCGCGAATCCGATGGTTGTTGAGACCGACGCCGGGCTGAAGACGGTCGAGCTACGGCTGGAAGGCCGCCGCGTGGTTGGCGCGACGGTGGATATGGGTGAGCCGATTCTCGACGGGCGTGAGATCCCGGTCAATGCCGACGGGCGTATCATAGACTACCCGTTGCAGGTCGGAGGCCGTCTCGAGCCGATCACCGCGGTCTCGATGGGAAATCCGCACTGCGTCGTATTCGTCGGCGACGATGGCGTATTCAAACTCCAGGATCGCGATTTTGCCGCGCTGGGCAGCGAGTTTGAGCATCACCCGTTCTTTCCGCGCCGCGTGAATACCGAATTCATCCTGGCCACTTCGCGCCGCAATCTTAAGATGCGCGTGTGGGAGCGCGGCTCGGGCGAGACCTGGGCCTGCGGCACTGGAGCATGCGCGGCGCTGGTCGCGGCGGTTCTGACAAATCACTGCGATCGGACTGCGACGGTCGAGTTACGCGGCGGCAATCTTGAGATCGAATGGCGCGCCGACGGTCCCGATGCGAATCACGTTTTCATGACCGGCAACGCCGTTGAGGTTTTTCACGGCGCGGTCGAGTTGGGCGCCGGCGAGATGGTCCCGGTGAAATGAAAGAGTCGGGAGGCTTCGAACGATGTTCAAAGGCGCATTGACTGCTCTGGCAACGCCGTTTCGCGACGGCGAGGTGGACGCGCCGGCGTTGCGCGACCTTATAGAATGGCAGATTCAGAGCGGGATCGACGGGCTATTCCCGTGCGGCTCGACCGGGGAATCCGCCACGCTCACGCACGCCGAGCATGACAACGTAGTCAGGCTGACGATCGAGCAGGCGCGAAAGCGCGTCCCGGTGCTTGCGGGCACCGGCTCAAACTCGACCGCCGAAGCGATTCGACTGACCACCGCTGCGCGCGAGATGGGGGCGGACGGCGCGGTGTTGCTATCGCCCTATTACAACAAGCCCACCCAGGACGGCATCTTCAGGCACTACAAGATGATCGCGGCGAGCGTGGATCTGCCGCTATTCGTGTACAACATCCCGGGCCGCACGGCCTCGAACATCGCGCCCGAGACATTTGCGCGACTCAGCGAAATCAAAAGCATCGTTGGCATCAAGGAAGCGTCGGGCTCGATGGATCAGACGTCTGATATCCTCAAGCTGTGCGGCGACCGACTCGCGATCTTTTCCGGCGACGACGCCTTAACAGTGCCGCTGATCGCGCTCGGCGCGAAGGGAGTGATGTCGACGTGCAGCAACGTCGTCCCACGCGAGATGCACGATCTCGCGACGGCCGCGCTCGCGGGCGATTTTGCGAAGGCGCGCGAGATCCACTACCGGCTGCTGCCGCTGATCCGCGCGCTGTTCGTAGAGACGAATCCGATTCCCGTCAAGCAGGCACTCGCGTTCATGGGCAAGTGCGCCAACGAGTTGCGGATGCCGTTGGTGCCGATGACGGTTGGCCCAGCCGAGAAGTTGCGCATCGCGATGAAAGAACTACGCCTCGTCTGAGGACGCTTCGATTATGACCGAGCCTTACTACAAGCAGCACTGGGTCGATATCGACTCCGATCGCCACAGCGCGTATGACAAAATCCTCGCGTTTCATCCCGCGATGGAACCTCTCCTGCGCCCGCTCGATCTCAAAGCAGGTCTGCGCGTACTCGATGTCGGCTCCGGACCCGGCCACACCACCTTCGAGCTAGCGCGGCGCGTCGCTCCCGGCGGCAAAGTGACCGGCATCGATATCAACGCCGAGTTCATCCAACGATCCGGCGCTCGCGCACGCGAGGCAAAGTTGGCGGCGGAGTTCGTGCACAGCGCGTTTCCGCCGCTACCGTTTCCCGACGCTTCATTCGACCGCGTGTGGTGCAAAAATGTTCTTGAGTATGTCGATTCCGCGGCCGATACTGTCGCGGAAATGGCGCGCGTGACGGCGCCAGGCGGAGTGGTCGTCGCGGTCGACAGCGACTGGGACATGCTGGCGCTCGACATCGGCGCGGCGGCGCGCGAGCGCAGCGATCGAATCCTCGCGGCGTCGAAGGCGATTGCGATCAGGGAGCCGCAGATCGGGCGCCAGCTCTATCGGCTGTTTCACGCGGCCGGTCTTGACGACGTAAAAGTCGAGATTCACGCCGGCGCGGATATTGCGGGACGCTCGCTACCGATGCTGAAAGCCAGCTTCGCGCGGTACGCGCGCGACTCGGGCAGGATCGCGGCGGTCGAGGTCGAGGGATGGTTTGCCGACATCGATCGCGCCGTCGCAGCAGGATCATTTCTGTTCGTATTGCCACAGTTCGTGGTACGCGGAATCAGGAACCAGGCGTCTTAGTGTGAACGCAAATCTCTTTCGGGGAAAAAACGGATGACATTTGCATGGCTCGCATTTTTTGATGCGCTGTTGGCGATCACGATGATCTCGGTGGGAATCATCGGCGCGCACTTCTACTTGGTCGCGCCGTTCATGGGTTTCCAGCTGTTCGCGCTCGGGTTCCTGCTGAGCATCCTTGGTTCGTTAATCGGTCTGCTCGCCATTTTCCTGACCCGCAAGCCTCAACTGGCAGCCGGGCGCAATCGTGCATTGGTGGGCACGGTGATATGCGCGCTGATCGCGGTGCCGATGATCGTGATCGTGCTGGGCAGCCGCAAGTATTCGCCCATCAATGACATCACGACCGACTTCGACAATCCGCCCGAGTTCGTTTACGCGCAGAAGCTGCAGCCCGAGCCGAATCGCGACATGAAATACGACAAGGCGAAGTATGCCGACCGGCAGCAGGCCGGCTACGGCCCGATCGGTCCAATCAAGGAACGCCTGTCGCCGTCGGACGCATTCGCGCGCGTGACCGAAGTCGCTCAGGCCATTCCGACCTGGAAGATTACCTATTCGGATCCGGCCACGAATACGCTCGAGGCCGTCGCGACGTCAAAGATGTTCCATTTCAATGATGATGTCGTGATCCAGATTCGGCCGACTCCCGACGGCGCCAGCCTGATCGAGATGCGCTCGAAATCGCGCGACGGGATCGGCGATTTTGGCGTCAACGCCAAGCGCATCAAGCGCTTCTTCGATCGGGTCGCGCTCGCTCGCGGCCCCAGCGATCAGAACACCGGCGATCAAGAGGAGATGCCGTAAAGCTTCCGTTACTGCTTGAGAGCGCGGATCGTTCGCAGCACGGCGGCGTTGCGATCTTCGTTGACCGGATTTGTGAAGACGATCGCGGTGCCGATTCCCGGCGCGCATAATTCCTGCAGCCGCTCGCGAACCCGCGCCTCCGAGCCCACCAGCAGGGTCGCATCGATGAGCTCGTTGCTTACTGCCGCGATAGCTGCGTCGGCGTCGCGACCTGCGGCGCGAATCGCTCCGATTTCGCGCTCGAAGCCCGAATGCGCCATCATGTTGCCGTAGAACTTAAGCGCGCCGTAGCGTGACAGCAGCTTGCGCGCCGGACGGCGCGCGGCTTCGAGATCGTCCGAAATGAATGCGGTCGCGAACAGAGTCGCTTCGATCTGTTTGACGTCACGGCCGGCGATCTTCGCGCCCTCGGCCAATTCGCCCAGCGCTTCCCTGACCCGTGCCGGCGGAAAGAAGTTGAAGATGACGCCGTCGCCGATTTCGCCGGCCAGCTTCACCATCGGACGCGACACACCCGCCAGGTAAAGCGGGAGCTTGGTGCTGACGCGCGGGCCGGTCTTGCCGCCGTCGAGCGCCGCGCGGAGCGTCTTCACCGTTTCGCGCATGCGCGCCAGCGGAACTCCCATCTCGATTCCGAGCGCGGAATTGCCCTCGCGATGTCCTGTGCCGAGGCCGAGGATAAATCGACCGCCGGTAAATTCCTGGACGGCCGCGGCTTTCGCGAGCAGATTTGGATGGCGCAGATAGATGTTCGTGATCGCGGTGCCGAGCTTGATTCGCCTGGCGTGAAGTCCTAGCGCGAGCGAGCATGCCAGCGAATCGTTGTTCGACTCGGTCATGAAAACGCCCGAAAAGCCCGCGTCCTCCGCGGCCCGCGACCATTCGATCAAGCGCGCCGGCGGACTGTCGGGAAGAATAGTGCAAGCTAATGCTTTCTTGGCCATGGCGAATAATTCCTTTGTCAGACTCTCGGCGACACTTTCATTACGTAGCGGTTTTCGTCAAGCAGCTTTTCGCCGGAGCCGGATTCGTAGCAAGCGCTGGACTTTTTTGGCCGTGGGATCGTACAGATAAAAACGGCACTGCCAACGATGAGGCCGGGGCTTCCTTTTCACGGCGTCACATCTCAAACCTGGAGGACGAGTGCGATGAAACGATTTGCTGTGGCATTGATCGCGACAAGCATACTGATGACTGCGGCCGGAGTTGGATTCGCAAAAGACCTCAGTACGGTCGGAATCGAAGAGGCGTTCATCGACGCGGTTGGGACTTGCGGTCCGTCGAGCAACGTGGCGGGCTCACTCGGCAAGACTACCGATCCGCAGGTGAAGATCGAGTTGCGTGACGCGCTGATCACCGAAGCTGCCGACGATGCCGCTGGTGTCGCGGGCGCCAACCAGGCGCACAGCGACTGCACCAAGAAGGATCTGTCGGCGCGCGGATACAGTGAAACCGATATGGCGGCGCTACCCTATTGCGTCAAACACGACTGGCCGGATCCGTTCACCAGCCTGGGCACGTGCGTAAAGAGTCACAGCCGTCTCGAAGGCGCAATGAAAAAGTAGTCGCTCACATCGCTTGGTTTGAACTCCGGCGCGCTCCGTCTCGGAGCGCGCCGGTGCTTTGTCGTCTAGTCCAGTCCGTATCTCCGGCGCTTTCGCCATAGTGTCGCGACGTTGATTCCCAACATCTCGGCGGCTTCTTCGAGCGTCATCGCCTGTTCGAGGACTACCTCGATGTGGCGGCGCTCCATTTGCTCGAGCGTGTGACTGTGATCGAGCTTGTCGGGGGATGCGAGAATTTTGTCGGGCAGATCGCTTAGCGTGATTGTCTCGCCGCGGCTCAGGATTACCGCGCGTTCCATCACGTTGCGCAGCTCGCGGATATTGCCCGGCCACGAGTAAGAAACCAGCGCCTCGCGCGCCTCGGCGGCAAGCGCATGCGCCGGCTTATGATGCGTCTGTGCGGCTTGCGCGGCGAAGTGCTCGGCCAGCTTCAGGATTTCTCCCGGCCGATCGCGCAGCGCAGGCACCTGCAATTCAATCACGTTTAGGCGGTAGTAGAGATCCTCGCGGAAGCGCTTCTCCTTTACCAGTTGCTCGAGATGCTGATTGGTCGCGGCGATTATGCGCGCATCAACTTTGATCGTCTGCGCGCCGCCGACCCGCTCGAAGGTCCGCTCCTGCAGAAAACGCAGCAGCTTGGATTGAACGACCGGAGTCAGATCGCCGATCTCGTCGAGCAGAACGGTTCCGCCCTCGGCCGCTTCGAGGCGGCCGGGTTTGTCCTTGATCGCGCCGGTAAACGAACCGCGCACGTGCCCGAAGAGTTCGCTTTCCAGCAGATGCTCGCTGAGTGTCGTACACGCGACCTGCACGAACGGTCCGTCCTTGCGCGGGCTGAGGCGATGGATGTACGACGCCAGCATGCTCTTGCCGGTGCCACTCTCGCCGGTGATCAAAATGGTCGCGTCGCTGTCGGCCACTTGCGCGGCGATCTCCGCCAGCTTGCGCGAATGCGGACTGTAGGTGAGGAATGGCTCGGGCTCGGTCAGGGTCTCGATTCGATCGCGCAGCTCTTTGTTCTCAGCGCGCAGCTCGTGTACCTCGAGCGCGCGCGCAACCACGTGCACGATGTGGTCGGCGGTGAACGGCTTGGTGACGTAGTCGTAAGCCCCAAGGCGCATCGCCTCGACCGCGTCGGGAATCGAGCCGTAGGCGGTCATCATAACGACCGGCAGGGCCGGGTTGAGCCGCTTGAGCGATTCGAGCAGCTTCAACCCGCCCATCCCTTCCATCCGGACATCGGAGACGACTACTGCGGGGGCAGACGGGCCAAGCAGCTCCAATGCGCGCTCGGCAGTCTCAGCCACGGTCACTTGATGACTTGCGGATTCAAGGCTGGCCGCCAGAGTACGGCGGATATTGCGGTCGTCATCGACGACAAGAATGTTAGCCAAGTGCTTTCCCGGTGCGCTGTTCAATTACCATTCTAATGCTCAAGAGGGCCGGAAGCATCAAGAGAGCGTCAGAGGCTCTATCTATTGCAAGTTGCATGGCCTTAACCGACCAACACATTGCTGTTCGCAGGTTTAGATTTGGGAATCGCAATCAGATCATGCCTAATCATTGCGGTCTGCATCTTGCACATTGAAATCCCTACATCGCCCCTGTTTTCGGCGTTTGCGCGGGAGATTCATACTTGGCAGCGACTCCAAAAGTCCTTGGCGCCGAGCGGGCCCAACCACAGGCGACCTTCGGCAAACAAACCAAAGCAATCGTAGTTACCACCGGGATGCTCGCCTTTATCTCTTTCTGGCGCGCGTCCGCGATCGTGCTGTGCGACCTCGCTTCGACAGCCTACTACATCGGCGGCATCGTCGAGCAGGCCTGCGGACGCTCGGCGCCATATTTCATTCTCGCGGTCATGCTGTTCTCGTACGCGGTGCGCGCCGTGTACGTGGAGTCCTGTTCGATGTTCACGCGCGGTGGCGTTTATCGCGTTGTCAAAGAAGCGATGGGCTCGACGCTGGCAAAAATCTCGGTGTCGGCCCTGATGTTCGATTATATCCTGACCGGACCGATCAGCGGCGTCTCGGCCGGCCAATACCTGGTCGGTCTGATCAACGAGTTGCTCAAGCTGGCACATTTCAGCGTCATCCTGCCGCCCGATTTTTCCGCCGCCTTCTTCGCCATCGCCGTGACTGTGTATTTCTGGCGCCAGAACATTCTTGGCATCGAGGAATCCAGCGGCAAGGCAATGCGAATCATGCAAGTCACGACCGTGATGGCCGTGCTCATGATCGGGTGGTGCAGCTTGACGATTTACACGCGTGGGGCGCATCTGCCGCCATTCGAATTGAAGTTCACAAACGACTCGCTGGGATGGCTCAAGCACTTCCCCGGCGCGCGCACCATCGGCGCCTTGGGAATTCTGATCGCATTTGGCCATTCGATTCTCGCGATGTCGGGTGAGGAATCTCTCGCACAAATCAATCGCGAGATCGAGGCGCCGAAGCTCAAGAACCTGCTGCGCACAGGTCTCGTCATCTTCATATACAGCCTGCTGCTGACGTCGCTGGTGTCTTTTTTCGCGGTCATGATCATCCCCGATAGCGTCCGGATGTCCAACTACGGCGACGACCTGATCGGCGGGCTCGCGATGTTCATGGTCGGGCCGCTGTGGGCGCGAATCGCGCTGCGCGCGTTCGTGGTGTTCGTCGGATTCCTGATTCTCGCCGGCGCCGTCAACACGGCGATCGTCGGCTCGACCGGCGTGCTGACCCGCGTCGCCGAAGACGGCGTGCTGCTCGACTGGTTCCGCCATCCGCACAAGAAATACGGCACTAACTACCGCATAGTGAACATGGTCGCGATGCTGCAAATTGGCACGATTGTGCTCTCGCGCGGCGACATGTTCGTGTTGGGCGAGGCTTACGCATTCGGCGTCATCTGGAGCTTCGTTTTCAAAACGCTCTCGGTGCTGATTCTGCGCTACAAGGACAAGTACCATCGCTTGTGGCGGATGCCGCTGAACCTGACCTGGTTCCGCCCCGGCGGCAAAGACTTTCCCCTCGGTCTCACGCTCACGTTCGTGGTGCTGCTGGCAACCGCAATCATCAACCTGTTTACCAAGCAGGTCGCCACGATCTCCGGTATAAGTTTCACCTTTGCGCTCTTCCTGATTTTCGAGATTTCGGAAAAGATCAACGGGCAGGTCGCGCACGCCTACGGCGAAGAACCCGAGAAGTTCAATTTGCAACTGATCGAGGAAAGCCAGATCGATTCGATCGGTCTCGGCCTGTTCGCCACGGCGAAGAAGCTGATTGCGATCCGCGATCCGAACAATCTCGCACATCTGCATCGCTACTTGTCCGAGCACGATGAGGCCGAGCTGATCGCGCTGACCGTTAGAACCGAGAAGGGACTTGCGTCGAGCGACGGCGGCCAGATTTTCAGTGACGCCGAAGAAAAATTGTTCAGCAAGGTCGTCAAGGTTTGCGAAGATCACGGCCGGGCCGTCACTCCCCTGGTGGTTGTCTCCAACGACCAGGTCTATGCGATCGCGCGCATGGCGTTCCTGCTCAGCGTCGATGAAGTCGTGATGGGGGTGTCGGAGCGCTTCAACCCCGACGTCCAGCTTGAGAACTTCGCGATGCACTGGGGATCGCTCGGCGACTCGGAAGAGCATCACGTAAACGTGCGCGTGCTTTCCGACCAACGGGACATCCGCGCCGAAATCTGATCGGATTTGTCTCGTCCTGTTCAGCATAGGGGCCGGAAGCGTAATCGGCTATGATCTGGTCATGCTTATGTGTCGTCGATTTTTCCTCAGCCTTCTGACCGTGACTCTGTTGACCGGGACCGCCTTCGCCCTGAACGGTGAAAAGTATCTCCCGGACGCAAGCGTTACACTGGCGCAGGCACGCGAGACCGCACTCAAGACCTACCCGGGCAAAATCATCTCGGAGGAACTCGAGAAGGAATCCGGCGGCAGCGGACTTCGCTACTCGTTCGTCATTCGCCATCACACGGCCAAGCACGAAGTCGGAATCGACGCGAAGACCGGCGCCGTGCTGGAGAACTCGGTCGAGGGCAAGAATCCCGATTAAGGTCTCGCCTCGTCGAGCTCGTGCCGTGCCTGCCAGCGCCCGCCTTGGGTGGCGATGCGACACCAGCTATGATCGCTTTTCTGGATTAAAGCGATGATCGCAATCGTCGACTACAAGGCCGGCAACCTCACCAGCGTTCAGCGCGCGCTCGAATTCCTCGGTCACAAATCCGAGATTACAGATCGCGCCGAGCGCATCATCGCCGCCGATCGTGTGATACTGCCGGGTGTCGGAGCGGCCGGCGCCACGATGGAAAATCTGCGCGTGCTCGGCCTCGTCGAGGTTCTCCGCAGTGACGTCGCACGCGCCGGCAAACCGTTCCTCGGCATCTGCATCGGTATCCAGGTCCTGTTCGATCGCAGCGAAGAGGACGGCGCCGAATGCCTCGGCATCATCGCGGGCCGCGTCGCACGCTATCCGCGCTCGATTGACGGACGCCCGCTCAAGGTCCCGCAAATCGGATGGAACCGCGTGCGCCAGACGCGGTCGCATCGAGTGTTCGCGGGCGTGCCCGACAACACCCACTTCTATTTCGTCAATTCCTACTATCCGATTCCCGACGACCCTTCGATCGCGATTGGCGCGTCCGACTACGGCGTTCAGTTCACTGCGGCGGTCGCGCACGACAACGTGATCGCGACGCAGTTTCATCTCGAGAAGAGCGGCACCGCCGGACTCAAGCTGCTCGACAACTTCTGCCGGCTGAGTTGCTGACGATGCTCGCGAAACGAATAATCCCGTGCCTCGACGTGCGTGACGGCAAGGTCACCAAGGGCGTGCAATTCCTGGAGAACGTGGACGTCGGCGATCCGGTCGCGATGGCGCGTTACTACTATAATGAAGGCGCCGACGAGATCGTCTTCTACGACATCACCGCGTCCAACGAGCGCCGCGGCATCATGCTTGATGTAGTGCGCGCGGTCGCGCGCGAGATTTTCATTCCGTTCAGCGTCGGCGGCGGACTGCGCACCCTCGACGATATGCGCGCGGTCCTGCTCGCGGGCGCCGAGAAGGTCTCGATCGACTCCGGCGCGGTGCGCAATCCCGCGATCATCTCGGAGGGTGCGCGCGCGTTCGGCAGCCAGTGCATAGTGCTCTCAATGCAAGTAAAAAAAACCGGCGTGCGCCCCGAAGTGCCGACCGGTTACGAAGTCGTGATTGACGGCGGACGCCAGCCCACCGGCCGCGACGCGCTGGCATGGTCGCTCGAGGGCGAGCGGCTCGGTGCCGGCGAGTTGTGCATCAACTCGATCGATCGCGACGGCACCAAGCTCGGCTACGATCTTGAAATAACGCGCCGCATCAGCGAAGCAGTTTCGATCCCGGTGATCGCGTCCGGCGGCGCCGGCGAACCTGCCCATCTGCGCGACGCGTTTACCACCGGTATGGCAGACGCTGCGATCGTCGCCTCGATCGTTCACTACGGAGAGCATCCTATCCCCGCGCTGAAGTCGTATCTCAAGAGCAACGGCGTTGAGATTCGCGACGCCGTCTCGGTTGAGCTCGGCGCACAGTGAAAAAATGAAAATTGCGTTCGTCGTTTCGGAGTTCAACTCCGAGGTCACTACCCCGATGGAACAGCGGGCGCGCCACCATGCCGAGTCGCTCGGCGTCGAGGTCGCGCGCGTGGTTCACGTCCCCGGCGTGTACGACATGGCCCCGGTCGTAAAGGCGCTCCTGCAGCGCAAAGAGATCGAGGGCGTCGTGATGATCGGCGCGGTAATCAAAGGTGAGACCAAACACGACGAGCTGATCTCGCACGCGATCGCGAGTGCCGGCATCCAGCTCTCAATCGAATTCGACAAGCCGGTCGGCCTCGCCATCACCGGCCCGGGCATGACCGACGACCAGGCCGTCGCGCGAATCGACAATGCCAAAAACGGCGTCGAGGCTGTTGTCCGAGTCGCTCGCGCGCTCAAGGAAATCCGCGGCTAACTTCCTGACGCTCCACAGGTGTTGAGAAACCCCGCCGCCCCTCGTTGAGAGCGCGCGCTCGACTGCTTATACTCTTCGACGTTGGTGGTGAAGATGATGGCAGAGGCGGGCGGCGGGGGCGAGACTTTTTCCACGCGCACGGCTGCGAGAATTCTCGCGGTCACGCCTGAGCGTATTCGCTACTGGGTCAAGCGAAATCTCGTGCGCCCGTTGAATATGGGGGGCCGCAATTATCGTTTCGCGTTCAACGATCTGCTCGAGATGCGCATGGCCAAGGAACTGCTCGGCACCCGCCAGCATATCGATCCGATTCAGCGAACACTCGAGCGAGTGCGCACGCTCGTGGATCCCGATCGCTCCGTCACCTCGCTGAAACTCGTCAACGACGACGGGCGCATCGTCGTGCGCGACGGTCCGTCGCTGATCGAAGCTGAGACGGGGCAGTTGATTTTCGACTTCGAGCGCAGCTATCAGCCCGGCAAGGTCGAGGACGGCTTCGGGCCCGCCCGCGTGCGCGAGCGTTTCGAGGAGGCGCGCCGCGTCGCCGACGAGGATCCGCTCCGCGCGCTCACTATCTACAGCGAGCTGGTCGGCCGCGAGCCCGGCAACTTCGAGGCGCATCTGCGGCTCGCCACGCTGCTCGAACGCGAGGGCGACCTCGCCGGTGCGCTGCGCCATCTGCTCGGCGCGGCCACGATCGTTCCCGCCAGCGCCGATGTGCACCTGAAGCTCGGCCTGCTCTACCGCAAGAAGGACGAGCATCAGAATGCGCTGCGAAGTTTTCTGCGCACGCTCGAATGCGACCCCACCAACGTTGAGGCGCATCGCAACGCCGCCGAGGTGTACGAAGCGATGGGCCGCAAGCGCGACTCGCAGCGCCACCTGAGCGCCATCCATCGCCTGATCAGGGGCGACTAACTTCTTCCCCTCTCCCTGCAAGGGAGAGGATGGAAGGTGAGGGTCGAATTCAGCGCGCGCTTCGCGCGCGATTAGATTCCGCTCTCTAATCCATCTCCGTCTTCTACTTGAGCGACTAGGGGGATGAACTTCTTGGCCTGACGATACCGACGAATACGTGCTAAGTAATGACTATGAAGCGCCTTATCCGTCGCGCACAAATCTCCGAATCAAATGCTCTGCGCAGTCCGAGGGTCCCGCATCCTTTGCGAAAATCGTATTTTGACGGAACGAAACTACCCTTGGTGGTGCGCCTGCCAGAGAACCACAACCGGTAGTAGGTTTTGACGCAATCCAAGGACGACATGTCACGCGATTCGCTGAAACCTATCGACATCCTGCGCCACGAACTGAAAGCGTTGCGATTTATCCTCGACAACTTTCACGCGGGCAAACTCGGCGCCGAGGGCCTGCCGCCCCGCGAGGATTTCCAGTCCGTGCAAGGCCGTGCGCTCTACGATTCGATCGTCAAAGCCTCCGACCGCAAGTCTGCGGAGGGCGCGATTGCGGAACTCGAGCTCGACGACGTTGACATCGATTCGTTCCTGCACCTGAGCGGCGAGCACTACTACACGTATCCGGCGCTCGTCCGCGAGCGCGCGGCCGCAATTCGGATGGGCAAACTCACGGTCGAAGGCACGTGAGCGCATCGATCCCCAAGGAGTTGCATCTGCTGCTCGATTCGGCAGGCGCGCTGATCGTCTTTCAGGAAAAAGGCGCGCCGTGGGCGGGAGTGCTCGCGTTTTCGAGCGAAGACAATGCGCGCGAGTTCTGCCGCATCAGCAATCTCGACGCCGCCGAAGTCGCCGCAATCTCGACTGACGATCCTCAGGCCGTCTCAGGCTTGATCGCGTCGATCAAGCGCCGCGCCATCCGCAATCTCTTGCTCGATCTCGACTACAAGACCGGCGCCTGCACGCAAATCGACTTCGACGGCGACTCGTTCGGCACCGCGGCGCCGCGTCAGTTCACTCCGCCCGCTCATCATTAGATCTTCCGATGCCATCTATCCGCTCCTCGATGCTGGAACAGATTGAACAGGCGCGCGAACGTCTCGCCGGCATCATCAAGCCGACTCCGCTGATGCGCAGTGCGACGCTCGATCGCATCCTCGCCGCTCAGGTGCTCATCAAGCCGGAAAATTTGCAGAAGACCGGCTCGTTCAAAATTCGCGGCGCCTACAACCGCCTCATGACGCTCACCGGCGAGCAAAAATCGCGCGGCGTCGTCGCCGCGAGCGCCGGCAATCGCGGCCAGGCGCTCGCCTACGCCGCCACTCGCGCGGGCGTGACCGCGACAATCGTGATGCCGGCGACCGCGGCGATTGCGAAGATCGACGCGACGCGGAGCTACGGCCAGTCGGTCAAGCTCGAAGGCGTCGACTACCAGGAGGCGCGCGCGGCGGCGAAGATGTGCGCCGAGCGTGGCGCGAGCTTCGTCGACGCCTACGATGACGCGTATGTGATCGCCGGGCAGGGTACGGTGGGATTGGAAATCGCCGACGAAGTCACACCTGACGTTGTGCTCGTCCCCGTGGGCGGTGGCGGATTGATCTCAGGAATCGCGGCCGCGCTTGCAACATACGCACCCGCCGCCGAAGTGATCGGTGTCGAGGCGGGAGGCTCGCCGCAACTGTCCGCGAGTCTCGCCGCCGACGCGCCCGCGTCGATCGGCCGTCCTGTCGATACCATCGCCGACGGTCTCGCCACCGGCCGCGTCGGCGCGATTCCATTCGAGGTGATGCGCGGTCGCGTCAAACGCGCCGTCACCGTCGATGACTTCGAAATCGGCGAGGCCGTCCTCCTACTGCTCGAGCGCCTGAAGCTTCTCGCCGAAGGCGCCGGCGCGGCATCGCTCGCCGGCGCGCTCAAACTCAAGGACGAACTGAAAGGCAAGACCGTGGTCCTGGTCGTGAGCGGCGGCAACATCGATATCAACCTGCTCGATCGGATTATCGGCCACGGCCTGGTGAAGGTCGGGCGGCTGTTTCGAGTCGCCGTTGATTTGCGCGATCGTCCCGGCGAGCTAGGCAAGCTGGTGTCGATGATCGCCGCGACCGGCGCCAATGTTCGCGCGATCGATCACGATCGCACCCGCCGCGACATCGCGATCGGTGGCGCCCGCGTGATGCTCGAATTGGAAACCCGCGGCCCCACGCACATCGAGGAAATCCGCGAGCAACTAAAGAGTCGTGGGTACGTGTTTGAAGTCGGTTGATCCCTCGCCCGTTACTTCACGGGAGAGGTTAGGTGAGGGTTCTGCGATTCGTGCACCGTCTACGTGAACATCGAGGCAATGCCGGTCGGTCTCACCAACTTGCCCGCTGGCTTCATCGAATGCGCGAGCGCTTCGAGCTTTTGCTTGAACGCTTCCATCTCGGCTGCCTGCTTCGCTTCGAACGCCGCGGCCTCGCGCACGCGTTTGCGCTCGAACGCTTCGCGATCGGCGCGCCGGCGATTGTAGAAGCCTTCGAAGGTTTCTTTCACCGCGCAGTACATCGCGGTTTTCGGCACGAACGATCCCGAGCATGACGGGCAATGGAACACGACGCCGCGTTCGAACAGCCGATACGGAATCGTCCACGGCTCGCTGCAATCCTTGCAGATGACTGGCACTTCCCACGCGAGCGGATTGAATTCCTCGCTCGACGCTGACGTTGGCGCGGCCGCTGCTGGAGCAGTCGCCGCTGGAGCTGCAACAGTCGCGGGCTTTGGCGCCGCTGCCGGCGCCGGTTTGGGCGCTTCCGCTGCCGCCCTATTCGCTGCGGGCGCTTCGGCGCCGCCCTCCTTGCGGAAGCGCGACGGCGCATCGTCCGGGAATGTCGTCTCGGGATGCAGTTCACGCGCGCGCTGGAGCAGCACCGCTTCAGTCTCGAGGTTAGCCGGATCGGGGATGCAACAATCGACGGGACACACTGCCGCGCACGCTTCATGATCGTGAAAGCCGACACACTCGGTGCACTTCGACGGGACGATGTAATAGATGTCCTGCGCGATCGCGGGACTGGTCGCGCCGTTGAGCTCCCACGGCACTCCGCCCGCGTATATCGCCGTGTTGGGACATTCCGGCTCGCACGCGCCACAGTTGATACATTCGCTCGTGATCGTCGTCGCCATCTATCTGAACCCCGGTCTATTGCCGAATCTCGATTGTGATCAATTCCAAACTCTAACAACGCTGATTTCAGCGGGCAATCGGTCGCCCACGGCGGGTGTCTGCATGGTACGCGAACTCGATCAGATAGACATTTTCGCCTGGCCCATGTTTTGCCACCTTCAAGAGATCGACAACACCCACAAAGCCGGAGCGTCTCGCCAGTTCGGGCGTGATGTCGGCGAGCGTGATGCGTCGCAGCGAGGTGACCTCGATGAACCCGTCGCCCAAGCGGTAGTGTCCTCCCACCTTGACGTGCGGCCTGCGCCAGATCCGGACGCTGCACGTAATTTCGCGGCGCATGACGGGTTCGCGCAGCCGCTTCGTGAACATCATCGGACTATCCGTAGCGCAACTGCGGGTCGGGTGCGATCCACGTTTTCGCGGCGCCGCGGTTTTGACTATGCTGGGCGCGAAGCCGCGGTACCAACGCTTATCACGACCGCAGGAGTAGCTCAGGAAATGGATCTTCAATTCACGCCCGAGGAAGAAGCATTTCGATTAAAGGTCCGCAGTTGGCTCGCCGAGAACATGCCGACCAGCGGGATGTCCGACGATCGCGAGGGCCGCGACGACAAGACCTGGCTTGCGCGCGCGAAGGCGTGGCAGCGCCGCTTGTACGAGGCCGGCTACATCGCGCTCGCATGGCCGAAGGAATACGGCGGGCAGGCGATGGATCCCGTGCGGCAATCGATCGTTAACGACGAGATGGTTCGGGCGAAGGCACCGTACAACGTCGGCGCGTCGGGGCTCGGGATGCTCGGGCCGACGCTTATCTCGTGGGGCAGCGAAGAGCAGAAGCAGCGTTACCTGCCGAAAATTTTGACCGCCGAAGAAATCTGGTGCCAGGGTTACTCCGAACCCGGCGCGGGCTCCGACCTTGCGTCGCTGAAAACGCGCGCGGAAATCGTCGGCGATGAGTTCGTCGTCAACGGGCAGAAAGTCTGGACCTCGGGCGCGCAATACGCCGACATGATGTTCTGCCTGGTACGCACCGACCCCGAGGCGCCCAAGCATCGCGGCATCTCGTACATCCTCATCGACATGCGCACGCCCGGAATCACCGTGCGCCCGCTGGTTCAGATGACCGGCGATCGCGGCTTCAACGAAGTCTTCTTCGACAACGTCCGCGTGCCGCGGAAAAACCTGGTCGCCAAGCTCAACGAAGGATGGATCGTCGCCAACGCCACGCTATTTCACGAGCGCAACATGCTCGGCTCCGCCAGCGGCAGCGAGCAACGCTTCAACCGCCTCCTCGCGCTGGCAAAATCGATCACGCGCGGCGGACGACCGCTCACCGAGGATTCCGTCTTCCGCCAGCGGCTCGTGGAGCTGGAGATCCGCGTTGAGGCAATGCGCTTTCACGCGCTGCGCCAGCTTACCGATCAGATTCGCGGCAAAAATCCGGGAGTCGAGGCGATGATCAACAAGCTCGTCGGCACCGAGCTGAATCACGACCTTGCCACCGCCGCGATGGAGGCGATGGGCGACTACTCTATGCTCTCGCGCGACGACGAAGCGGCACTCGATCACGCCTACTGGCCATACGAGTGGATGTTCTCGCTCGGCCTGGTGATCGGCGGCGGCACCTCGCACATCCAGAAAAACATAATCGCCGAGCGCGGCCTGAAAATGCCGAAGTCGCGCTGAGGACAACAATGGATTTCGGACTAAGTGAAGAACAACAACAACTCAAGGAAAGCGCGCGAGCATTCCTGAGCGGCGAGTGCCCGACGACGTTCGTGCGCAAAACAATGGCCACCGGTGAGGGCTATCCGCGCGAACTCTACGATCACATCGCAAAGCTCGGATGGAGGGGGCTGATCGTGCCCGAGAAATTTGGCGGGGCGGGACTCGGGATGCTCGACATGGCTGTGATTCTCGAAGAAGGCGGTTACGCGGCGATGCCGGGGCCGTTCCTGTTCTCATCAGTGCTCGCGGCCAGCGCACTCAAACTCAGCGGCTCCGAACAGCTTAAGGCAAAGTGGCTCACCCCGCTCGCGGAAGGCAAGGCAATCGGCACCGTCGCAATCGTCGAGAGCGCCGGCAGCATCGATCAACGCGACATCAACGCAACTGCGACAAAAGGTGGCGCTGGTTTCCATCTCACCGGCGCCAAGATGTTCGTGCCGTATGCCAACGTCGCCGACTTCGTCGTTGTCGCCGCGAAAAATAATGCTCGTGAAATCTCCCTGTTCGTCGCCGATGCGAAAGCGCCGGGCGTGACGATCCGCTCGCTGAAGAACCTAGATCTCACGCGCCGCGTATCGAACGTCGAGTTGAAGGGCGCTCCGGCCGAGCAGCTTGGCGGCGGGGACGACCTCTTTGCGAAACTGATCGACGTCGCTGCAATCGCCGTCGCTGCCGACTCGCTCGGCGGCACTGAACGCGCGCTCGAGATGGCCGTCGATTACTCGAAAGTCCGCGAACAGTTCGGCAAACCGATCGGATCGTTCCAAGCGCTAAAGCATGCCGCCGCCGAAATCGTCGCGGACGTCGAGCCCGCGCGTGCGATGCTCTGGTACGCCGCCTACGCGCAGGACACGGGCGCCGCCGACGCAGAGCGCGTGGCCTCGATGGCCAAGGCGCGCCTGTGCGATATCTACAGCCGCGGCACAGACCGCGCCGTTCTGATGCACGGCGGAATCGGCTTCACCTGGGAGCACGATATGCATTTGTGGTTCAAGCGCGCGCGCTTCAACGAGTCCTACTTTGGCTCGCCCTCGTTCCATCGCGAGCGCGTCGCCGTGCTCGGCGCGTACTAAGGCAGCCCGCGTGAAGTTCGACATCTTCTACCAGCTCCCCGAAGCCGCGAATCAAATCACCACCGAGCGCTATCGCGATCTGATCGCCGAAGCGGCCGAGGCCGACCGCCTTGGATTCAACACGGTGTGGCTCGCCGAGGTGCATTTCGCGCCTCGCTTTTCCGTGATGCCGACGCCGCTGATGCTGCTCGCGGCGATAGCAGAGCGCACCACCAACATCCGCCTCGGCATGGCCGTCAACCTGATGCCGCTGCATCATCCGATCCGGCTGGCCGAGGAGGTTGCGACGCTCGACGTGCTGAGCGGCGGCCGCGTCGAGTTCGGCGCCGGCCGCGGCGCGTTCCCGCTCAACTATCGCGGCTACGGCGTCGAGATGGCGGACAGCCGCAAGCTGTTCGAGAATGGCCTCGGAAAGATCAAGGCGGCATGGACGCAGCAGCGGGTGGACGGAGTCGAAGTGGTACCTAAGCCGATCCAGCGGCCTCATCCGCCGATTCGCCTCGCCGCCAACAGCGCCGACACGTTCACCTTCGCCGGCGCGAATCGCTATCCAATCTTCGCCGGCGGTCCGGTGAATCCAATTCCCGTGCTCGCCGAGCGGCTCAAGATTTATGAGAACGCGCTAAGGGCCGCGGGGCACGAGCGTCCCGACGATTGGCTGGCCGCGGCGCTGATGGTGTTCGTCGGACGCGATCGCGCGCAGGTAAGAGCGACGATCGAGCCAAGCCTGCGCAACTACTTCAACGCCGTCAGCGAAATCATCGAGCCCGAGAGTCTCGCCGCCGGCCATCAGGCCGAATTCCAGAAAGTCCGCGACCGCCTGCGCACGATCGACTACTCGACTGTCGATTCAATCATGGGAATTTTCGGCGACCCCGAATACTGCATCGACCGCATCGCGCAACTGAAAGAGCAATTCGGTTTCTCGCGCCTGGTCTGCTGGTTCGAAATAGGCGGAATCAGCGGCCACCAGAACGTGCTCTCCGCAATGCGCCTGTTCGCGGATCGCGTGATGCCCAAATTTCAATAAGCGGGCGGTCAGCGCCAGCGTATGGTTTGCTCCGCCTGATGAGCTTCGTCGAGGCGTTGCCGGTTCGCTGATCTGATATCGCTCCCGGAGAGTATCGCAACGACCTCGCGCGGGTTTTCACGCTTCACCACCGGGAGGCGGCCAAGCCCTTCTCGCACCATTAGGTCGCTCGCTTCCCGCAGACTGTTATCCTCGAATACGACCGCGCAAGGGCCGCTGACGATGTCGCCGATTCGCTTCGTGGCCGGCTCGCTCGCATCCAGCAAGGCGCGTTGACTCACCAAGCCGACAAGTCCGCGCTCCTTGTCCACGACCGGATAGCCATGGTGGTTGCTCTCTTGAAGACCTTGGGCGATCCGCGAACGAACTTCCCCTAAGGTCAGGCCGGCCTCGAGCGAGACCACCTTATATGTTGCCACGTCGCGCACGAGAATTTGCGAGAGGAAGTCGGCAGCATAGTCGGCAGGTACAGCGATTCCGCGGCGCGTGATCTTCTCGGTCATAATCGTTTCTTTCATGAGCAGGCTGGAAACGAGGTAGGCAGCCGTGCAGCCCGCCGCGAGGGGCAACAACGCGAACGGTTGCAGCGTGGTTTCAAACGCAAACACTATTGATGCGAGTAGCGCGCGGGATGCACCAGCAAACATCGCCGCCATTCCGATCAGAGCGGCGACGCGCACGTCTAGGCCAGCGTGCGGAAACAGCGCACTCAACTCGCCACCGAGGGCCGCCCCTAGAGCGCCACCCATGATGAATAGTGGAGCGAGCGTTCCTCCTGATGTACCGCTTGCGAGCGAGACCGACCAGGACAGAAATTTGAAAACGCAGAGCAGGACGAGAGCTTGCTCAGTGAGGGTTCCCGAGAGCTCGAACCTTATGTTGTCGTATCCCACGCCCAAGGTCTGAGGAATCCAGTACCCGACTACGCCAACGACAATGCCGCCAAGCGCAGGCCACCACATCCAGTGGATTGGTAACGCGGCGAAGGCATCCTCGATAAGGTAGACAGCGCGTGTCACGCCTACCGAAGCGACCCCGACTATAGCCCCAAGCAGGATATACAGAACCAATGCGGTTTGATTCGGCGGTCCCAGAGTGGGCATCTCAAAGATCGGTGAGGAGCCCACAAATGTCACGCGAACCGCAGTAGCGGCCACGCACGCGAAAGTGACCGGAATCAACGAACGGGGACGGAACTCGAAGAGCAGAAGCTCGACTGCGATCAGGACCCCGGACACTGGGCTCCCGAAAGTCGCTGCCATCCCGGCTGCCGCTCCCGCTGATAGGAGGATCTTTCGTTCGTCGGCGGTAGTCTTGAGCAACTGGCCAATCAGAGAGCCAAGAGCTGCCCCGGTGGCGATTATGGGACCTTCGGCGCCGAAAGGGCCGCCTGTCCCGATAGCAATGGCCGCGGAAACCGGCTTAAGAAAGGTGATGCGAGGGCGGATTCGGCTTTGGTTACGAAGCACCTGCTCCATTACTTCAGGAATTCCATGCCCGCGGATAGCCTCCGAACCGTAGCGCGCCATCAGGCCGACGATTAGACCACCTGCAGCGGGGACGATGATCACAAACAGGCCGAGATGGTTCGCGGCGGGCGAAACGAATTGCGTCGTCAGACGGCCATAGAAAGCCAAGTTGGTTATGAGACCAATCAGACGCAGCAGGATCTGTGCGACGAGGCCAGCCGCCACCCCAATTGCAACCGCGATCACGGTGAGGAAGACGACGCGGCTATCTACGGCTGTCGAGCGCTGAGGTGTCACTAGCGACTCGAGTACCGGCCCCATCGATGGAGCAATAGGCAAGCCCTCCGTAGACGATGAATCAGCGATCCTGTGGTCGGTCATTCGGTACCCTCAGACCGCTCGTGGCGTCGGTCTCATCGGAGGCGGCCTTGCCTTCATTTCGATCTTGGACTCGCGTCTTCGCGATGCGCAATATCAGGCCCGTCACAAAGAAGCCGGCGACGAGTCCGACCACGATTGCCCAATGATAGCCAAGATAGTAGGGAAGTAGTGCCGCCCAGATGACGTCGAGGACGAGCACAGCGATGCCTGCGATGATGAGGCCGGCAGGATACCGATGATAGGCGCGACGAGAAGCCATTTCTGGATGTCGCGCGAGTACGTTGCCGTCAGGTCTTCATTGACCAGGGCGGTGTATTTTCGCAGCAATGGATGTTTAAAGAATCTCGAATCCCGGAAATTCGCCAAAATTCCCAATGCTGTGATCCTTTCCCTCCCCGGAATCGGGTCCGCCAGTCATGAGCTTTAATGTTTAGCACTATGTCTCCGGGTGGCACAGTCGCAGCAACGCCTGTAGCAGATTTGCCACATGCAACCGGTCGGGGATCATTCATTGATCGAAGATTCGGCGGAGGTGTGCGGGATGAGAGCGATATTCAATGCCCAAATCGGGGATTGGCGGGTTATCGAGGGCTTCACTTACCCTCGCAGCATCATATGACAACTAAGCGCGACGTTTCTCGTCAAGTCGTAGGCTCGAATAGATGGCACGGCAATTGGATCATACGCTTACAAGAGATTTCACCCGGCTTCGTTCAGGCAACGTTTAGTGACACGATATTGAAACCCGGCTGCCCGGATTTCGTCAGAGTGACGGGGGACTATGAGCGACCAAGATAAAGAGAAAGAACAAGACAAGGATCTGGGCACGTTGAATCCCGCAGTCAGGATTTTTCTCGTCGAAGACAACCCGGACCATGTCTTCATCGCGCTCACGGTGGTCAGGCAGGTGCTCGGCGACGATATCGAATTGGTGCACGCGTCGAATGCGGACGAGGCGCTGCTCATGATCGCGCAGTTCACCGAGCATGATCGTCCGGATCTGTTCCTGGTTGATCTGCGGCTGCCCGACAACGGCGGTTTCTCCGTATTGCAGGCGGCGCGCGCGAACGAGGCGCTTACTGCGGTGCCAATGTTCGTGATCACCAGCTCGCTCTATGATCGCGATATCGCGGAAAGCTACCAACTCGGCGCGTCCGCCGTACTCTGCAAGCCGCTCTCGCGCGCCAAGCTGCGCGACGAGCTGGTGCGCGTCGGCGCGCTGCCGCTCTCGCAGCGGCCGAGCGACCCGGCATATCGCCACTAGTCAAGATTAATCGCATATCTACACGGGCTGTGAGTTGTAACGACTCGCGGCCCGTTTGCTTTTGCAGGCTTGACGCTCGCGACTGCAAATAGGATTCTCGCTGACGGTCTGCTCGCTACAGCAGACGCGACCTGAATAGCACAGGAGTTGCCGTGAAACCCTACACATTCGAGCATAGCGACGCGCTGATGGAGCGCGCCAAGAAAGTTGTTCCCGGCGGCATCTACGGCCACCAGACGCCGCTGGTCCTTACCAGGGGCGCTTATCCGTCATTTTTCGCGCGCGGAGAGGGTTCGCACGTCTGGGACGTCGATGGCAACGAGTACATCGACTACATGTGCTCGTACGGGCCGATCGTGCTCGGCCATCGGCATCCTAAGGTCGAGGAAGCCGCGCGTCGGCAGATGGACCTCGGCAACTGCTTCAACGCGCCGGGGCCGGTGTGGGTCGAGCTCGCGGAGCATCTCGTGTCGATCACGCCGTTTGCCGACTGGACGGTGTTCGCGAAAAACGGCTCCGACGTATGCACCTGGGCGACCGAGGTCGCGCGTCACGCGACCAGGCGCCCGAAGATCGCGATGTGCGCAGGCGCATACCACGGCACTCATGCGTGGTGCACGCCGATGCCCGGCGGAGTGACGCCGGAAGATCGCGCGAACGTGGTTTATTTTCGTTACAACGATCTTGAGAGCTTGCGCCGCACGGTCGAAGAGAACAGCGGCAAGATCGCGGGCGTGATCGTGTCGCCGTTCAAGCACGATGCGGGTCACGACTCGGAGCTGCCGGTGGAAGGATTTCTGTCGGGCGTGCGCAAGATCTGCGACGACAACGGCATCGTCCTCATCCTCGATGACGTTCGCGCGGGCTTTCGCCTGCACATGGGCGGCTCGGGCGAGTTGTTCGGAGTGCGCCCCGACCTCGCGACTTACTGCAAGGCCATAGCCAACGGCTATCCGCTGGCCGCATGCCTTGGGCGCGACAGCCTGAAACAGGCGGCGCAGGAAGTGTTCTTCACGGGATCGTACTTCACCAGCGCGGTGCCGATGGCGGCGAGCCTGGCGAATCTCAAGGAGCTGCAGGCGAGTGGCGGAATAGAGAGGATGCGCGCGACCGGCGAGAAGCTGCGCACCGGTCTGCTCGCGCAGGCTCGCAGCGCCGGACTCGAGGTGACGTACTCGGGGCCGCCGGCGCTTCCGTACATGACGTTCAAGGCCGATGCGGGGCATTTCGATCGCGCGAAAGTATTCTGCGGCGTGTGCTCGCGCAGCGGCGTGTACTTCGCGCCGCGCCACAACTGGTTCATCTCGGCCGCGCACACCGAGCGCGATATCGAGCAGACGCTAAACGTCACCGAGCAAGCGTTCGAGGCCGTGCGCAAGCAGTTCGGCGCATAGTCCGCGGCAGCTTAGACGCGGCTGCCGAAAACAGGCGAAAGGGGTTGACCCTCCTCTCTCCCGACGGGCAAATCGATGCGGTGCACGAATTGCGGTACCGAAAACGTCGCAGGCAAGAAATTCTGCTCCCAATGCGGCAGCGGGCTGGCGAGTCGTTGCCCGAAATGTGCGTCTGAGAATGCACCCGCCGCTAGATCTTGCGGAGATTGCGGCGCCGCGCTCGCCGGCATTGCGGAACCCCCGGCCGCCAATTCCTCTCAAACTGGATCGACAGTTTCCAAAATTCGAGTCACGCCCGAGGGGCTTGATGCTACGGCGCTCGAAGGCGAGCGCAAGACGGTTACCGCGCTGTTCGCAGACATCAAGGGATCGACCGAGCTCGAGCAGGATCTCGATCCCGAAGAAGCGCGCGCGATCGTCGATCCTGCCCTCAAGCTGATGATCGACGCCGTGCACCGCTACGACGGTTACATCGTGCAATCGACGGGTGACGGCATCTTCGCGCTGTTCGGAGCGCCCGTCGCGCACGAGGACCATCCACAGCGCGCTCTCTATGCGGCGCTTCGCATGCAGGAAGAGTTGCGCCGCTGCAGCGACAAGTTGCTCGCCGACGGCCGGGCGCCGCTTGAGATTCGGGTCGGCGCGAACACCGGCGAAGTCGTGGTGCGTTCGATCTCAACCGGCGGCGGACACGTCGAGTACACCCCGATCGGGCACACCACGAATCTCGCCTCGCGGATGCAGACGGTGGCGCCAACCGGATCGATCGCGATAACGGAGCATACCCGCCGACTGGTGGAAGGATACTTTGCGCTCAAGCCGCGCGGGCCGACACGCGTAAAAGGAGTCAGCGAGGCCGTCAACGTTTACGAGGTGACGGGCTTGGGGCCGCTGCGCACGCGCCTGCAACGCTCGGCGGGGCGGGGACTGACGAAGTTCGTCGGGCGCGAGCGCGAGATGGAGGCGATGAAGGCCGCGGCCGAGCGCTCAAAGTCGGGCCGCGGACAAATCGTCGCGACGATGGCGGAAGCGGGGACCGGAAAGTCGCGGCTGTTCTTCGAATTCAAAGCGGTCTCGCAATCCGGTTGGATGGTGCTCGAAACGTTCTCGGTCTCGCACGGTAAAGCGTCCGCTTATCTGCCGGTCATCGACTTGCTCCACACCTACTTCAGGATCGCCGGAGAAGACGATCAGCGCGTCCGGCGCGAGAAGGTCGCCGGCAGGCTGTCGATCCTCGACCCATCACTCGAGGACACGCGGCCCTACCTGTTCAGCCTGCTCGGGATTGTCGAGGGTGACGATCCGCTGGCGCAGATGGACGGACAAGTCAGGAAGCGGCGCACGCTGGATGCGATCAAGCGGATCATCCTGCGCGAGTCGCTCAATCAGCCGCTGATGGTGATCTTCGAGGACCTGCACTGGATCGATGAACAGACCCAGGAGTTACTCAACCTGCTTGCTGACTCGATCGGAACCGCGAAACTTTTACTGCTCGTGAACTACCGCCCCGAGTACTCGCATCAGTGGGGATCAAAGACCTACTACACGCAATTGCGGCTCGATCCGTTGGGCAAAGAGAGCGCCGAGGAGATGATGTCCGCGCTGCTCGACGGCGGCAAGGATCTGATTCCGCTCAAGCGGATGATCATCGAGCGTACCGAAGGCACGCCCTTCTTCATGGAGGAGATCGTGCAGTCGCTGTTCGACGACGGCGTGCTCATGCGCAACGGGACGGTGAAGCTCGCCCGCTCGATGAATGCGGTGAAAGTCCCGGCCACGGTGCAGGGCGTGCTCGCCGCGCGTATCGACCGTCTGCCGGCGGAAGAGAAGGAGCTGCTGCAGACGCTCGGGGTGCTGGGACGGGAATTTCCGCTCGGCCTGGTGCGTAGCGTGACGCTCAAGGCGGACGATAACCTCAATCGGATGCTCGGCGATTTGCAGCTCGCCGAGTTCATCTACGAGCAGCCCGCCGTCGGCGACACCGAATATACTTTCAAGCATGCGCTGACCCAGGAAGTTTCCTATAACTCGCTCCTTATCGAGCGCCGAAAGCTCCTTCACGAGCGCGCGGGACAAGCACTCGAGTCGATGTTCGCCGAGCAGTTGGAAGACCATCTGGACGAGCTCGCGCATCACTACAGCCGCAGCGACAACGTCGACAAGGCGGTCGAATACCTTGGGCGCGCTGGTAATCAGGCGATGCAGCGCTCGGCCTATAACGATGCGATCAACGGCCTGACCTCGGCGATAGATCTGCTCCAAAGGCTCCCTGACTCTCCCGAGCGCACGCGGCGGGAATTGCTCCTCCAGTTGGCCGTCGGCCCCGCTTCGATCACAATCAAGGGGTGGGGCGCGCAGGAAGTCAGGCGCGCTTATACTCGCGCGCGCCAGCTATGCGCGCAACTCGGCGATCCTCCGGAGGAGTTTTTCCCCACCCTGTACGGACTTTGGCTTGAGCATTTAATACGAGGCGAGTTACCGAGGAGCTACGAGCTGGCCGAGGAGTTTTTGCGTCGGGCGAATAGCGCACAGGACCCCGCGCTACTGCTGTATGCCAATTATGTTTTGGGAGACACTTGGTACTTCATGGGGGAGTCGATTTCCGCACGGGAGCATCTAGAAACCGCGATCGCCCACTATGATCCTGAGCGCCATCGGACCCTCGCCCTGCGCTTTGAAGGGTATGATGCAAAGCTAATTAACCTCCTGTTGTTGAGCTGGGCGCTGTGGACTCTCGGCTATCCCGACCAGGCACTCCAGCGAAGCAATGAAGCGCTGGCGTTCGCTCAAAGCCTGTCCAATCCCCGTGATTTGACTCGGGCTATTATGTTTGCCGCCATGGTTCACCTGTTTCGCCGCGAAGTACGTGCAACTCAAGAGTCTGCGGATGCCGTGATCGCACTCAGCGCCGAGCACGGGACAACCGAGTGGTTGCCTTGGGCAACTGCTCTACGCGGCTCGGTGATGGCCGCACAGGGGCACCACGAAGAGGGGATTGCGCAGCTATACGAAGGCATGGCCATGTCTCGCGCGACTGGGATTGAACTGTTCCGATCGGGTTTTCTGTGCCTGCTGGCTGAGGCATGCATGCAAGCCGGCCGCCTCGATCATGCGCTTAGTGCCTTGACAGAAGCGGAGACGGCCGCAAATCAGCGTGAAGAGCGGCTGCTGGAAGCTGCTGAAATATTTCAGCTCAAAGGCGAGTTGCTGCTTAGACGGGACGATCCCAACGTCGCGGAAGCCCAGCGATGCTTTGAGCGCGCGATTGAGATTGCGCGCAAGCAGAGCGCCAAGTCACTGGAATTGCGCGCGAGGATGAGTCTCGCACGCTCGCTCGATCTTCAGGGCAAGCGCGACGAGGCGCGCGTGATGCTCGCCGAAATCTACAACTGGTTCACCGAGGGCTTCGACACCGCCGACCTCAAAGACGCCAAGGCGCTGCTCGAGGAATTGACGAGATGACCGGGGAGGAAAGAATGGACCGCCATGAATGATGCGTCGACCAGGGCGCCAGACGTCAGCCTCGCAAAGCTGTTCGGGGTTTTTCTCTACATAGGTGCGACCAGTTTCGGCGGGGGCGTGGTCGCCTATCTGCAGGAGCATCTCGTCACCCGCCAGAACTGGCTCAACGACGATCACTTCCTGGCGGCTCTCGAGATCGGGCAGACCGTCCCGGGCCTGATCTCGACCAACGTCAGCGTGATCGTTGGCAGCCGCCTGCGCGGAGTGGCCGGATCGATCGTCGCAGTGGCCGGCATGACGCTTCCCGGTGCAATCGTCGTGTTCGTCCTCGGGCTGCTGTATTCGCACTTCAAAAATAATCCTGAGGTGGGCGCGGTGCTGAACGGCGTGGGTGCGGCAGCGGTCGGATTGATCCTGGCGGTGACGCTGCAGTTCGGCCGCCGGGAAATCAAAAAATGGCAGGACTGGATCATCCTGATTCCGGCGTTCGTGCTGGTTGGGATTTTTCACATCTCACTGGTGCCGGTGCTGGTAGTGCTCGCGCCGATCGCGATCCAGCTCAACCGGCCCGACCGCGCCGAGCTCGCCGCGTATCATTCGCAGCAAGCCGCGTATCACGCGCAGTTGGCTGAACATCACGAGGAAGTCGCGGCGCGGCACGGCGCGGCCGACGCCGGCGCGGGGACACCATCATGAATAAGCTGGTCAACATGGTTAACGTGTTCGCGCTGCTGTCGCTGCTCGCGGTCGGCGGCGGAACCGCGGTGCTGCCGCAGATGAAGCACGACGTAGTCGTCACGCATCGATGGCTCAGCGCCGAGCAATTCACCGACATCTACAGCCTCGGGCAGTTGTCGCCGGGACCCAACATGAACATGGTGGCAGTGATCGGCTACCACGTCTCGGGGATCGCGGGCGCGATCCTGGTGCTGCTCGCCTTCTATGTGCCGTCGTGCACGCTGGTGTTCGCTGTAGGGAAATTCTGGGACCACTTTGAAGGCTCGCCGTGGCGCGACTCGGTGCAACGCGGGATGGCGCCGATCACGATCGGCCTGATGATGTCGGGCGTGTACGCGATCGGCCGGACGGCCACGATCAATCTCGACCGTTCGATGCGCTTCAACGAAACCACGGTCGCGATTACGCTGATAGTGACCGCGATCCTGCTCAAGCGTCATATCAATCCCGCGCTGCTTATCCTCGCAGGCGGGGCCGTGGGATGGTTCGCGTTGCGGATGGTCTGAAAACTCCGATGACCTAAGCTGCGGGCTCCCGAGCGGTCAGAAATCGGTACGAGCCTTTGGAAGTGTTGGATGCCGCGTTCGCGCGACAGCATTAAATGTCCATGCTCGAGCGCAGCTCGCGCTGCACCGATTCGCAGAGCACGATGTCCTCGCGGGTTACCGGGTCGCTGAATTCATGGTTGAAGCCATAACCATGTCTCTCAGTAACGCCTACCTCTGAATCGCTGAACAAACTTCCTTTACCAGGTCGGGTAATGCACGAGTTCCATCGAGACGCACGACGCGACATTGCAACTTCGCGAGCCATGCCTGGTGCCGCGCGAGATTGCGCCCCTCCCGACTGCCGTCATCGTAGTGTGAAGCCCACTCAATGAATTCCTCCGCTTGCTGATGCAGCGAGCCGTTAGGAGCAACCGCATCGGGGCCGAGGCGCCGAGCCTCGCGCGCGCGCAGTCGCTGCAGGCGAATCTCGGTCGGGGCGTACAAAAATACCACCAAATCCAGGTGCGGAATGATGGGGTCGCCCCAACCGTCGAGCGAGCCGCTCAGTACCCATTCTGATCGATCGAGGAACACCTCGCGCATAAGGCGGAGACGATCGGCGACCTCGCGCATCTCGCGATACGGCGGGTTCGTCGGCCGCCAGAAGTAATCATCCGTGTCGTGATGCGGGACGGCCAGAGTATCGGCCAAAGCGCGACCGAGGCTTGTGACGCCGGCGCCAGAAGCTCCCATGACGTGAACGCGCCTGGTCTTCATCTAACCACTTTTGTGATTGCGGAGGATGTCGAGGCGCAACTGCAGTTTTTCGCCGAGCCATAGTGCATTGATTGCGTGATCGGTGTAGGCGTCGGTGGTCTCGGGATGGACCAGGATGTTTAGGCCGGCGCGGTTCAGCATCAGCCACGGGACGATTTTCGCGAATTCATCCGGATCGAATTTTACCTGGTACATCGACTGCGGATGCGGACCCGCTGGCGCGTCCCGCCATCGGCCCATTACCACTTTGAAGGTGCGCTCGATCGATTCGCGCAGCCGTGCTGCGGTGTCGCGCGACGCATCATCGTAGTAGATGTGCGCGTGATAGCAACTTATGATCGATGGATCGATCGGGTCCGACATCGTGATTACTCAGTCGATCATATTCGTTGCAGAGCGATCACCGGGATCTGACGCGTCGTGGCCTTTTGATATTCCGTAAAGTTGGGCATCACTTTGGCTTGCGCGTCGAACAGGCGCTGACGCTCGGGGTCGGTTGTGATGACAGCCTTGGCCTGGAACTTTTCCTTGCCGAGCTCAATCGTAACCGTCGGGTGAGCCTTCAGGTTGTGGAACCAGGCGGGGTTTGTCGGGAAGCCACCCTTTGACGCGATTATCACGATTCGATCGCCATCCTTCGTGTACACGAGCGGAGTGGTAAAGGGACGGCCGCTCTTGGCGCCGGTCGTCGTCAGCAGAAGCAAGGGCGCGTTCACGAACGGGCCGCTCAGAACCTTGCCGCCGTTGGCGCGAAATTCCTTGATTAGATTCTGATTGAATTCATGCATTGCTTTTTCGTTGAACTCAGCCATGGTGGTCTCCTCTTTTCAGGAAAGTTGTGTCTGTCGTTAACCCGCTCCCGCAGCTTATGCCTGATCTAAATCTCGGGCCATTTGTTGTTCCATGGGCGCGCTTGTTCGTAGGCGTACGAGGCTTGCAGGACGAGGTCCTCGCGATGGCGCTCGGCGACGATTTGCAAGCCGCATGGCAGGCCGGAGTCGGCAAGGCCCGCGCGCACCGACGCCGCGGGATGACCGCTCATGTTGAACGGATAAGTGAACACCACGGCGTCGAGCGGATGTTTGAGCGGCTGGCCGTTGATCTCGCTAGGCATCGGACCTTTGGCGGCAAACGCCTCGGTCGGAAGCGTGGGTGTCAGCAGCAAGTCAAAGCGCTCGAAGATGCGCTGGCACCAATCGTTGAATTCGCGGCGCCGTCGATACGCGGCGCCGTAACGCTCCCACGTGATGCGCGGCGCGCCGTCGAAGCCGGCGGCGAATGCGCGGCCGAAATTCTCGCGATCGCGTTCGAGCCACTCGTGCAGCATCGCATAGGTCTGAGACGTGCCGATTAGCATCCAGGCGCGGCCGGTATCGGGCACGGGGTCGTCGATAGTCGTCACCTCGTGGCCGAGGGCCTTGAAGACGGCGGCGGCCTTCGCGATTTCGCGCGCGACATCGTGCTGCACGAGCTGGCCGAAGTCAGGATGAAACGCGATGCGAAGTTTTTTCGGGATGCCCTCGAGAATCGCGGAGTAGGAAATTCCCGGATGTGGCAGCGAGTCGGGATCGGCCGGGTGATAGCCGACGACCGCGTCCATAAAGAGCGCGGCGTCGCGCACGGTGCGAACTATAGGACCGTGCACGGAAGTATCGTTCCATTGTTGCATCCCGAGCGTCGGGTCGTTCGGAATCCTGCCGTAGTTCGGCTTCAGCCCGTAGCATCCGGTGTAACATGCGGGGATTCGCACCGAGCCGCCACCGTCGGAGCCGGTTGAGATAGGCACGACGCCGCCCGCGATTGCCGCCGAAGTGCCGCCAGAAGAACCGCCGGGCGTGCGCTCGAGATTCCACGGATTGCGGGTGACGCCGAAGAGCAGGTTCTTGGTGAATGCGGGGGCGCCGAACTCGGGTGCGTTGGTCTTGCCGATCACGATCGCGCCGGCCGCCTTAAGCCGCGCTACCTGGATCGAATCCGTCTTGGACATGTTGTCCTTGAACGGCTTGGACCCATGGCTGTTCACCAGACCGATCGTGTCTTCGAGGTCCTTGACGCCGAGTGGCAACCCGGCCAGCGTGCCGACTTTCTCGCCGCGCGCGATCTTCTCGTCGAGCGCGCGCGCCTCGGCCATCGCGGCGTCAGCGCGCAGCGCGACAAACGCATTGATCTTCGGATTGGTCTGCTCGATTCGCCTGATCGTCAGGTCCATCAATTCGCTCGGCTTAATCTCCCGCTTGCGAATCAACGCGGCAAGTTCATGCGCTGGCTTCCAATACAGTTCGGTCATGGCGGACACCTCCGAGGAATAATCACCTGCGCGGTGGGCGGCAGGGGCGACCCCTGCACCCAATGAAAGACGCGAAGACGCGAAGAGGCGAAATTCGCGCAGTGCGGCTTTCGCGAAGGGTTTATGTGACGACTGGCGCTTTCGTCGGGTTCTGTCCTAATGCTTGAAACAAAACCTACTATGACAAGCCCGGAATCATAAAGGAAACCGGACGCAGGTGCCCAGTGGGGGTGCGGTTTGACTCCCTAACAGACGTTAGATAAATTTTTCGATAAACCAGTGCGAGGCGTTTCCAAAAATTCAGCCGCGCGCGCGAGCGCCAAGATCGTTGACCTGCGGCGGCCTACGGACACGCGCGACCGCGTGCTGCAAGTCGCGCAGGCGCTGTTTGCGGAGCGCGGCTATCGCGGCACCAGCCTGCGGGATATCGCGAAGAGAATCGGAATCAAGGCGCCTTCGCTGTTGCATCATTTTCCGTCCAAGCAGCAGCTCTACCTCGCGGTGCTCGACAAGATGTTCGAGAGCCTCGAGGACGCGGCCAATGCGATCGCGTGGGGGCGCGAGAGCCGGCAGGAGCGGATGCGCCAGGCGGTCGGCGACGCGATCGACTTTATCGCGAGCCATCCGGATTTCGTGCGAATCATGTGGAAAGAGATGGCCGACGAAAGCGGAGTCGGGCGGCAAGTGCTCAAGCGCCGGCTGCCGCCGCTGTTTTCCACCGCGGTTAATTTTATTTTCCGCGGGCAGCGCGACGGCGAGTTCCGCACCGAAGTCGATCCGCTGCATTTCATGTGGAGCCTGAATTCGATCACGATCGGCTACTTCACGACGGCGGCGATGATCCTGCGGCTGTGGAGCATGAACCTGCTCGAACCTGCAATGATCGAACGGCGCAAGCGCGAAGTGATCGACATGGTCGAGCGCACGCTGTTCACGACAGGCCCACGAACGCCTGAATCACCGCGGGAATAGATACTGAAAAAAAGGAGAGAATCGCGCTTATGAAGTTGGGAACTTTCTATGAGCATCAGCTGCCGCGGCCGTGGAAAGAGGGCTCGGAGCTGAAGCTGTTTCAGGACGCGCTCGACCAGGTCGAACTCGCGGACAAGCTCGGCATCGACCATATGTGGGAAGTCGAGCATCACTTTCTCGAGGAGTATGCGCACTCGTCAGCGCCCGAAATTTTTTTGGCGGCGGCCAGTCAGCGGACAAAGCAGATTCGGCTTGGTCACGGAATCGTGCTGCTGCCGCCGGGGTACAATCATCCGGCGCGGGTGGCGGAGCGGATCGCGACGCTCGACCTGGTGAGCGGCGGGCGCGTCGAATTCGGCACCGGCGAGTCGTCGGCGGAGCTCGAGCTCGGCGGCTTTCGCATCGCGCGTGCGGACAAGCGCGAGATGTGGCAAGAGTCGCTCGGCGCGATCGCGCGGATGTTCGTCGAGGATCCGTTTCTCGGGCATGAGGGCAAGTACTTCTCGATGCCGGTGCGCAACGTGGTGCCGAAGCCGGTGCAGAAACCGCATCCGCCGCTATGGGTCGCATGCTCGCGGCGTGAGACGATTCATCTCGCGGCCAAGCTTGGAATCGGCGCGCTGACCTTCGCGTTCGTGTCGCCGGAAGAGGCGCGGCAGTGGGTTAACGACTACTACACGACGCTCGAGAATGAATGCGAGCCGATCGGATATGCGATCAATCCAAATATCGCGATCGTCACCGGGTTCATGTGCGATCAGAACGCCGAGCTCGCGCACAAGATGGGCGAAGAGGGGCTGAAGTTTTTTTCGTACGCGCTCGGCCATCATTATGCGTTCGGCAAACACGAGCCCGGCAAGACCAATATCTGGAATAATTTCAAATCCAGTCCGATCAGTTTGCCAGGCATGGACGGCACGAATTCATGCGTCGGCTCGCCCGACCAGATTCGCACGCGGCTGCGCGAGTTCGAGGAAGCCGGCGTCGACCAGGTCGTGTTCATCTCGCAGGCCGGCAACAACAAGCACGAAGACATCTGCTCGTCGCTCAACCTGTTCGCCGAAAAGGTGATGCCGGAATTCAAGGAGCGCGAACAAAAGCGCGCGCATCAGAAGGCCGAGCGAATCGCGCCGATCCTCGAGAAGGCGATGAAGCGCAAGCCGGAACCGAAAATCCCGAAGAGCGACGGACCCACCGTCGTGCAGGCAGGGATGCTCGTTTAGCGGGAGGCAAAAGGAGCTCGCGCAGCTCGCGATTCAAGAGACCGGAACCGGCTTCGCGTGGCGCGAAGGTGTCCGAGGTCCTTCCTCAGCTCGCGCTGCTCGCATCGTCAGGATGACAAGAGAGGACCGTCCCGAGCGGGGCGGCCTTTTTGTTTTCGCGTCAGTGCTTGACCGGCGCGGTCGGGGCGGGTCCGACGCGCGTGAACGTCACCGGGAAGCCGTGGCAGTCGCCCGGAGTGACGAGTTCTTCACGGAAGTGGCTCGCGTCACTGACGATGATTCGTGCCTTCACCCATCGCGCCGATTGGAATCCATGATCGGCGCAAATCTGATCGGCCCTCACTATGCCAGGCACGTTTTGATCGAGCGTTCCCTTCCATACGACCTGGCCCGCGGGGATACTTTTGTTGCCGTCAATGAGAGTCGCGACGTAGTTTCGGCCGCGTAGCATCTGGTCGAGACCGATTACCACTCGAAGCGGACCACCCGGATAGGTGGCCATCCAGTTTCCATTGAGCAGCCTCGCTACGTTCATCGGCGGCGGGGGCGGCTGCACGGGAGCGGGCGGAGCTACCGGCATCGAAGGTCCGGTCGATTGTTGGAACGACTGCGAATTGCACGAGGAAGCGACGCACACGAACAGAATTGCCATCGATGCAATGGCGGCGGGTGAAGTTAGTGACTGGCGGCGGATCGGACGCGGCATAGATTCCTCCGGCGGACGGATGGTCAAGTATAGACTGCGCTGCGGCGCAGCACAGCATAGCCGCGACCGGCGAGGGAAATGGATGGCGGGTTATGATTCTGACTAAATTAGTTGATATGCGCGCGCGACGTTTTCGCCAAGGATACCGCGGTGTCCCGACTCCGTCATCGGCGCGATCATCCCCTTCAGCTCATCGAGATAATTGCCCGGATGATCGGGATGCGGATAGTCAGTCGCCCAGAAGAACTTGTCCTCGCCGACAATCTGCATCATCGCCGCAATAGTACGTTCGTCGGGATCCGCTGAGATGTAACACTGGCGCTTGAAGTAGTACGAGGGCTTCTCTTTGAGGCGAACCGTAGCGCCGAGCGTGGTGCCGTTGAAGATGGCGTCGCCGCGATCGAGGAAGTAGCCGATCCATCCCGCCTGCGATTCGAGCACGACCACGCGCAGCTTCGGGAAGCGGTCGAATACTCCTAGCTGGAAGAACGTTCCGAAGGCGTGCTGCACGCCCTGGCCTGCGAACAGATCGTAGTACCACGCGGCCCAGCCGAAGTTGTCGTAGCGATGATGGATGCCGAAGCTGGCGGGCTCGAAGGTTGGATGAATCGCGAGCGGGACGGCGAGATCCTGCGCCGCCGCGAAGACCGCGTCGTGGCGCGGGTCGCCGTGCGGAACGCGGGTGATGGTGAAAGGGCAGACGAAGGCGCCCTTGCATCCGTCCTTCACGGCGCGCTCGAGTTCGCGCGCGGCCTCTGCGGGGTCACCGAGCGAAAGATGAGCAATCGGGATCAAGCGTCCGCCCGAGTCGCGGCAGAAGTCGGCGATCCAGCGGTTGTAGGCGCGGCAGTATGCGGCCGAGAGCTCGGCGTCGAAAAGTTCCGCTTCCCAGAGCAGTCCAATCGTCGGATAGAGAATCGATTTCGCCATCCCCTCCCGGTTGAGCAGCTCGAGCCGTTCCTTCATGACCATGGTTCCGAAGGCCGCCCCCTTTAGGTAGGTGTCCTCGGGTTTCGGCGCGAGCATCCGCACCTGCTCCGGCTTGACGTCGCCGCGCGTCGAGGACTCGCGCAATTTTTTTGCGTCCTCGACTTTCTTGCCCATGCCGCCGAGTGAGCCAAGCAGGCCGGGCGCGGTCATCTTGGCGCGCTTGCGATCTATTTCGAGATACTCGAAGCCGTCGTCGCCGACGCGAATGCGCATCGCGCGTTCGCGATATTTGGCGTCGATGTACTTCTCCCAGAGGTCGGGCGGTTCGAGGATATGCCCGTCGCAATCAATAATCAGTTCTTCAGTCTTCATAGTATCAACTCCCGCACTACTAAGTAGTCACTGACTAATCAAAAGATCGCGAGCGGATTTACCGGCGATGCGGTGCCGCGCTCGAGGATCAGCGGCGCCATCGAGAACATGAACTCGTTGCGGCCTAGGCCGGCGCAAGCCGACGACAGCGCGTCGAGGTCGGCATTGTCGATCAGATGTATGCCCATCGCGACGAGCGTGCCGACATGGATCGGCAACGCAACGCCGTCATAGCCGCTGGGGATCACGTCGCTGACTGCGTCACAGCCGAGGACTGCGATGCGCCGCTCGTGGAGCCACGGCAAGCAGGCGGCTTCGAGGCCAGGCAGACCGACGCGCATGGGATCCCATCCGCCTTTGACCTTGCGCATCGCGGCGCGGCCGGTGCGAACCATCAGCACGTCGCCTTCTTCGACGTGAACCTTCTGCGCTTTTTCGGCGGCGTCGAGATCTTGTGGCAGAATTTTTTCGCCGGGCTCCATCCATTCGATCTTTTTGAGGCGCGGAATATCCAGCAGGACGCCGCGGCTGACGATACCCGCGCGGGTGACGTCGATCGCGCACTTTTTTGCGCCATGCGATCCGACCTCGCTGGCGTCGAAGCCGTTGTACATTTTGTTCTGCCAGAAGACGTGACAGAGCGCGTCAATATGAGTATTCGCCATTCCATGCGGCGCGATCGCGAAATAGTCACCGGAATAAGGCAGCGCCTGCTCGTGCGAGTCGGCGCCCGCCTGCACCATCAAGTGAGTAACCGGGTTTGGATTGTCGGGCGCGGGGATCGTTGCGAGCGGCAGCGCCATCGAGACGCTTTCGCCGGTTTGCACGAGGCGCGCTGCGGCGGCGCGTTTCTGATTGGTGATGAAGTTCAGTGCGCCGCGCTGATCGTCCTTGCCCCAGCGCGCCCAGTTGCTGAGCTTCTCGAACATTCCAATCACGTCCGAAGGCGAAAGCTTTTGCCCCATGATAATCTCTCCCGCGGTACAGGATGCGTGGAAAACCCCGTATAGCACGCCCGGCGGCGGGCCTGTCAATTTGAACGATCGGTATGGATTCGCGGGATCCGGAGAGACCAGTTGGGTAACGACTACATCGAAGCGGCGCGGATTTTTCACGAGGTCACCAAGCATTCGTACACCAGCGTGCGTTCGTCGCCGCACTTTCTGGACTGGGACATCAAGCCGCTCCCGTACAAGATTTATCCGGGCGCCGCGTCGGTCGCGTTGCCGCGCGACCTGAATCTTTCCTCGACGCCGACGCTGGCCGCGCTGTCGTCGTACGTACCGGCGGATTTTTCCGCGCCGATCGATACGCCGGCGCTGACGCGTATCCTGTTCTGTGCCGACGGCCTGACGCGGCACAAGCGAGTCGGTGCCGACGACTATCATTTCCGCGCGGCGCCGTCCGCGGGCGCGCTGTATCCAATCGAGATTTACGTCGCGGCCAGTGACGTGGACGTGCTCGAGAACGGGCTCTACCACTTTTCGCCGGCTGATTTGCGGATGACCGGGCTCAGGCGCGGCGATTGGCGCAGTTACATTGCCGAGGCTGCCGCACAGCGCCCGTCGATTCGGCACGCGAGTGTGGTGATCGCGCTGTCGGCGATCTACTGGCGCAGTGAATGGAAATATCGCGCACGGGCGTATCGGTATTGCTACTGGGACGCGGGAACTCTGCTCGCAAATCTGCTTGCAGCGGCGGCGGCCGAGGAAATATCCGCGGAGGTGATCACCGCATTCGAGGATCCGGCGCTCGAAAAGTTACTCGGAATCGACGGCGAGCGGGAAGGCATGATCGCGCTTGTTGCGCTTGGAAGATCAGACCAACCGGCCACGCCGTCGCCGCAAATCGAGCCGTTGACTCTCGAGTCGATTCCGCTCTCGGCGAAGGACGAGGTGTACCAGGACAGAGTCAAGATGCATCGCGAGTCGCGGCTAGTCACCGCCGATGAAGTCGCGATGGTCTCCGCGGCGAAACTGGAATCAGCGCCATCTGAATCGCCGCCGAGTGCGAACGCGCTTCATCTTGAAACTATAACTTCGGAGGAATCCGCGGGACTCGGCGAGACGATTTTGCGCCGCGGATCGTCGCGGGCATTTGCGCAGCAGGCGATTACTGCCGAAGAGCTCGCGACCATCCTGGCCGCTTCAAGCGTGCATCCGCAGGCTGACTTTCCGGCGTTGACCGAGATTTATCTAATCGTCAACGCGGCCGAAGGATTGGAACCCGGTGCGTACTACTACAACCGAGATGGGCGCGCGTTCGAGTTGCTGAAGGCGGGCAATTTCCGGGGTGAGGCTGGGTACTTGTGCCTCGAACAGCCGCTCGGCATGGATTGCTCGGCGCTTGTTGTTTATATGGCCGATCTCGAGCGCGCGCTGCACGCGTTGGGAAATCGCGGCTACGGCTATGCGCATCTCGAGGCTGGAATTCTTGGCGGCCGTGCGTACCTGGCGGCGTATTCGCTCGGCCGCGGCGCGACGGGACTGACGTTCTACGACGACGATACGACCAAGTTCTTCGAGCCGCACGCGGCAGGAAAGAGTCCGCTATGGATGGTGGCGCTCGGAATTCCCCGTTCGCGGATGAAATCGTAGCGAGCCCAAAGAATCGCGCGTGCGGTGCTGATGACCGTCTGGCAAGCGAGTGCCCGCTGGCGTCCACCTATGTTCACCAGATTCGATCTGGTTATTCTTTCGCAGAGATTGATAGGTTGCATGAATCTGCCTGAGTTCCAGGATTTGGATCTCAGTATCGCCCGAGCCCGAATTGCTTTGTCGCTCATTGCGATGCTGTCCCTGTACATCGATCCCAGCACCGCCGGTGGCCTCTTCCACCTGAACATTTACGCGTTGACAACCCTGCTCTGCCATCTGGCGTACAGCGTTGGAATGTATTTCGCGCTCAGCCGCCGACTGGCGGACGGGAATCTTCAGGTGCTTTCAACCAGCTTCGACCTGTTCTTCGCGACCGTGGTCGCATTCATAACCGAGGGGCAAACGAGCGCGTCGTACGTCTTCTTTGTGTTCGCGATTGTCGCAACCGGAAGCCGCGCGAAGTCTCGTCCAATAGTCACGGTGACGCTTTTGAGCGTAGCGCTGTATTTGCTGGTGATAGTCCTGACGAGGGGGATAACCAGCGTTTACGATATGCGGGCGGTGTACCTGGCGATCACCGGATATTTGATCGGCTTCTTTTCGCAGCAGCGCGCCCTGTTTGAAGCGGAGGTACGCGAGTTGGAAACGCGCGCCGAGCGACAATCGATCGCGCGATCATTGCATGACGGTTACGTCCAGGCCCTGGCCGGAGTTAATTTGCGGCTCGAGACCTGCCGCGCTCTCCTGAACAGGAATCGCCCGCAAGACGCGCTCCTGGAAATCACGGATCTGCAAACCGGCGTCGCCCGAGAGTATGATTCGGTGCGAATCTATCTGCGCTCGCTCGCAGGGATCGACCAGGGCTCTACTGCGGATCTCGCCGCGCGATTTTCTGATCCAAACTTTGAAGTTCTAGCCGCGTTCAGTGGTCGCAGTCTTCTCGGCGAGCATATACTGCAGATCATGCTTGAAGGCCTGCGCAACGCCAGGAGCCACGGATTGGCTAACCTGGTAAGGATTGACGTGCATGAGGCCGACGACAAGGTTTCGATCAGTATCGAGGATGATGGTGTGGGCTTGTCAGACTCGTCGTCGCGGCCATGGGCTATAGCCTCGAGGGTCGCGGAGTTGGAAGGGCACATGAGCATGCACAGCGATGGCCGCACCCGGTTGCAAATCGAACTCCCGAACAGCCAGGTATGAGAACGCCGCTGCGTCTCATAATCGCCGACGATCACGCGCTCTTCCGGCAGGGACTGAAGTCGCTGCTGCTGCTTCAACCAGACACTCAGGTCGTCGCCGAAATAGAATCAGCGGATGATGTAGAGCCGGTCGTTTCCGACACGGACAGTGACATTCTTCTGCTCGATCTGCAGATGGACCGCTGGATGATGGAAGACATCGCGCGACTCAGCCGCCTGACAAACGTGATCGTGCTGACCGCGAGCGAAAGTGCCGAAAATGGAGTTAGAGCCTTGCGACTCGGCGCCAAGGGTGTTGTGCAGAAGCGATTTGCGATCGAGACGTTGATGATGGCGGTACGCTCTGTCGCCGATGGAATGGTCTGGATGCCGCCAACGGTGCAAACCGAGTTTGCAAGACAGGAAAGCTCGAGTGGAAAAGAATGACACCGCGGGAATCCGAAATCGTCCGCTACGTCGCCTCTGGCCTAAGGAATATCGAAGTCGCCGAGCGGCTCTCGATAACCGAGAGCACCGTCAAAACCCATCTCAACAATATCTTTCAAAAGCTCGCCGTGCGCGATCGTCTTGAGCTGACGCACTACGCGATCAAGACCGGAATGGTCGCGGTACTCGATCGCAATCGCTGACAAGCCGATCGCAGTGATGCGCATATGACAGGCATTGCCGCTAGATGCGGCATCGTCATTCTCCCAGAATTTCTCGGGCCAGCAGAGATAACTCCTAGTTAAGCGAAAATTTGAAACCTAAGGTGGATCGCTCGCTCCATCGATAGGTCTACAACTTGATTCATCGTTGGATGGACTCGGGATCATTGGCGCCGAGGCATACGTCTTGCTCCAGGGGAAAAGTGAGTTATCAGCGCGTTCGTCGCGCCGCGCGGAGGCGCATAGCCAACGCAAATCAACCTTGGAGGGAGATGATCGATGTACTCAGGAGTAACGGGACTTTTGGAGAGAATCCGCGAAGCCTGGCGAGACCCGATGGTCCGCCGCAACGCGGGTTACTTGATGGCCGGTAAAATGATCGGGCTCGGGCTCGTACTCTTGCTGATCTCGAAATGGTATCTGCCCGCCTCGGCATACGCGGACACCGCACCGGCCTTGCCGCCGCCGAACGTCAACGCGATCAACACGGTATGGACGCTGGTAGCTGCGTACCTGGTTTTCTGCATGCAGGTCGGCTTTGTCATGCTGGAGTCGGGATTCGCGCGCTCGCGTGAGACCGTCAACATTCTCGTGGAAGGAATCGCCGACACCTGCATCTGCGGCGTCACCTTCTGGCTGTGGGGCTTCGCATTCATGTTCTGTCCGGGGACGCCGTGGATCGGCACGACCGGCTTCATGCTGCACGGCCTCGCTCCGACCTATGGCACCACGGGAGTGCCGCTGCTTGCGTACTGGGTATTCCAGTATGCATTCGCCGACACCTGCTCGACGGTTACCTCGGGCGCGAGAATCGGCCGCTGCGACTTCATCGGCAACCTGTTGTACAGCGTGGGCGTGACGGGCTTCATCTATCCGGTCATCGGACACTGGGCATGGGGTCCGGACGGATGGCTGGCAAACCTGAACCCGGTTAATTTTCACGACTTCGCCGGATCGACGGTAGTGCACACGATCGGAGGAACGATCTCTTTGGCCGGGGCAATCGCGCTCGGACCTCGGCTTGGTCGCGTCTTCAAACGTGATGGCGGCGAGCCGATGAAACCGCATGACCTGATAATCGGCGCGACGGGCGGTCTGATCCTGTGGTTCGGGTGGTACGGATTCAATCCTGGCAGCACCCTTTCCGCGATGGATGCACAGGGCATTGGCCGCGTCTCCTTCAACACGACGATAGCCGCCTGCTCAGCGGGCCTGACTTCGCTCTATTATTCGTACTACAAGGCCGGCAAATGGGATCTCGCGTTAACCGTCAACGGATTCCTGGCGGGCCTGGTCGCGATAACCTGCCCTTGCTACTGGGTCGATCCTGAAGGTGCGTTCCTGCTCGGAATCGGCGCCGGGATTGTGGTGGTCTGGGGAATCGACCTGCTCGAATACCTGCGCATTGACGATCCGATCGGCGCCGTCCCGGTACATATGATCGCCGGAATCTGGGGCACGCTCTCGCTTGGCCTGTTCGCCGCCGGTAAATACGGCGCGCCGACAGCGACAGGAGCGGACACCAGCAGCGTCGTCACCGGTCTATTCTACGGAGGCGACCTGGGCGTTTTGAAAGCACAGATGATCGGCAGTTTCTCGATCACTATCGCGACCTTCGTGGCCTCGATGGCCCTGATGTACGCGGTGAAGTACGCCTTCAGACTCCGCATTCCGACCGAGGGAGAAATCGAAGGACTCGACTTGCACGAGCACGGCTTCCCCGCGTACCCGGAATACGTCGTCACCGGTAACGACGGCTGCCCGAAGAGCATCGACGACGTACCGATCGGCAGGCGCACCATGGCGCGGCCTTCAAAAGTCAAGAAGGTTGCCTAGGACCCTGCGCGATGTGGACCGCAGCACGGAGACTTTACGGGAGTCATCCAAGTGCTTGGATCAAACGGGCCGGCCTCTGTCGGAATCAGCCACCGACTCGGGGCCGGCCCGAGCATCCGAAGATGGAGCTGGACAGTGATAGGGGCCGCGAAAAAGTTCGTAGCGTACTTGGCGCAGCAGCGACTACGGCGCAAGGTAATCGGCGCGCTCGAAGTCAATCGGCGGGCGGGAGTTCGCAACGACGGCCTCTCGCTCAGGAGCATGCGCAATCGGCTCGAGGTCGAATGGCAGGCCCGGGAGATTCATCCTTGGGATCAAGGTTTGGCGCCCGAGCGATCTGCACAGAGATTCGTGCAGCAATGCCTCGAGGATGTGGACGCGGCAATCTCCCGGTTGTTCGCGACACTGCCCGACACCGATGAAATTGTGCTGCGAGTGCTCGACCCGGCTTCCGGAGATCCTATCGTGACGGGCACGGTTAGCCGTGCGGAAGCGTCCGCGGCAACGGCTGGGTCCGTCGGGATGAAACTGAAATCGCTCGGCCTGGTGTATCGACTGGCAAATTGGCAGTTCGAGTCGCTCGGCAACTGAAAGAGTCGGTTGGGAGGGAATCTCGACTGGCCTGATGACTGCCTGATAAGCGGATGCCTGCTGTTTGAGCAGTCACATTGCATTTTTCATCAATATTCATTCGATTTTGAAATGGCACTTTTCATGCTTTGAGCCCCTGTGCTCCCGTAACGGGAGTTCACGTGCGCACGGCGGACAACCACCTCCGCCGCGAATCGAAGGAGGCAAGATGGCTGAAGAACAGAAAAAGATGGTGCCGACCCTCGGCTTGACCGGAGTCACGGTCAACGCGATGGCGCTCATCGCCCCGGGAGCATTCCTGTGGATTACCTTTGTCCAACAGGCGGGCTACGCATTTCCGTCGGGGATGGCGATGTGGGCCGGAATTTTCGTGGCGCTGATGCTG
>NZ_DATEQZ010000115.1:0-51065 GCF_035272065.1 Binatus sp. (SeqCode)
GACAAAATCCTCAAACTCAAAGAGATCTTCAGGCATTTGTTCCGATCGCGGATTCTACTTGCGCCGCGACCGAGCGCATAGCCGCGACGCTTCAACGAGTTCAGACAGAGTTCAGGAGATGTTCAGCCCCGGTCCATTGGCGAGCGACTCAGGCTGCCTGAACATGGGCGGCGATAACGAATGATTCGCTTCAAAACGGAGGAAGCAGGAATGAAAAAGATAGCGATACTAAGTCTGATGACCGGGTGGGCGATTTTAGCCGGCGCAACACACGCCAGCGCACAAGGAAATGGAAACTCGCCGGGCTTCACCCAGGTCGTGGCACTGGACGAATGCGATCCGACCACGTTCAACGCGTTCGCGGGCCCGGACTTTTGCAAGAACGTCACGCTCGGAGCGTTCACCACGCTGGCCGATCTGCTTGCCGGGGCGGAGGCTGGAACCCCCGATCCGGGCTGGGATTTCGAACCCGACCAGGTGACGATCAACAAGGGGGACATCGTTTCCGCAGTCAACCAGGGCGGTGAGCCTCACACCTTTACAGAGGTGAAAGCGTTCGGAAACGGATTTCTGCCGCCACTCAATCCTGGCAGTGCGACCAGCGTTATCCCGGAGTGCGCGGGTGGCTTTTCCACCGTCGCCGTAGCGAGGACCCGAATTCTTCAGGGCAGCCATCTCGATATCACCGGCCTGTCGAAGGGAAAACATCTATTCCAATGCTGCATCCATCCGTGGATGCGGATGGAAGTTGACGTGAAGTGATCCGCGAGGGAGCATCTGCGTGCACCACCCCCGCTCGCGAGTGCTCCCAATCTTCCGCACTTCCGAAGAGCTGCTCCGAAGCGCTCAATCGGTCCGCCTGTTAATGCCACTGTCCACGACGCAGCGGTATGCTCTCCAACAACAGGTTAAAGTTTCATTGCTGACCAAACTCAAAGGAGACTGCTCATGAGCACGCCGAAGCTAATCACAATGTACGGGTCGCCTTGGTCCGAGCGCGCCCGCTGGGCATTCGCATTCAAAGGCTTGCCTTATGAGAAAGAGAACTACGAGCCAGGCATCGACGAAGAAAAAATAAAGAAACTGACGGGCCAAGCTTTGGTGCCGGTCCTGCTCGCGGATGGGAAGGTGATTCCTGACTCGACTGCAATCCTCGAATGGCTCGAAGATGCCAGACCGGAGCCGGCCCTCTTGCCGAGATCGGAGAAAGATCGCGCTCAAGTGACGCTTTGGGAGGAGCTGATGCTCGGCGTGCTGGGGCCTCATGGTCGGACATTAATCATCGGGCGCGAGCTCCGTATCAACGACCCCGAAGCGCAACGAAGTGGAAAGTACTTTGCAGAAAAGTACGGGCACTCAGTGTACATGGAGGAGCAGGCCAAGCTGACGCTGAGGCGCGTATTGCTAAGCCTCAAGCAGACGTTGAGCGGGCGGCAATATTTGGTTGGTGACGCATTCACTCGGGCCGACTTGACCACTGCGGCGATGCTGATGCTTCTCAGACCGGCCCCGGAGGAATTCTTCGTCTTCCCGCAGCAAGTGCGGCGGATCTATATGGACCCGCTGGCTGACGAGCCGGCCTTCTCCCCTATATTTGCCTGGCGAGACGAGATGTACAAAAGGCACCGCGGCGAGGTGGTCAAACCATAGTGCTACCGAACAACCAACGTAACTGATCGGCCACGTATGCACTGCGGCACTTGCTCTACTGAAAATCCTCAGGGGGCGAAGTTTTGCATTCAGTGTGCGGCTCCCTTCAAGCGCAAATGCCAAAAGTGCGCTTTCGAAAACCCGCCTGAAGCCAAATTCTGCATGCGATGCGCAATTGCTCTGACCGGACAAGCCGGACATCCTTCGAAGGCAACATCAGGCGCAACTCCCCCGGTCATTGGCGCAACGCTCAAGAGTTCTGAACCGCTGGAAATCGACGGTGAGCGCAAGACCGTCACCGCTTTGTTTGCCGATATCAAGGGCTCGACCGAACTGGAGCAAGACCTTGACCCGGAGGAAGCTCGCGCCATCGTCGATCCCGCCCTCAAGCTGATGATCGCCGCGGTCCATCGCTACGACGGCCACGTCGTGCAATCGACCGGCGACGGCATCTTCGCGATGTTCGGCGCTCCGCTGGCCCACGAGGATCATCCGCAACGCGCGCTCTACGCCGGGCTGCGGATGCAGGATGAGTTGCTGACGTATGGATCGAAGCTCCAGGCCGAAGGACGCGCACCGATCGAGATTCGCGTCGGCATAAACACCGGCGAAGTCGTGGTCCGCTCGATCGCTACCGGCGAGGGGCAGGTTGAATACACACCGATCGGACATACCACCAACCTCGCCTCGCGCCTGCAATCGCTCGCGCGAACCGGGACCGTCGCAGTGAGCGAGCAGACGCGCAAACTGGTCGAAGGATACTTTCAGCTCAAGCCGCTTGGACCGACCCGAATCAAAGGCGTGAGCGAGCCGGTCAACGTTTACGAGGTGACCGGCCTCGGGCCGCTACGAACCCGGCTGCAACGCTCTGCGGGGCGCGGCCTCTCGAAGTTCGTAGGTCGGCAGGCAGAAATGGAATCGCTGAAGCGCGCGGCGGATCAGGCGAAGGCTGGACGCGGGCAGATTGTCGCGGCGATGGCCGAGGCGGGGGTCGGCAAGTCGCGCCTGTTCTTCGAGTTCAATGCGGTCTCACAGTCGGGCTGGATGGTGCTGGAGGCATTCTCGGTCTCGCATGGCAAGGCGTCCGCATTTCTGCCGGTGATCGATTTGCTGCGGAGCTATTTCAAGATCACTCCCGAGGATGACGAGCGCACGCGACGCGAGAAGGTGACCGGGCGGGTCCTCTCGCTCGATCGCTCGCTGGAGGACGCACTTCCGTATCTCTATGGGCTGCTCGGTCTGACTGACGAGAACAGCCAGGTTGCCGAGGTCGAGGCGCAGACTCGCAAGCGTCGCTCGCTCGACGCGATCAAGCGCATCCTGCTGCGCGAAAGCCTCAACCAGCCGCTGGTCGTGATTTTCGAGGACCTTCACTGGATCGACAACGAGACGCAGGGATTCCTGAACCTGCTCGCCGACTCAATCGGCACCGCGCGCATCTTGCTGCTATTCAACTATCGGCCCGAGTACCGCCATGAGTGGGGCAACAAGACTTACTACACGCAGCTGCGGCTTGACCCACTCGGAATGGAGAGCGCAGACGAGATGCTGTCGGCACTGCTCGGTGACGGCAAGAACCTGGAGCCGTTGAAGCGGCTGATTCTAGAAAAGACCGAGGGCAATCCGTTTTTCATGGAAGAGACTGTGCAGGTGTTGCTCGATGACGGCGCGCTGGTGCGCAAGGGAACCCTAAAACTCACCAAGTCGCTTGGGGAGCTAAAGATACCGCCGACCGTGCAGGCTATTCTCGCGGCGCGCATCGACCGGCTCGCGCCGGATCACAAAGATCTGCTTCAGACGCTCGCGGTCATCGGCACTGAGTTCAAATTCGCACTGATCCGCAAAGTCCTGGACCAGGAAGCGAGCGCAGAACTCTCACCTACCGGCCGCGATGCGGCCGGCGTCCTGTCTCGTGAAATAACGGGCGAGGTAATAGAGAGGCTGCTATCCGAACTCCAGCTCGCCGAGTTCATCTACGAGCAGCCCTCGGTCGGCGACCTCGAGTACACCTTCAAGCACGCGCTGACCCATGATGTCGCCTACCACTCGGTGCTTAACGAACGCCGCCGCCTGCTGCACGAGCGAATCGGCGCGGCGTTGGAATCAACCTATGCCGACAGCCTCGACGACCACATTGCCAAGCTGGCTCATCACTATGCGAAGAGCGGCAATCCGGCCAAGGCGGTGAAATACTGCCTACGCGCGGTCCGTCAATGCGCCGATCTTGGCTCTAATGCTGAAGCGGTCGCACAGTTTGAGAAAGGGCTTGAACAGCTGAGCAAGCTACCCGACGACGACCGGCGCGCCGAACTGGAGTTGGACCTCAGGATCGAAGTCGCCGGGCCGCTGGGTGATAGCAAAGGTTTCAGCTCGCGTGATGTGGAGCAGTCGCAGGCGCGCGCACTGGAGGTTTGCCAGCGATCGGGTATCAACCGGCAAAAGACCTGGGCGGCACTCTTCGGAATCTTTTTCGTTCAACAACTCCGTCCCGATGTGCGCCAAGCCGAGGCGATAAGCGCCGAGCTGGTCGCACGAGCCGAGGAACACGGAAGAGCCGAATATATTGCCGAAGCGGCGAACTGGTTGGCGTACGCGAAAATGGTCTCGGGCGACTTCGAGCACGCAGCCCTCGGCCTCGATCGGGCGTGGGCGCTGCTGGAGTCCAACCCGAAGCCGGCCACGGGTCTGACACCGCAGCGTGCTGGGCAAATGACCGAGGGCCAGGCATTCGAGTGGCGTTCGGGGACTCGGCAAAACAACCGCGTCCTCTCGGGATGGAACCTGTGGTTCCTTGGTTACCCGGATCGCGCACTCGAGCGAATGAATATCGCGACCACAATCGCGCATTCCGGGCCAAAGACGATGATGGCGGACATCCACGGATTCGCCACCTACATTTATGAACTTCGTCGAGAACCTGAGCAGATGAAAGCGAGGGCAGCAGCAAGGCTGGTACTAGCGACCGAATCGGGCTTCTTCACGGGCCGCGTCCTGAGCGAAATTTATCTCGGGTGGGCAGATGCGCTGGCCGGCGACCTCAATGGCGGCATCGCGCGCATGACACTGCATATGTCGGAGTTGAAGGCCGCCGGCTCCGAGTATATCAGCGACCGTTGTTTCGCCTTTATCGCTACCGCTCTGGGACGGCTGAGCCGGTTCGATGAGGCTCTCCGCATCGTCGACGAGTCATTCGAGTTCATCGAGAGAACCGGCCAACAATATTATGCGGCGGAGCTCCATCGCCTGAAGGGCGAATTGCTGCTGGCCCAGGACTCATCGAATGCCCAAGCGGAGCTTTCCTTCTGTGCAGCTATAGAAATTTCGTGCAAGCAGCACGCGAAATCATGGGAGCTGCGAGCGACGACGAGTTTCGCGCGCTTGCTAGCGAAGCAGGGCATGCGCGAAAAGGCGCGATCGATGCTCGCCGAAATTTACGACTGGTTCACCGAAGGTTTCGATACCCCCGACCTCAAAGACGGCAGAGCGCTGCTGGAAGAGCTAGGCGGGTAGTTACTGACACCGTCGAATTGAAACGAGGTACGATCGTGGGTGAAGTTAGTGATAGCGGTAAGAGTACGGCGTCACGGGCGGAAAGCGTCCTGCTCTTTTGGTTTGCGGATGAACCGGGTTCCAAGGAAAGCATGTTTCAATCGCGCTGGTTTTTCCCGACTCCGGAATTCGACAGGCTTTGTACGACGCGGTTCCTTGCCAGCTACGAAGATGCCGCGCACGGACGTCTTGAGGACTGGAAGAACGGGCCACGAAGTTGTCTCGCCCTGGTTCTGCTGCTCGATCAATTCCCGCGCAACATGTTCCGCGGCACAGCCCGGGCGTTCGCAACCGACGCGAAGGCGCGTGAACTGACCCGCCACGCTGTCGCAGCCGGATTTGACCGCGAGTTGTCTCCGATAATGCGAATGTTCCTATACCTTCCGCTCGAACATAGCGAAAATCTGAATGATCAATTGGAGTCGGTCCGGCTCACGTTTGCACTGGTCGCGGAAAATCGCGACTACACCGAAATCCTCGAGCACGCGGAGCAGCATCTGGAAATATTCCGGCGATTTGGAAGGTTCCCAGGTCGAAACCATGACCTCGGAAGACAATCCACGCAGGAAGAAGTGAACTTTTTGAAGGACCAGAAGCGGAAGTGATTGTCAGCCATCGGCCGTGGCGCCGCAGAAACAATGTAGGGAACACTTGCTATCGCACGGCCAGTCGCCCAGAGGCCGCACGTCGCATTGCTTGGAACTACGATGCAATTGCGCTAGCGGCGGGTTCGATCTCTTTTTGAGTTCTCGGCGCTAAGGGGGGAGTTCAACAGGGCGTCTGCAAGCCGATCGGCCACGTCGCTCTCCGCGTGTTTCAGAAAGTGCGAATAGACGAGGAGCGTGATGGCGGGATTCGCGTGGCCGAGCCGATGCTGCACCTCGGTAATCGGAGCGCCGCTCGCGATCATGGCCGAAGCGCAACTATGGCGCAGCGTGTGGAATGTTACGCGCCGTAACTTTGCTCATGAGAGGGCTAGGGAAAATTGCATCTGAAGCATTTTGGCCCGCGGCATGGGCTTCCCGTCCGCCGTCGGAAAGACCAGCCCGCGACATCGAGCAGTGGCCGCAGGTCTTTCAATACATCGCGGATTTCGTGAGCCATGGAGAACAGTCGGGAGTTGCGGTACGCGGCCCGCAAAGTGCTGCGCCGTAACATTACATGGGGCTTCATCACGATAGCATTCGATCGCGATTCTCGTCTTCTCGCCGCGTTCTAGCAGCGGCTCTACGTAGCCCGCAATCAGGCACGCGCCGCGGTCGCTGCGGACGTAAGTCCACGCTCACTCCACGATCACGATTAAGCGGTCGCAGAATCCGATCAGAAAGCAAATGTGCATTGGTGCGGCAGTCCGGCCGGTTCGTCAAATCGAATTGTGCGATCGCCATGCAAAGGCCGTGATTGCTCGCGAACAGAGGCGCGGCTTGGAGATTTTCGACCGCCGCGATTGGCGCTAACGACATTGGCCAGCCGTGGTAGCCCATCGATTTCGAGGCACTCTTGTTCGATCAGGATCGGCCTCAAACCGGTCGCGGCGTTCCGGTTCTCAGCGAGGCCTGGTCGCCCTAGATCGCGCTCGTGCGAATGCTGGAGCCGTGGCCAGGGCTCTCCTCTAATATGAGCATGGAGTATTTGCAGGAGGCACGAGACATTCAAAGGAGCGAAATGCTCTATGGTGAATCAGGTTGACGGGATGGAGCTATCACAAGAAGTAAGGGAAGGAGGGCAAGAGCTTGGTTCGGCGACCAGTGCAGATGTCGCTTCAGTGCTCAACCGGATTCTCAACCGCCTCCTGGGCTGGCTTTTTAGAGCGGCGCCCGGATTCGCCACGGATCGTGAGTCGACGCTCGCAGGGTTCTATCTGCGATTCTGATCCTGGGAAGACAATTCTCTGATCGGAATCGGATCAGGGAATATGCACCAGTCGGCAGCTGCTAACTATTGCCTCGCTATATTCTCAACGGTAATCACCAGTCCAGGCATCACTCGCAGAATTCCGAATAGCGACGGCAATCCTCGATTGATTAGATGAACACCGTGCGCTGCCGCCAAACCATTTTCTCGGGAGCTTCGCTCAATCAGCGCAAAAGGTACAAAGAATGACGCTGGATGCGTTTCAGGCTTCTCCACCCGGTGGGCTTCCGCCTGAGCCGGCAAATTGCCTAGTCGAACGCGGTTGATCTCATTCTCCAGTTCTTGGCCTATTGTCTCCGCTTCGATCTTTTTGGCGTCGGCTCTTGCCCTGTCGGCATCGGCTCTTCCCCGTTCGGCATCGGTTTTCGCCCTCTCGGCGTCGCTTCTTCCCTTTTCGGAACTTCGCTTCTGCCAATTCAGCGTCAGATCGATAGCACCTGTGAGGACAGCCGTTCCTGCCATGACAGGAGCAGAAATCACACCGACGCCGCACGTAGCGAGTAAACTCAACCCACCGACGACCAAACCAGGACCCGTTGCGAGAAAGTCCACCGAACCTGCAGCAACCTGTACAGTCGGCATCGCGGCATCCGCGCCAAACGAGCGATTTGCCGCCAGAAGCGATGTAACGAGTTCTGTCAGCGCTAATGAGGTGGCTGCGACTTCGGAAAGTGGCAGCCCACCATCGAGGGCAGCGCGCATCGCCGGGTGGTTAAATCGAACAAGAAATTCGCGTGGCTCTAGCAGACTGCGGTCAAAAGGCAACATTCCGCTTTGAACGAGCTGGACCATCTCATCGTCTGAAGGATCGATTCTTCGTAAGAGGTGCGGGAGTATCTTGGCGCCATTTTGAGTTACCCAGGAATCGGCCTGTTCCAGATCTCCATCCTCTGCGTCTCCGCGTAAGAGCGACGGCCTATCGTCACTTATCTCTGCCTCGCGGATGATCTCAAGCCGATCGGGTTCGGTAAGTTTAAGAATAAACTCTCGCAATACTTCACTCGGCATCGCGGCACCTCAAGGGGCATCTTGCCCCTGACCGGCTGAGCATCGAGCGTACATTCGCCCATAATTTATCCGGAAAAGCAAAAGGCGAAATGAAGCACAAAGGTGTCTCGATTCCAGAGACGGATCATCGAGCGCGTGGTGGAATTCCTCCCCCACAGCAATATCCGCGTCGATATGGTCCCAATCAGCACCGCTGAGTATTTCAAAAAAAGCAATTGAGCCTGTGTGAATCGGTTACCGATCCCGTCGAATGAATATTTGCGCTGCGCGGTCAGCCTGATCGCGTGAGAGTGAGCCAGCCTGCTATATTGTAGCTATGGCCGCTCCTCGTGCATCGCCCCGGAGACTAGAAAGCCTCAAGAACCTCTCCTGGCTCACGGCGCGCCAGCTCGACAAGCTCTCCACCGAGCTGACGGTCAGCACGATCGAAAAGCGCGCGATCATTTTCGACGAGAAACATTCACCCGACTCCGCATACATCTTGCTCGCGGGAGTGGCACGAATCACTTGCCGCAATCGCAAGGGCCGGCGTACCCTGGTGATCATGGTCGCGCCCGGTATGGTTCCCGGCTTCCCGCCGGCGGTACCCGGCTTCAGTTACGATTTTCGCTGCGAAGCGGTTACCCCTTGTCGGATAGGGACGATCGAACTCGAGTCGTTGATCGAAATATCACTGGGCATCGCTTCGGCAGACTTCAAACGGATGGCGGCGAGCTACCAGGGCCGCTGGGATTTGGTTCAACTGCGCGGCGCAAATTTCATGAGCTGTACTTTGGAAGAGCGGTTGGCTCTTATTCTGCTGGAATTGAGTGAAACTTTTGGGGCCTCCGATGGAAAAGAGATACGGCTGACATTACCGGTCCGGCACAGGGACTTGGCTGAACTGATCGGCGCCTCGCGGCCCCGAATTACCCAACATTTGATTTTGTTCGAGCGAAAGCATCTGATTTCACGCGACGGTCGCCAACTCGTTGTCAATCGCGATCGATTGGAGAGTCTTTTGGCGCAAACTCACATTTCTGAAAATTAGCGCTGGTACCGTGGCCTAATGAAACGTGTTGAGGAGTTTGCAAGGGCCTCAGATCTAAAGCCAGGAGATCGAAACATGGGAACAAAGGTTGCGTCGGTCCTGAAGCACAAAGGTCATGATGTCGTCACGGTCGCACCGCAGCAGACGTTGCGTGGGTCGTCAAGGTGCTAGCCCAAAATCGGATCGGAGCCGTGCCGGTGATCAACGCGGAAGGTCAACTCATAGGGATCATCTCCGAGCGCGACATTATCAGCGGGATGTCAAAGCATGCAGACGCGGTGCTGACACTGCAGGTGATCGGCAAAGGCGACGCGCTGGAGCGGCTACAGGGCTAAAAATAGCTTCGTTGCGAAGTCAAAAACGGAAATTCCGGCTCCAGACCACAGGCTTTTCACGACCCTATGAATTTCCACCAGGTTCAGCCCTCCCATCCGACAACCGGAAGAGAAATTCAACACCTGGAAACAAATAGATAACAGCTGCGCAGAGTGTCGTTACTTGACCTAAAGACGACAAAGCGAAAGTACGCACACTATACTAAGGAGGACTCTCATGTGATCCGAGGTGTCAAAAAAGAAACGGTAATTTTTGGGGGTTAAACCAACTACGCCCCTGACCTTCAGGCGGATGCGCGAATTTACGACGCGCACCACGAAAATGTGCAATTTGTGCGCGCAATAAGGCGGGCGTAGGCCGCGGGATCGTCATGAGCCGACAGGCGAAAATTAGACAAGTCGGGAACCTAAAATTAGCGCCGTCGAGTGCCCACCCACTGAGTGCCCACTCCAGCGTGATCCTACATAACCTCGATTCGGAAAAACTGGCCAATTTCCTACCTCACACGACCTCAGATGACCTACCATGATCTACCGATCACGTTTTGAAGACCGGTGGGGCCAACGGGCCCCTTCCTCCTCCGTTCCTTCTCTATTAGGGACTTGCGGCGGCTCGAACAACCGGAACACGACGACGCTCCTGAATTAGTGAAACAGATTGGACGACGCCCGCAAGCGAATCTCCATGTGCTACGGTTCAAACAGCAAAGGAGTAACCGCCGTGGATTCGACCGCGGCGCGACTCCCCGGAGGCATCCGTGGAACTATCACCGCGTTGGCGAAATCCAGGTTCGTTGATGACCATAATCGCGTTGCTGTGCCTCGCGCCGGCACTCGCGCAGAACGCACGCGCGCAGTCGCAGGCTCCCAAAGCTTCGGCGGCGGCTGAGGATAGGGTCCGCAGTGCGACGATGCTTTTCTATGACGCGTTCAACAGCGCCCTGCGGGGTGACCTCGATCCGCTGAGCGCCGTATGGTCCCATCGCCCTGACGTCTCAAACCTGAGCGCGGCGGGAGGCCGAGCAGCCGGATGGAACGAAGTTCACGCGGACTTTCAAAACATGGTTCGGCTCTATCCTGGTGGCCGGATCGCTCCGCGGGACATCATTGTTATCACGGACGGAGACATGGGTTATTCGGTCTGCACCGAGACCGGCCAATTGCGTTCAGCCGAAGGTCCGATGGTCAGTTTCAATCAACGCGCAACCAACATCTTCCGGCGCGAAGACGGCAAATGGAAAATGATTCACCATCATGCGGACGCGGGTTCCACCGGTTCGCAAGGCCCCACCCGATAGTCTTTCGATTGGGCCATCGGTTTCCGCTCGGCGTCGACATCGAGGACTGAACTGTTGTAAAGGGACTCGAACACTCGGGTAGGAGTCTTTCACATGGCACTGAAAGTCGTCGGCGCAGGATTTGGACGAACCGGCACACTCTCACTCAAGAACGCGCTCGAGAAGCTCGGCTTCGGCCCCTGCTATCACATGATGGAAGTTTTTCCGCGGCCTGAGCACGTCGCGATGTGGCACGGCCTCGCGTTCGGGAATCCTATGGACTGGGACGAAATCTTCCGCGGCTTCCAGGCAACGGTCGATTGGCCCTCCGCGCGATGGTGGCGCGAAATCGCCGCTCACTATCCGGATGCGAAAGTGCTGCTCTCGGTGCGCGATCCGGAAGCTTGGTACAAAAGCATGAGCGATACCATCTACCAGCCGATGAAATTGCCCGCACCCGATGGCGCACCGGAAATCGTTCGACTCCAAAGCGAGATGATCCGGAAGTCCGTTCTCGCCGAGACGTTCGACAACCGCTTCGAAGACAAGGCTCACGCAATCGAGGTCTTCAAGCGGCACAATCAAGCGGTGCGCGACGCGATCGATCCGGCACGCCTGCTGACGTTCGACGTGCGGGAAGGATGGGTGCCGCTATGCCGCTTCCTCAACGTGCCCATCCCTGACGAACCGTTTCCGCGGCTCAACGACACCGCAACGACTCAGGCGATGATTCGGATGATGAGTGAATCGATTCGCAAAGGCTGATTGCTAGCGCCCGCGAATTGCGGCCTTGTCGCGACGTTCGGAATCGGACTGCCGCGATGATTCAAATTTCTTCAGGTACGCCTCCATGTCAGGCGCAAACGCCGCATGCTTGCGCAGCTTTGCGAAGTGGGCAAAGGCCCGAGGAAATTCGGCCTCAACGCCGGCATGCAGAATCGGTTCGAGACCTTTCTTCAGCAGCACGCCCGGTCGCGCCTTTTCGTTGAAGAACAGCGCCAGTTCCGCGACGAAGCAGATGTCCGCGATAGAGATCCTCTCGCCCACAAGGAACTCGCGGTCCGGCCACAACGCTTGGTTGATTCCAGCCGCGTAGACGGCGAATCCGTCGCGCATCCTGGAGTGAATCTCAGGTGAAACCGTTCCACTGATCAAGGAGAGCAGATAAATCTGCGAATCGCGCGCGAACACGAGACTCGCATCGAGGAAGCTGTCCACCCGCGACGCTTCATAGGCATTGCGGCCGTACAGCGGAAAGCGGCTCTCACCGAGGCGGGCCACGGCTCGCATGATACTGTTAGATTCGAAGATGCCAATCGTGCCATCGGAACTGAAGGCGGCCGGGACGGTGCCGAACGGATGCGCCTGCATGAAGGCATCTGTCTTGTGTAGAGTTCCAGCGAAGCCGACCTTGCCAGTCCTGGTGTCATCGGACGCAGCGAGCTCGCTGCCCGAGAGCGGCCGCGCGTCAAAGTCCCATAGCCATGATTGTAGCTCTTTCGGCGAGCTTCCCCTCACCTCAACCTCGACACCGCAAAGACGCGCCGCGATTGTAGCCTTCCAAATGCGTGGATTAGGCAAATACGAAAATATTCGCAGGTCACTCATGAGACGCTCACCAGGTTTCGCGAAAGGGCCTGACCTCGACGTTGAATGACCAGGCACAGCGCTCCTGATGCGCGACGTGCCACACTTCGTCGGCGATCGCAGCGGGTGTGATGAAGAATTCGCTAGGAGCTTCGGGAAAACGCTTGCGCGTCCACTCCAGGTCGATAACGGCGTCGATCAGTAAATAGGCTACGTGCACGCCTTTGGGTCCCAGCTCGCGGGCGATGGATTCCGCGAGGATCCTTTGCGCGGCCTTGGTCGGCGCGAACCCGGCAAAGCTGGCCTTGCCGCGAAGAGCCGAGGTATTGCCGCTGGCGATGATAGCACCTTTCTCCGGCGGCGACCATCGCGGGCGCCAAGCGCAGCGCCAGATACAACAGCGCCATCGTATTCACCTGGAAGTTCTGAGTAAGCACCTTGGGATCGATTTCCATGAAGTTGCCGAAAGCGCCGCCGACCGCGTTGTGGACTAACACCTTGGGTGCACCGAGTTCGGCGCGTATCGCGTCGATAGTGGCGTCGAGTTGCGCTTCATCGGTGACGTCGCATTGATATGCATGCGCGTTATCAATGTCCCGTTCGAGCGCGGCGAGACGCTCGCGATTTCGCGCCAACATCGCAACCGCGTATCCGCCGCGGGCGAAGCGGCGCGAGATCGCCGCGCCAGTTCCAGGACCTACCCCGGTCACGACTGCAACCGGATTCTTTTTATCCACCAGCGGATTCCTTCTTCGCTTGATTGTGCACGACCCGAGTGCTCTCGAGCCGCGCGATATCGTCGGCCTGATAGCCAAGCTCGGCGAGGATGGCCGTGTTGTCCGCGCCGAGCAGGGGCGCAAGCGTGCGGACTGTCGCAGGCGTGCGATCGAAGCGAGCCGCCGCCCGCGGCATTCGCACCTTCCCAAACGCCTCGGTCTCAAACTCTTCAAGAATCTGATTCTCGCGGACTTGCTCGTCTTGCAACAATTCGAAACGGCTTCGGACCGGCGCTGATGGAACATCGTTGGCGAGCAACCGCGGCAGGATCTCGTCGGCGCGCCATTTCTCGAGCTCCGTCGAGGTTATCGTGCGGCGCTCGACCGCGTTTATCGACCGGTCGCGCGCGGTCTTGAAGCGGGGATCGTCGATCAGCTCCTGCCGATTGAGCGCGCGGCACATGCCGGCCCATTCGTCGTCCGACAATGCAGCCGCGGTTATGTAACGGTCCTGCGTGGCGAACACGAGATCGGGACCGACCTCGCCGTCCGACGGATCGGTCTCGGCACCCACAAAGGTCAAGCTCGGCATCGCTTCGGGCCACATATAGGAAATCATCGCGTCGAGCATCGAGAGCTGCACGTGTTGTCCTTCACCGGATCGTTCGCGCGTGAAAAGCGCCGCGGTTATCGCCTGGGCCGCGGTCAAGGCCGTGGTGTAGTCCGCGATAATAGTTCGCACCATCCTTGGGCGCCCGGTCTCCCTGTCACGCTGAATATCAGCGAGGCCAGACATAGCCTGGATCACCGGATCATAGGCGCGTTGGTTGACATAGGGGCCCTTCGTTCCATACCCGGTGATCGACACATAGACAATGTCGCGCCGGATAGCTCTGACTGCCTCTTCGCCGAGACCCATGCGCTCTGCGATTCCGGGCCGGAAGTTATGAACGAACACTTGCGCGCTAGCTATCAGCTTATTGACGATCTCGAGACCTTCTGCCGACTTGAGATCGACCGCCAACGAACGCTTGTTGCGATTGCAGGATAGGAAGGAGGCGTTCATCCCATTGCGACCGCGGCTGAAGTGACGCATAAGGTCGCCATGCGGCGACTCGACCTTGATAACGTCGGCGCCCTGGTCGGCAAGCATCATGGTCGCGACCGGTCCCGCGACCATGGTCGTGAGATCGAGTACTCGCACTCCGTCCATCGCACCCGCCATTTTCCTACTCCTTCTCACTGTTCGGTTTCACCCGGACTAACCCCTCGCCGGAAAGTTCCTTTCAAGGGCCTTCTGGTAAGCCGGCCGGACGGCCACGCGCGAGCGATACATCATGCAAGGTGTTGGACAGGGGAATTCGGTCCGTGACCGCCCAATCGAGGCAAGTCATCAGAAGGATATCGGCGACGCTGATCTGATCGCCCACAAGATATCGCCCCGACTTTGCGATCCTCGGCGCCATCGCTTCGGCATTCTCCATGAAGTAGTTCCTTGCCGCCTCGACCGCCTTAGGCGCGGCGCCGTAGACGTGCTCCAGTCCTAGGTGGCGCCGCATGACATAAAGCGAACCCGCGTCCAGCTCTGTCGCGATGAAATAGCACCACTCGTTCAGGGCGGCCCGACTCTCAGCATTGCGGGGCACTGCCATCAACTCGGGCCTGGTAAAGGTTTCGCTCAAGTACTGAATGATCGCCGCGCTCTCGGTCAATACAAAAGAACCGTGTTGAAGGACTGGAATCTTATGCCTGGGATTGAGCAGCATGAATTCGTCGGTCTTGGTCTCCCCCGTGCGCGATCCTATCGCGTGGAACTCGTATTCCAGTCCCAGCTCAAGCAGCATCCAATGAGGCCGCATCGTACGGCTGGTCCCGACTCCCCAAAGAGTTAGATCATGCGCCATAGGATTGGCTTGCGACTCCCGGCTTAGAATTTTTCCTTGAACGGTCTGACGTCGAGCTCGTGACTCCACGCGCTCCGATCCTGATGTGCCAGGTACCAGAACGCGTCGGCGATCGCCGACGGCTTGAGCAGGTCTTCGTCCTTTGAATCGGGGCGGAACTTCCGGAGCAGCGGCCGTCGACGTTCACGTAGGCCACGTGGATTCCCTGTGGATGAAGGTCGCGCGACATCACCTCGGCGAGACCTCGCACCGCAAATTTGGCCGGCGCGAACCCCGCGGAGGTCGGCCACGGCCGGATACCCGCGGTCGCGCCCGTAATCAGAATCGCTCCACCGCCGCGCGAGAGCATTTCAGGCACCACCTGGCGCGCCCACAGAAATGCGCCGAAGGTATGCAATCGCCAGGTCTCTTCGAACACCTGCGGCGTGGTATCCATCAGGCGGCCCATTGGGCGCCGGCCGCCGTTGTAGATGAGAATTTCGATTGGTCCGAGTTCTCGGTGGATTCGCTCATGCGCGGCCGCGATCTCCGATTCGATAGTAGCATCGCTCTGCACAGGAAGCGCGACGCCGCCGGCCGACTTGATCTCGCCGGAAGTCTTGCCAATGACCTCCGGGCTCCTGGCAATTAGCGCGACCTTGTAGCCCGCCGCGAAACGCAGCGCCAGCGCCATGCCAAGACCCTCGCCGACGCCGACCACGACACAAACTTTCGCTGATTTCTCTGGAGTAGAATTGCTCATTGTCATTTCCTGCCGGCATATTGATGGCGCTCGTCATGTTTGGTACATTAATGACGCTCGTAATCATATGTGTCAAGAGACCGAATACACATGGGGAGTTGAATGCGGGTTTCGAAAGAAAAGGCGGCGCAGAACCGCGAACGAATTCTGACCTCCGCCGCGCGTCTGTTCCGCGAGCACGGTATCGGCGCTACCGGAGTCGATTCGATAACCGAAGATGCCGGCCTTACGCACGGCGGGCTGTACAGCCAGTTCGGCTCCAAGGAGGCTATCGCGGCCGAGGCGGTTCGCTTCGCGCTGGCGCGGGGCAAGCGCGTCTGGCAGCGCGCCCTGGAACGCAACCCGGGCAAGCGGGCGCTCCCCGCGATCGTGGAGAGTTACCTGTCGCGCGCTCATCGCGACGCACCCGGCACCGGCTGCGTGGTCGCGGCCCTCGGAACCGACATCGCACGGCAGCCGCGGCGCGTTCGCCAGGCTTTCACCCGGGAGATAAAGGACGACCTCGAATTCCTGTCCCGGCTGATGCCGGATGACGGCCACGAACGCAGCTACGAAGATGCGATCGTCGCGTTTGCTTCCATGGCCGGCGCGCTGATTCTCGCGCGTGCGGTTAGCGACGAAGCGCTTTCTGATTTGATATTAAGGAGTACCGCCAAGCGAGTGATCCAGCGTGGCAAGGTCCGAGCGGCCGCCCGCCGTTAGACGCAGGGAGGACTGTCCTTTGGAACACAGAAATGCCACGGCGGCGGTGATCGGAGCCGGCGATTACATCGGCGGCGCGATCGCAAAAAAATTCGCAGCTGAGGGCTTCACCGTATTCGCGGGACGCCGGCAGGGCGACAAGCTCCCGCCGTTGGTCGCCGACGTCGAGGCAAGCGGCGGCAGAATCTTCGCGCGCTCGCTCGACGCGCGCAAGGAAGATGACCTTACCGCTTTTCTGCAGGACGCCGACAAGCATGCGCCGCTCGAGGTTTGCATTTTCAACATCGGCGCCAACGTCAACTTCCCGTTGCTCGAGACGACCGACCGCGTGTTCCGCAAGGTCTGGGAGATGGCCTGCTACTCCGGCTTCGTCGCGGGGCGTGAGGCGGCTCGCCTGATGGTCCCGCGCGGGCGCGGAGCAATTTTCTTCACAGGCGCGACCGCCAGCCTGCGCGGCGGGATCGGATACGCGGCATTCGCCGCCGCGAAATTCGGCCTGCGCGCAGTTGCGCAAAGCGCCGCGCGCGAACTCGGGCCGAAGAATATCCACGTCGCACATCTCATAATCGACGCGGGCGTGGACACTGCCTGGGTACGCGATCGAATAAGGGAACGAGAGGGCGACGAGGCGATGAAGAACCTCGATGTCGCCCGCCTCATGAGGCCGGCCGCCGTCGCCGAGACCTATTGGCAGCTCTACCAGCAGCCCCGCGACGCCTGGACCTTTGAGCAGGAAATCCGTCCTTTCGGAGAAAAATGGTGAGACCATGGTCAAGGTGGAATTTCATTTCGACTTCGGCAGTCCCAACGCCTATCTGAGCCATCTCGTGATTCCTCAAATCGAAAAGCGTACGGGAGTGAGGTTCGAGTACGTGCCCGTGCTGCTGGGTGGTGTTTTCAAAATGACCAACAATCGCTCGCCGGCGCAAAGCCTCGCGGGCATCAAGAACAAACCCGAGTACGAGCGGCTCGAGATGACGCGCTTCATCAAGCGTCATGAGATTACGCGTTTTCAGAGCAATCCTTTTTTCCCGGTGAACACCCTTATGATGATGCGCGGGGCCATTGCCGCGCGCGCGCTCAGCGTGTTCGAGCGCTACGTCGACGAGATGTACCGAGATATGTGGGCTGACCCCAAAAAGATGGACGAGCCCAACGTGTTCCGCGCGGCGCTCGACGAAGCAGGGCTGCCGACCGCAAAGATCCTCGAGCTGATCGAGACCAAGCCGGTGAAGGACGAACTGCTCGACAACACGAATCGCTCGGTTGAGCGCGGCACCTTCGGCTCGCCGACCTTCTACGTTGGTAACGAGATCTTCTTCGGCAAGGATCGCCTGCGCGACGTCGAAGAAATGATCGTGGCGTCCGGATAATCGACTCCAAAACCTCCGAGCAAGTGCGCCGCCCCCTTTGCCCTAAGCTTGAGAACAGCCTAGGCTGTCTGATCCCAGACTACGGTACAGGAGGGCTGACTCATGCCCGGCGACGACGATGACCGCGAGATGCTGTTTGACGACGAACATCCCGGACCCCAAGTTCTCGAATCCGCCTTGGCCAACACCGCTCTCAGCGAGGTGGTCTCGCAGCCGCCGCTGATGGTGTCCGCCGCGACGACTCTCGCCGACACAATTCACCGGATGCAGCAGGAGCGGCGCGCGTGCGTCCTCGTGATGGAAGACGACCGCCTTGCCGGCATCTTCACCGAGCGCGACATCCTGATGAAGGTGGCGGGCCAGCCGCTCGACCTCATCCACACTCCGGTGTCGGCGTCGATGACTGCCGATCCGTTCACGCTCCCGGCCGACGCCAACGTCGCGTTCGCGCTGAGCAAGATGGTGCTCGAGGGATTCCGTCACATCCCGCTGGTCGACGACACCGGCCATCCGACCGCGGTGGTCTCGATGCGCAATCTGATCGAGTATCTCGGTGAGATTTATTCGCGCGAGCTGCTGACGATGCCGCCCGAGCCGCATCAGCACCGTTTCAAGAGTCGCGAAGGCGCCTAACCACGGTTCTCTTGACGCTTCACACACACCCGCGCTAATGCGGCCTTGATGCGTTTGAAATACTTTCACGCCCTGATGCGTATCGCCGCTATCGGCTTGGTGCTCGTAGGGCTGTCCGGATGCGGCGTCAACAAGATCCCGACCCTCGACGAACAGGTCAAGGCCGCGTGGAGCGAAGTGCTGAACCAGTATCAGCCGCGCGCCGACCTTATCCCGAACCTCGTTGAGACGGTCAAAGGCTATGCGCACCAGGAGCAGCAGGTGCTGACCCAGGTGACGGAAGCTCGCGCGAAGGCGACGCAGATGCAGCTTCCGGCTGACATCCTGTCGAACCCTCAGGCCTTTCACCAGTTCGAGCAGAACCAGGCCGCAGTCACCGGCGCGCTTGGCCGCCTGCTCGCGGTCGCCGAGGCCTACCCCGACCTCAAGTCGAATCAGAATTTCCTCGCGCTGCAATCGCAGCTCGAGGGTACCGAGAATCGCATCGCCGTCGCGCGCCGCGATTACATTCTCGCCGTGCAAAACTACAACACCATCCTCAGGACAATTCCTGGACGATGGGTAGCCGCGATTCTCTACCCTGACATGAAAGTCCGCGAGACTTTCACGATCACCGAGCAAGCCCAACAGGTACCCCAGGTCAAGTTCTAATGCGCACTCGCTGCGCGAGGGCGGATGTCATCAGCGCGCGATGGGCGTTGCTCGTTCTTCTTCTCATTCTCGCGTCGCCCACTCTCGCCTCCGAACCGAAATTTCCGCGGCTCACACGCCGGGTTGTCGATGATGCGGACATCCTGAACGTTTACACCCGGCGCAAACTCACCGACATGCTGGCCGCTCACGAGCGCGCAACCGGCGATCAAGTTGTGGTCGTGACTCTCGCTTCACTGCAGCGGTATCCCATCGAGGAATTCGGCTATGAGCTTGGCCGCTATTGGGGCATCGGGCAGAAGGGCAAGAATAACGGCGCGCTACTTATCGTGGCGCCCAACGAGCACAAAGTTCGCATCGAGGTCGGCTACGGCCTCGAAGGACAACTTACCGACGCGAAAAGCCGCGCGATAATCGACAACTACATCCTGCCGAGCTTCAGGCGCGGAGATTTCAACTTCGGGGTCCTGGCCGGCGCTACGGAAATGGTGCGCGCGCTTGGCGGTAACCCTCCTGACGAAGGGGAACCGGCGACATGGTTTCCCCAAAATAACTCCGCGCCCGCAGGTTTTGGAAGTCTTTTCCACCCTCCGGACAGCAAAGCATTGGCCGCACTGGTGTTGTTTTTCCTCATCCCATTGATAGGCACTGTGCTTCTTGTGGGGGCATTGACTACAGGACCGCGGGGGAGCAGCAGTTATCGCTGGGATTCGGATAGCGGGTCCAGCGGACGATCTTATGGAGGGTCTTCTTCTGGAGGAGGATCTTCCGGCGGGGGGGTGGGTTCTCCGGCGGTGGCGGATCTTTCGGCGGCTGAGGCGCCTCGGGAAGCTGGTGACTACTGCGAAACAGCCCGGCACTCGAGCGCGATGGGCGTTGCTCGTTCTTCTTCTGGTTCTCGCGTCGCCCACTCTCGCCTCCGAACCGAAATTTCCGTCCTGAACTCTTACACCGTCGGCGAACTTACCGAGATACTAGCCGCGCACGAGCGCGCATCTGGCGAGCAAGTCGTGGTGGTCACGCTGCCCTCGCTGCAGGGATATACGATTGAAGATTTCGGCTACCAGCTCGGCCGCAACTGGGGCATCGGGCAGAAGGGCAAGAACAACGGCGTGCTGCTTATCGTCGCGCCCAGGGAGCGCAAGGTGCGAATCGAGGTCGGCTACGGACTCGAAGGAGAACTCACCGACGCAATCTGTGCGACGATAATTCAGAACTACATCCTGCCCAGCCTCAAACGTGGAGACTTCAACGCCGGCGTTCTGGCCGGTGCCAAATCGATACTTGACGTACTCGGCGGTAACTCCCCTCAGACAAGCGTACCGAATACATCCGGGGTTCCGGTTGCAGTCGCCGTTCTCCCGTATGCTGTGCTTATCCCTTTGCTAGGCATGATGTTTTTTTCCTTGTGGGCACTCCTTACAGCGTGCTCGTGTTCGGCACCTCGACCGCTATGGCCGGGATTCGGAGGGCCGGTACATCGAAGGACCTTTTTCAGGAGGAGGTGGTGGCGGCTTCTCCGGCGGTGGCGAATCTTTCGGCGGCGGCGGCGCTTCGGGAAGCTGGTGAAGATGAAAAGTGAAAAAGTGAAGAGTCCATTTACACCCGCGGAGCACGAACGCATCGACGCTGCCATCGCCGAGATTGGGCGCAGCACTGCGGCAAATCTTTGCGTCGTGGTGACCCGCGCCAGCGATCGCTACTCCCCTTATCCAGTCTCTTGGTCCGCTATCGGCGCGATTCTGCTGGGCGCGCTCGTGAGTCTGCTCCGGCCCGATATCGCGAGCAGCGTCGTGATCATGATCCAGCTGTGGTTCCTGATTGTGACGGCGCTACTGCTCGAATGGCTTCCGCTCCGTCTCTGGATTGTGCCGACACGCGTCAAACATGCTCGCGCACAGCAACTCGCGCACCGCGAATTCAACGCGCATGCGATAGCAAATCCGGAGCAGCAACACCGAATCCTGCTATTCCTATCGCTCGGCGAGCGTTACGTGGAAATCATCGCCGACCACGGGACTCACGCCCTCGCGCCTGAGGGAACGTGGAACAAAATCGTCGACAGATTCCGGGCAACCGTGAAGGCCGGGCGCGTCGCCGACGGCGTCCTCGACGCAATCGCGGCCTGCGGCGCTATCCTTAAGGAACACCATCCTGCCGCGAACCCATCGTAATCCTTGACGCGGCGCACACGCCCGCGCTAACCCCACAGCTATGCAAACGATACACGCTGCCGACGTTGAATGGGGCGAAGTCTCGGGGCATCGCTCGGGCGGGATCGACTTCAAGCGCCTGCTCCAGGGCACACCCGGCACGCCCGACAATTTCGAACTGAGTATTGTGCGAACGGCGGGCGACTACTTCACGCCGCGCCATCGCCATAACTTCGACCAGGTGCGGCTCTGCCTCGAAGGCGCGATGAATTACGCACCCGGCAAGGACCTGAAGTCCGGCACGGTGGGCTATTTTCCCGAGGGCACCTTCTACGGTCCGCAATCCGACACCAGTAAGTCCGTCGTGCTCGTGCTCCAAATGGGCGGCTCGGCCGGCTACGGTTTCATGAGCTATCAACAGTTGACCGCGGGCTACGAAAAGTTGTCCGACCTCGGCCGTTTCGACGGCGGCGTCTTCACGCGTTCCACTCCGGCCGGCCGGGTCATTCGCAAGGACGGCTACGAGGCGATTTGGGAGCACGTGAACGGGCGCCCCATCGAGTATCCGGCGCCGCGCTACGAGGAGCCTATAGTCATTCATCCCGAGGGCTTCGGATGGCTTGTGACGCGCGACCCCGGCTTCGAGCTGAAGCACATGGCAACGTTCGGCGAGCGCGCTCTGAACATCGGCGAGATCCGCGCCACGCGCGGCGCACGCCACAAGGTCGATCGGCATCGCGCGCCCGAACTGCTGTTCGTCGAGAGCGGTGCGATTCGCGACGTCACCTCGGGCGAGGTGCTCGACACCCATTCGGCCTTCCGCGTCGATCCGGCAGACACCGGCCGCGAACTCGAAGCCGTGGACGACTGCGTGCTGTTCTTCGTCCAGCTCCCGAAGTTCGACACGAAATCCGCAGCAGCAGCCGCATAGACTGCGCGCGACTGACTATTGGAGGTCCCGACGATGGCATCGACGACCGTAATCCCGCGCGCGCATGGCGCCCGCACTCCCAGGACTCACGCTAAGAAGCCGGCCGGGTTTCATCAGTCGTGGTACGCGATCGCGCGCTCCGACGAAGTCGGCGCCGGCGAAGTGATCGGCCGCGACTTCCTGGACGGCCGTGCAATCGCATATCGGGGCGAGAATGGCCAGGCGGTCGTGATGAACGCATACTGCCGTCATCTAGGCGCCGACCTCAGCATGGGCAAAGTCGTCGGCAACGACATCCGCTGCGCGTTCCATCACTGGCAGTACGGCCCCGACGGCGGATGCACAAAAATTCCCGCATCCGAAAAAATTCCCAAGGCCGCGAAAATGTTCAAATACCCCACCGTCGAAAAGTGGGGACTGATTTGGGCATTCAACGGCTCGAAGCCGCTGTTCGACGTGCCCGAATTTGTCGATTACGCCGAGCCCGACCTGGAGGTCCGCACTGCCGAGGCCTTCGATCTCCCGGTCGAGCCATGGGTGCCTTTCACCAACTCGATGGACTTTCAGCATCTGCGCGTCCTGCACGGACTCAAGATCGAATGCGATCCTGACGCGATCGAGGTCGGCGACTACCGCATCCAGTACGACGTGCGCTTCGAGGACCCGAACCTCGGCGTCTTCGATCAGCGCATCCGCGTGACCGGCACCAACACGATCGCGCTGGCGGGACGGCTTAACGGCATGGCGATTCTCTCGATGGCAACCGGGACACCGACGCCCGACGGCCGCACCCATGGATGGTCCGTCACCGCGACGCCGAAGTCCGAGGGCAACGACGCCGAGCGCGAGCAGCGCCTGCAAATCGGCGAGGCATTCTTTCGCCGCCTGATCCAGGAAGACGAGCCCATCATGAAGACCATCCGCTTTCACGACGGGCTGCTGATAGACGCCGACCGCGCTCTCGCGCGTTTCCTGCAATACGTGCGGCGCTTCCCAACCGCGCGCCCGGCCGCGGACTAAGCCAGCACGAGGTGCTTGGCTATGAAGGCATTGACTCGTTTCGGATTTCGGACCATCGCTCTGGCGCTCGCGATCGCGGCAGCAGCGTCGACCGCCTCGATCGCGGACGCCGGCGCAAAATGTCCGAACCGCTTTTTCAAGAAGGTGCAGGTCAAGGGGGTCGGCGATACTCAGCCGAACGCGCAAACCGCCTACGACAACGATCTCGCCAAAAAGATCGCGGCGGCCAAGCCGGATTGCGACAAACTCGAATGCGAGGAAAGCGACAGCGAATCCTGCACGTTCCTTCACACGCAGAGCAAGAAGGCAAAATGCACGCCGCAAGGGCCGGGCTTCAAATGCGTGGGATGGATACGTCCGGGATGCTTCTGCCAGGAACCGGACGAAGAAATCAAATGACAGCGCGCGTAGCAGCTGGCTTCGCAGGAGGCAAACTCATGGCTCGTCTGACGGGCAAGGTAGCGTTAATCGTAGGAGGCGGCGCGGACGGACCCGCCAAGGCTGGCGACAAACTCTCCATCGGCAACGGCCGCGCGACCGCGATAATGTGCGCGAGCGAAGGCGCCACCGTGATGGTCGCCGATCGCTCGCTCGAGCTCGCGCAGCAGACCGCAGGCGCGATTCGCGAGGAAGGCGGACGCGCCGACGCGGTCGCCGCCGACGTGAGCATCGAGGATCAATGCCGCGGCGCAGTCGAAGCCACTACCCGCGCGTTCTCCGCGCTCCATCTGCTCGTGAACAACGTCGGCATCGCGATCGGCGGCAACCTTTTGAAAACCACCACTGAGAATTTCGACAAGATGCTCGCGGTCAACCTGCGCAGCCATTTCCTGATGATGCGCTACGCGGTGCCCGAGATCGCGAAAGCCGGCGGCGGCGCGATCGTCAACGTGTCGTCGCTGGCCGCGCTGCGCAGCAACTCGCAGATTTCTTACGAGGCGACCAAGGCCGCGCTGCTCGGACTTTCGCGCTCGGCCGCGGTCTCGCACGCGCGCGACAACATCCGCGTCAACACGATCCTGCCCGGCCTGATCGATTCCTCGATGGTGCGCCGCCTCGTCGGCGATCGCGAGAGCATCGTCGCGCCGCGAATCCCGCTGCGCCGCCAGGGCACGCCGTGGGAAATCGCAAACGCGATCGTCTTTCTCCTCTCTGATGACGCGTCCTACATCACGGGCACGGAGTTGATCGTCGACGGCGGCCTCGCCGCGCGTTGAGGTGAATCGTGCGCAAGGTTAAAGTTGGCTACCAGCTCGATTTCCGCAATCCGCCCGGCTCGACGCTTTCGTTTCGCGAGCTCTACCGCGAGTCGCTCGCGCAGGTTGAGGACGCTGAGCGGCTCGGCTTCGATTCCATCTGGCTGACCGAGCATCATTTCACCGACGACGGCTATCTGCCCGCGCTGATGCCCGCGGCTGCCGCGATCGCGGCGCGCACGACCCGCGTAACGATCGGCACCTACGTCCTGCTGGCGCCATTTTTTCATCCGCTGAAGCTGGCGGAGGACGCAGCGTTCGTCGATGTAGTCTCGGGCGGCCGGCTCCGACTGGGAATCGGGCTCGGCTACCGCGCCGAGGAGTTCGAGGGCTTCGGCGTGCCGCGCGCGCAGCGACTAACCCGCACGCTCGAGACCATTGAGATTCTCAAGCTGGCGTGGACCGGTGAGCGATTCAGCTTCGACGGCAAATACTTCAAGTTGCGCGAGGTGCGCGTGCTGCCGCGGCCCGTAAGCCAGCCGCATCCCGAATTGTTGTGGGGCGCGGGCGCGGCGAAATCGATTCGGCGCGCAGCCGAGCTCGATATGGGATTTGCATGCGTCGGCGGCCGCCGGGAAATCGGTATCTATCTCGACGCGCTGAAGGCCGCAGGCAAGGATCCCGCGCGCTACAGCATCGTCAACAGCCGCGTGGTTTACGTCGCCGACAGCGAGGAGGATGCGTGGCGCGACACGCGCGACGCGCTGATGTACCAGGCCGAGCTTTACGGCAAATGGCTCTCCGCCGCGGCCGGCACGACCGACCAGAGCAAGGTGCTGATTCGTCCCGACCCCGAGCGCCTGCGGCGCACCAGCGTGCTGGGAACGGCCGCCGAAGTTGCGGCACGGCTCGACGAAATACTCGCTTCGACTCCGATGACCGAGCTGATCGTCGTGACGCAGTTGCCCGGGCTCGAGCCCGCCAAAGCGCGGCGCTCGCTGTATCGATTCGGCGCGGAAATCCTGCCGCGTCTGAAGTAGCTTAGGCGCGAGGAAAAGAAAACCCCCGGAGTTACCCGGGGGCTTTCGGTCTCTCAAATGAACAGGCGTCCTTAATACGGAACGGGGATCTCCGGGCCGTGGTCGTAAGTCACCGACCACTTCACGTCGGCCTCGTTCGCGCCAGGGTAGCTGGCGAAGGCCCACAGGCTCATTTCGTTACCCACACCGAATGTCTGAGTATCAGTCAGGTCGCTGCAGGTCGTGTCGGGTCCAGTCATGAAGCAGGTCAGGCCGCAATTCCCCGGGAAGCTGTTGCCATTGCACAAGAAGAAGGAGAAGGTGCTGGGGATTCCGTTGTTCATCTGAGTACCGGGATCGTTATCCACGTTGACGAACAAGCGCTCCGCGGTCCCACCCTCGGCCATCGGCACTTCGGTGGCCTGCGATGTATCCGAACCATTGCCCGGTCCCAGTATCAGGATGGTGCCGGGATTACCGACGCTGTTATTCCCGGACAGTGCCACGTCGTAGGGGCCTCCCGATGGCCTTCCAAACGTGCCCGTCGAGCCGCCCGTGAAGACGGATATATTCCCCTCTGGGACGCCGGGTGAGCCCGAAGCTCCTGTCATTCCCGTCGGACCAACAAGACCGGTCGCCCCGCGGATTCCATCCTCACCCATGATTCCGGCAGGACCCGTAGGTCCCGTTGGGCCGATAACGCCCTGTGGACCCTGCGGTCCCGAGTCCCCCTGCCCTCCCGGAGGTCCCATGTAACCTGTGTAACCTGCTTGTCCCTGCGTGCCCGGAAGCCCCGGATCACCAATCACGCCTGTTAGTCCGGTGGGGCCGGCTGGTCCGGTCGTTACCCAATCGAGCTCGGTTCTATTTCCAGTACATCCGCCAATGCCGAGGTTGATGCCTTTGATCCTGCCGTTGGTGTTGTTGATGCAAATTTCAATATTAGTCGCCTGGCCAACACCCGGGAGTGCTATCAGACTGACTATCGTAGCGGCGGTCGCACCGACCAGCCAACGCCACGCGAATTTAAACGAAGCAGGCATGTTGACGCCCTCCATTTTCTTTTGCCCTCCAGCCGTGCTGACTTCCGATCGCGGTTTCATGTTTCTTCTCCTCCGCGTCTCGCAATCAGAAGGCGTCCGCAGTGTTGATCGCGAAGTCCATCGACCATCTCGCATCGACGATGTTGGTAATTGCACCCTCAGAGCTATAGGCCTGAATCGAGAGCGTGTCACCTGGCAGGAAGTCCAAGGTCTGAGTCACCGGAGGAGGACCCAGTTGGGTGGAAGACGAGCAGGTCGTCGTATCGCCCCCGGGGCCGGCGGCATGCTCAACTCTGCAATAGGGATTCGTCGTTATATCGCAGTTCGCCTCGTTACACACGATGAAGGTGTACTGGGCGCCCAGAGGGCCCGAATCGCCCGGAGCGATTGAAACATACAGGTTAAACGCGGTACCGCCCGGCATTGGCACCTGGACGCTGGTTTGAGGGGCAGCGACCGGGACAGGAGGAACAGGAACGGCGAAGACACCATTTCCCGACGCGCCATTGCCCGGTCCCATGTAGATAGGCGTGGTCGGCGATGAAAGGGACCCGGTATTTTCGGTTAGCTGGATATTCGCGGCGCCGCCGATGGTTCCGCCTAACGTCCCACCACTCAAGAGCTCGACGTTGTCATTGGATGGAAAAGGAAAGCTCGGCGTGCCGGACGGTCCCGTCATTCCCATGTCGCCTGTAGGTCCTGTCGGTCCCGGATGACCGGAGTTTCCCGTCGGCCCCGTCGGACCTGTCAACCCTGGATCTCCCTCAGGACCCGTCAGGCCCATCGACCCCATTGGCCCCGTAGGACCGACTATACCGACCAAGCCTTGCGATCCCGTCGGTCCCACGGAACCCGGCGCTCCGGCGGGGCCCATATAGCCCTGCAGACCTTGCGGACCCTGCGGGCCCGGGATGTTCCAGGTCAGCTGGAGATTATGGGGTTTGCACTGGATGTCCACACCCACGATCTTACCGTTCCTGGCTACGCAGAGAGTGATGATCCCCGTGTCCGGCGTCTGTGCGTTTGCCGCCGGCGATATGCTTGCTATTAACATCGCAGCCGCCGATGCTCCAATGAGCCAGCGCCACGCATTCCTAAAAGATTGAGGCATTCTCGTCCCCTCCCTGACTGTTACCATTCGCGTACTCAGCATTTCCCGCTCCCCTATACCTGTGACTCATGGCAGCGCCAGAATCGGCGCGCCCGTTCCTCCGGTCTGGTGCATCACCACCATCCACGTCACTTCCGTCGGCGCCGCCGCCCAGGTTGCCGTGCCTTTCAAAGCGATCGTGTCGCCCGGCTTGTAGTCCTGAGTGTGAATCAAATCGTTGCACTCAGTCAGGTTCGGGAGATTGATAGAGCAGGAGACATACGACGACTTGCAATCGCTGTTGATGCATAGCTGGAACGTATAGTGCTCCCCGGCACCAGGCGCGGTCTTGGTCTGCACCCAGAGTTGAGTCACGGTCGAAGCGTCTATTGGAACCGCTTCGCTCTCGAGCTGGGTGTCGGCGCCATTACCCGGACCGTAGTAGATCGGGCTATTGCTGCAAGTGGATGTAGTGCATCCGAGCAAGGTTCCGCCGCCCACACCGCCCGGGCCGCCCAATATGCTGGTGTAACCAAACAATTGCTCGGCGTTACTGCCGAGGTCCCCGCCGCCCAGCGTGTAGTACTGGGCTCCGTTGATGCCGTCAACACCGCGGTATCCATTCGGTCCGGTCGGACCAGTCGTTCCGGTAGGTCCGGTCGTCCCTTGCGGTCCCTGCTGACCTACTTCTCCTGCCAGACCGATAGGACCCGTCGTCCCGGTGAGCCCAGTCGGCCCGATCACGCCCGCCGGCCCCACTGGACCCTGCGGTCCGGTAGGACCCCCGGCGCCGGTCGGTCCTGCTGGTCCTTGCTTGCCCTGGGGACCCTGCGGCCCACTCGGGCCAATCACACCATTCGGGTCCCAGGTGATCAGCCGATTTGGCGGACTGCAAGTCCCACCGGGCGGCAACTGAATATTCTGATGCCTTGGCGATACGCAGATCGAGATGAGATATTCGGCGGCACTGGCGTGTGCCACGCCCGCCGAAAACAGCGCCCCCACCGCGACGCCGAGCAACACGCGTCGCGCATGCCTGAGTGATACGTGCATTACCATCCCTCCCTAGAAACTCGCGCCAGAAAATGGCCCTTGGGGCCTGCCTCGTCCAACTCGGAAACCCGAAGATCAATCGCGGTCCCCCCCACTTTGCCGCAACATTTGTCGCAGAAAACCCCATATAGAGTCAATCGTCTTGACAAACTCAATTTTGACCTAGCCGCAGGTACCGGTCGTCTCTTTCACTCCCTTGATGCCTAAACATGGATTGTGAGAGTGCGTAATGTCTGTTCATCGCCAGAGCCTTGCACGCTCCAATTGCGCCCGCCGCAATGAATATTTACGCGGCCTTCTACGTCTTGAGCGACGAATTTAGGTTTGCCGAATCCTTCACCGCCATCGTAAAGTGAGTCGCATGCCGGTCGCATACATTCCACGCACGCGCGATCTGTACAGCGATTACACTCCTTACCGATGGGTGGAGAACGAATCGGCGCCGTTCACCGCGCTGACCAAGCCCATCGCCAAGTGCAGAGTCGCCATGATCAGTTCGGGCGGAATCATGTACCGCGATCAGCCGCGCTTCCATCGCGAGGACGCGTCGTATCGCCGCATCCCGATTCACGCGCGCCGCGACGAACTCAGCGTGTGGCATTTCGGCTATCCCACCGGCGACGCCGAGCGCGACGTCAACTGCGTCTTCCCGCTTGCGCGGATGCGCGAGCTTGAAGCAGCCGGCGTCATCGGCGAACTCGTCGATCCCGCGTTCAGTTTCATGGGCGGAATTTATTCGGCGCGCAAGGTCCGCGACGAGCTCGCTCCGCAAATTGTTGACGAACTCAAACGCGCGCACGCCGACGCCTTCTTCCTCGTCCCGGCATGACCGGTATGCCATCAGTCCGTTGGACTGATCGCACGCGCAGTCGAAGGAGCAGGAATCCCGACGCTCGCAATGACTTCGGCGTTGGACATCACTCAGTCGGTCAAACCGCCGCGCGCGGTGTTCGTAAATTTTCCGCTGGGCCACCAGACCGGGCCGCCAGATCAGCCCGAACTGCAGCGCCGGATCGTCACTGACGCGATGCGCGCGTTCGAAACGATCACCACTCCCGGAGCAATCGTCGAGCTGCCCTACGTATGGGACGTGAACGATCGCTTGTGGGAAGAAATCGACTACACCAAGGGATGGATGCCCGCGCGCCCGTCGCGCGAAGCCGCCGAGGCCCAGGAAGCCGAGCGCCAGGCAAAATTCCGCCGCAGTTAGGTCCGCACTTCACATCTCGCACTTTTCAACTCGCGCGAGTACCTTCATGCGAGCGGGGGTCGTTGCGACAACTACACGGGGAGGAAGGATGTAAATGGGCGGATACCACGAACTAGAGATTGTGACGCTCCTGGCGTTGTTCGAATACTCGATACTCGGCGTGATGGTTGGACGCGCGCGACAGACGTATGGCGTCGAGGCGCCCGCCACCACCGGCAATCCCGACTTCGAGCGCTACTTCCGCGTGCACGAAAACACGCTCGAGAGCCTGATCGTCTTCATCCCGGCAGTGTGGATTTTTTCGCTCACCGTCAGCTATCACTTCGGTGTCGCCCTCGGCTTGCTGTTCGTGATCGCGCGCATCATCTACGCCTCAGGCTACTTGAGAGCAGCCGCCAAGCGCGCACCGGGCGCAATCGCCACCGCCGTAATCAACGGCATCCTGGTGCTGGGCAGCCTGATCTGGATCGTAATCAAAGCCCTCTAGCCGAGTTCTTCAGTACCCCTTCGCTTTACCTACCGCCTCCACCGCGGCTAAAGTCTCTTCGATTAATCACTCAAGGAGAATTCGCTCATGGCGGAAGAACGCAAAGGCGCCGTTACGATGCGGGGAAACCCGATGACCCTGGTCGGCCCCGAAATCAAGGTCGGACAAAAAGCACCCAACTTCAATGTCGTCGGCAAGGGGATGGCGCCGGCGACGCTCGACCAGTTCAAGGGCAAGGTCAAAATCATCACGACCATCCCATCGATAGACACTCCCGTATGCGACGCCGAAACGCGCCGCTTCAACGTCGAGGCGAGCAATCTTCCCGGCGACGTCCAGATTCTCTCGGTCTCGATGGATCTGCCGTTCGCGCAGGCGCGATGGTGCGGCGCGGCCGGCGTGGACAAGGTCACGACACTGAGTGACTGGCGCAGCGCGAGTTTCGGCACCGCCTACGGCGCGTTGATCAAGGAACTCCATCTGCTCGCGCGATGCGTGTTCGTCGTGGACAAGAACGACAATGTGACCTACGTCGAATACGTCAAGGAAATCGCCGAGCAGCCCAACTTCGAAGCCGCTCTGGCAGCCGCAAAAAAAGCCGCCGCCGCCTGACGCCTGATCCTTGACGCGGGCGGACGTGTCACCGATGCGTCCGCCCGTGATAGATCTGTTTTTTCATGCCGATCTCCGCACCCAATCGTCACGCGTTCGCCGACGCACTCAAGCGCGGTCTCTACGAGGCTGTCTTCCGCCGCCGCGACATCCGCGAGTTCATCTCCGATCCAATTCCCGACGACGTGCTTGCGCGCGTGCTGATCGCTGCCCATCATGCGGCCAGTGTCGGCTTCACGCAGCCGTGGGACTTCATCCTCGTGCGGAGCGTCGAGCAGCGCCGCCGCGTGAAGGAAGTCTTTGAAGCCGAGCGCCAAAAGAATGCGGCCCAGTTCAGCGGCGAGCGCCGCGAAAAATATCTCTCGCTCAAGCTCGAAGGCATCCTCGAAGCTCCGCTCAACTTGATCGTCACCTGCAAGCCCGATCGCTTCGGCCCCGCCGTGCTCGGCAAGACCAGCATCCGCGACGTCGAGATTTACTCGGCGTGCCTGGCAGTCGAAAACATGTGGCTGACTGCGCGCGCCGAGGGCCTCGGCATGGGATGGGTCAGCATCATGCGCAACGACGCGCTCGCGGAAATTTTCGGCATCCCCGGCGACGTCATTTCCGTCGCCTATCTATGCATCGGTTACGTCCGTGAGTTTCCCGACCGCCCGATACTAGCCAGTAAGGATTGGGCACAGCGCCTTCCGCCAAAATCGCTGATTCACTTCGATTCATGGAACGACGCGGGCGACCGAACGTCACCCGCCGCCGAATCTCTGCTCAACAAGATCGACGACCATTCGATCTGGCTCTCAATCTTCCCCGAAGATTCCCCCGACAAGCCGCCCCCGCGCGACTGAATCACAAACATGAATCCGCGCGCGAATCGGCCGGATTGGCGCCTTGTCGGCGGCTTCGCCGCGCTCACGATCCTCATTCACTTCCTGACCAACGGCGCGTACGGATATTTCCGCGACGAGTTGCGCCGTTCTTCCCGGTCCTGCTGGCTGTGGGCGCCGTTCAGCTCGAATCGATCGATGCGCGCGGATGGTGTCCCGCTATCCGCTATGCGCTTCCCGCCGTGATCGTGGTCGTCGGGATTATCGTTGCGCCTCTGGCGATTCCCGTATTGCCGGTCGAAACCTTTATCGGCTATCAGCGCGCGCTCGGCATGAACGTTCGCTTCGAGACGCGTAAGACGACTGACCTGCCGCAGAACTACGCCGATATGTTTGGATGGCCCGAGATGACGGCGACCGTCGCGAAAGTCTATGACTCCCTGCCCCGCGACGAACGGGCTAAGATCGCTATCTTCGCACAGAACTATGGCGAGGCCGCGGCAATAGAAATACTCGATGCCGGACGAACACAGCCCAGTTTACTTGTGCCGCGACCCAAAGCTGCCGCTGCCGCAGATGTGGCGGCTGGCAAAAGTGTATCGCTAGAAAACAGCGTCTTGAGCGCGGGCACATGAGCGGCTAGAGACAGACTCTACACAGCGCGCCGAGGGGACGACGATGAAACTGCTCCGACCGCTAACGCTATGCCTGCTGATCGGACTGGCTGGATGCAGCCCGCAAAATCCGGCGCCCGGTAACTCATCATCGCTCGCATCGCAAACCCCGCCTGCAGCCGCTCCGCCGAACGCTTCCATTCTTCAGCACAACGGATGCACCATCGACTTCGCGAAGGTTTGCCAGACTTTCATCGACCAGCCGACATTCACCTACAACGGCGACGAATACGACTGGCGGCGCTTCCAGCAAAGCTTCTCGCGGCATCCCGACGTCGAGATATGGGCCCGGTATCCCGATGGCAACGTAGTTGCCGATATCGAATGTCACGTCGACACGCAAAATCGCAAAATCGACTGGGCGCGCCTGCTGCCCAATCGCCGTTCACCGATAAATCGTGGGACTTCGTTAAGAGCAAGCGATGGTGCCAGGAGGATTCGCCCGACTACAGCGGCTGGGCGGAATACTGGAGCAGTTCAACCACCCGCCAGTGAACCGATTCGAGCGTTGAGGACCGCGTCCTTGTAAGCTGCCGCTCCTCGTGATGCGATCACGCGGCATGTCTTTGCTCAAACAAACTATCGACTCGATTCTTCCACTGGACAACGAAGCGGCGCGGGCCGCCGACGCGCGGCTGGACACTCTCACCAAGCCGCCGGGCAGCCTTGGCCATCTCGAAGAACTCGTGCGCCGTTATGCCGCAATCCGGCACGATGAATCGGTGAAACCGGGACGCGGCGCGATAGCCGTCTTCGTCGCCGATCATGGCGTCGCGGACGAAGGTGTCAGCTCATTTCCGCAAGCCGTCACCGCCGAGATGCTTCGCAACATCGCCGCAGGCGGCGCCGCCATCAGCGTGCTCGCGCGTCGCTTCGGCTACGCACTCAAAGTCGTCGACGTAGGTGTCAAGGTCGATACCAGCGCCAACCCGCTCGCAGGCGTGACTTATCGCCGCGTCGGCGCCGGCACCCGCAACTTCCTCGACGGCCCCGCGATGACGCCCGACGAAACGACGCGCGCGCTCGAAGTGGGAATCGAAATCGCGCGGGAGCTCGCAGGTAGCGGTACGACGTTAATCGGCGTCGGCGAGATGGGCATCGCGAACAGCACGCCCGCCGCCGCGATTCTCTGCGCGCTGACCGCGATAGAGCCAAGCGCGATAGTGGGGCGTGGCACCGGCCTCGACGACGCCGGCGTCCGGCGCAAAATCGAGGTGGTCACGCGCGCGCTCGAGATTCGTCGCGACGCGCTCACGTCGGGCGAATCGATACTGGCGGCGCTCGGCGGTTTCGAGATCGCCGCGATGGCCGGCGCGTACATCGGTGGCGCCGCCTTCAAGGTCCCGGTCGTCGTTGACGGTTTTATCGCCACGGCCGCTGCCGCGGTCGCGGAGAAGATTCATCAGGGATTGTTCGATCATCTTTTTTTCAGCCATCGCTCGGCCGAAGGCGGTCATGCGCTAGCACTCGATCACTTCAAGCTCCGTCCCATTCTCGATCTCGATCTCAGGCTGGGCGAAGGCACCGGCGCCGCGCTCGCGATGAACGTGATCGACTCCGCGCTCGACCTGCTCAACAACATGGCGACATTCGCAGGCGCCGGGATCTCCGGCAAAGTCCGATGAGTGACGACGCGACGCGCGCGAGCGGCATCCTCACCGAGCTGCCCCTTGCCATCAGCTTCCTCACGATCCTGCCGGTGATCGATCAGCATCCCGCCTCCGATGACACCGTTGCCGCGTCGTTCGCATGGTTCCCGATTGTCGGTTTCCTCATCGGCTTGGCGCTGGCCGGCGAAGATTGGTTGCTCGCTCATTTCTTTGCGCAAGTGATTCGCTCGGTGCTCATCATCGTCTCGCTAACCGTTGTCACCGGCGCAGTTCATCTCGACGGACTGGCCGACACGGCAGATGCACTCGGTGGGGGACGCGACCGCGAGCGCGCACTCGACATTCTGCGCGACAGCCGCGTCGGCACGTTCGGCGCGAGCGCGATTTTCTTCGACCTCACACTGAAGATTCTCGCGCTCTCGACGCTTGCTGGTCACCGCCGATACTCCGCTCTGATCGTCGCGCCGATGCTAGCACGATGGGCAATGCTCCTGGTCGCGACGGGACTGCCATATCTGCGCTCGTCTGGCTCAGGCGCGACGCTGCTCAGCGGCGAAATCTCGAGTACGCGAACTGCCGTCGTCGCGGTTTTCACGCTCGCCGTTATGCTGATGCTTGGTGCGTTGCGCACGACTGCCTTGGCCACGGCGGCCGCAATCGCAATCGTGTTCGCGATGCGATTGTTCTACCGGCGATGGCTGGGCGGAGTGACCGGCGACTCGATCGGCGCGTGCGGCGAACTGGTCGAGATTGCAGTCCTCGTCACGATCGCATCGTGACTCTCACTTCACCTTTAGCGGATATCCCGTGACCATCAGCAGGACCTGGTCCGCCACAGTCGCGATTTTCTGATTGGTCCATCCGAGCAGATCGCGGAACCGGCGCGACTCCGCGTGATCGGTGGGCACGATTCCCGCTCCGACTTCATCGGTCACGACGATACTCGCGAACGGCGCACTCTTCAGGGCCGATGCGAGCTTGTCCGCCTCCGCGAGAACCGGCCCATCGTCCATCCCGTGTCGCTGCATCAGGTTGGAGATCCAAAGCGTCAGGCAATCGAGGACGACGAGGTCAGTGCTGTTGCCGAGCTTCTCGAGCGCGGCGACAACCTCTACCGGCTCCTCGACAGTCTGAAAATCCTGCGGCCGCGTTGTGCGATGAAATTCGATGCGCGCCGTCATTTCGTCGTCTAGCGCCTGCCCGGTCGCGAGAAAAAATTTGCGTTGATACGGGAGCGCGAGCTTCAGCGCCTGCATGCTCTTGCCGCTGCGAGCGCCGCCGGTGATTAGCGTTATCGTGCCCATGCGAATCATCAAGCGTACACGATTGCGCCGCGCGTGACGAAAATTTTCGCTCGACTCGAACGCGGTTGACTGCACGCAGTGCCGCGCGTAACTTCGGCGTCGCACCCGGTGCACGGGAAGCCGGTTCAAATCCGGCGCTGCCCCGCAACTGTGTGGGGGGACGACGGCCCATCATGCCACCGCTTCGGCGGGAAGGCGGGTCCGAGGACGAACCCCAAGCCAGGAGACCGGCCGGGTCACTAACTGTCTGCCTTCCGCGGGGAGGGTGGCCTCAGGCACGCATTTCCTGAAGCCCGATCCCTCGAATCGCGAGAGGTCGGGTTTTTTTCTCGCCTGACTTTCCTCCGCGTGCGACGGCAGCCCTTGAACTCGGAGGGAGTTCATGCGGTTTCTCATTTTGATCTTGTCGGCAGTTATTGCGACATCGCTTTGTGCGCCGATCGCACGCGCTCAAACGCCGGCGTCCGCGCCGTCGCCAGCGCAAACTCAAACCCAAAAAGCCTCGCCAGCCAATCAGACCAGGTCCGCATCTTCTAAGACGAAGACGAGTCAGCCGGCGACGCCCGCCAACAAGGAAGAGGCGCAGAAGCTGACTCCAGTGGTCGTCACCGCGACGCGAATCCCTCAACCCATCGCCGATATCGGCACGACAATCACGGTCGTCGAAGATCCGCAAATCCAGGAACAGAAGATCGACCGCGTCGCGAACGTGCTGCGCGAGGTGCCTGGCGTGCAGGTCACGCAAAGCGGCTCGCCCGGTTCGGTCACCGACGTATCGATACGCGGCGCGACGCCGTCGCAGACGCTGGTGCTTGTCGATGGCGTCGAAGTCAACGCGGGCGCGACCGGCAGCTTCGACCTGGCCAACCTGACGACCGACAATCTCGATCGCGTCGAGATTCTGCGCGGCGCCGGCGGCTCGCTGTACGGCTCGCAGGCTATAGGCGGCGTGGTCAACGTGCTCTCGCAAGAAGGCGAAGGTCCGCCGACCGCGAGCATCCTTTCCGGTGGCGGTAATCGCGCGAGCAGCCAGCAAGTTGGAACCGTCAGCGGCGCCGAGGGCAATCTCCACTACTCGGGCGCGGTGTCGTACTACTCGACTGAGGGGTTTCGCCCGGTCAACGACAACTCTGACGACCTCGCCGGTAATGTACGGCTCGACTACCACCTCGGCGACGACACCGTGATCCGGGGCTTCGCGCGTTACTCAGCGTCGAATGTCAGCCTCCCCGATTTTCTGGTGTTTTCGGGCGTGCCGCTGGATTCGACGGCGCATCAGCGCGACGAGTTCATGCTGTTCAAGGGCGAAATCGAGCATCATTTCGGCGAAAACCTGCTCGTCCGCGCGAGCGCCTCCTTCGTGCGCCAGGACCTGCGCCTGAACGCGCCGCCGTTTGCGGCAGGCACCGTTTTCGGAACACCCTATTTCGAGACGGATTCGATTCCAGAGGAGACCCGCGGCGGCAACTCCGAAGCGATCTACACCTGGCCTGCCGGCCTCCCCGGCTTCCGCACGCTGATAGGCTTCGATTTTCTCGATCGCTGGCTGCGCACGACCAGCGCCTGCAGCTTCTGCGATCCCCTGCCCCCGTTCGGCGTCGGGGTGACCAAATTCCACGCGGGCCGCCAGGAATACGCCGGCTACCTCGAGCAGGAGGGCAGTTTTTTCGACGGCCGCCTTCTCGTCACCGGCGGCTTTCGCGTCGATGGCAACAGCCAGTTCGGCGAGGAGGTCAGCCCCGCGTGGTCGGTCGCGATTCCGCTCACAAAAATCTCGACAACGCTGCGCGGCAGCTACAGTGAAGGCTTTCGCGCGCCCTCATTTGACGAGCTGTACTTCCCGAACTTCGGCAACCCCAATCTGAAGCCCGAGATTTCCAGCGAATACGACGGCGGATTCACTACCAACTTCGGCGAGCGCGCCTCTCTCACCGCGACCTACTTCTCGCGCCGCGTGAAAAATCTGATTGTCACCGTGCCATGCAAATCCAGCCCGTCCTCGTGTGTGTTCGGCTCGGTAGCGGGCAACGCGGCGCGCGTGGACGTGCAAGGCGTCGAGATCGTCCCGAGCCTCACAATCGCCACCGGGCTGACGCTCAGCGGCAACGTGACCGTGCTCGACGAGACGCACGCCGATACACGCGGCTCGACGGCCCAGCCGCTGCGGGTGGCGAAGCATACGGCGTCGGCGCTGCTGGAATACGTGCGCAGCGCGGTTTTCCTGCCGCACGACAAAATCACCGCCAACCTGAACTACATCTTCATCGGCGATCGCGAGGACATCACGGTCGAGTCCACGGTCGCGAATCACCCGGCCTACAGCCTCGTCAACGCGGTAGTGTCCTACACGATGGGAATCCCGCTGAGCCACGTGCGCGATGAGGAGGTCTTCGCGCGCGTGAACAACCTGATGGACCGCAACTATTCGCAGGCGTTCGGATTTAAGGCGCCGACGATAAACGTGCTGGCAGGCGTGAAGCTGGATTTCGACTAGGCCTGCTTGCCGTCATTCTGAGCGCGACGCACCCTGTCCCGACGCGATCTTGAAACAAGGGCTCCCGCTTGCGGGAGCGACGGTCACAGATAGTGCAATCCGGCCGGTGTCCTCAACGATGAAGGACTTTGTCTCGGATACAGTCTGGCTGGAAAGATCGATCTTGTTGAAGGCGAGCAGAATTGGCGTGACCACCAGCTTGCTCACATGCTCGCGGCTCCTGACATCGCCGCTGGTCATCTGGGCATGGGCACTTGCCGCAACAAAGATCGCAGCCGCGATGAACGACGCAATCGTCCAAAGTGAGGATACCAACCGCAACCGGCGCCGCACTATCGTCTCGAGCCCTCCCTCTCGAATGCGGTCCAAGCGGGCCAGTGAGAAAGTGAAGGCCCACCACCGCTACAACCAGACTACAATTTTAGCAGTTCGTTGTCACCGACAGAAATTGGCAACGATACTGTTCACACGCACTCGTCCGCGGCCTGCGCCACGAAGTAACAGTGAAACTGCGCTTTCGCTCAGCGCATCGATTCCGCTATGTCAATATAAAGTCGAGGACATCAGTCATGGAAAAGCGAAAACTTGGCACGCAGGGACTCGAAGTGTCGGCGCTGGGCCTCGGATGCATGGGGATGTCGCAGTTTTACGGTCCACGCGACGACAACGAATCCGCCGCGACGCTCGAGCGCGCAGTCGAGCTCGGCATCAACTTCTTCGACACCGCCGACGTTTACGGTGTCGGGCATAACGAAGAGCTGGTCGGCAAAGCGCTCAAGAAATATCGCGACCGCGTCATCATCGCGACCAAGTTCGCCAACCAGGTCCTGCCCGACGGCAAGCGCGCGATCAACGGCCGTCCCGAGTACGTGCGCTCCGCCTGCGATGCGTCGCTGAAGCGCCTCGGCGTCGACTACATCGATCTCTACTACCAGCATCGCGTAGACAAGAAGGTGCCGATCGAGGAAACCGTCGGTGCGATGGCTGAGCTGGTACGCCAGGGAAAAGTCCGCTACCTCGGACTGTCGGAGGCGGGCGTAAATACGATTCGCCGCGCGCACGCGATTCATCCCATTACGGCGCTGCAATCGGAATACTCGCTGTGGACGCGCGACTACGAGGACGACGTGATTCCTACGCTGCGCGAGCTCGGGATCGGATTCGTCCCGTTCAGCCCGCTCGGCCGCGGGTTCCTCAGCGGCAACATTCGCGAGCTGCCGGACGACGACATGCGGCGCAAAATCTCGCCGCGGTTCGACGCCGAGAATATGCAAAGGAATCTCAAGGTCGTCGACCGCATCAAGGAAATCGCCGCCGAGAAACGAATCACGCCGAGTCAGCTCGCGCTGGCGTGGGTGCTCGCGCAGGGACGCGACATGGTTCCGATTCCCGGCACCAAGCGCCGCACTTATCTCGAAGAGAATGTCGCGGCTGTGAAAGTCCAGCTATCGAAAAGCGATCTCGCCCGCATCGCGGAAGTCGCGCCCAAGGGCTTCGCCGCCGGCGGACGCTACCACGACATGAGCACCGTCAACGTGTAGCAGCTATCCAAAGATTCCGGCGATCGCAGTCACGACCCACATGACAGCCATCGCCACGAAGAACGCGCAGACCGGCTCGCCGATAAGGCGGTCCAGCGCAACCTCCCACCCCGGTATTTCAGAATCCTTCGTATGATCGATCAACTCGTGAACTTGCGTCGCCCGGTCCCTAGTAAGCATCGTCGCCATAAGCCACCTGCCTCATCGGCTCGGTCTGAGCCGTCACAAATAAGGCGTCACAAGCGATTGAACGCTTCGTTCAATCGAACGGAACAGGCAGATTTGGCTGGCTATCAGGACAACTGAGTCAGCTTCAGGCGATAAACCTCGGCAGCAGTGCGATGGAAGAGCTGCGCTTTTTCGTCTTTCGTGAAACCCGCCACGATCTTCTTGAACGCGTTCCACAGCACGGCGTACGAGCACGAAACCCGGTCCACCGGGAAGTTGCTCTCGAACATGCATCGTCGCGGGCCGAAATGCTCGATGGTGTGGAGATAGTAGTCGCGAGTCGCCGACACCAATTCGTCCGAGCTCGGGGGCGTGGGCCTCCGATGCCAGCCGAATCCGTTCACCGGCATGTTGATTCCGCCGAGCTTGGCCATGACGTTGGGGCATCGCGCGAGCTCCGCGATATTCTTCTTCCATTCGCCGAATATTTCCGCGCGCCGACCCTCGTAGGGACCGATTCCCAGCGGTCCGCCGAAGTGATTGAGCACAATCGTCGTATCCGGGAACCTCCTCGCGAGCGCAGTCACCGCCGGCATCTGCGGATGGTACTGCCACGCCTCGAAGGTGAGATCCAACTCGCTCAGCCGAGCGAAGCCTTCGCGGAACCGCTCCGATTCGTACAAATCCGCCGGCGGGTTGGTGTGCGAGTTTCTCACGTCGGGACTCGCGTCGAAGCCGCCTGCATGCCGTATCCCGCGAAACCGCAGGGGTGCCGCGGCGATATGCGCCTCAAGCACTGGCGCGATTGCTTCTCCCAGTGTCAAATCCGCAAAGCCGACGATTCCCGCCGCGATGCGAGTCTCGCCATATTGGCCACTCGCGCTTTGGGCCGCGATACCGTTGACGAACTCGGTCTCGCCCACCGGACGCATCGATTCCGGGCCGTCGGCGCGATACGTCGACATGCATTCGACGAACACCGTCGCGAGCACGCGATGCCCCGAGTTGATGTCGCGCAAAATCTCGTCGAGCATGTAGCGGCTGTCCGGATGGTCCCACAGGTGATGATGCGGATCGACGATCGGCAGTTCGGGTTCGAGCGCCGGTTCGATCACTTGCGCGAGCCGCGCTTCTCGATCTTGTTCGCTGTTGGCCATATCACTCGCCTCTGAACTTCGCGGGACGCTTCTCCAGGAATGCGCGCACGCCCTCCTGGAAGTCCGCCGAGTTACCGGCCCTGCGCTGCATCTGGCGCTCCAGGTTCAACTGCTCTTCATATGTATTGTCGGCACTCTCCCAATACAGCCGCCGAATCAGGCTGAGCGAGACCGTCGGGCCGTTTGCCAGATCGCGCGCGAACTCTTTAGCTTTGCCAACCAGCTCCGCGTCATCGAAGACTCGATTGACGAGGCCCCATTCGAGCGCTTTCTCGGCCGGCAATTTCTCGCCCAACAGCGAAAGCTCCATCGCTCGGGCCTTGCCGATCAGCCGCGGCAGAATCCAGGTCGAGCCGCCGTCGGGAATCAGACCGATGCGCCTGAACGCCTGCAGGAAGTACGCCGAGCGCGCACAGAGCACGAGATCGCCCATCAGCGCAAAGCTCATTCCCACGCCGGCTGCCGCGCCGTTCACCGCCGTGACGAACGGTATCGGGAGTTCGCGCAGCCGGCGCAAAAACGGATGGTACTGAGTTTCGAGCACCGAGCCGGCATCGCGCGAGCCACTGGGACCGCCGCCGCTCGGCTGCAGGTTGGCGCCGGCGCAAAAGCCGCGCCCCGCACCAGTCATCAGGATGCATCGCACGCCGTTGCGGGGATCCTTGACGTGTTCAAGCGTCTTCATCAGACCGCCAAGCATCTCGGGCGATACCGCATTCATCACTTCAGGATGGTTGAGCGTTACAATTCCGACCGGTCCTTCGATGTCGAGTTTTGCGCGTTCGAATTCCATACAGTTTTCTCCGTAGGTCGTGACGATCACTCGCTTCACTACCCCAACTAACATCGAGTGTGATAGCTCGACAATCGTCAGGGTGTTTTTTTCGAAACGGAGAATTGAAATGGATCCAGTCAAAAAACTTAACCGCTCGGTGAAGGGACGCGCAGTCCTCGTCACCGGCGCCGCCAGCGGGATGGGCCGTGCGACCGCTCACTTGTTTGCGCAAGAAGGCGCGCTCGTCGCGATTACAGATATCAACGAGGCGGGCGTCGCGCGCGTTGTCGAGGAAATAGCGGCCGCTGGAGGAACCGCGCATGGCTGGCGGCTCGACGTCTCCGACCACGCCGAGATCAAGCGCGTCGTTGCGGAAGTCGCCGCACGCTTCGGCCGCCTCGATATCCTAATCAACAATGCCGGCTTCGGCGGCTTCTCCCCGCTCGGCGCCGACGACTACGACCGTATCTGGGACCGCACGCTCGCCGGCCTGCTGACCGCGCAACAGCGGATGGTACGCGCCGCGCTGGTGCATCTGCGCAAATCCGACGCCGCTCGCATCGTCAACATCGCATCAACCGAAGGCCTCGGCGCGACCCCGGGCGACAGCCCTTACGCGGTCGCAAAGACGGGAGTCATAGGACTCACGCGCGCGCTGGCGGTCGATCTCGGGCCGGAAGGAATTACAGTCAACTGCATCTGCCCCGGACCGATTCGCACCGCGCTCACAGACGCGATTCCGGAAGAGCACAAGACGATTTTCGCCAAGCGCCGCACCGCCTTGAAGCGATACGGCTATCCGGAAGAAGTCGCCCACATCACGTTCAGCCTCTGCATCCCCGCCGCTTCGTACATCACCGGTGCGATCATCCCGGTTGACGGCGGCCTGATGATCCGCAACGCATAACACTACAAAATTATCGCGGAGGATTTCTCATGGCAGATGATTCTGCAAGAAAAGGAATGGAGTTGCGCACGAAGTTGTGGGGCGAGAAGGCCGCGCAGGACGGCGACGCGTTCCTGCGAAACTTCGACGAAGGGTTCGCTAACTTTCTCAACGAACAACTGTTCGGCACGATCTGGAATCGCCCAGGTCTGCCCGTCAAGTTGCGCTCGATGCTGACGATGACGACGTTGATGGCGCTGGGGCGCGGACCCGAGCTGCGGCTTCACATGCGCGGCGCGTTAAACGTCGGCATCGCGCCCGAGGAAATCAAGGAACTGATCGTCCACGTTTCGCAGTACAGCGGCGTGCCGACCGCGGTCGAGGCGATTCGTGCGTTCACCGAAGTGACCGCGCCGCCAAAGTCTAAGGAGTGACCTGAGGCCGGCTCTCGGAGCGGCTCAGGAGCGACTCGAGATGGGGCAGGGCGTCCTCCAGGCTGGCGTGTTTTTCGATTGCGTCGAGGAACGGATCGCGTTTCAGGCGGGACATGCGTGGCGGCATAGTTTTGATGTTGTAGATGGTGGGGTCGAGCGAGGGCTTCAGTTCCTTCCACGTCATCGGTGCGGAGACGGGAGCGGCCGGCATCGGGCGTACCGAGAATGGCGCCGCGATCGTTTTGCCGTGGCCGAGCTGCAGGAAGTCGATATATACGCGGCCGTTGCGCGAGCGCGGATTGCGGTTGATCGTGGCGATTTCCGGCACACGATTGACTACTACCTGCGATACTAACTCAGAAAACATCTTCGCTTGATCGTAAGTATATTTCGGCGCAAGTCCCACTACTACGTGAATACCCATTTGTCCCGAAGTCTTCAGGCAAGGTTCCAGCCCGACCTCGCGCAACACTGCGGCTACCTCGCGCGCGACTTCGACCGCATGGCGGGTCGTGCTGCCCTTGGGATCGATGTCGAACAGCAGCCAGTCGGGACGCTCGAGGTGCGGGATTCGCGACGACCACATGTGAATCGTGATGGCCGCGAGGTTCGCCACGTAGGCGAGCGCCTCCTCGCTGTCCAGGATGAAGTACGAAATCTCGCGCTGCGAGTCCTCGGAATAAATCTTCTCGGTGCGAATCCAATGGGGCACAAATGCGGGCGCATCCTTTTGATAGAACATCTTGCCCTCGATTCCGTCAGGATACCGCGTGAGCATCACGGGCCGGTCTTTCAGGTAGGGCAGCATCCATTTCGAAATCGCGCGATAGTATGCGACCAGGTCGCCCTTGGTGTAGCCGTCGTTCGGCCAGAATATTTTCTCGGGATTGGTCACCGACGCCTTCGGTGCGGAGGCCGAGGGCGTCGCGGCGTCGCCGGGGCCTTTGCGTCCTTTCGGTTCGGCGCCTCCATTTTGTTCAGGATCGGGCATCCTGGCATCTCCTGCATCTTCCAGCGCTTCCAGCTGAGCGCCGGGGCCGTCGTAGATGCAATCGCGAGGATCGGTGTCTTCGGCCAAGCCTAGAAAACTGGGTTGGCGGATGCCGCCGCTGTCGGTCCATTCGGTGAAGCGAACGTTGCAAACCAGCTCTGGCCTAACGAAATGCGCCTTCTTTTCAGGCAGGGGCTCTCCGATGGCGGGTTTGCGGAACGGCGACGTCGATTGCGCGCGCTCCGCTAGCATCGCATGGATTTTGCGCAGCTTGTCCTGATTGAAGCCGGTGCCGACTTTGTCGGTGTATCGCAGCACGCCGTCCGCTTCGTATTGACCCAGCAGAAGCGCGCCGAAATGGGTTCGCGTGCCGTCGGGATCGCTGTAGCCGCCGATCACGAATTGCCGGGTCAGCGGCCGTTTGATTTTCAGCCAATCTCCCGTGCGCATGCCGCGATAAGGTGCGTCGCGCAGTTTGGCGATCACTCCTTCCAGCTCGTGCTCCGAGATCGCGGCATAGAAATCCTTGCCGCGCCCGATCACATGGTCGCAGTAGCGGACCGGCCCCTCGTTGTGAACCAATTCGCTCAGAAGACGCTTGCGTTCTTCGAGCGGCAGCGTGCGCGTGTCGAAACGATCGAAGCCCAGCAGATCGAAGACGTAGTAGCTGGCGGGGACCGCCAGGCTCAGGCGGGCAATCTGCCGCGCGTTGTTGACGTGCATTCTTCTTTGCAAGAGCTGGAAGCTCGGCCGCCCACGCTCGTCCTGCGCGACGATCTCGCCATCGAGCACGAATCGGTCGAGCGCGATTGAGTTCAACGCGAGGACAACCTCCGGATATCGATTCGTGATGTCGGTGCCGCTGCGCGCGTACAAATGAGTACTCTCGCCTTCTCGAATAGCCAGTACGCGCACGCCGTCATACTTGATTTCGAATAGCCACTTGTCATTGTCGAAAGGGTCTTTAACTGTCTTGGCGAGGGTCAGCGGGAAATCCGAATGCTTAAGCTTGGCGCCCAGTTCGGGCAGATGCTTGCGCGCGAGATTGCCGGCGAGCTTGCGCTCCGCGGCCGGTGCATCGGCGAGTTCCTCGAGCGTCAAGCCTGACAGGACCGAGCGCGGGTGCGCTTCGAAAACGTTTTCCGTAGTCGCGTATTGATCGCGCTTCTTGATCAGCAGCCAGTTCTGCTTGTCCTTCGGGCCGGCATTGGCGCGGCCGCCGGTGCGGACGAGCGTGAACGCGCCGGTGAGCTTGAAGCCGTGCAGATTGATGTCGATTTTTCCCTTGCGGACCGCGTCGGCCGCATCGCCAGGAGGATCGATAACGTCATACACGCCGCGATCCCACACGATGACAGAGCCCGCTCCGTAATTGCCGGGAGGAATGACGCCCTCGAAGTCGCCGTATTCCAGCGGATGGTCCTCGACGGCGACCGCGAGATGCTTGTCGGCGGGATTCATCGACGGTCGTTTGGGGACCGCCCACGAGCGCAGGACGCCTTCCATCTCGAGTCGAAAATCGTAGTGGAGGCGCCGCGCGGCGTGCTTCTGAACGACGAAGGTGCCGCTGGCGGTGGAAAGAGAGGTTGGGACTTCCCGTCCGAAAGGCTCGGGAGTGTTTTCGGCGCTGCGTTTGTGTCGGTACTTGGTCAGCGACATGGTTGGTTGGCGAGTAGGGAGAACACTTCCGGCAACCTAACCCCTAACTCCTTCCCGCCCGGCAAGGGGAACCGGACTCGGAGGGAGGAGGCTGCGGTTCATACCATCTGTGGAGGTTTTTCGGACGGCCCGCTACCATCGGTAGTTTCGTTCCGTCAAAAATTATTTCTGCAGGGAGCGTGCGCCTCCCGATTTCGAGCGAGCCTTTCATGTATGAGGCATTCTGACGGATGTGCATGCCTTATACTTAGCACGCAAAATCGGGAAAGGTCAGGCTGAAAAGTTCATCCCCCCTTCTGAAATAGCTTGAGTGGTTTCCCGCAACTGCTTTTGGTCAGGCGTGTTACCTGTGGGTAATTTCACATTTGACACGAATTCTCAATTTGCTATTATTGTATTTGAAACATTGACACAAAAGGGAAAAGAGATGGCCCATACGGCTACCACGGTATTGAACGACAACTTTAAGCGAATCGGCGAGACATCACTCGACGAACGGAAACGGGTCTCTCTAGCGAAGATATTGGAATCCCTGAAGCAAAAACTCGGTGGTGAATTGGATCCCGCAATTCGATTCGGCATCTACGTAAATGACGCGGGGCAAGTGCTGCTTTCACCAGAGATCTCAGTGCCGATGCACGAGCTTTGGCTGTACCGGAACCGTGAAGCGCTGAAAATGGTCGTGAGAGGTCTGGAAGAGGCTCGAGAGGGGAAACTAGTAGACCTGGGATCGTTCGAGAAATACGCAGACGACGATATTGACTAGGTGCGGGTCGGGTGCGGAAGTTTCACCTGGTTTTCACGCCAGCTGCACGAGAGGCGCTTTCGCTGCTGGCAAAGGACGCCAGTGCCGCCAAACGACTTCGCGCCGTTCAGAAAACACTGGGACTCCTGGAAACGAATCCCCGCCATTCGAGTTTAAATACACATGAGTACTCGAAGCTTTCCGGACCGCAAGGCCAGAAGGTCTTTGAGGCGTACGCGGAGAATAAAACCCCAGCGGCTTTTCGAGTATTCTTCTGCTACGGTCCGAAGACAGGGCAGATGACGATCCTGGCGATTACCCCGCATCCATAAGCAAAGTCGGCGCGCGATTCAGCTGCTAGCGGGCGCGGCGGGTGCGCGGTGCTCTCCGCGATCCTTGCGCAACCTTGCGCTGCTCGCCTTCCGCTGTGGCAGGCGCCTCTTCGCGATCTTCGTTGACTGAGACGCCGCGTTTTTTGAGCGATTCTTTGAGCGCGCTCATCAGATCGATCACCTTGCCATGGCGCACTTCGGGCGCAGGCTCGGTCAGCTCGTGGCCTGCGAGCTTCTGTTCGGCCGCTCCGATCACCCGTTCGCGGTAGTTGTCCTTGAACTCGGACGGATTGAATTTCTTCTGGGTGAGGTCGTCGAGCAGGCGCTGCGCCAGGCTCAGCTCTGATTCCTTCACGGGCGCATTGGCGCCGTGATCGATCTCGCCGAACGATCGAATCTCGTCGTTGTAGTACATCGTATGCAGCATCAGGCCGCCGTCGTAGGGACGTATCAGGACGACCCGTTCCTTACCGCGTATGGTGAATTTCGCGACGCCTACCCGCTCCGCCTTGGTCATCGCTTCCTGCAGCAGATGGTAAGCCTTGGCGGAAGTCGGCTCGCATCCGAGCAGGTACGAATTCTCGAAGTACACCGGATCGACTTCCGACGCGGGAATGAAGCCGGTTATCTCAACCGCGCGATCGGCCTGCGCTTCGAGTTTTTTCAGTTCCTCGTCGGTGAAGGTGACGTATCGATCTTTTTCGATTTCGTAGCCGCGGACCAGCTCGCTGCGATCGACGAGCTTGTCTTCCTTGGGGCAATAGATCTTCTGCTGGATGCGGCTCATGTCGGGCGCATGCAGCAGATGAAACGAGACTGATTTGGAACTGGTGGCGGGGAACAATCGGACCGGGATCGAGACGAGTCCGAAGGTCAGACTGGCGGTAGATATCGAACGAGCCGGCATGACTTGCAACCTCCCGCGCGCTCTCAGCGCGAATCGTATCGCGATCGCGTTCCCGGGGCCTTTAGCCGTCAGCGTTCCCCGGACCTGCCTTCTTATAATTCGCGGCGAGGGAAATCCAGTAGGGCAATCGCGATGCTTGTTCTAGAGTATCGTGAAAAGCCGGCAGAGTCACCCAAAATCGCCAAAAAGTGCAGAGAAAGCCGGGCTTTTCAGGCAAGTGCACAGTTTTCGGATCGAAATTGCCCGGAAAAAGTTCCACACATACCCAACGTCGCAATCAGTGGAGCGTCGAACGTATCTACTTGGCTCAGTTGCTGCTTAGGATGTATCTCAAAAGCAGGGGGGTAGTGGCGCATAGCTCAGTGTCAGTCGGATAGATCCTTCATGCCGGAAATCGAAAAGGAAACAGAGCAAGTTTACGGCGAGAGTGACGATGGCTTCTCGCTGTTGTGGGTTGCGGTGCCGATTTGCGCGATGATCGTCGGTACCGCGGCGTTGTACTTCGGTAGACCGGTTTTGCTTCCGCTGGCGATTGCATCGATTCTGAGCGTAGTCTTCAGTCCCGTCGCAACCCGCCTTGAGCCCTACTGCGGCCGCCTCGTAAGCGCGGCACTGGTAGTGCTCGTTGCGATCGGCATTATTTCGTCGATGGGCTACTTTCTGACTGTTGAGCTGACGGCAGTCGCCGACCAGGTCTCCGAATACTCGGACAATATCGGAAACAAACTGGTGGCGCTCGAAAAGACCTCGCCACTATGGCTCCAGCATATCAAGGGGGCGGTTACCGACGTGCAGCACCGGGTGGCGGGCGCGAATCCCGCTCCCCGGCAGCCGCGCGAGGTGATGGCGATCCCGGTTCCTGCGACTCTCAGCGACAGCCTGAAATCGGTGGCTCCGATCGTCGATGGCATCGTCAATGCGCTGCTGATCGTCATGCTGCTGTTTTTTCTGCTGTACAGCAGGAAGGATTTGCGCGATCGATTCGTACGGCTCGCGGCGCGAGGGAGAGTTCCGATCGCGGCGCAAGCGATAGAAACGGCGGGCTACACCGTCGGCCGCTACTTGCTACTTTTTTCCGCCATCAATCTTGCTTACGGAGTCGCCTGCGGAAGCGTCGCCTGGCTTCTTGGGCTGCCGAGCGCGCCGTTGTGGGGCCTGGTCGCATTCCTGCTGCGGTTCATCCCGTACGTCGGCGCGATCAGCTCGGCGATGCTGCCGGCGCTGGTCGCGTTTGCGATGTTCCCCGGATGGGGCAAGGCGCTCGAGATACTTGGCGCCTTCGTGATTCTCGATCAGGTCGCGACGCAGCTTGGCGAACCGTTTATCATCGGCCACGGAATCGACGTCTCACCGGTGGCGCTGCTGATCTCGGCGATGTACTGGTCATGGCTGTGGGGAATCCCGGGGCTGCTGCTTTCGACGCCGTTGACCGCTTGCCTGAAGGTTGCCGGCGACTTCATACCACCGCTGGGGTTCCTTTCGATTTTGCTCGGGGCGAACCGGGTTCTCGATGACTACCACGACTTCTACCGCATGCTGCTTGAACTCAACCCGGACGGAGCGAGAGATGTTGCCGTCGCCTATTGCGATGAGAACGGACTCGAACGCACCTTTGACGAAGTGATTCAGCCGGCGCTGGAACTGATGGGTGAGGAGCGCGCGGAGAACCACATCAGCGACGAGAACCAGCGGCTGATTATCGACACGACGCATCAGTTGATCGCCGAACTCGGCAACCGGTTTGCGAAGACGCGGATTTCTCCGAGCGTGCGAGTGCTCGGCGTGATGGCGCCCGGCGAGGTCCACTTTTTGGGGCTGTTGATGTTGCTCGAGCTGCTGCGCAAAGAGGGCGTGGTAGCGACTTTTGCCGGCGAGGGGAAATCGCCGGCAGAGATTTGCGATCTCGTCAAACGGTTCGCGCCGGACTTCGTCTTCATCTCGTGCATGACCGCCGAGTGTATCCCGGCGACGCTCGAACTGGTGCCGGCGCTGCGAGCGATCTCGTCGCGCGTGACGATCATTGCGGGCGGTCCTGCAGCGCTGGAGCAGTCCGACGCTCTCATCAATGCGGGATGTTTTCAGATCTGCGCCAGCGCCAACGAAGCGCGCCGCGCCGTGCGCCGGTTCATTCTCCAGCGCGCAAATTTGAGGGCTCCCGGCGGATGGCGCATCCCACGACGCTACGCGCGGGACAGCGCCTGACACTCATCGCGACCGATACCGCAGTAACGATCTAGAGGCCGGGACGGGCAGGGGTATCCTGCGCGATCCGCTCGGGCGGCGGGGGATAGCATGGGAGAGTGCTGGTCACCACGTAATGGTAGAAGTTGCAATGGTAGAAGTTGCCGTTCCAGGTGAACGTGCCGACTGGTTTGCCGAAATTCGAGGTCATTGCAGTGAGCCGATCGCCGTCGGCGGCCGTGATGACTTTCGAGGGGGTGTACGCCAGGAAGCTGCTCGCCGTTTCAGGGACCACCGCGCCCAGGGGCGGCGAGAAATTCATTTGAAGAAAATTAACCGCCGGCTGCCAACCATCCGGCGTTGTTTCTCTGTCCGTTAGCGGCAGCCACTGGCGCTGGGCGAGCGAATCGCTGATCTCCAGCTCGCGATACTCGGGCGCTCCGGTGGCGCTCCTTCGCAACTCGATCACATCCGGAACTTCGACTTCGAGCTGGTCGCAGTTGTCGCCGCTGTTCATTGCACTTTGGCGCTCGTCTTCCTCCTCCCTTGCGCGCGTGGCTTCCGCATGTGTAGATGCGCCGACGCCGGCGGCCAGCTCAAGGGCTCCGCCGCCGACGTCCTCGGCCAGGTTGGCGGCGAGCGGCGCGAACTGTGCCGCCGCCATCCAGCATCCGCTGAGCGCAACAGAAACCGCTGCCGCGAATATCGCGAGCAGCGATGCGCACAGATGTCGTCTCAAGCGAGCGATATGACCCCCGGCCGGACAGCGTCCGGATGCGGCTAGATTAGCAGAAATTTCGAGGCACAAATGCCGGGGCGGAAACGCGACTCGCAATCTAAACCAATTGAAGGAAAAAAGAACGGCCGGGCTACGAGTGGGGACCGCGGTGGGGAGCCGACGGTTCAAGTAGCCCGGCCTTGGCTTGGGGACAGGCGCTGGGTCTCGGGGGAGGAGATTGTCAGCGCGAGAATAGGTGAAGCAAACATTGTGCCTCGAAAAAGCCGAAACAAATACTACCCGTCGCCAGCAATTTTTTTCTCTTTCTGCGACGCCGGACATCTGACAGTCTCGAATTCGGCCACTTTTCCAGAGAAAATCGCGAGTTTTGCAATCTGCGACCTCTCCGCTGGATGCAATCTCACAATCCAAAACATTTCGAAGATGCATCCGGTGGATTGCGTAGACCGACTGCACTGGGGCATTCCGCGCCATTGTGTCGACAGAGGTGATGCGTTCCGCCGCATTCATGTTTCGTTCAGAATTGCGCCGGAGATTCCGCGCTCGGAATTTACGATGCGCACTTATCCACAATGATCTCGCGTGCGCGGTGCTCGATCGCATGAAAACATCGATGAACAAAATCGACGCGGGCACGATCGTCGGTTGAGAGCCGATCGTGCGTGTGTTACTTCCTAAAGGCTCGGGGCGTAGCGCAGCTTGGTAGCGCACCTGCCTTGGGAGCAGGGGGTCGGCCGTTCAAATCGGCTCGCCCCGATA
>NZ_DATEQZ010000116.1:0-29593 GCF_035272065.1 Binatus sp. (SeqCode)
TCGGCGCGCTCTACAGTCATCTCGGGCTTATCACTTTCTACACCGCCGGCGAGCCCGAGGCGCATGCATGGCCGCTGCGCCGCGGCGAATCGGCGCTCGCCGCCGCCGCCGTGATCCACACCGATATCGCGCGCGGATTCATCCGCGCCGAAGTTGTCAGCTACGAGGATTTTGCCATCCACAAGTCCGACGCGAAGGTCAAAGAGGCCGGCAAGCTCCGGCTCGAGGGCCGCGACTACGTGATGCGCGACGGCGACATGATTCACATCCGCTTCAAGGTGTGATTCGGCTACGCCTCGATGCGCCGGAAAAAGCGCAGTGCGTTGTCGGCGAGGATCGCGCGCTTCTCGTCGCCGGACAAGCGCGGATTGTTCACCACGATTTCTGCGGCGTCAGGAAACTCGGCGTCGAAATGCGGATAGTCAGACGCCCACATCAGGCGCGGCACTCCGATGAGACGCGTCGCCTCGGGCAGCATCGTCTCGTCGGGGTCGAACGTGAAAAAGCATCGCTCTCCGCGCATGTGCTCGGACGGCTTGCGCGTCAGATGCGGCGTGTGCCGCGCGAAGTGCTTGTAATGTCCGTCCATCCGCTCGGCCCACCACGGCACCCACGAGATTCCGCCTTCGAAAAATCCGAGCCTGAGCGTCGGATAGCGTTCGAACAGTCCGCCGCCGACCGCCGCCGCCATCACGCGCATCTGATGCCAGACGTGCCCGGTCAGATGCATCATGAACATGTTGTTGCCGACGTCCTCACGCCCGGGCGCGAACGGCGGACGGTCGGTGCCGCCGTGAAAGCAAATCGGCAGGTCCGCTTCCTGCGCAGCTCGGTACAGCGGATCGAAGTACGGATGGTCGGGGAGCATGCCGTCGAGATTGCCGAAGGTCATGATGCCGACCGCCCACGGTTCGCGCGCAAGATACGCGACCTCCGCAACGCATCGCTCCATCTCGCGCTGCGGAACTATCCCGACCGCTTTGATCCGCGCCGGAAACGCGCCGCAATACTCGCCGACCCATCGGTTGTAAGCGCGCGCGAGTGCGGCCTCCATCGCGGGATCGCTCGCGGCGCACACCGAAGTCGCGACGGTCGCAAAGCAGACCGCAACGTCGATCCCCTCCTTGTCCATATCGCGGATGCGCTCGGCCGGATCGTAGCCGCCCGCGGGCGAAGCCAGTGGATGGTTGCGGCCGGAAGGCAGCTTGCCGAGGCCGGGAACTTCGCTCGCCTCGCCGAGCGGGCGTTCCGCCGAGCGCCACTTCGGATATAGCGCGGGAACGATTCCCAGGTTGCCGGCGCCGAGCCGCGACAGCAGAGCGTCCGCGGCGGCGCGGAATTCTGGATCGATGTGCGTCGAGTAGAGCGATGCCGGTTCGGTGACGTGACCGTCCGCGTCAATGATTTTGAATCCTGCCAGTGCCATTGCTCGAATTGCGCCGATTGTGGTGGAGGACGGCGAGCGGTGTCAACGCGAGCGACGCAGACGCCTGCGCGGCGGGCGGCAGGGCTGACTCCTGCACCCCGTGTTAGGAAAATCGCGAAACCGCGCGGACGCGCTTTCGCTCTCAGGTTCGGGAAGATCGTGCGAGATGCGAGCTGCTTCTGTGAGGCCGGAAAAAGTTGCCGGCGCAGAAACGACTCGTTGGACCTGCGAGGCGCATCCGCGCCGGCTTCGGACACGGGACCTTATTTAGACGCTCGCGCGTGGTATCCAAGAACCAATCACGCGATACGCGACAGAATATATGCCGCGGCGTGTCCCATGTAAACGACCCCCGGTATGGACCTGTGGATAGTCGAGAAAACGCAAGCGCGGAGCCCGCGGCCATCCGCCGCTATGCTCCGCGCCTGTTTCACAAATCAATCAGGCTGGTAAAGCAGGCGCTTAAGGAGCCGCAGCCACCATCGACTTCACCGTGCAGAAGTCCTTGTCGATTGCGCCCATGTTGATGTACCAACATTCGCGCTCGGGCGTGTGCTGACCGGGCAGGTAACACATCGTCGAGAAGTTCCCCTGCGTGTCGATCGACGCCGCACCCACCACGAACTCCCGCTTGAACGGATAGATCGCAACCCGCGCATCCGGCACCGGGCGATCACGATAGGCCAGCCAGTAGATATGCGTGCGCCACAAACGACCCTTCTGGTCGTAGGTGTCGACGTACGGCTCGAACCATACTTCGGCGTCCAGGTAGATGTCGGTCAGCTTGTCGAGCGCACCGCCGTTGTTTTCGCGGCGCGGTGTCGCCTCGACGATGTACATGTGGCGCAGTTCCCAAGCCTCCGGGCACGCGGTCGCACCGCCGTCGTAGGGACAGGTCTCTTCGGGCGAATGCTCTGCGTGCACCGTCGCGAGCATCAGCTTGTCGCCGAGGAATCTGTAGTTGTACTGCTCGGTCTTGGGGTTGAAACCCGAATAGTGATCGGGATCGTAGCTCTGCGCACCGGTGGCGCTGGAGAGAATCGACTCGCTCAGGCGACGGACACGACGCGTGCCGGGAGTCCAATCCCAACTGTCGTCGCCGCGGTTCGGATCCGCGTAGCGATAGCGGATCAGTCCGGTTCCTCGCGCCTCCTGCGGCGCAAGCACCGGGTACAAGGCGAACAGCCACAGGCGCCCCGACTCCTTGAAGTCCGTATCCACCGGCAGCGGCTCGACCTCGGTTCGTCCGACGAGGTTGTATCCGGCGTAATGACCGACCTCGATGTCATCGACCACGCGCTGGTCCTGGCCCGGACGAACGTACTCGCTCTGGCAATCGTAAAAGCGCAGATCGTAGTCATCGCTCGAGATTGGCCGGAACACATTGTTCCAGATTATTTTCGTCCCCACGTAGGGATCGTTCGGGTCGATCAACGGAAACGGCTGCCCGGCAACGTAGCCGACCATGCTGCGATGATCGTTGGTGAGCCGGACCTGCTGCGCATACTTTTCCGTTGCGTCCCTGTATGGCGGCGGCCAGTCGACCCGTTCCGTCGGGACGATATCCATCCGCATTCCATGAGTAGCCGCATAGTAGATCCCGGGCGAAACCAGGTCTTTGATCTGCGCCGCGTTTGAAGGAGCTATGACGTCGCCAGGCTTCACCGTCGCACTAGCTGAAGCCGCGATAAGACATAACGCAATCGCCAGCGTCCCCACGCTCAGCATTCTGTTCCCCAAAGCATGCTTGACCATTAGGCGGACCTCCTTTCGTCATTAGCGACTCCAATTCTGGGTCGCTAAATTTTTCGGAGTCAAGTATCTACGCCGTTATATCATCAAATTGTTCCTTAATTCTACATATTGACGGTCTCGGCGCAAAAAAAGCGCGGGGCGGCGCGGCCATTACGCCGCATCGCCCCGCCGAGCTATTGGGGGACTTAAGTCCCTGATTTATCTGGCTAACTCGCCTACGGAGCCGCCTTCACCATCGACTGGGTGGTGAAGAAATCCTTGTCCACCGCGCCCATGTTGATGTACCAGCATTCGCGCTCTGGCGTCGCCTGCCCCGGCAAGTAACACATTGTCGCGAAACCCGACTGCACGTCATAGCGGGCAGAGCCCACGATGAACTCGCGCTTGAAGGGATAGATCGCCACCTTCGCGTCGGGTACCGGGCGGTCGCGGTACGCTGCCCAGAAGATATTGGTGCGCCACAGCGCGCCCTTCTGGTCGTATCCATCCACGTACGGCTCGAACCAAACTTCCGAGTCCATGTACACGACGGTGTCCTTGTCCAGCACGTTGCCCGCCTGGCTAAGCGTGCGATCGGGCGTCGCCTCGACCACGTACATGTGCCGCATCTCCCAATCCTCGGGGCACGCTGACGCGCCGCCGTCAGTCGGGCAGGTCACCTCGGGTGAATGCCTCGCGTGAACCACGGCGAGCATCTCTTTCTCGCCCAGGAACTTGTAGTTGTATTCTTCAGTCTTCGGATTGAATCCCGAATAGTGATCGGGGTCGAAGCTCTGCGCTCCGGTCGCGCTGCTGTTTAGCGTCTCGTTCAGGCGCCGCACGCGACGGCTGCCCGGAGTCCACGACCAGGTGTCGTCACCCTGCTTGGGCGACGCGTAGCGATAACGAATCAGGCCCTGGCCCCGCGCTTCCTGCGGCGCCAGCAGCGGGTACAGGCCGAACAGCCACAGGCGCCCCGTCTTCTTGAAGTCGGGATCGACCGGCAGCGGCTCTACTTCCGTGCGCCCCACCAGGTCGTAGCCGGCGTAATGGCCTACCTGGATGTCGTTGATGACTTTCTGCTCGTGACCCGGATTGACGTACTCAATCTGGCAATCGAAAAAGCGCAGATCGTAGTCGTCGGTGCTGATCGGGCGGAACACGTTGTTCCACATGATCTTGGTCGCGACTTGCGGGTCATTGGTATCGATCAGCGGGAAGGGCTGGCCTGCGACGTAGCCGACCAGCGAGCGATGGTCGTCAGTCAGGCGCACTTGCGATGAATACTTCTCGGTCGCGTCCTTGTACGGCGGCGGCCAATCGATGCGCTCGGCGGGCACGATATCCATCTGCATTCCGTGCGTCACCATGTAGTAAACGCCCGGCGACACAAGGTCTTTGACCTGCGCCGCGTTCTGCGGGGTGATGACATCTCCGGGCTTAACTCCAGCCCGGGCGGTGGCGGCGAACAAACCGATGCTCATGACGAGCGCGCCGACACCCGCGACTTTCCAAACCATGCGGGTACTACGGGAAAACATACTCGGGCAACCTCCTGGCGACTGCGGAAAGGCAGGCCTACAGAATTGTAACTATCAGCGCATCACATAAGTTCCGGGCAGACAAGGGCCAAATATTACTTTTACTTCACGCGTAATCAGTGAACATTAAACAAATTAATGCAAAGAACCAATGTCGTTAATGAGCTAAGTGTTTGATTTTCCGCCAGAAAAGTACGACTTCGAGGGGTGAAAGGAGCAGGACTGAACTATTCGTAGCGTAGAGCGTCGATCGGATGCAGCAGACTCGCCTTGCGCGCGGGATAGTAGCCGAAGAACACTCCCACCGCTGCCGAAAAGATAAAACCGCCCACCACTGCAACCGGTGAAACCAGCGTCGGCCATTCCGCCAGCGCCGAAATCAGCTTCGACACGAGTATTCCCAGCACTATCCCCGCGAACCCGCCCATCACCGATAGCAGCATCGCCTCGACCAGGAACTGCAGCATGATGTGGATCCGTCGCGCGCCGATCGCCATGCGGATTCCAATCTCGCGCGTCCGCTCCGTCACCGACACCAGCATGATGTTCATGATGCCGATGCCGCCGACCAGCAGCGAAATCGACGCCACCGCCAGCAGCAGCATCGTCATCACCTGTGTGGCGCTCTCGGACGCCGCAGCTAGCTCGCTGAGATTGCGCACCGTGAAGTCGTCATCCTGTTTCGCCTGGATGTGGTGACGCTCGTGCAGCTCGCGCGTGATTTGTGCGACCGCGTTGTCAACCTGGTCGGAGCTGCTTGCCTTGATGTACATCGTATTCACGACACCAGTGATTTTAGGCGCACCCCCGTATGCGCTGGTCGCCTCAGTGCTTGAGCTGTATACCGAATTGGTCGTCGGCACCGACGCGTAAGGATTGGTGGCGCTCGCAGTCGCTACCGCCGCGGGCGACGATTGCGCCACCGGCGCCGACACGCCCAGCACTTTGCGCTCGGCCGTGTTGAACGGCACGATCACCACGTCGTCCTGGTCCTGCCCGTAACTCGACTGTCCCTTGACCGCGAGCACGCCGATCACTTTCATCGGGAAGTTCTTCACGCGGATCGTCGCGCCGACCGGATTCTGTCCCTCGCCGAACAGGTTATTCACAACCGTCTGTCCGAGCAGGCATACCGCCGCGCCCGCCTTTTCCTCGGAGTCGGTGAAGATGCGCCCGATCGACGGCGGCCAGTCGCGAATCGCAAAATAATTCGACGTCGTGCCCTGGATGTTGGTGCTCCAGTTGCGATTTCCCGCGACCACCTGCGCCACCTGCCGATCCATGTACGTCACCAGCGCGACCGGCCCGCCACCATGCGCAATCGCCATTGCGTCGCCGACCGTCAGCGTCGAATTGGTACCCAGCCCCGCGCGCACGCCGTTCGCCGTCGTCGCGCCCGGCAGCACCACCAGCAGGTTGGTGCCGAGGCTATTTATCTGCGCCTCCACCGACGACTTCGCCCCGTCGCCGACCGCGACCATCGTGATCACTGCCGCGACGCCGATGAAAATACCTAGCATCGTGAGCGCCGCGCGCAGCTTGTTGCGCCTGATTGCGCGGCCCGCCGCGACCACCGCCATGCTCGCGAAGGTCCACGCTTCGTCGACGATCGACGGTGCCTGCTGCTTCGGTGCGACTGTCGATGCCGCCGCTGTATCAGCCGCTTTGACCGCGGCTGCTTCGCGCTCGGCGGCGCCCTCTTTGCGCGTGTCCGAGATAATCACGCCGTCGCGAAACGTGACGATCCGGTCCGCGTACGCCGCGACGTCCGGATCGTGCGTCACCACAATCACCGTGATTCCCTGCTGGCGATTGAGCTTGGTGAGCACGTCCATTATCTCGGCCGAGTTGGTCGAGTCGAGATTTCCGGTCGGCTCGTCGGCCAGCAGTATCGAGGGGCGATTCACCAGCGCGCGCGCTATCGCCACCCGCTGCTGCTGCCCGCCCGAGAGCTGATTCGGATGGCTCTGCTCGCGGCCCGCCAGCCCGACCAGTTTCACCAGGTCGGCGGCACGACTCTCTCCGTCTGCCGTCCACGCCGAGTAGAACAGCGGCAGCTCGACGTTCTCCAGCGTCGAGGTCCGGGAGAGCAGATTGAAGTTTTGAAAAACGAACCCGATTCGACGGCTGCGGATCGTCGCCAACTCCGACTCGTTCAGTTGCGCGACATCCTCGCCCTCCAGGATGTACCGTCCGCCGGTTGGCCGATCGAGGCATCCCAGCATATTCATCAGCGTCGATTTGCCCGACCCCGACGCCCCCATCACCGCGACGAACTCGCCGCGCTCGATCGTCAGGTTCACGCCGCGCAGCGCATGAACCTCGATGTCGCCAAGCACGTAGGTCTTGGTCATATCGACCAGTTGAATAACGATATTCATGGAGTTCTTGCCCTCTCCCTGCTAGGGAGAGGATCGAAGGTGAGGGTCCTTATACAGCGCGCATTTTTCGCGCGCGATTCAACATTCTGCCTCTGCTCTGACGGTCCGCCAAGGTTCTGCAGAGCTCTCCTAATGCGGCAGGTGCATCGTCCCGGTCATCGGGCTGCCGCCGGCGCCGCTGGTGCGCGACCCCGAGCCATGCGCCGCCGCGCTGCGAACTTCATCCGTCACCACGCGATCGCCCGCGTGCAGGTCGCCCTCGGCGACTTCGACCCAGCTTCCGTCGCTGAGCCCAGTAGTAATAGTGACCGGCGTCACGTTGCGGCCGTCGAGGACCCAGACCCGGGTCTGGCGCCCCGGCGCTCCATCAATCGCCGCGGAATCTGCCGGCGGCTGCCCCGGCGGCGCAAAGCGCAGCGCGTCGATCGGCACGCGCACCACGTTGGGCTTCGACGCAGTCACCACGTTGACATTCGCCGTCATGCCCGGTTTCAGCAGCAGCTCGGGATTTTCCACGCTCACCACCACGTCGTAAGTCACGACGTTCTGCACCGTGATCGGCGCCTGCCGGACCTGCGCAACCACGCCCTCGAAATCACGGTCGGGAAACGCATCCACCCGGAACGTCGCCTTCTGCCCTTCCTTCACGTAGCCGATGTCGGACTCGCTGACGTTCGAATCCACCTGCATCTTGGTCAGGTCCTTGGCGATCAGAAACAACGTCGGCGTCTGGAAGCTCGCCGCCACCGTCTGTCCCACGTCGACGTTGCGCGAAACCACGGTGCCGTCAACCGGCGACACGATATTGGTGTAGTTCAGGTTGACCTCGGCCGCTTTGACGTTGGCCGTCTGCTGCTGGATATTCGCCCGGTCGAGCTTGACCTGAGCGACGTCCATCTGCCACGCGCTGTAAGCCGAATCCACCGTGTCCTTCGAAACCGCGTCGGCCTTGTACAGCGCCAGGTTGCGCTCGTAGGTGACTTTCTTGTAGGCGAGGTCGGCCTCGTCCTTGCCCAGTTGCGCCTGCGAGTTCGCCAGCGTCGCCCGCGCGATATCGACCGTCACTTGGTAGGTGCTCGGGTCGATTTTCGCGATCAGCTGGCCCTTCGTCACCGGCGCGTTGTAGTCCTTATAGATGGCGATAATCGGTCCCGACACGTAAGTCCCGAGTTGCACCGTGATGACAGGATTCACCGTCCCGGTCGCCGTAACCGAGCGCACGATCGGCCCTTCGGTGACCTTGGCGCTCACGATTCTTGTCCCGGATGAGCTGGGCGCAAAGAAATACCAGCCGCCAACGATTGCGACCAGGACAATCGCAAGCATCCACGCGCTCTTCTTCGAAAACCTCATAGCCGGTGCCCAATTATCGTCCCGTCATTGCCAGGTTTCCATAGACTCTGCCTCATAGACGTACCCCCGCCCCCGAGGTTTCGCCCCGAAAAAACCTTTGCACAAACCGCCGCGCCTTCTTTCTGTCCCCTCTCCCGGTAAGCGACAGAGGTAGGACGGAATTCATTCCGTCAACCTAGGATGTAGCGTTCCGCGCCACTGCTTACCCGCCTCGCCCGCTTAGTTGCGAGGCCGCGCCAACGGCGCGGGTGAGGGGGATTACAGCCCCCGCGCGATTCAAGATTCTGCCTCCGTTCCGACCGCGCGCCGCCGGTTCCGGTTTCCGGTCGCTGCACTCATTTGTCATCCTTGTATGTCGTCAATGAAGCGGAATTGAATGGAGCGGACAATTGCGGGCGGGAGACCGATGTCATTCGCGGAAAGGAGTAGGTTCCTGCGACGCGGCAACGACTCCTGCCGCATCGCAACTTCGCCGACTTGAGCAAAATCCCACGACCAGACTAACGTGACCCTCATGCCCCAATCACAACCCCCGCCACTGGCCGGAATCAAAGTCGTCGATCTCACCCGCTACCTCGCCGGTCCCTTCTGCACGCAAATCCTTGGCGACTACGGCGCCGAAATCCTCAAAATCGAACCGGTCGAAAATCCCCGCGGCGAACTCGGCGACGGCAAAGGTCCCGATACCTACTTCTTCCTCTCCACCAACCGCTCCAAAAAAAGTATCCGCCTCGCGATCAAAAAACCCGAGGGCCGCGAAATCCTGATGCGCCTGCTCGACGCCGCCGACGTCGTCGTCGACAACTTTCGCCCCGGCGTCATGCAAGCGCTCGGGCTCGATTACGCAACGCTCGCGGGGCGCAATCCGCGCATCATCACCTGCTCCATCTCCGGCTTCGGCTCGAGCGGCCCCCTGCGCGATTTCCCCGGCTTCGATCAAATCGCGCAGGGGATGTCGGGTCTGATGAGCGTGACGGGCACCGTCGAGAGCGGGCCGACCCGCGTCGGCATCGCAATCTGCGATCTGCTCGGCGGAATTTTCTCCGCGCAGGGAATCCTGCTCGCGCTCGAAGCGCGCCATCGCGACGGTCGCGGCCAGCGCGTCGAGACCTCGCTGCTCGAGTCCATCGTCAGCATCCTGACCTGGTCGGCGGGAATCTATTTCGAAACCGGCGTGACGCCCGCGCCCGCCGGCAACAATCATCCGCTGTCGTCGCCGCACGGCGTCTTCAAGGCGTCCGACCGCCCGTTCAACATCGCATGCGGCAACGAGGCGATGTGGCAAAAGTTCGTCCGCGTGCTCGGCCGCCCCGAACTGGCCGACGACGAACGATTCAAAAGCAGCGGCCGCCGCATAAAAAATCGCGCCGCCCTCACCGAAGAAATAAATCGCGCACTAGCCCCGCATCCAGCCGAGCATTGGATTGAAGTGCTGAACCGCGAAGGCATCCCGTCGGGCCCCATTCTCACTATCGAAGAAATGTTCAAGCACCCGCAAACCGCCGCCCGCGAGATGCTCCTGAAGCTGCCGCATCCGGAACTCGGCGAGTACCTGACAACGGGATTGGCCGCCAAGCTGGAATCGACGCCCGGAAAGATCACGCGCCCACCGCTGGTAGGCGAGCACACCGACGCAGTACTCGCAGCGCACGGCTACACGGCGGATGATCTGAAGCGCCTGCGCACCGACGCCGTCATTGCCTGATGAGCGACCAGCAACATGGGTAACACTTCAGACCGGCAACCTACTGGCGTGACTGTCCTGAGCGAAGCCGAAGGAGGTCACCCCCGCCGAAACGATCCATCTGCCTCGCACGGCAACTCGACCACCCGCACCACCGCATCGACATCCAACTCGCCATACAGATGAGGAAACAACTCGCCCGCCACCTCACCGTGCTCGCCCGTCGGCTCCTCAAACTTCAACATGGCTTTCAACCGCGACCCATCGATACACAAAACAACGAGATCGTCCTGCCCGCGATAAAACCTGTTAGCCGTGTCGATCATCTGCGCTAGCGTAGAGCAATGAACAAACCCGTCCGTGCACAAACTAGCCGGCGCATAACTCCCCCGCGCAACTGCAAGCTCCCACTCACCCCGCTTGACGATATGAACGATCATATTCCCCACCCCTCGATCAAATTCCGAACCGCTCGCGATTTACCGCTGGTGTCATAAAAAGTGTCTCAGCGTCGAAAAAGATCCGGGGTCCCTCGGCTTCGCTCGGGATGACACAAAAAAGGGACGACACAGAAGAACTACGAAACGAGCGGACGAGCGGACGACCGGACACGTCTTCCCTAAACCAATTCTAACAGGGACGCAGTCCCGCATCCTTTCTCTTCTTAACACTGGGTGCAGAGGTCACCCCTGCCCAGGGAAGTGTGAAACCCAGGAGGGGTTTCACTTTAAATGAAGTGATCTACCCTTCCCCGCTCACGCGCGCATCGACGCGCGCGAGTTGCCCAGCAGCATCTCCGCGACCGCCGTCAGATCGTTATCGTCGTAGTAGTCGATTTCGATTCTTCCGGGGCTGCGGCCGCGGCGCTTGAAAATTCTGACCTTGCGCTTGAGCGCGCGTTGCAGGCCCTCGGCCAGTGCGTTCAGATTAGCGTCGGCGGCGGAGCGGGCGGCGGCGGTTTTTGTGCGCGGGCGATTCGCCGTCGCCATTTCTTCGGCGCCGCGCGCCGAGATTCCGACCGCCGCGATTCTTCGCGCCGCCGATAGTTGCGCCTCGGGTTTAAGACCCAGCAGCGGCCGCGCTTGTCCTGCGTTGAGCTCTCCCTTCGCGATCATATTCAATATCGGTTGCGGCAGTTCGAGCAATCGAATCGAGTTGCTGACGTAGGGACGGCTCTTGCCGACGCGCGCCGCGATTTCGTCCTGGGTCAGTTCGAAATGATCGACCAGCCGGAAAAACGCGAGCCCTTCTTCCACCGCGTTCAGATCCTCGCGCACGATATTCTCGACCAGCGACATCTCCAGCGCCGCGCGATCGTCGAGCTCGCGCACCACGACCGGGACCGCTTCGAGACCCGCCGCGCGCGCCGCCCGCAGCCGCCGCTCGCCCGCAATCAGCTCGTAGCGCGGCCCGTCGGCGTCGGGCGCGTCGATTCGCCGCACGATCAGCGGCTCGATAATCCCCTGGCTCTGGATCGCGCGCGTAAGTTCGGCCAGCCGCTCCTTGTCGAAATTTATCCGCGGCTGAAACTCACCCGCCGTGATACTCCCGACCGGCGCCATCCTGAATTGCGCCTCGCTACTATCTTCGACGCCAGTTTCAATTCCCGCCGCCGCGTTGCCGATCAGCGCATCGAGCCCGCGTCCCAATGGTTTCCGTATCATGATGGTAGTCCTTCGTGTGATTTTGATCGTGATCGCCACTCATTCAGCATTGCGCTTGAAACGGGGAACTTAACCCCTAACCCCTTCCCGCGCGGGAAGCGGAACCGGTCGCGGAAAGAGCTCAGGCGTAAACTCCGCCCCACATCTCCGATCCTCCCGATTGAGAGCGAAGGGTTGTCCTCAACATTTCGCGCTTATCACCGGGTGCAGGGGTCACCCCTGCCCAAGGAGGCGTGGAACCCACCGCGGGTTCCACTACGATTAAGTTCCTAAGTTCCACTCCCCTCCCCGCGCGCGATAACCTCCGTGGCGAGTGCGCGATAGCCTTCGGCGCCGGCTGACTTCGGGCCGTATTCGATCACGGACAGTCCATGACTCGGGCTTTCGGACATCCGCACGCTGCGTGGAATCACGCTGCGAAAAACCTTTTCAGGAAAATGCCTTCTGACTTCGTCGGAGATTTCGTGGCTGAGCCGATTGCGCGAGTCGAACATCGTCAGCACCATTCCTTCGAGCTCGAGTGCCGGCCTCAGCGCCGCCTTGACCTTGCTGATCGTGCCGAGCAGAGCGCTCAGACCCTCGAGCGCATAGTACTCGCACTGCATCGGCACCAGCACGGAATCCGCCGCCACGAGCGCATTCAATGTAAGAATCCCTAGCGACGGCGGCGTATCGATTAGAACATAGTTATATTCCGTTCGGATCGGCTCCAGGAGCGCTCGCAAGCGTCGCTCGCGACCCTCCATCGTCACCAGCTCGATCTCGGCGCCAACCAGGTCATCGCCCGCCGGCGCCAGCGACAATGTCGGCCGCACCTGCCTCAGGATCTCCGCAATCGCAAGTCCCCCGACCAGCGCCTGGTAGATAGTTTTACCCTCGCGACGAGCGGCGCCGACGTCCTCTGGCGTGCTGATACCGGAAGTGGCGTTGCCCTGCGGGTCGAGGTCAACGAGCAGGACGCGCCGACCCGTATCGGCCAACGCTACCGCGAGATTGATCGCCGTCGTAGTCTTGCCGACGCCGCCTTTCTGATTGGCTATTGCGATTACCCGCCCCACGACCAGCCACCTCAACCGAGCGCTGCGGACGTTTCACGTGAAACATTCCCGCCCCCAAATCATTAAATCCCCGCGATCGCAAAAGATCAAATCGCGCGATCAGATTCGTACAAGTGCTTGAATTTATTGAATTTTCGCGATCGAACGTTTCACGTGAAACATTCCTCAAACGCGGAGGAGAGCTCTTTCCCGTTCACTGGGTGCAGGGATCACCCCTGCTTTCACGTGAAACGTTTTAGCGGCGGGTCCAGGTCGCGATTGCGCGGCGCATCAGCTGCTTGCCGTGGCGCAAATCATATCCCGAGATGACCCCGTCGAAGAGCCCCGCCGCAGCCGCTTTGGCTTTAGCTGCATCGTCGAACTTCTGCTCGGCGCTGACGTAGAGCATTAGCACGCCTTCGCGATGCAACCCGCGGCCCGCGATCTCGAATAGCGCGGGCAGATCTCCGACCGCCCGCGACGTGATCAGGTCGAACTGATCACGCAATTCGAGCGACTCCGACCGCATGCATTCAATGCGAACGTTCTTAAGGCCCATCTCGATCACCGCCTCGCTCAGATACGTCGCGCGCTTGCGCCGCGCCTCGACCAGAGTCACCTGCGCGCTGATCGCCGCCGCAATCACCAGCCCGGGAAAGCCGGCGCCGCTGCCAATATCCAGGATGCGATGTGTGCGGTCGAGGCGAAGGATCTTTGACCGCGATGCGATCGAAACGGGGATAATACTGTCGAAGACGTGAAAGACGATCTCGTCTGGGTTCCGCGGATGCGCTGTGAGATTAATCTTCGGCCCCCACACGGCGAGCGTCGCCGCCATCCGTTCGATCCGCCCAAGGAACTCATGGGTGTTGGCGACCACCCCAAGCGGCGCGATCGCCGGCGCGAGCTGCGCCCGCACCTTGGCGGCAATCTGCTCCGGCGTCAGAATCTTCTTCTTGGGCGATACCTTCGATGCTCGCTTCGGTGCCTTAACCTTTGTCTTATGTTTCACGTGAAACGTCCACCGCAAAATGTTAAGTATCTGATTTTATTGAATAATCATACAAAAACGTTTCACGTGAAACGTTCCTGAACAGCTCATTCCGATTTACAGGTTGCAGGGGGTCCAACCCTGCTCAAATTGCGCGGGCGTTGCGGTCCCGGCGACTCTTTATATGCACCGCGAGGATCGAGATTGCCGCCGGAGTGATACCCGGCATCCGCGCCGCCTGCCCCAACGATCGGGGCCGCACCGCGGTCAACCGCTCCGAAACCTCGGTCGAAAGCCCCATCACGCCCTTGAAGTCCACCCAGTCCGGAATCGTCGTGTCCTCCAGCCGCGCGAACCGCTCGACCGCTTCCGCCTGCCGCCGAACGTAGCCCTCGTACTTTATCTCGGTCTCGAGCTCCGCGGCTTCGTCGAGGTTCAGCGCCGACGCCATCCCGCTCATCTTGATCAAAGCGTCGTAGCCGATTTCGGGTCGCTTCAGCAGCTCGATCGCGCGCACCGGCTGCGCGATTGGCGTCGAGCCATGCGCCTCGATCGCCGCATTAACCTCGTCGGACGCCGGTATCAGCGCCGACTTGAGGCGTTCGATCTCGGCGCGCACCGCTTCGGTCTTGGCGCGGACGCGCGCGCCCGCCGACTCGTCGAGCAATCCCAGCCGCTCGCCAATCGGCGACAGCCGCCGGTCCGCATTATCCTCGCGCAGCAGCAGTCGGTACTCGGCGCGCGAGGTGAACATCCGGTACGGCTCGCCGCCAATCCCGCGCGTCACCAGGTCGTCGATCATCACGCCGATATACGCCTGGTCGCGCCGCAGGATCAGCGCCGGCTCGCCGCGGACCTTGAGCGCCGCGTTGATTCCCGCGATCAAACCCTGCGCGCCCGCCTCCTCATAGCCAGTCGTCCCGTTGATCTGTCCGGCGAAGAAGAGCCCGGTGATCAGTTTCGTCTCCAGCGACGGCGTCAGTTGCGTGGGGTCTGAAAAATCGTACTCGATCGCGTAGCCGGGGCGCATTATCTCGGCCCGCTCGAGCCCGGCGATCGAACGCACCATCGCGAGCTGCACGTCGAGCGGCAAGCTGGTGGACAGGCCGTTGGGATAGATCTCGACGGTGTCGCGGCCCTCGGGCTCGAGGAAAACCTGATGGCGCTCCTTGTCGCCGAAGCGCATCACCTTGTCCTCGACCGACGGGCAATAGCGGGGGCCCTTGCTCCGGATCACGCCGGAGTACATCGGCGAGCGGTCGATCCCGCCGCGGATTATCTCGTGCGTGCGCGCGTTGGTGAACGTCAGGTGGCAGGGAATCTGCGCTTGCGCGATCCGCGCGGTGCGGAACGAGAACGGCGGCGGCGGCTCGTCACCCGGCTGGATCTCCAACGCGGAGTAGTCGATCGTGCGCCCGTCGAGTCGCGGGCAGGTGCCGGTCTTCAGCCGGCCGATTCGAAAACCCAGCTGCGCGAGATGCTCGCTGAGGCCCATCGCGGCGAAATCGCCGGCGCGTCCCGCGGAATAATTCTGCAGACCGATATGGACGAGGCCCTTCAGGAACGTGCCGGTCGTGAGGATAACCGTCGGCGCCTCGAAGACCTCGCCGATCTGCGACTCGACGCCGCGCACGGCGCCGTCCTCGACGATCAGCCGCTCGACGCTCGCCTGCCGTACTTGCAAGTTCGCCGTTCGCTCGAGCACGCGCTTGCTGCGCGCGCGGTACGCGGCCTTATCGGACTGCGCGCGGCGTGCGCGCACCGCCGGGCCCTTGCGCGTGTTCAGAAATCGAAACTGGATTCCAGTCTCGTCGGCCACCAAGCCCATCTCGCCGCCGAGCGCGTCGATCTCGCGGACCAGGTGGCCCTTGCCGATCCCGCCGATCGCCGGGTTGCACGACATCTGGCCGATATGGTCGAGGTTGAGCGTGAGCATCAGCGCGCTCGCGCCCATCCGCCCCGCGGCGAGTGCGGCTTCGATCCCGGCGTGGCCGGCGCCGACGATGATGACGTCGTAGTTCATGGCGAAGCAGCGATTATGGCCCGCCTCGGAGAGTCGCGCAAAGAGCCGGCTGCCACCATTCGTTCAGAATCTTCAACTACAGTAGGAGGCTCAAGTTATGTGAAACCCGCGGGGTTTCACGCTTCCTTCGGCAGGGGTGACCCCTGCACCAGTGTTAAGACATTCGGTGCTTGGCGCCTTGGAGGATGTCGAAGGGGGCGCGGCTTTTTTCGCGCTTCAACAGTACGTAGGTTGCGCCTGCCCCGCCGTCGGCGGCGCGCGCAGTCGCGAAGGCCAGCACGTGGCCGCCGATCGCTCCATGCGAGAGCCATCCCGCCGACGCGTGCTTGAGCACCGAATGCCCGCCGGGACTCCGCAGGCCGCGCCCGTGCACGACCAGCACCGTGCGCAGGCCTTTGCGCACCGACGCGATGATAAACTCCTTGAGCGCTTCCTTGGCGGCGCCCTGGATCATGCCGTGCATATCGAAATGCGCCTGCACCGCGAACTCGCCGCGGCGAAGCTGCAAGACCAGGCGCGGGTCCAGCCCGACGCGGTAGCCCTCGACATATTCGTCGGACTCGGTGATGTCGAATGGCGCCTGTCCCGATACGAGGTCCGAGAGTTGCGCGATTACCTCGGCGTCCTCGTCGACAATCGTGTGCGTCACTGGTGGGTCGAGTGGGATGCGCGCGCGCGCGATACCGTTGCGATGGATCGGGCGCACGCCCTCGAGTGCGTGTCGCAGAAAGGACTCATCGTCGAGCAGTTCCGCAACGGGCGGCGGGGGCGCGGACTTTTGCACGACCGGCGCCGCGACCTTCGGCTTGCCCGGCGGTAGCGACTTCGGAACTACGCGCTCGCGCTCGGCGAGCATCTTCCTCAGATCCTTGAATGGCGACGCGAAGACCCGCTCGGGCGCGGGCGGGGCTTTTCGTTCGCAGTCCTTTTCGTCGAGGCGGCCATGCTTTCGCTTTTTTGCCATCGGAAAGGGCTCGCGGTTCCGGATCAGTGCGCGGTGAGACAGACTACGCCGAGGACCCAGCGCGGTTCAAACCGCGCGGCGGTCCGCAAGAGAGCGGAAGATAAAATCGCGGGCGAAAATGGTGCGCATCTCGCGCGCATCGACTACACTTGCCACGTGTCGCGAACTAGTTCGAGAGTTGCTGATGTGAGGGTCTCCATATGCGTCGTGTCATCGTAATCGCCGCCGCAATTGTCGGAGCCGTCGTGATTTTCGCGGGCGCGATCCTCTTCTATGCCGCGACCAACTTGAACTCGATCATCGCCGAGCGCCGCCAGACCATCCTCGACAAGGTCAGCACCGCGCTTGGCCGCCAGGTTCACGCCGACGACATCAAGGTGAGCCTGGGCTGGGGAATTTTGGCCGACGTGACGGGCGTGCAGGTGGCGGACGACCCCGACATCTCGAAGAAGCCGTTCATCGAGGCGAGCAACGTTTATACGCGGCTGCAACTGATGCCGCTGCTGGCGCGCCGGATCGAAGTGACCGAAGTCGTGCTCGACAAGCCGGTGATCAGAATCATTCAGACTCGCGACGGTACCTTCAACGTCTCGACCCTCGGCCGGAAAAAAGTCCACACCGAAGTGGAATCGCAACAAGGCGAAGGTGAGGGCGGTGGGGGCGCGAACGAAGAATCGCCGATGGCGGAAGCGGGCAAAGCGCCGGCGACGCTGGGCTCGCTGCTCGTGCAGAATTTCTCGATCAACGACGGCACTCTGACCTACGAGACGGAGGGCGCAGCGCAGGGCGCCACGGTCAACGCCATCAACCTCAAGCTGCGCGATTTCGTTTTCAACGCGCCGTTCACGGTCGCAGTCACCTTCGCCGCGCTCAGCGACCAGCGGAACTTCGATTTTTCGGCGACGATTGGCCCGCTGATCAACAACGGGGTTATCGATATCGACGCGATCCCGCTCACAGGCACGGCCAAGGTCGGCCCGATTCAACTGTCGCAGCTCGCGACGATCCCGATGATCGCGAAATCGATCCCGCCGAAACTTTCGATTTCCGGCCCGTTCGGCTTCGACGCCACCGCCGACGGCACCGTGCAATCGATTAAATTCAGCTTCACCAGTGATTTGAGCGCGCCCGCGATCGCCTTTGACGACACCTTCAACAAGCCCGCCGGCGATCCGCTGAAGATATCGGCCGAGGGGACGAGGACCGGCTCAACCGTCGGAGTGACGGTCGCCAGCGTCACGCTCGGCGACCTCGAAGCGAAGGCGGCGAATATCAAGCTAGGCGGCGGCACGACCGCCGCGCATATCGATACCAACAGCTTCGATCTCGCCGCGCTCGCCAGGATGATCCCCGCGCTCGGCAAGTACAACCTCGCGGGCAAGACCGAGATTCATACGGACGCGACGCTCGAGCGCGGCAAGGTGTCGGCCGACGGCACGGTCGCGCTGGCGGGGGTCGGATTGTCGATGCCCGAGCAGAAGGCGCCGCCGCTGAGCAATATCAGCGGTGACATCAAGCTCGCGGGCACCAGCGCCGATATCGGACCGTTGACCTTCAACCTGGGGCCGCAGCAGGCGACATTGAAGTCGCACGTCGATCAGTTTCAGCCGCTGGTCATGAGCTACGAACTGAACGAGGCCTCGGTGCGCCTTGCGGACCTGGTGCCCTCGCGGCCGCCCGACGAAGTGATCAACCAGCTCTTCGCCAAGGGCGCAGTCTCGGGTGCGCCCGGGCAGGACCTGGATATCGAGACCGATCTGACGTCGCCGTCGGGCAACCTGGCCAACGTGCCATACCAAAACCTGAACCTGTCGCTGTCTCTTGCGGGCAAAGGCGCGCGAGTGACCGTGCTCAAGCTGAAGGCGTTTTCGGGGGACATCGTGGCGACGGGAAGCACGCGGCTGGAGGCGTCGGCGCCGATGCAGGCGTCGATCAGTTTCACCAATCTCGATGTGCAGCAGGCGCTCGAGTCGCAAAAGTCCAAGGCCGCGGGGACGGTGCGCGGTTCGCTCGGCGGGAATATCAACGTCAGCGGGACGACCGGCAGCTTCGACGAGATGAAGCCGACGCTGCGGGGCAACGGCAAGCTGACTCTGGTCAACGGCAAGCTGGTGGGCGTGAACGTCGGCGGGCAGGCGCTTAGGAAGGTGCAGAACCTGCCGGCGATCGGAAACCTGGTGCCGGATGCGGTCGTCAAGAACCATCCCGAGCTGTTCGCCAACCCCGACACGGACATCCAGCTCGCGAGCCTGAACTTCGTGCTCGAAGGTCCGCGAATCACGTCGCACGACATCACGGCGCAGACGGTGGACTACGATCTGCTGGGCGACGGATGGTTCGACATGGACAAGAATATCGACCTGGCGGCGCGAATCGTGCTGTCGCCGCAATTCAGCAAGGAACTGATCGAGCAGAAGAAGGAAGTCGCGTACATCGCGAACAAGGACGGACAGATCGACATCCCGCTGCAAGTCGTCGGGCAATTGCCCAAGCCGCAGGTGCTGCCCAACGTGACCGAGCTTGCGCAGCGCGCGGCGAATCACGCGGTGCAAGCGCAGGGACAGAAATACCTCGGCAAAGTTTTCGGCAAGAAGGGATTGCCGGGAGGATTGAGCAAGTTTCTCGGCGGCGACTCGGGCGGCGGCGCCGGCTCTGGCGGCGGCGGATCGGGCAGCACCAACGGAGGCGGGAACTCCAATCCTCCACCGAATCCGCTGGATCAGTTGAAGAAGTTATTTTAGCGCGATCTACCGCGACGGCGCGTCGGGCCGCGGAGAGGTCATCTGTGATAACCGGCAGGAAACTGCTCCGGGAAGAAATCGAGCAAGTCTGGAATATCGACCGGAGTGAGGTGATAGACAACGTCTATCATCTTGAGAGCGGAACCCTGGTGCTCAGGCCACAATACTTCGAGGTGCCCGGCTGGCCACCGGGAGAAGCAGAGAAATACACGCCGATCCTGCTGGACTGCTTCGACCGGGGCGGATGGTTCCATGGTGCATTCGATCACGCCGCACTCATTGGAGTAGTCGTCCTGGAAAACAAGTGTATCGGCAAGCACAACGATCGACTCCAGCTCAAGTTCCTTCACGTGAGCATCGCGTACCGAAACAGAGGATTGGGCACGCAGCTATTTGAACTAGCCAAGACCACCGCGCGCGCGAGGCGAGCCACGAGGCTGTACATATCGGCAACGCCTTCCGAGAACACTATTAACTTCTACCTGCGGTTAGGTTGTGCGATTGCGGAAGAGCCTGACCTGGAGCTGCTCGAGCTTGAACCTGAGGACATTCACCTTGAATGTGAGGTGTGATGTGTCGGGCAGGATGGCGCGCCTTAGACCGTCCGCTACAAATTCATCTGCACGATGGTGGCGCCGGCGCCGCCGTGATGGGGTTCGGCAGCGCGGAACGATGCGCAGTATGGAGAGGTGCCGAGGTATTCGGCCACGGCTTTGCGCAGCGCACCGGAGCCTATGCCGTGGACGATTCGCACCTCGGCGCGATTGGTCAGGAACGCGGTATCGAGAAATTCTTCGAGCTTGCGCAGCGCGTCCGTCGTGCGCATTCCGATCAGGTTCAACTCGTTGCCCTCGCCGCTCTCAACGCTGAAAGTGACGGTCGCCGATTTCGGCACGGGGCGGTTTTCGGCGACACTTGCCGACGATCTGCGCAGGCGCTCGGGCGCGACCTCGATCCTCAGGCCGCCGCGGCTGATCACGGCGCGTCCCGCCTCGAGCACGATCAGTTCGCCGTGGATGTCGCCGACCTGGACGGTGTCGCCGACCTTGAGCGGCGCTTCGGACTCCGATGCAACGTCGGGGGCCGGCGCGAGGCTTTCGAGTTTTGCCGCAGCTTTGGTGATGAAGCCCTTCAGGTCGGTGCGCGATTTCGTGCGGGTCTTCAACTCGTCCATGAGCGCGGCGCCGTCGCGTCTTAGCTCTTCGATCAGCTCGGCGACTTCTGCGCGCAGCCGCTTGCGATCCGCCTCGGCACGCGCGTGAGCTTTTTCAGCGCGTTGAAGGACGTCTTGCTCGATCTGAGCCAGGTTGAGTTCGCGCTCGCGCAATTTTTCGAGCTGCACATTCAGTTTGGCGCGCTCGGAGTCGAGTCTTTTCAGCGAGTCGGTCAGCTCGATAGTACCGGTGCCCATCGACTGTTCGGCCGCACGAATAATTTCCTCGGGCAGCCCGAGCCGGCGCGCGACCGCAAGTCCGTAACTCTGCCCGATCGTGTGCGGCTTCAGCCGATATAGCGGCGCGAGGTGCTCGGCGTCGAAATCCACCGCGGCGGCCTCGAACCCAGCCTGCGAGTATGCGTGCAGCTTCACGGCGGTCGAATGCGTCGCGATCGCGAGCATGCAGCGCCGCATCCCAAGATGATTCATCAGGCCGATCGCGAGCGCCGCGCCCTCGGCGGGGTCGGTGCCGGCGCCGGGCTCGTCGAGAATCACGAGCGCAGGCTCGACCAGGGAGCGGATTATGTCGGACAGGTTGGCGATGTGCCCCGAGAAACTCGACAGGTTGGATTCGATCGATTGTTCGTCGCCAATGTCGGCGAACACGCTGCGAAACACCGTCGCCTTGCTGCCGGCGAGCGCGGGAATCAGCATCCCCGCCTGCGCCATCAGCGACAGCAGCCCCACGGTTTTGAGCGCGACGGTTTTGCCGCCGGTGTTCGGACCCGAGATCACGATGCCGCGCTGGCCGGCGCCGATCTTCACGTCGATCGGAATCACGTCGCGGCCGCTGGTCATGAGCAGCGGATGCCGCGCGCCAATAAAATCGATTCCCTCGTCGACGAGCTGCGGCTCGACGCATCGAAAGCGCTCGGCGAAAAGCGCGCGCGCGTTTAGCGCGTCGAGCGCTACCATCGCGTCGAAGGTGAGCTGCAACTCGGGCGCGTATCCGCCGACCATCGCTGTCAGCCGCGCGAGGATTCGCGTTTCTTCGGCCTCGGCTTCGCGCTCGAGCATCATCAGCCGATTGTTCAGCTCGACCGCCCACATCGGTTCGACGAACAGCGTCTCGCCCGAAACGCTGCGGTCCTGCACGATGCCCTCGAAGCGTTCAGAGTAGTTCAGCTTCATCGGCAGCACGAAGCGGCGATTGCGAATCGTCACGATGAAATCGGAGACGAACGACTCCATGCCCGGCGCGTTGAGCGAGCGGAGCAGGCGCGCCTCGAGATCGGCGCGCTCGTCGCGCAGCCGGCTGCGAAAGCGCTTCAGCTCGGGGCTCGCGTCGTCGAGGAGTGTGCTGTCGTCGGCCAGCGCACCGAGCATCGCGTCGGCGAGTTCCTTCGGCGCGAGCAGGTTCCGCACGAACGCCGCGACATGGGGGAAGCGTTCGACGCGCGAGCGCAGAAATCCGCTGACGTGGCGCGAGCCGACGATAAAGTCGCGCACCTTCACCAGCGCTTCGCCACCGAGGATCGCACCGGCGCGCGCGGCGGCGAGCAGGTACGGGCGCTGGTCGGTGAACTCGTTTATCGGGATCGAGCCGGCGTGCGAGCGCAGCTCGACCATCTCGGCGGTCGTGGTAAGGCGGCGTTGCACTTCGGCGGTGTCGAGCGACGGGCGCAACTCGGCGGTGGCCGCGCGTCCCGGCTCGGAGGCGCAACGCTCCATGACGAGGTGAATCACCTTGTCGAATTCGAGAGCTTTCAGATCGCGTTCGCGCATCGCTAATATCCAGCCAGCTTTCTAATATTTAGCCCAACGTCGGGCCGCAGGCATCAAGGATTCCAACCAGGCATCAAGGATATTCAGATGGATCGAATTGAATCGCGGCTGAACACCAACTCCGACGAGTTCCGCCGCAACCGCGACGCGATGGACGCGCTGGTCAAGCGCCTGCGCGACGAAATCGAGCGCGTTCGCCAGGGCGGGCCGGCGACAGCGCGCGAGCGTCACGTCGAACGCGGCAAGCTGCTCGCGCGCGACCGCGTCAAAAAGCTTCTCGACCCCGGCAGTCCGTTTCTCGAGCTGTCGCCGCTGGCGGCATTTAATATGTACGACGGCGACTCGCCGTGCGCGAGCATCATCACCGGCGTCGGCAGAATCCACGGCCGCGAGGCGGTCATTGTCGCCAATGACGCGACGGTCAAAGGCGGCACGTATTTTCCGATGACGGTGAAGAAGCATCTGCGCGCGCAGCAAATCGCGATCGAGAACATGCTGCCGTGCGTTTACCTGGTCGATTCGGGCGGCGCGTTTCTGCCGATGCAGTCCGAGATTTTTCCCGACGAGCATCACTTCGGGCGCATCTTTTACAACCAGGCACGGATGTCCGCGATTGGGCTGGCACAGGTCGCGGTGGTGATGGGCAGTTGCACGGCGGGCGGCGCGTACGTGCCGGCGATGTGCGACGAAAACATAATTGTTCGCGGCGAGGGAACGATCTTCCTGGCGGGACCGCCGCTCGTGCGCGCCGCGACCGGCGAGGAAGTGAGCGCCGAAGAGCTCGGCGGCGGCGACGTACATACGCGATTGTCGGGCGTGAGCGATCACCTGGCCGACGACGACGAGCATGCAATCCAGATTGCGCGCGCGATCTTCGAGAATCTTGGGCCTCGCACCGCGGGCACGATCGAGCAGGACGCGCCTGAGGATCCGCATTACGATCCCGCCGAACTCTACGGCATCATCCCGGTCGATACGCGCAAGCCGTACGACGTGCGCGAGGTGATCGCGCGGCTGGTCGATGGGAGCAGGATGCACGAGTTCAAGGCGCGCTACGCGACCACGCTCGTCACCGGCTTCGCGCGAATCTACAGCTATCCCGTCGGCATCATCGCGAACAACGGCGTGCTGTTCAGCGAGTCGGCGTTGAAGGCGACGCACTTCATCGAGCTGTGCTGTGCGCGGCGCATCCCGTTGCTCTTTTTGCAAAACATCACCGGCTTCATCGTGGGCAAGCGTTACGAGCAGGGCGGTATCGCGAAGGACGGCGCCAAGATGGTCAACGCGGTCGCCAACGCGCAGGTGCCGAAGTTCACGGTGATCATCGGCGCGTCGAACGGCGCGGGAAATTATGGGATGTGCGGGCGCGCGTACTCGCCGCGATTGCTGTTCATGTGGCCGAACGCGCGAATCTCGGTGATGGGTGGAGAGCAGGCGGCGAACACACTGCTCACGGTGAAGCTCGATCAGCTGAAGCGCGAAGGCGCGACGATGACCGAGGCGGAGCAGAAGGAGTTTGTGCGTCCGACGCTGGAGAAGTACGAGCTCGAATCGAGCGTGTACTACTCGAGCGCGCGGCTATGGGACGACGGCGTGCTCGATCCGGTCGAGACGCGCGCGGCGCTCGCGCTGGGCATCGCGGCATCGATGAACGCGGCAATCCCGGAGCATCCGGGCTTCGGAGTTTTCAGGATGTGATTCTGGTTCCCTCCCACGTTCGTCGGGGGAGGGTTAGGGTGGGGGACCAATGCGGCGCGAATGTTTGTCGCGCCGCATGCCGCCAAAAGGCATTGCAATGCCATTCGAACCGACACTTCCTCGTGACACGGCTCGTAAGCTGAGACGAGACCAAACCGAAGCGGAGCAAAAGCTATGGTCGCGACTGCGCCGCCACCAAATGAAGGGACTTCAATTCCGAAGGCAGCTTCCCATAGGGCGCCTTTTCGCGGACTTCGTTTGCCTCGAAACGAAGCTGATCATCGAGGTTGATGGCTCGCAGCACGCCGATCAGACGGATCGGGACGAAAGTCGAAGTGAGTTTCTGCGTGGTGCGGGATACAAGGTACTGAGGTTTTGGAATTACGAGGTTATCGGAGAGATCGACCAGGTTGTTCAGCGGATCGCTGATGCGCTCGAAGGTGTGCCGCGGAGAATAAAACGAAAAAGATTGTAAGGCATTCGGCGCAACAGACAATCGCGCCGCAATTGGTCCCCCACCCTAACCCTCCCCCGACGGACGTGAGAGGGAACCAGACGACGAACGTGGGAGGGAATCAGACGGAATCAGCCCAGGAAGTGGTGGGCGATCACGATGTTGGTCACTACGAAGGAGGCGGGGATTAGCCAGCGGGAGTATTTGCGGATTTGCAGGCCGAGGTCGCGGCGGCGCTCTGAGCGATGGGTTACGTGGACCGTCATCAGCTCGACTACCGCGAGGAAAACGTAGATGTAGCACTCGAGAAAGAACGCATCGATGTACGTCAGGTAGGGCAGGCGCGGCATCGTCGCGGAAATCGCGAACGCGAACGCGATTACGGTGAGAATCGTCGTGACCGCGACCTGGACCTGGTTCGAGAGATCGCTCGCCTCGATCCAGAAAACCGCCCACGACAGGAACACCATCAGCAGCAACGGCAGGAACACCTTCCACAAATAGAAGCTCGAGCGGCGCTGCACGGAGATCTCGAACCTGGCCTCGGGGAACGTCAGGCCTCCGTAGGTCGGCGCCGTTTCTATTCGCGGCTCGACCGCGGTCAACCTCCACTGCGCCAGCGACGAGTAGCTCTCGAACTCGCTCGCCGTCCAGATCGAGTAATCGCTCAACTTGAACCTGATATGAGGTCCGTCGACGAGGAAGGGATGAATGATGATCAGCAGCGACTGTTGATCGAACGGGAAGCGCCGGAGTGCGAACTTGGACGATACCCCGACCTTGCATCGCTCCGCGTAGTTTTACGGTGCCGTCAGGGGCGACGCGGATCGAAGTGTCGTAGCGCTCGCGCGGGGTCGCGGCGTTGATAATCTCGAGCTGCGGAATCCAGATTTGCCCGAGTGCGTAGTCGCGCTCATGGTCGTTGGGGCCGCTCGGCGTGAAGGCGAGCCGCGGATCGGTCCATCGCGCGAACAGGTACGCGTCCATCTGGAACTGCTCGTTCACCTCGTCAATCGCGGCGATGTTCACGATATGCAAGCCGATGGTGACTTCGAGCGGCTGGCCGTTGTAGGGCGGCGGTTGCAGGATCAGATCGGTCGCGATGCCGGTTGGAGTTTGTGCGGCGTGGACCGGCGCTGGCGATAGCATCGCGATCGCGACGACGAGCGCGAGCACAAAAGGAACGATCCCCCGACGCATCCCGGCTCAGCCTTCCGGCGCGAGCATCTTGTCCGCGCGCACCAGCCGGTCGAACTCCTCTCCCGAGAGCAGCCTGAGCGCGATCGTGGCCGCGCGCAGCGTGACTCCTTCCGCATGAGCCTTCTTCGCGACCTTGGCCGCGTTGTCGTAACCGATGTGCGGGCTCAGCGCCGTCACCAGCATCAATGAATTTTCGACGTTGCGCCGAAGCTGTTCGCGATTCGGCTCGATCCCTTCGACGCAATACTTGCTGAACGACGCGCACGAGTGCGCCAGCAGCATCGTCGAGTGCAGAAAATTGTGGATGATGAGCGGCTTGAAAACGTTGAGCTCGAAATTTCCCTGCGAGCCGGCCGTCGTGATCGCGACGTCATTGCCGATCACCTGGATGCAGACCATCGTCATCGCCTCGCTCTGCGTTGGATTCACCTTGCCCGGCATGATCGACGAGCCCGGCTCATTCTCCGGCAGGAGTAATTCGCCGAGGCCGGTGCGCGGTCCCGAGCCCATCCAGCGCACGTCGTTGGCGATTTTCATCAGCGAAACCGCGAGCGTCTTGAGCGCTCCAGAAGCCGCCACCAGCGCATCGTGGGCAGCCAGCGCCGCAAACTTGTTGGGCGCGGATTTGAACGGCAGCCCGGTGTACTCGGCAATTTTTTTCGCGACGCGATCAGCAAATCCCGGATGCGTGTTGAGGCCGGTGCCTACCGCTGTGCCGCCGATTGCGAGTTCGAGCAGGTCCGGCAGGGCCGCCTCGAGGCGCTTCAAGTCGTAGTCGAGCTGCGCGACGTAGCCCGAGAATTCCTGTCCGAGCGTCAGGGGGACCGCATCCATCAGATGCGTGCGTCCGATTTTCACGATGTCGGCGAACGCCTTGGCTTTGCGCGCGAGCGCGTCGCGCAATTTGCGCACCGAGGGAATCAGGTCGTGCGTGACTTCTTCGGCCGCCGCAATATGCATCGCGGTCGGAAACGTGTCGTTCGACGACTGCGACATGTTCACGTCGTCGTTGGGATGGATCGGCTTCTTGCTGCCGAGCACGCCGCCGGCCATCTCGATCGCGCGGTTCGCGATGACCTCGTTGGCGTTCATGTTGGTCTGCGTGCCGCTGCCGGTCTGCCAGATGCGCAGCGGGAAATGATCGTCGAGCTTGCCCGCGATCACCTCGTCGGCGGCCGCGGTTATCAGCCTGGCCTTGTCGGGCGGCAGCTTGCCGAGGTCGCGATTAACCTCGGCCGCCGCTTTCTTCAAAATACCGAACGCGCGCACCACCGAGCGCGGCATCCGATCGAATCCGATCGCGAAGTGCAGCAGCGAACGCTCGGTCTGCGCCCCCCAGTAGCGGTCGTTGGCGACCTCGATTGCGCCCATGCTGTCCGACTCGACGCGCTTGCCGGTATCCGGCGCCTTGGCGGCCACGGGAGCGGCCTTCGCGGTGGTCGCGCGCTTGGCGACGCCGGGTTTGCGCATCTTCGCTCTCGATTTTGATGCCATCTTCTATATTCCTGTCGTATTTCTGACGCTCGTGCGCCGACTATTCTAACCCGGCCAGCGGCCGATGACAGCGGGTTCCGACCGTCGCGACTTGCCCCCGCTTTGCCCTTTTCAGAGGGGCCGTGCCGATATAGGTTATGCGGCGTACTCTCGACAATAGGGAGTGCGGTTTCAGGCCGAGATTTTTTATAGCGACTGGATTTCAAGCGAGGCTGCAACCATGCCCTGGACGATTACGCGTCTTTGCCGCGACTGCGTTGACACCGGATGCGTCAGCGTATGCCCCGTCGATTGCATCTACGAATACGTCGGCGCCGACAAAGTAAAATTCCCCAACCAGCTCTACATCGATCCCGACGAATGTATCGATTGCGGCGCCTGCGAGCCCGAATGTCCGTGGCAGGCAATTTTCGAGGAGCCGGCGGTTCCCGACGTGCTGAAGGACGACATCGCGCTCAACCACGCGATTCTCGAGATCAAGGATCAGTTCAAGGTGATGCCGTTCAAGAAGGTTGAGCACCCGACGCCCGAGCAAGTCGCGGAGAACAAGAAAAAGTGGGGCGTCGATCCGAATAGCTGAACGCGGGGAAGAGAGTCAGAGAAGAGCAGCGGCGACGTAGCACGCCTGCATCTTGAGCCCCAGAACCCTCACCTAACCTCTTCCGTGAAATAACGGGCGAGGGATCGGCAAGGAGAGGAACAGAAGCTACTGCGTGATTACCATTGCGGCGGTGCGGGTTAGCGGGATCGTGACGGAGGAGACCAGGCTCGTTAGCGGTGGGAAATTGTAGGTGACGGTCACGGTGACGACGCCGCCGGGTTTGTTGTTGGGCGCCCAGGTCGTGGTGACGGTCATCGCACTGGTCTTAAGCACGCCGACGACGAGCGTGTCCACGTAGTTCTGAACATCCGACGATGACACGACCGTGCTCGCGGTCGAGCCATGGACGGTCTCGTAGCGAACGGCCTGCTGGGCGCTATAGCAAACGAAGTCGTAGCAATAGAGCGCCAGCGCAAAGTTGATAATCCCGAAGAACAGCATCAGGCACGGCGTCAGCACCAGCGCGAACTCGGCTATCGCCTGGCCGGGATGCGAGCGACGAAGCGTAGCGCGCCACCGCCGGCACAGCTTGATACGGCCTGCGTCCATCTGACTACTGGACGACGCGCATAACGGCTTTGCCGGGGAACACCGCGGCGGTGCGGGTCCTGCTAACCGATCTGGTCGAGCGCGGACTTAATCTCAACCGCGCGCTGCTAGTCGTAATCGACGGGGCCAAAGCGCTGCACAAGGCGGTGGTCGAGATGTTCGGCACACTCGCCCTGATTCAGCGCTGCCGCGAGCATAAGAAGCGCAATGTTACAGAGGCTCTGCCCGAGCGGATGCGGGCCTCGGTCCGCAGCACGATGAGCCAGGCCTACGCGGCGCGTGACCCCAAACGCGCGCGGCGCCTGCTCGAAAACCTGGCGCGCCAGCTTGAACATCCTCATCCCGGCGCCGCCGCCTCGCTGCGCGAAGGGCTGGACGAAACTCTGGCCGTGATGCGGCTGGGACTGCCGGAGAGCCTCGAACGTGTGCTGTCTTCCACCAATCTGATCGAGAACCTGTTCAGCCGGGTGCGCGAAATCGGACGCCGAGTCAAACGCTGGCAGAGCGGCGCTATGGTGCTGCGCTGGACCGCCGCCGGCATGCTCGAGGCTGAGCGCGGTTTCCGCAGGCTTGTCGGTTACCGCGCGATGCCGACCCTGGTCGCCGCGCTGCGCGCACACGACGCCGGAATCGATCGAGAACCAAGGATTGACGACGCGGAGAAAGCCGCTTAAATGACTATGCAGCCGCTACCCAATTTCAACAACGAACCGGACATCGCCGATGAATTGGTATTGACCATTTATTCAGCTAATTCTAATGTGAGTCATTAGCGAGAGCGCGGCATCTTCGCCGCGTTCCTAATCCAGGAGGTCATGATTATGCGAAGGCTCGAGAGTGTATCGTCATGGATCTCGACGATCTTGGTGACCACACTGCTGCTCGCAATTGGAGCGTTCAGCCCTGCGAGTTACGCGCAGGTCAAGCCGGGTGATTTCATCACGCCCGAGAATGCGGAGAAAGTTAGAGATCTCGTAGGCCCAGGTGTTTACTACAAGGTCGAGCGCGGCATGACGATGAAGATCGTGCCTACGCAGCGCGTCGATTGGCCGCCTCCATACAAGGATGCGACCGAGAAGTATTCCTCGCAGGTTCGTCTTTCGCAGGACAAAAGGTC